>NZ_JBIVYJ010000002.1:0-805367 GCF_044772185.1 Pandoraea sp. NPDC090278 | reverse complement strand
AGTAGCAGTAGCAGTAGCAGTAGCAGTAGCAGTAGCAGTAGCAGTAGCAGTAGCAGTAGCAGTAGCAGTAGCAGTAGCAGTAGCAGTAGCAGTAGCAGTAGCAGTTCGGAAGTCTTGTAGTTCTCGTTGTTCCGCTTTATCCGCAGTAGCAGTTCAGCAAGTCGCAGTATCTGTAGTTTGAAGTCTGCATCGCTGTACACGCATCAACCGCAGTCCTGTAGTTCAGAAGGTCTCGCATCACCGCAGTACCCTGCAATATCCAAGCAATAGTCAAGCAGCATCAAAGCAATACCCAAGCAATACCGCAGTTGCAGTTCGTAGTCCCGCAGTACTCATGCTGTATTCCGGCGCTTGTGCGATGGCCGGATGGAGAGTCAGCCCTCCCTGCTGTTACGAGGCATCGCTCTCACGCGTTAGTGCCGTACCGCCGCCTACGCAGCACTCAGGCGGCGGATTGCGCGCCCACAGCCTCGTATTGCCCACGCGTTACTTAAAACAACCCGACGCCACGATCAGACATCGCGTGCATCGGCGGACCGAAATCGTCTTTACCCTGACGACGTTTCGTTCGCTCGACGTGTCCGCCATGTACGCCATACAGGCCCGATCCCACGCAGTCGGATCCGGCTCGCCTGCGTTATCGCGTGGGCGTTTGGCATGCGCCTACCCGCGCGTCATGCCCGATGTATTGAAAAAGAGAAAATTGAAAGTCATGAACACCGACCCAGAGCGCATTACCCTCACCATCAGTCTGCATCCGAACGACCTGAAGCAACTCGATCACGCGTGCCAACGTGTGGGCATGCGCCGTGAAGATTTCTGTGTACTGGCCACGCATCTGGAAGGCGCGCGCGTGCTTAATGGAGAGGGTCTGGCCGCACTGGCCCGTCCGTTCAATTTCGCCGCCGGTCTGCCTGCGGCGCTGCGCGGTGCGTTCGCGCGTCTTTGCACGCGTTGAGTCGCTGAGCCTGAGTCGCTGGACGTCAGGCGCTATACGTTTTATCTGTACCGCCGGTAGCGTCGTCGCGATCCGGCGCAGCCCCTGCGCCGGACAGGCCGAACGCACCGGCTTCAAGCACCACCATTCCGTCGCGCCCCTGACGTTTGGCCCGATACAACGCGCGATCGGCCTGCTGAAGCCAGGCCTGCGGGGTATCGAAAGCGCTCGAAAACGGCACCAGTCCGATGCTCACCGTGCACTCCGTGAGCGACACGCGAAGCGCTTCGTCTTGCTGCATTTGCGCTTCTGCCTGCGCCACGCGGGCGCGCAAATCGGCGAGCAGCCGGTGCATCAGATCGCGCCCTGCGACTTCGCCAGTGTTGACCAGCACGGCACCGAACTCTTCCCCGCCATATCGCCCGACCGCATCGATCTCTCGCAGACGCTGGCGCAGTAATCCGGCAAAACGTCGCAGCGCCGAGTCGCCTGCTGCGTGGCCGAGCGTGTCGTTGATGCGCTTGAAGTGATCCAGATCCATCAGCACCAGACACGCCGGTTGCCCCGTGCGTGCGCAATGCTCGTGAACGTCGGCCAGCCGCTGCTCCCACGCCCGTCGGTTGAGCAGACCTGTCAGGCCATCGTGTCGCGACAGATACTCCATTTCCCGCGACCGCTGCGACAGCTTCTGCGCGACGTCATACGTCACTTTGCCGAGTGCGATGGGATACAGAACCAACATCGGCAAACTCGTGATGACGTTGAAGGTATCGGACGCCGGTGCCCAGAAGAATCCAAGCAAGGCGATCCCGATCAGTCCGCCAACGACATTGGCCAGCAGCCCCTGAAGGAAAAGCCGTACGCCGCCCGCGCCGATGTTGTCCATCGACATCATCGCGAGGACGACGACGCTCGGCAGCAGATTGAACTGCATCGCGGCGACCCAGAAGCCACCGAATGCCGCATCGATCATCAGATTCGTGCGCTCGGCGCGGTAAGGGATCGGACGCGACAGCGCGAGGACACAGGCCAGGTGCGGCCAGACGAAACCGTGGAAGATCACCATCGCCCACAGCCACAGCGGCGTGGGCGGATCGAGTCGATAGAAGACGCCTGCGACACAGAAGAATCCGATACCGAGACCGATGGTCCGTAGACGGTAGATGCGTCGTACGAAACGCTTGCCCTTGCCTGCGATGGCGGGATCGATACCGGCAGCGGCAGACGCCGAAGCGGCGGCCTCCGTCCCTCGGCGTTGTGGCGTGCCGTCGGCGCGCGCGTTGCTGTCTTGCTGACTCACTGACACCATGCTGCTCCGATCGACACTCACGAACCACGGACCACGAATCAAGAACGACGGACTACGAAATGCGCGCACGATGCTTTTCGCATCGTGGGGCCGGGCGTTGTGCTTCGTGTGTGCGAAGACTTCGGCAGACGCTCGTCGCCAAGGCCCGGAGGCGCCATTCTACCTGCGGGCAACGTCGGTGAGCGATTCCGAAGCGCATGGCGTTGCGAGGGGTGGCTGTGGACTCAGACGTCACGTCCGAAATCCCTTATCGTTTGTCTGAAATTCACTATGCGACGGATACCTTTAGGGCGGACAATTTGCCTCAGTTCGCAGGTCACCCGCCGGTCGGCCACCCGACCGGCACATCGCATACATCATGGCTAATTTCATTCTGCCGCTGACCGCAGTGCTTATCTGGTCGGCCAACGTGATCGTCAACAAGCTCGCCGTCGGTCACATCTTCCCTGCCGAAATCGCCTTCCTGCGCTGGTTCGCCGCCGCGTTGCTGCTCACGCCGCTTGCATTGCCCGCGTTGTGGCGCGCCCGCCGTCAATTTGTGCCGCATATGGCGCAGTACGCCACCCTCGGCGTGCTCGGCATGGCGATCTATCAGGGGCTCGCTTATTCGGCGGCGCATTACACGAGTGCCACCAATATGGGGATCATTCTGGCGCTGCTGCCCCTCACGACGCTCGCGCTGGCGGTCATGCTGCTGGGCGATGCGCTTACTGCCGGTGCGCTGGCCGGTGGCTTGCTGTCGATCGGTGGCGTGCTGCTGGTCGTCGGGCACGGCTCGCTGCTGCATCTCGCCGATCAAGGCATCGGTGTGGGCGACGCCATGATGGTCGCCGCCATGCTCGCCTACGCCGTCTACTGCGTGCTGCTGCGCAAATGGCATCTGCCGCTTGCGCCGCTGCCGTCGCTGTACGCCCAGATCATGTTCGCGGTCGTTGCACTTCTGCCGTTCTATCTGATCTCGGAGAAGGCAGGCGTTTCGATGGACAACCTGCCGGAGCTGGCCTTCGCGACGATTCCGGTGTCCATCGCTGCCCCGTTTATCTGGATGATCGGCGTCGCACGCATCGGCCCGCGTCGCGCGACGGTCGTCATCAATCTGGTGCCGATCTTCACGGCGCTGATCGCGGCCTTCGGTCTCGGAGAGCATCTCGCCGGTTACCACCTCTTTGGCGGCGCGCTGATTCTCGCGGGGGTGGCACTCGGAGAGAACTGGCATCTGCCGATTCGTAAAGCGCGTGAACCGATGCCCGTTGTGACGGATGAATTGGGAAGCGTCCGATAAATTCTGCGCTTTTAGCGTCACCGACTCTTTATAGAGGCCCGCCCGTCACGCATGGGGAGGAGAGCGATATAACGTCGCAGGGCGCGGGGGGATTGATTACGCTGTGTGACTCGTCAACGGAGTTCGCCATGCAAACCAATCCACTCGCCCTGTTCGGAGACCATCTGGCCCGCTTGCGTAAGGCGCGCGGCTGGTCGCAGGAGAAGCTTGCCCTCGAGAGCGGTCTGGCACGCTCGTATGTCAGCGGTATCGAACGGGGCAGACGCAATGTCGCCCTCGTCAACATCTGCGTGTTGGCCGACACGCTGGGCGTGCCAACGTCCGAAATGCTGCGTTTTGCTCAAGCCGCCGCAGGCAATGCAGAAGATGCAGCGATGGCCTCCGAGCGCACGCCGCTGCCGCAGATCAGCCGATCACTGTGCAAGCTGGAGAACCGCGATCAGGTCTGGCTCGCTGAAATCATCCGCAGTCTCAGCTCACGCCTGAGTCACGCGGCCCCGCCGTCCGCCACAGGCGCCTACGCGCAGTCTTCCCACGGCACGGCGTCCGCCGGAGCGCATGCGGGTGCATTCGACGATGACACGCCCGACAACGGTGGGGACATGGACGCCGGATTTCCCGTCCGCCATCAAACGCCCTCCACCTCGCCCACCCACTACCCCGTAATTTCGAAAGCGTCTTCAGACGCCAATGTGACGCATGCCGACGCGCACGCAAGCGAAGTCCCTCACCGCATCGGCGATCCGGACCGTCGGCAGGACGGTGAAATGGATCGATCGCCTCGCGCGGCCGCAGCGCCAAGCACGAACGCCGTGGCGCAAGAGGACCCACTGCGCTGGCCTGCCAGCAGAGAAGAACGCGAGTGAGGACGCGAATGAGGGCTCGAACGAGCGATGGTCGAAAGCTTGCGCCATCGCCACGTCATTAGTGCTTAGGACATCGCGCAAAGTCCCCCGGCCACACGGAGGGCGTTGCGCGATGATTCGTCTCGTAAAAGTGACTGATTAACCTATTAAAAATAGCCGCTCTTGCGCGGACCGCGTCGTCACCGGACGAAGAGAACGTGGCGACGTGTGCGTCAACGACGACAGGAGCGACAGCGCGTCGACGCCTACCGCAATTCCACGAGGCCCGACACAATATCCGGCTCGGCTCGTCATCATCGAGTGACATCCCAACGCGGAACCTTTCAGAATCCCCGCTCTACTTCTACCGGTCAGACCAGTGTCACACTGCGCGGCGCTGGTTGACGGGAGGGCGACACGGCGCCGCGCAGCGCGTCGGTGCAGTACGGCGGTACGCGAACTAGCGCCACCACCACCGTCGCAACGACTGCATTCGTTGTGCCTTCTCCGAAAGTCCGCAAAAAATCTGCGCGACGCTCCCGGTAGTTCGTGCCTCACAAACGAGGGACACCCGAGGCACCGTCCCCGATGCCGGATTTTTGTTCCAATCTTCTCGTCCCGAACAAGGAAACTTTTTTATGGACACCAATTTATTTCGATTCGGCAGACATCTCGCCGGTTTGCGCAAGAAGTACAACTGGGCGCAAGACAAGCTTGCGCTGGAGAGCGGTCTCGCACGTTCCTATCTGAGTGGTGTCGAGCGCGGCAAACGCAATATCTCGCTGCGCAACATCTGCATTCTTGCCGACACGCTGGGGCTGCCGCCGCATGAGTTGCTGGCGTTCGACTCGTCCAACGGCATGGCGGCCGATATCGGCGCGAGCGTGTCGGTCCCTTGCGATCCGTATCCGTCGCTCAATCGTGCCATGCAGAAGTTGTCCGACCGCGATCAGGCGTGGATGGCCGACCTGGTCCGCACCCTGAGCCTGCGACTAGGCCACGGGTTGTTGCGTGACGAATGAGCGGGAAAGACGCGCCCGGCAGCGAGCGCATATGACAGGCGAGGCGCGGGCGGCAACGTCTGGGGAGGACGCCGGGCCCGACGCTGCGCTCGCCGGATCAGTCGGTGCCGAGGAAGGCGTCGACCGCGCGGTGAAAGGCGATCGGATTGGCGAGGTTCATGCCGTGCGACGCGTCCTGAATCACCATGCGACGGGCTTCGGGCATCGCGTACGCCAGCGCGTTGAGCACGTCTGGATACGGCGCGGGACTCTCCGCTCCGCCCATCAGCAACACCGGCGCGTGGAGTGCGCCGAGGGCGTCGATCGGCAGCGGCGTGCGCGGCTCGGCGACTTGTCCGATCAGGGTGCGCGCATTGTCGCGCACCATCTGTTTGAACCACGGCACCATGCGACGCCACGTGTCCGGACCGCTCACCGTATCGATAAAGAGTGCGAGACCGCCGTCGATATCGCCCGCTTCGATGGCTTTCAAGGCCGCTTCACGGAAATTGCCGCGCTCGCTGTCGAGCGGAATCTGCACCGGGCCACCGCTGATCTCCACACCCGGGTCGGCGAGGATCAGCGAGCGGACGGTGTCGGGTGCGAGCAACGCGGTGCGCAGCGCGACATAGCCGCCGCGCGAATGGCCGAGCACATGGACAGGGCCGACACCGAGTGCCGTGATGAAGGCCGCGAGGTCTTCGGCGTGTTGCTCACCGGAGAACTCACCGTCGTGGCCATTCCAGGCTTCGGGAAAATAGTGACGCAGGCTGACCGAGATGACGCGTCGACGTTGCCCCAGCGGGGCCATGTTCGGCTTGAAGTATCGGTAGTCGCAGAGCGAACCGTGAACCAGCACTAGCGGCGCGCCGACAGCATCGGCGGGGGCAGGGGTTTCGACGTAGGCCATCGGGTAGCCGTTGACGTCGATCGTTTGCGGTGCAGGAACCGGCATGGGGATACATCAGGTAAGACGAAGGCGTCAGTATACCGAGCTTGCAGCCCCTTTGCTGCGCCGCACCACGGGCCTGGCGGGCTTGAGGGGGCTGACACGAGACGCCGCACCGCCTGGTGTATGCTTGCGACTTTCTTCAATCCTGCGGTTTCCCGGCATGGCGCTCAAAGCCACTATCTATAAGGCCGAGGTGCAAATCACCGACCTCGACCGTCACTACTACGCATCCCACAACCTCACGATTGCGCGTCATCCGTCGGAAACCGACGAGCGCATGATGGTGCGCGTGCTCGCGTTCATGTTGTACGCGCACGAGCGTCTCTCGTTCGGCAAGGGCATCTCCACGGCCGACGAGCCGGACCTGTGGGAGCACGATTTCGGCGGCGATATCGTTCGCTGGATCGATGTCGGCCAGCCGGACGCCCGTCGTCTGGTCAAAGCGGCCGGCCGCGCCGAGCATGTCGACGTGATCGCCTACGGCGGCAAGCCTGCCGCCGTGTGGTGGCAGACGACCGAGAAGGAAATCAACCGTCTGTCGAACCTCACCGTGCGGATGCTCGACGACGAATCCGCCGAAGCCCTGACGGCACTGGCGTCGCGCACGATGCGCCTGCAATGCACGATTCAGGACGGCGAAGTCTGGGTCGCAGACGACAGCCACAATTTCGCGGTGAAGCTCGAAACGCTGCGCGCGGCCACCCGCGCCTGAGCCCCCCGGGCTCAGGCCTCGCCCCAATACATGGGCGAGCCTAAGCTGCGTTACACTTGACGTTAACGTAAATCGAGTGAACGCAGCTGTTGCGACGGCACGCGTCCACCCACGCCTGCCGCGCACCTCATGGACATCCTGATCTTCTCTCCGGACGGCAAGACTGCCGCCTATGAAACCGGCCTCGCCGAGCATCTGCCGCAGGCCAACATCCGTGGCTGGCAGCCGGGCGACACCGCTCCCGCCGACTACATCGTGTTGTGGAAGCCGAACGCCGAAGTCCTGCAACCCCGTGAGCGTCTGAAGGCGATCTTCAACATGGGGGCGGGCGTCGACGGCGTGCTTGGCGCGCACGGCGAGAGCGCGCACCGTCTGCCACCGGGCGTTCCGCTCGTGCGCCTCGAAGATGCGGGCATGGCCGACCAGATGGCGCAATACGTCAGCGCCGCCGCGCTGCGCTACTTCCGCCGCCTCGACGACTTCCAGATCCAGCAAACCGAAGGCCAGTGGAAATTCCAGAAGCCGAACCGGCTCGCCGACTTCCCCGTCGCGGTGCTGGGTTACGGCACGCTCGGCGCGCACGTGGCCAAAGCGCTGAAGACCTTCGGGTTTCCGGTGCGCGCGTGGAGCCGCAGCGAGCGTCACGACGACACAGGCATCACCCTCTATCACGGCGCGCATGGCGATTTGGGCTTCGACGCCTGCGTGTCGGGCGCACGCATTCTCGTCAACCTGCTGCCGCTCACGCCGCAAACGGTGGACGTGCTGAACGCCGACCTGTTCGCGAAACTCGCGCAGGGCGCGTACCTGATCAACGTGGCACGCGGCGCGCATCTGGTCGACGACGACCTGCTGGCCGCCCTCGACTGCGGCCAGATCGCCGGTGCCACGCTCGACGTGTTCCGCACCGAGCCGTTACCGGCCGAGCATCCGTTCTGGCGCGCCCCGAAGGTCACCGTCACGCCGCACATCTCGGCGCTGACGCTTCGTGACGAGACCGTCGCGCAGATCGCAGGAAAGATTGCCGCGATGTCACGCGGCGAAGCCATTACCGGCATCGTCGACCTGACGCGCGGCTACTGAGCGTACGGACGAGCGAACCCACAAACGACTGAGCCGCCACCCGAACGCGTCGCGGCCGATCCCCACCAGACGAATTAGAGGAGACCGATCCCCATGTCCGCATCTCATCTGCCGCAACGTGTGAAAGTGGTTGAAGTCGGCCCGCGCGACGGCCTGCAAAACGAAAAGCAGCCCGTCGCGACGGACATCAAGATCGCGCTGATCGACCGTCTCTCGGCCGCTGGCTTCGCCAACATCGAGGCGACGTCGTTCGTCTCGCCGAAGTGGGTGCCGCAGATGGCCGACGGGGCCGAAGTCATGGCGGGCATCGCGCGTCGTCCGGGCACGATCTATTCGGTGCTCACCCCGAACATGCGCGGCTTCGAAGGCGCTGTCGCCGCAAAGGCGGACGAAGTGGTGATCTTCGCCGCCGCGAGCGAAGCCTTCTCGCAACGCAACATCAACTGCTCCATCGAAGAGAGCATCACGCGATTCGAGCCGGTTGCCCGTGCGGCCAAGGACGCCGGTCTGCGTCTGCGCGGCAGCATCTCGTGCGCACTCGGCTGCCCGTATCAGGGTGAGGTGCCTGTCGCAAGCGTGGTCGACGTCGTCAAGCGACTCGCCGCACTCGGTTGCGACGAGATCGACATTGCCGACACCATCGGCGTCGGCACGCCCACCCGCACGCGCGAAGTCATGGACGCCTGCGCGAAGGTGTTCCCCATCGAGCGTCTGTCGGGACACTTCCACGACACGTACGGTCAGGCGACGGCCAACATCTACGCCGCACTGCTCTCCGGCATCTCGATCTTCCATTCGTCCGTCGCCGGTCTCGGCGGCTGTCCGTACGCCAAGGGTGCGACCGGCAACGTGGCGACGGAAGACGTGCTGTATCTGCTGCAAGGGTTGGGCATCGAGACGGGCATCGATCTCGAAGCGGTCGTGCACACGGGCGACTTCATTTCGCAAGCCATCGGCCGCCCGAACGCCTCGCGCGTGGGCCGCGCCATGCTCGCGAAGCTGAAAGACGCTGCTGCCTCGACTAATTAACGCCTGACACGCCCCCACGGCCCCGACCGACCCGACCATGAGCGACACGCCACAGATTCCCGAATCCGCCGACGAACATCAACTGCCCGAAGGGGCGCGCCACGTTGCGCGGCTGCTCGCTGGCATGGGCCACGACCAGCCGATCGTGCTGCTACCCGCCACCGGCAAGACATCGGCGGAAGCGGCCGCAGGCCTGGGCTGCGAAGTCGCGCAGATCGCCAAGTCGATCATCTTCCGTCGCGCGGCCGACGACACGCCGGTGCTCGTCATTGCCAGCGGCATCAACCGCGTGGATGAGAAGAAGGTCGCCGCACAAGTGGGCGAACTCGCCCGCGCCGACGCCCGCTTCGTCAAGGAAAAGACCGGCTATTCGATTGGCGGCGTGAGCCCGATCGGGCATGTCGTCTCGCCCGTCACGCTGATCGACGAAGACTTGCTGAAGCTCGCGAGCCTGTGGGCCGCCGCCGGGCACCCGCACGCCGTGTTCAACCTCACGCCGCAGCAGTTGGTGGCGATGACGGGCGCACCGGTCGTCGACGTCGCGCTGCGTAGCTGACGACGCGCGGTCGACGCACCGTCACCACTCACAAGAACAAGGAGACCTGCCATGCCGAGCCCCGAACTTGTGCCGGGCCTGACATTCGAGTGGACGTATCGCGTGCCGAAGAAGGCCGTCGTCCCCGAACTCTACGACGATGTCGAACTCTGCCGCGACATGCCTGCGGTGCTCGCCACAGGCTATCTCGCGGGCATTCTCGAGTGCGCGTGTCTTCAGGCGATCCGTCCGTATCTGGACTGGCCGCGCGAGCAGTCGCTCGGCACGCTCGTCTCCTTCACGCATCTGGCGGCGACACCGGCAGGCGACACGTTGCGCATCCGCGGCAAGCTGATCGACGTCGACGGACGCACGCTGCGCTTCGAAGTCGCCGCGTGGGACGGTCTCGACAAGGTCAGTTCGGGCACGCACGAGCGTGTCATCGTCGATCAGGAACGCTTTCACGGCAAATTGCGCGAGAAAGCGGCCAAGCTCGGCCTGCCGATCTGAAACCGACACCCCACGCGCTCGCCCCCACGCTTATGACCTCGTTCGACTCCCCTGTCCCGTCGCCCTGCACCAACATCTGCCGCATGAATCCTGCGACGGGCTGGTGCTCGGGCTGCTGGCGAACCCTCGACGAGATCGCCGCATGGTCGACGATGGCAGACGACGCCAAACGCCTCGTCTGGTCGCTGCTGCCCGAGCGCCGTGCGGAGCATGAAGCGCCGCCCGAGATGCATCGTCGCGTGGTCGTGAACAAGCCAGGCGCCAGCGACGCGTAGCCCTTTTCGCGACACGCGCCACCACGCACGCCACTCACGCAATTTCTGCCCAACTATCGTCATTACTCATGGGAAAAATCGTTGCCGTCGGCGAGACGTTCTCCGCCAGCCATCACTTCTCGCCGGATTCGATCCGCGAGTTCTCCACGCTCGCGCACGACTTCAATCCGCTGCATCTCGACGCCGAGTACGCCGCGGCCGATCCGCGTTTCGGGGGGCTGATCTCGTCGGGTACGCAGCAGATGTCGTATCTCGCAGCACTCCTCGCCACGCACTACTCGAAAACAGCGCAACCGCTCGGCCTGGAGTTCGACATGAAGCTGCGCCGCGCCGTGCATGCGGGCGACGACATCACCGTACGCTGGACGGTCACCGACAGCTTGTGGAAGGAGAAGCTGGCAGGCGACATCGTGTCGCTCGATGGCGAGGCCGTGAATCAGAACGGCGAGACGGTGATTGCGGCCACGGCCAAGATCCTCGTGTGCGCCAAGCCCGCCTGATCGCTGAAGCAGGCTAAAGAACATCCCCATCGCCTAACGAGATACGCCCAATGACCTCGCTTACCCTGCCCGCCGGGTTGCGCGTGTTCGAGCGCGGCTGGCTCTCATCGAACAATGTGCTGTTCCTCGGCGACGAGCCCGCGCTCGTCGACAGCGGCTACGTCAGCCATTCGGAACAAACGCTGGCCCTCGTGGCGCACGCGCTGCCCGAAGGCCGGACCCTCGCCCGCCTCATCAACACACACCTGCATTCCGACCACTGCGGCGGCAACGCGGCCTTGCAGGCCCGCTACGGCTGCCGCACGTGGGTGCCCGCCGCCGAGGCCGATCCCGTGCGTCATTGGGACGAACGCCGTCTGTCGTTCGACGCGACCGGCCAGCAATGCGCGCGCTTTACGTTCGACGACACGCTCTCGCCCGGCGACACCGTGCCGCTCGGCGAACACGAATGGCTGGTGCTCGGCGCGCCGGGACACGATCCGCACGCGTTGATGCTCTACAACGCCGCCGACGGCATTCTCATCTCCGGCGATGCACTCTGGGAGCGCGGCTTCGGTGTGATCTTCCCGGAACTCGACGGCGAGTCGGGATTCATCGAGCAGGCCGCCGTGCTCGACCTCATCGAGCAGTTCGACGTCTCAGTGGTGATTCCCGGACACGGCAAGCCGTTCGACGACATCGATGGGGCACTCGCCGCCGCGCGCGGACGCCTCGACTATCTGCAAAGCGATCCCGCCCGCAACGCTCGCAATGCGCTGAAGGTGCTCATCGTGTTCAAGTTGATGGCTGAGGGACAGATGACCGGCGCAACGCTCAAGGCGACGCTCGACACGGCGCGCGCCTGGCGCAATGCGGCGGCGATGCTCGCCCCGCCGTCCGGGTGGCCTGCGTTGCTAGACACGCTCGTCGCGGAACTGGCCAAGGCCGGTGCGGTGCGCTACGACGCCGAGACGGACACGTTGCACGCGGTGTGAGCCGGTGCGTGTCTGCGTGAAACGGCATCGCACGTCCACCTTCGTGGGCAAAAAAATAACGCCGCTCGCCAGTGACGGCAAGCGGCGTTTGAGGACGTGACGTGCCGGACGAACGCTGCGGTCGCTAACGCGGCGCTCGTCCTGCGACACCGGCTACCGGTGTCCCCTGGCACGCGTCTTTATCGTAGTCAGCACCGAGCGTCGACCCAAGAGGACTTTCCCTGATACGGCGACGATGAGCACATCGGAACCGAAGCTTTCTTCGAGTGACCGCTCACCGGGCGACGTCCGAATCCCCCTATAATCGAACGACCGTTCGCGAAATAGCAGTGACAGCCATGCCATGCCCCGACTATCACGTCCCGGCGAGCGCGCACCGAACGTCCTGCCTCAGGAGACTTCATGGCCCTTCCCAAGATTCTGCAAAACCTGGCGTTGCCTGTCGTGGCGTCGCCGATGTTCATCGTGAGCTACCCGGAATTGGTGCTCGCGCAATGCAAGGCCGGTATCGTCGGCTCGTTCCCGGCGCTCAACGCGCGCGAGCCGCAGATTCTCGAAGACTGGCTGTCGCGCATCACCGAAGAGCTCGCGTCGTACAAAGCCGCGAACCCGGATGCCGTCGTCGGCCCGCTCGCCGTCAACCAGATCGTGCATCAGTCGAACCAGCGGCTTGAACACGACGTGCGCGTGTGCGTCGAGCATCGCGTACCGATCTTCATCACGAGCCTGCGTGCGCCGCCCAAGGAAGTGCTCGACGCCGTGCACAGCTACGGCGGCATCGTGCTGCACGACGTCATCAACCTGCGTCACGCCAACAAGGCGCTCGAAGCCGGTGTGGACGGCCTGATTCTCGTGGCCGCCGGTGCGGGCGGTCACGCGGGTATGCTCTCGCCGTTCGCGCTCGTGGGCGAAGTGCGCAAGATCTTCGATGGTCCCATCGTGCTCTCCGGCTCGATTGCGAACGGCGGTTCGATTCTCGCTGCGCAGGCGATGGGCGCAGACCTTGCCTACATCGGCACGCGCTTCATCGCGTCCACCGAGGCGAACGCGAGCGACACCTACAAGCAGGCCATCGTCGACGCCAGCGCCAACGACATCGTCTACACGAACCTCTTTACCGGCGTGTCGGGCAACTACATCCGCCAGAGCATTCTGAATGCGGGTCTCGATCCCGAAAACCTGCCCACGGCAGACAAGACCGCGATGAACTTCTCCAAGGCGAAAGCGTGGAAGGACATCTGGGGCGCTGGGCAAGGCGTGGGGTTGATGGACGACGTGCGTCCGGCAGCGGACATCGTTGCGCGCCTGAAGCAGGAGTACGACGACACGCGCAAGCGTCTGGCAGGCTGACGTATCTCGGCGCGAGGCGGCTTTCGTCTCGCGCCGCATAACAACCTCGACACCCCCTCGCAAATTCGCAGAACCGACAGCGCGATCCTGCGAAACGCAAGCATTCGCGCGCATGCCAGTGGCAATCTCCTCCCCCGGGCTGGCGCATGACACTGTCGTCGACGACACATGCACGGCCCGCCTTAAGTGCTCTACGGAGGCCTTCCCATGTCGCATGTGCCACACCATCGCGCGATCGGTTCCGCGCCCTGCTACAGACTCTCCCCTACCGCCAACCGTCGCCAGAGCAGTCGCTTCGGCGCACATGAGTTTCCGCGTCATTTTCGCGGGACGCATGCCTCGCCCCGTGCTCACGTCACGGCGGCAAACAGTCCGTGCCGAAGCACCCCGCGCAAAGCATCGTCTGCTTTGCACTGGCAGACGGTGTTCGCGCTGACGGTCGTCGCCAATCTCGTGCCTCGCGCGCTGGCGGGACCGAGGCTCCCGCGCTTGCGAGACAAGCAACCTCCGGGCGACCACATCGGGGACGACACCGCACTCCATGCCCCCGGTACCTCCGCAGGCACGGTAGATGACGTGCAGCGTGCGCCCGCACCGCGTTCCGCCCTTAAGTCCGACTACTCCATGCCTGAACTGATGCACGCGTTCGGCACATCGAGCGCACCGTTCCAGAACCTTGCGCGGGTGATCAACGAGATGAACGTCCTCGTCGCCGGTGAAGAACTCGACCGGGAAACGCTGGAGACCGTGAAAGACGTCGGCGCCTTCATCGACATGGTCACGGCGTTGATTCCATCGGTCCAAAGCGCGCGTCTCGGCGGTCACGTGGCAGAGGTTGCCGCCGATGCGTCGGAGGGCAAACCCACGAATGCCGAGCGCATCGGCGCATTGATCCAGATGAGCGACCCACGCGCGCTAGGTGCGTCGGTGCCCATGCAGGCCGGTGAACCGTCAGCGGATCTTGTGCCTTCGACGTGGTTACCCGCTGAGCGCCCTGCCCCGGGTCATGACGTTCGCGACGTCGAGCACACCGAAAACGGCTTTGACGTCGAACCCAAGGCGGAAAGCGACGTCATGTCCGCAGCACCCGCCGACGCGCCCGAACCGTTGCGAAGCGGCCATCCGGCGAGTCTCTCCGAACATCGCATTGACGGCGAAAGCGATCATCTCCGGGGGTACGAACAAGCGCTCCCGCCGGGGGCGCGCACCGATGCATCGCATCCGCAGTTGTTCGTCATCGACGCCCGACACTATCTCGGCGGAGAGGCCGGGTTCTATCGCGTGAGCGCGTCACCACAGGCGAATCACTGGTTGGTCGACGCCCCGCGCGGTACCCGCGCTCAAGTACCGGTGACGTACGACCCAGAGACCGGGAGATGGCAGGCGCAAGCACCGTTGCGGCTCTGCGGCGGCGGTTGCGGTCCAAGCCGGGAGTCGACGCCCGACAGCGTTGCGATGAGCCAGAACCAGATCGCAGACGCCATCCGTCACATCCCCGACCGCGACGTACGTGACTCGATTCAGCTCGCCTACCGCGATCTGAGTCAGTTGCATCTGATGCGTACCAATCGCGAAGATCTGCGCTCGCTACGCGACAACTCCATCGTCGAGCACCGTCAGATTCTGGTGCCGCAGCTCATGCGTCTCGACCCCTATGCCACGCTTTTCGAGCAACAGCGCGAAGCGGCCGAGATCACGGCCATTCACTACGACGCGTACATCGATACCGGCGTGTACGACCTCAGTCCGGAAGCGTTCTGTCAGGAGAACGCCGAGATTCTGTTCCACTACCTACTCGCTCGCGGTGTCCCGAGTCATCACATCCGCATCATGACGGTGCAACCCAAGAGCCAGCCTGCGCATGTGATGGTGATCTATACCGAGTCGGATCATTTCATCGATCTACTCGATCTGTCGACGCCCCAGCCGCCCATCGAAGGCAGCGTCGACGGCATCAGCTCGGAGCGCTTCACCGCCGCGCTGTTCCTCACACGCGACTCCACCGTTCTGCTCGACCCGTGGAGTCGGGTCAAGGCGTCTTCGTTCGCCGATACGGACAGCATCGAGGAACTGATGGCCGACCTGGATGTAGCGCTTGCCGATACGGGACACCGTACCGGCAAGCCGTTCAGGGTGTCGCTCACGCGCCCATACCCGGCACCTCGCGATCGCGCACTCGCTGCGCGGTCGAGTCCGAGCGGCTCTCGTGACTCTCGTGGCTCGCGGGGTTCGCAAGGCTCCGGCGGTTCCGGCAGCAGCGGGAGTCAGGCGTCGACGGCGACGTGAAGCGGCTGACTTCTCCGGATGAAACGCTTCGCGGGTATCCGGCATTTACATCGCCATCCGAAATAACGATCATCCAAAATCGACAGATGCTCTGACCGATGCGCAAGCCTCGCGCATCGGTGCGGTGGCAGTCTTCATCTCCCGGGCCACCGAAACCTCATGGTGCTGCACTTGCGCCATAACCGGTGGCCCACCACTTCGGGAGAGGACGCCATGCCGCACGCTTTGCATCACGGTCCCCGGCACTTCACACCCCACTACGGGCTGTCACCCGCACGTCAGCATCGCGAGTCGTCCGTCGGCGGGTCCGACGGCTTTCATGTCACCTTCCGTCAGGCGCGATATGCACGTCGTGCAGCCCACCACACACACGATGTCTCGCAAGCGCACTGCGCGTCGAAAGTCGCACAGCGTGCGCCCGGCATCTGGCCGTCGGCATTCGCCTTGTTGTTCGTGGCCAATCTTGTGTCGCCGGTCGCTGGCGCCATTCCGCGTCGACATCTCGTCGCCGACACGAACGCCAACCACTTATTTCTTTCGCAGCACGCATCAGACCCGGCTTTCGCACCGCAGACCGACGCGTCAGCGAACGGTACGTTCACGCCTGACGACGTCGACACCCGTCCCGTCGAGCGCACCTACCTCAAGACCGACTATACGTTGCTGGACTTGCTCAGGATCATCGCCGCATCGCGCGCGCCGTTCGAGGAATTTGGCGCTTCGCTGGGCGACGCGTACGAAGTCTTCGCCGACGAATCGGTCTCACCCGAAACACGCAAGTCCGTCACGCGCGGCGGCAAGGTGCTGGACTTGTCCACGGGACTGATTCCTCAGGTGCGCCTTAGCCGCCTACCTGGCGACGTTTCGTATGTCGCCGCCCAGCAGATCGAAGGCAAGCCGCCCGTTGGAGACGACATGGTGATGTTGATGCGTGTGCTCGATCCGCGTGCGTGGCGAGGCGAGCCAAAGACGGAAGTCGCAGTGCCTCGCATCGCCGCTTCGGACGCCGGGAAGCTTCACACGCCCATCCAACCGAAGCCGCGGGCAGCGCATGCGCCGAATGTCGACGGTCTTGGACACGAAGCGGACACCTTGTCGGAGGCACCCGTCGAAGCACCGGCCTCATCCACGACGATTGCGGGCGAACGTGAGCACCTTGCGGGATACGAGCAGGCCATCACCGCAGACCGTCTGCCGCCCGGCGAATCCACGCGTGTGATGCTGATCGACGGCCACCACTATCTCTCGGGCGACAACGGCTATTACCGCGTGACGAAGGGGGCACACGAGAACGTCTGGTTCGTCGATGCCCCACGTCACGACAAGGCGCAGGTCCCGGTGACGCTCGACCCCGAGACCGGCACATGGCGCGCCGATGCGCCGTTGCGGTTGTGCGGCGGCGGGTGCGGGCAAAGCAAGCGCCTGCCAGGATCCGACAGCATCGTGGACGAATGGATGACCATCGCGTCGGCCATCTCGCATCTGCGCGAACTCGACACGCAGGACGCCATTCACGCCGCCTTCGGCAGTCTGAGCAGCCTGCAACTGTTGCGCGGCAATCGGGCCGACCTGCGTGCTGCACGCGACTATTCGATCGTCGGACACCGCGCCGCGCTGCGCAAAGCGATGCGCAACATCGACCGTGAAGCACCGTTGCTGCAACAGCAGCGGGAGACGGCGGCCGCTACGGCCATGTACTACTCCGACAATCCCCACGCCGAGGCCTTCTGTCAGGAGAACGCCGAGATCCTCTTCCATCTGCTGATCGAAAGCGGTGTACCCGAAGAGAGGATTCGCATGATCACCCTCAATCCGATGAACCGCGCCTCGCACGTCGTCGTGCTTTACACGGAAGCGGAAGCGCTCATCGACATGCTGCATCTGGCTACCCCGCAACCGGCGATATATGGCCGTCCGGATGGTATCGGCAGACGCGTGTTCGCTCGCGCAGTCCTGCTTACCCGCGACTCCACACTCATCCTCGACCCCTGGGGCCGAGCCAAGGCCACGGGGTTCATCGAATCGGACACCGACCTCGACATTCAGCGCCAACTGGATGAAGTCCTCGCGACGATGGGGCACGGCGAAGGTCATCCCTTCACCGTCTCGATCACGCGTCCTCTGACGGGGTCGCAGCAGGGCTCGCGGCCGCGCAGCGCTGCCAGCGGTAGTAGCGGTAGTAGCGGCAACAGCCCGATGAGTTTGGGCAGTGAGAGCAACAGCATCCTTAACGTGCTGATACCTCCTGACACGCCCTCCTCGCCTGACGAAGCGCCGGTAGATCGCGAAACGGAACGCTGAATGAGAACGCCTGTACCGTCGCTCGACGCAGGCCGTTGGATGATCCCTTTCATGCTCGTCGTGCGTTGTGATCGGACGCACCTTCGGAGACGTTGCCATGTCCTACGTATTCCATTGCCGTACCGCCGGGACCGTCCCCTGCTACGGACTGCGTCGCTCCCATCCGCCTTCGCCAACACGGGGCGCGCCCGGCAACCCGCTCGCAAGAACATTTCGCCATGCCCATACGGCCTGCGCCCTGCACACCGGTCGTGCAGACCGCCCCCGGATATCGCGCAGCGCTCCCCATCACGCGGCCTCGGCGGCCAGCGGCGCATGGCCCGCAGCGTTCGCCATCCTCTTCGTCGCCAATCTGACGGTACCTGCAAGGAGCGCAGTCCCCTGGGGCGCGATGCACAAGTCGCCACCGGCGGAACCCGGCACGCAAGGCGGTTCGCTCCAGGTTGTCGCAGGGGGGTCTACGGGTGAATTACCCATGCATAGCCAAGCGCCGGATGTCGTGGCCCTTCAGCCCGTAGAGACGCCCGCGATAAAGTCGAACTACACCTTGTCGGAATTCCTGTACGCCGTTGCAGCGTCGAGCGAGCCCTTCCGACACACGGGTGAGTCGCTGCTTCAGATGTACACGCTTGTCACTGGCGAGGAGGTCTGCATCGACACGCGCAAGTCGATCAGTCAATGGACCGAGGCACTCGACCTCGCGACCGGACTGGTGCCGGATGTCGGGATATCGCGCCTCCCGGGCGATGCAGCAGGCATTGTCGCCGATTCGATAGAGGGACGCCCGATAGCCCCGGATCGGTTGATCAACATGATTCAGGCGTCCGACTCGCGCAATCTGGCAAGCCGCGGCGTCGTCCGGAAGTCACCGGACTTTTCAATGATCGAAGCGAAATGGCGACAAACGTCCAAAGGCAAAGCGCACGCCGATGCATCACGCCGCTCGGCGCTCGCGCGAGCGGAAGCCATCGCACGTCGCCGAAACGAAGCGCAGATCGACGCGCAGAGAGATCGCATTGCATCGGTCCTGGAAGAGGACATGCGGCTCGCCGCGATTTCTCCCGACGACACCCCGGCGCACCACAAGCCGTCCTTACCGCAGGAATGGCGCATCGAAGGCGAGGACACGCATCTGGACGGCTATGTGCAGTCTCTGGCACCCGACAAACTGCCGACCGATCAACAGCGTCGGATCGTCATGATCGACGGGTATCTCCACCTTCGCGGCGCAACCGGCTACTACCGTGCGACCCGTGGCCGGAGCCTCGACCACTGGCTTGTCTCGGCACCGCGCGGCAGCGGCCACGCGGCGCCCGTGCCGGTGCATTTCGACGTAGCCACCGGACGCTGGTACGCAGAAGCGCCGCTGCGGCTTTGCGGCGGCGGCTGCGGGCCCAGCCGGGAGGCCACCCCGGACAGCATCTCGCTCGACCGGGAGAAAGTCCGGGATGCGGTCGCTCATCTGCACAACGAGGCGCTACGCGATGCAATCGTCTTCGCGTTCGACGATCTCGCCGCCCTGCACCTGTCTCGCAGTAATCGTCCCGACCTTCAGACGACGCGCGACAACTCGATCGTCGATCATCGGACGGCATTGCGGGCATCGATGAAGCGAATCAAGCGCAACCTTCCGTTGGTCAGGCAGCAAGAAGAAGCGGCGATGATCACCGCAATGCATTATCACTGGAACCCCTACGCCGAGGCGTTCTGTCAGGAAAACGCGGAGATCCTTTTCCACTTCCTGCGGGTGAACGGCGTTCCGCTCGAAAACCTTCGCCTCATTACGGTCAAGCCCAAGAACCGGCCGCCGCATGTGCTGGTGCTTTACACAGAGTCGGAACGCCTGATCGGCCTGCTCGAAGAAGCGACACCGCATCCGCCACTCAACGTGGGGCCGGATGGCCTCATCGACATGCTCTTCGCGCGCGAAGCCTATGAAGCCCGCGATTCCACGGTGTTGCTCGATCCTTGGAGCCGCTCGCGCGCCACATCGTTCGCGCATGCCACGCATGCGGTCGCGATGGTCGACACGCTCGACGACGCCTTCGCCGAGATCGGACACCGGCCGGGAAGCCTGTACTGGGTCTCTATTACCCGGCCTCTGGGGCAACGTCGAGGCAGCTCGAGCAGTCTTGGGAGTGCGGGCAGCGGTGGCTCGTCCGGCGGTTCCGGGAGTTCGGTCAGCGGCTCGATGGTGTCGGTTCGTACGTCAGGAACAGGTGGCTCCGCTGGGGCCGCAGGGAGCGCGGTATAGCGCAAATCGTCGATATCGAGAACGTCATTAACGCAGCATTTCCTTCGGAGATCTCGCCGTGTCGTTGACAACCCACCAGCGCAGCATCGGCACAACGCCGTGCTATGGCCCATCGCTAGCCGTGATGCGAAAACAGGATGCTGCCGGTTTCTCCCGTGCCTTTCGTCGCGCGCGCACCGCACAGGCATCCAACCACACTGCCGCGTCTCTCGGAACTTCGCGCCAATCCGGTAGCACGCCGTGGTCTGCCGCGCTTGCGATTCTTTTGGTGACGAACTTCGTGACGTCCGCGTCGGCATCTGCCTCTGCATCTGCGTCCGCGTCGCTTCCGCGAGAATTCCGTAACCCCTCGGAGCGGGCGCTGTCACCGGACGGCCACGACGACCTCCACGGAGCGCCATCGCCGGACGAGGTCGTCGCCGAGCCCGTACCGCAGGTTCAGATCAAGTCTCAGTACTCGTCGGTCGATGTACTCAGAGCCGTCGCTGCCGCGCGATCGCCGTTCGCCAGCACGGGAGAATCGATGACCGACGTCTATTCGCTCATGACCGGCCGCGATGTCCCGCACGAAACACGCGAAACGGTCAAAGCGTGGGGCACGGCCATCGACATCACCTCCGGCCTTATTCCCGAAGTGCAAATGTTGCGGCTACCCGCGGAGGTCTCCGATATGGCCGTGGACGGCATCGACGGCAAACCGCCGTCGATAGATCGGATCATCGGACTGGCACAGTTCGCGTCCCCTCGCGGTAGCGGCTCACCTGCCGCGCCAGAACGCGCACCGCCGAGACCTGCCCCGAAGGCCAGTGCCCCTCGTCCGCCGAAGTCCCCCCTGTGGCTGGCCCCGAAGGACGAACGCATCGGGGTTGTCGAGTTGCCGGACAATCTGGCCGCAGAAGCGCCGACGAGCCGCTTCGCCATCCGGGGCGAGTTCGACCATCTCGACGGCTACGTGCAAACGTTCACTCAGGCCGAGTTGCCCACCGACAAAGCGACACG
Source organism: Pandoraea sp. NPDC090278 (assembly GCF_044772185.1). Taxonomy (NCBI): domain Bacteria; kingdom Pseudomonadati; phylum Pseudomonadota; class Betaproteobacteria; order Burkholderiales; family Burkholderiaceae; genus Pandoraea; species Pandoraea sp. NPDC090278. Next base: position 784,233 of record NZ_JBIVYJ010000002.1, on the reverse strand, counting down.
TCTTATCTTCGTCGGTGGCCATCGCTATCTACGCGGCGAAGCGGGTTACTACCGCATCTCGCAAGGCCTCAGCGGCGATCACTGGCTCATCGATGCACCTCATCAAACCCGGGCACAGGTGCCCGTGACTTACGATCCGGTCACCGATCAGTGGCGTGCCCACGAGCCGCTGCGCGTATGCGGTGGCGGGTGCGGACCGAGCCGACCGATCAGCCCCGACAGCATCGCCACGAGTTTCGATAGCATCTTCTCGGCCACCATGCACGTGACCGACGAAGGTGCACAGGAAGCCATTCACAACGCCTTTGCGGATCTGAGCCGCCTGCATCTGGTGCGCTCCAATCGCCCCGATTTGCGCGCGTTGCGAGACAACTCGATCATCGATCACCGTGCCGCCCTGCGCAGGGCGATGCGCGACATCGACCCGCAATCGTCGCTCGTCAGACAACAGTTTCTGGCCGCCGAAGCGACAGCGCGGTACTACTATTCGCATCCGTTCGCCGAGGCGTTCTGTCAGGAAAACGCCGAAATTCTCTTTCACTTCCTGCTTCAGGACGGCGTGAGCAGCGACCAGCTTCGTATGATCACCGTCCAGCCGAAGAATCGTTCTCCTCACGTGATGGTGCTCTTCACGGAGTCGCACCGCTTCATCGACATGCTCGATGCGTCGACGCCGCGTCTTCGCGAGAGCCTTCGTCCGGACGGTCTCTCGTCGGGACAGTTTGCCTGGGCCGCGTACATGACGCGAGACACAACGCTGCTGCTCGATCCGTGGAGCCGCAACAAGGCCATCTCCTTCGTGTGGGCCGAAGAACCGCAGGACGTCGTCGACATTCTGGAAGTGGCCTTCGCCGATATCGGTCATCGCACCGGCAGTCCGTACACGGTGTCGATCACGCGTCCGCTAGCTTCGCGACGAGGCTCGCCCGGCAGTCTTTCCAGCCTGGGGAGTTCCGGCAGCTCCGGGGCGAGTTCGGGCACGTCGCGCAGTTCGCTGTCGTCCACGAGCCCTCGCCTGAGCGCCTCGGTCCGGCCTGCCCCGGGACAGCGTCGCGCGTCCGTACCGTGGGATCTCGAGCCCCCGGGAAGTGAATCGTCGGAACCCGCATCGCAAGCCGACTGACACATCGCTCGCATCATCACCCTCACTCGGAGACGTTGCCATGCCTTATGCCTCGTATCGTCGCGCCACCTCCGTCGCGCCCGCGGTTGCTCCCACCTATTCGCTCTCGCACGCCGTGCAGCATCGTGGGGCGTCGGCGCGCACCGACGCCGGTGTGCATGTGCACGCGAAACGACACTTCAGCACCGCGTTCGCGCAGGCACGTCTCGCGCCGCAATCGCATGCTTCGCACACATCGCAAACCCATTCGCCACTGATGCAAGGCCGCTCCCGACGCAACGCCACAAGCTCGTCCGCGCCGCCCGTCTGGCCTGCCGCTTTCGCGCTCATGCTCGTCGCGAACCTGATCGCGCCTGTCGCCTCCGACGGTCCCATCTCCGCCTTTGTGCCGAAAGCGCCACGTCGCTGCCACGGCAATGTTGACGCGGAGAGCGACGCGCCGGGCTGCGCGCCGCAGGCACCGCCGGATCAGGTGCCACCCATGCCGGGCGCCGTCGACGTCGCCGTTCGCGCCGAACCGGTCGATCCACTGATGACGCTCAAAGATCAGTACTCCCCGCAGGATCTGCTCAGATCGATTGGCACCGGCAGCGCGCCGTTCCGGAATTTCGGCGATTCTGTCGCGGACATGTATGTCTTGCTGACGGGCAACCCCGTCAGTCAGCAAATGCGCGAAGAGATACAGCAGCGCGCCGATTTCGTGGACTTGGCCACTGGCCTGATTCCCAAAGTCGCGATGTCGCGTGTTCCCTCGGAGGTGGCAAAAGCTGCGGCCGACAGCGTCGACGGCAAGCCCATTACAGCAGATCGCATCATCTCCATCGTGCAGAACGCGGATCCTCGCGTGCTGGCGCGTCCGCTTGCCAGTGCCCTGCGACCAGCGCGGGTGAGCGCCGTGCGTAGGAAGGTAGCGCAGGCGACGTTGGACAAGCTCGGGGCACCGTCGCCCTCAGTGCGCATCGAACCGCCCGGGAAGGCCTGGAAGGATATCGAGAAGAAAGTCGCGTCGACCGACATGGAGCGCGTCGTCGACGAGGCGGGGAGAGATGCCCCCGTGCCGGACGTTTCACCCGGCAATGCGTCCGACGAGATGCCCGACTTGTTCATCGCAGGTGAGCAAACGTATTTGCAGGGATACGCGCAGCAAATCCCGAAGCACCGTCTCCCGTCCGGTCGCGCCACGCGATTGGTGATCGTCGACGCTCAGCAGTACCTGCGCGGCGAGCACGGCTTCTACCTCGCGAGTCCGGCGTCGAACGCCGATCATTGGCTCGTGGACGCGCCGCGTCGCACGAAGGCGCAGGTGCCGGTCACGTACGACCCGGAACTGGATCTGTGGGTCGCGCACGAGGCGCTGCGATTGTGCGGCGGTGGTTGCGGGAACAGCCGTGTCACGACGCCCGACAGCATCGCCTTGAATCGCCACGAGGTCGACGCGGTCCTCAGTCATCTGCGCGACGACGACGCGCAGAACGCGATTCTCTCGGCCTACAACGACGTGGCGCGGATGAAGCTGCTGCGCTCCAACCGGCCGGATCTCCGGCAATATCGCGACTATTCGATCATCCCGAATCGAGAGGCCATTCGCACCGCCCTCGAACACATTCCACCCGACACGCCGCTCTACGAACAGCAACGACTCGCCGCCGTCGTCACAGCGAGTCACTACCGCCTGAATCTGGGCACGGAAGCGTTTTGTCAGGAGAACGCCGAAATTCTTTTTCACTTCCTGATCGAAAACGGCGTTCCGGGCGATTGCATCCGCATGATTACCGTTCATCCGAAGGGACGCGCACCGCATGCCTTGGTTATTTATACGGAATCCGAAGAATTGATCGATTCCCTCGAACTCGCAACGCCTGTCGAATACGAAGGTCCTGGCCCCGACGGCATCTCCGGCAACCATTTCGCCGGGCTCATCATGAATGCGCACGACACGACGCTTCTACTCGATCCCTGGAGTCGGGTGAAGGCCGTCGGCTTTGCCATGTCGAAAGACCCGCAGGAAACACGCCGCGTGCTCGACGCGGCCTTTGTCGACGTCGGGCACCGCCCGGGCGAGCCCTACCGCGTCTCGCTCACGCGCCCGCTCGGGCCGCGCCGCACCGGGACAAGCCGACGCGGAAGTCTGGCCAGTCAGGGAAGTGCCGGATCGGTGTCGAGAACGTCAAGTACGGGTGGATCGTCAGGGGCACCGAGTTCGTCAAGCGGGCGGACGTCTCTCGACGCGCCCAAATTGCCGCTCGCGAATCTGAACGAAGGCGCGGACGGCGCTTGAGCGCCGCCCATCCTTCACATCGGTCACGACCTCCGGCGCGCCTTGCACGCGCCGGATTCAAGCGACTCAGTACGTGTAGACGCCACGTCCCGTCTTGCGTCCCAGATAGCCTGCCGCGACCATCTCCTTGAGCAACGGGCACGGACGATACTTCGAGTCCGCGAACTCCTCGAAGTAGACGTTCATCACCGACAGGCAGACGTCCAGACCGATCATGTCGGCCAATGCGAGCGGGCCGATCGGATGATTGCAACCCAGCTTCATGCCTTCGTCGATTTCTTCCGGCGACGCGAGATTCTCCGCGAGCACGAAGAACGCTTCGTTGATCATCGGCACCAGAATGCGGTTGACGACGAAGCCCGGCGCGTTCTTCACCGTGATCGGCGACTTGCCCAGCTGACGCGCCAGTGCGTCGACGCGCGCATGCGTCTCGTCGCTCGTTTGCAGTCCGCGAATGAGCTCCACGAGGGTCATGAGCGGCACCGGATTGAAGAAGTGCATGCCGATAAATTGGTCGGGATTTGCGACGACGGCCGCCAGCTTCGTGATCGAGATCGACGACGTATTCGACGCGAGGATCGCGCCCTCCTTCACTGCCCCTTCAAGCTGCTTGAGAATCTTCACCTTCAGGTCGAAGTTCTCGGTGGCCGCTTCGATCACGATGTCGGCCGTGCCCAGCGCAGCGTAGTCGGTGGACGTCGTGATGCGCGCGAGCGCAGCGTCCTTGTCGGCAGCAGTGAGCTTGTCCTTCTTGATGAGGCGGTCGAGGCTACCGGCAATCGTCGCCACGCCCTTTTGCACGGCTGCGTCGCTGATGTCGACCATCGTCACCGGCAGTCCGGCCACCGCACAGGCCTGTGCGATGCCGTTACCCATCGTGCCAGCGCCAATGATGCCTACGTGTTGAATCGTCATGTCGTCTCTGCTCCGTTTGTGCTTGAAAGGTGGCGGGGGATACCGTCTTGCGCGGTGCACAAATCATAGCGCGGACACGTCGAATCGGTGACACATGAAACCGCTGTGCGGAATGGCAGATGCGATTGGCCGGGGGCTTCTCGCAGGTCGCCGTCGCCCAAAGAAAAAGGGGCAGACCCCGCGGTCTGCCCCTTCATTGATTCCACCGTCACGCGCATCGGATGCGCGCGCGCCGTGGCATCAGAACTTCATGCGAACGCCGCCACCGAAGGTGTCGCCACCCGACATCGTGCTGACCTTGTCGTTCATGTACGCGGCGTAGATATCGGTACGCTTGGACAGGCTGTAGTCATAGCCAAGCGCCCAGGTCTTGCGGTTGACGTTGCTCGCGCCCGAGCTCTTCGTGTACGCGTACGAAGCGAGCACCTTGCCGTTGCCCAGCGGCACCGACACGCCGAGCTGACCGCCGTTCTCCGACACACCGCCACCGGTGATGTTGTTGCGGATGTACTGGTACTGGCCGAAGAACTTCACGACTTGCAGGTCGTACGTCGCGCCCAGTTGCAGCGCTTGCTGGCTGCGGAAGCCCGTGATGCCAGCCATGTCGTCCGGCACCGAGTCGAACTTGACCTGCTGGTAAGCGACGGTGGCCGCGAACGGGCCGTTGAAGTACAGCGCGGAGGCGCTCCACTTGTTCTGGCCGGTTTCACCCGCCTTGTTGCCGAAGGCGTACGAGACAGCGCCCGTCAGACCCTTGAAGTTCGGCGTGGTGTACATCACGGCGTTGCTCCAGCCGGAATCACCCACGACGCCCTGACCGGCCTGGCCGATGAAGGTGTGGAACACCATCGGGCTGAAGGTATACGAATCGACGAACGGGTTGAACAGAATCGTCGAGACGAAGTACGACGTGGTCAGACGACCGATCGTGACGGTACCGGCCGTGTCCGACTGCAAGCCGACGTAGGCGTTGCGCGAGAACATCGAGTCGCCCTGGAAGCGGCCGTACTGGCCGGTCTGCGGACGGAAGAAGTCTTCCAGCACAAAGACAGCCTTCAGGCCGCCGCCGAGGTCTTCGTTACCCTTCATGCCCCAGTACGACGTCGACATACCGCCGCCGCCCTGCGTCCATGCCCGGTCGCCGCCCGGGTTCTTGACCGCGCCCACCCAGGCGTCGACCTGACCGTAAAGCGTGACGTTCGATTGTGCGAGTGCCGGTGCGCTCACCGCGCCCATGCACGCGCCCAGAACGATTGCCCCACCCATGCCCTTGGCCATACTGCGCTTCATTGACTTCTCCTTGGTTTATGTATTTTGTGTGCCTGCTCCCGCCCTGCACGGGACCCTGCTGGCGCCCTTTCGAGAAGCGCCTCCCTGATAAACGGCCGTGATTCTCGCACAGCCCCGCCGTGCGCAGAAAGACCGGAACGACAAGGAAAAATGCACCACACGAAGTGGCTGAGAAATGGTGGGGAGACAAAATTCGGACGACCATCCGCGCCACAATTAATCCCGGTATAACGGGATCGATATAAGGCGTATATTTCGGGGTTAGCAACCGCTCACATTCGCCGTGTGATGCGCGAATCATGGACGTCGCTCAAGGGCGACTCACGGATGTCTTTGGGGAGGGGGGAACGCATCCAATGTTGCACATGTGCAACATTCGGTGCAGATCGGGGGTGGCCTTAGAAGCCGCGCCCCCGGCGTGCGCCGCCTTCATTGCCGCGCTGGCCGCGCGGCTCGCCTTGCGGTGTGTACTGACGCTCGCGGGGCTCGGCGGGCGACGCCCAGTTCGGGTAAGCCGACTGCCCACGCCCCCGGTCCGCGTTGAAACGGCTGATGTCTTCGCGCAGCGACGCCTTGTTCACGTCCAGCATTTCGCGCCCACGCCCGCCATCGGCCCAGGCAGGGTAGGCACATACCAGCAGTAACAGGAAACAACAGCGAAGTCGCGCACTCATTTGGGTTCAGCCACATCTCCCGACCGCTACGGTGGGGCCGGTTGCACGAGGCGCGTCCCGCATCGGCGGGTTGCCAATGCGCCATACACCTCATGAATGACTTTACCGGGACAGTCAAATGAGCGTCGACTGAAAAAATGTTAATACGCGATGCGGTCTGCAACCGTTTGTAACCGGGCGACGAACGCGATTCGGACTTGCCGGATGAATCGGCGCAAACCCAAGCCCGGTGGGGCTGAACGGGCGACAGCCGTTCGAATTACTTGTCGCCGATCTGCTTCTCTACCGACAACGAAATCTCACGCATGCGGTCGCCACGCGGCGTGACGAGGTCCTGCGCCGTGATGGTGAAATTGACCGGACGCGCGTACTTCCGGCTCGCGCTCTGCCATTCGGCGGGCAGCCCGGCCGGGTTCGTCGTGGTGGTGCGCATCGTCGTCACGCCGCGCGTGCAGCGCGCCATGTCGGTCGCGAACTTCTGCGCCTGATTGCGCAGATCCATCGGCGTGATCTTCTGGTAATCCCAGATGCACTCGTAGGTCGGGGCGAGTCCGGTCGCGCGGAACACCTTGCAATCGCCGCCGGGCACCGAATACGTCGCCTGATAGCTCTCGCCGCGCTCGTTTTTGGCCACCAGTGGCCCGGAGACGTCTTCAAAGCCGGTTTGAGCGCTCTTGGCCAGCATCAGAATGCCTTCGCACTGGTCGGCGGCAAAGGCCGACTGTGCGGCGCACAGGCATGCCAGTAAAGCCCATCGTTGAAAAGAATTCGTTGCCATTATTGGAATGTTTGACTGGGGTACGGCGCGTTAGTGGTGTTCGGCGGTGGCCGGATCGTGCGGGCGCGGACCACTTTCGATATCGCCTGGAATGGTGACATTAGAACGCAAAGTGCGCGCGGACGAAACCACGGTCACAAGGGAAAACTTGCGCCATTTCGAGTCCGGAAGTGCCTGATAGTTCGCATCGTGGGTTGACGGCGCGCTCATCCAAAAAGCCGATTGGCGCGCGGCGCACGCGACCTATACTCAAAGCGCAGTCAAACTGCATAGGCACGGCCGGGGACCGATGGTGGTCCAAAGCATGACGGCAATGCCCCTCGGTGCCAAGTCTCCTTGGCCCATACCACGCCGCGCCGGTACACGCGGCTGGCGATGCCCCGATGGGGCCTCAACCGGCGGCTTAGCCCGCCGGTTTCCATTTGTACCGACACCTCTGCGCTGACACTCATGCCGACGGACTAAGCGAAAGTGCGGATTTCGCCGCGCGTGCCGGTCTGCAACTATCGAATCACAAGACCAATATTTACCGGGCACTCACCTTCGGGAAGTCAACGGAGCGTTTGTGTACACCAATGGTTACGGCACGCCACGCCTGATCGACTTCGTTCGCGGTCATGGTGGCACGCTCGCGCACGTGCTCGGTGCGCTCGGTAAATTTCGCCACCGTCACGGCCATTGGCCGTCGCGTCTGTTTCTCTATCCCGAAACGCTTGCTGCGCTGGTGCAGGACCTCACGCCGCTCGGCTTCTACCGTGTTCAACAGCGGCTCGACGTCATTGCCGATCTGGAGCGCGATCTGTTTTGCGGGGACGATTGCGGCAACGTCGCGATCTACCGCGTCCAGGTGGCGTCGGATCCGGCCGAAGTCGACGCTGCGGCCATCTGGCTGGGTCTGATGCTCCCCGAGGCGCTGCAAACGGACGGTCGACCTCGCCCCTCCGCCACGCCCGCACCGCCGCGCTGACGACGGCACTCGCGTTGTCGGCCGCTGTCACAGGAATATCGTGATTCGCGGCTAGTCTGGCCTGCCGCCGGTGACCGATTCATGACACCGACGGGATGTCGGCCCGCTGTTTCAGCGCTTTTTCAAATGACTCAGACGATTTGACTGCGTGGGGCGTTTAGCCTGCGCGCCTCTGTACCTCCGCACTCTTTTACGCCGGAGAGATGTCATGAACCGACTCGCGATCGTTCTGGATGGACTGATGCTGCTCTACCTGGCGGCGGCAACCGTTGTAGGCGTGCAATCGAGCGCCGCCGACGGGCATGAACTGCTCACCAGCGTGCTGGGCGTGCTGCTCGCCCTCTGCGTGCTCGCCGTCATTGCGGCCCCGTTTTACGTCTCGCTGGTTGTGCTCGTCGCACAGTCCGAGCGGCACTTGAAGCTCGCGGCGTGGCTGCATCGTGTGCTGCTGACGCTCATGGTCGCGCTCACGCTCATCTCGCTGCTCGCGCGCGACACCATCGAGGTCTCGGCGCCGTTGTTCGTGCTCGTCGCGCTGGTGTGCATCGTCAACCTCGTCGCGCTGTCGAGACGACGCACGCACTTCGAGACGTTCCATCTGTTCGAGCATTGAGACGGACGGCGTGGCAGTCGACGAACGTCGCCGCGCACGATGATGCGCCGCACGTCGATTTGCGAGCGACGCGCGGGCGATGCTAGACTGCGCGGCATGAATCGCTGGCGCAAACTCCTCGTGCTGTTGCTGTTATGCGTGACCATGCCGCTACAGGCCATGGCCGCGCTGCGCACGCATTGCGCGGCGGGATCGCCTGCGGCTTCGATGCAGAGCGAGTCCGTTGCGACGGTCGACGCCATGCCAACCATGGCAATGCATCACGCAGCGATGTCGGGTGAAGCCATGTCCGGCATGCATCATCACAGCGACGAAAACGCGACGGCGGTCACAGCCAGCGACACGGGCGACGCCACGCATGCGTCATTGCTGACTCCGCAAACACCACAGACATCGCACAATCAACACGCCAGTTGCTCGGCCTGCGCAGCGTGCGTCGTCTGCACCGCTCTGCCGCAAAGCGTCGTAATACGCGTGCCGGACGCACAGCCGTCCGCCGCCATTCCGTTCCTTCGCACGTCGGCCGCCAGCGCCATCGTCGCCGTCCTCGAACGTCCTCCCAAAGCCCTCGCCCTCTGACGGCTTCGCATTGCGACCTGTGTCGCTGCGGCATCGCCTGATGCCTGCACGCGCCTACGGTCGATGCCCAGCCGTCTCCGTTCCCCCGTCAGACTGATTTTCGAACAACCTCGTGACCGGCACGGCTACGTCCGCCGCTTCACGTGCGTCGCAAATCGGTCTGCCCGATGAACATGCGGTGCCGTGCCGTGCGCGCAGCCTTCCCAGGCGCGTGTCGCCACGCCCGACATCGCCAGATCGACGAGTCTTTCGATGACGTTTCTCTCCTTACGACGGCACGCCTGGTGTGTGCCCGTCGCGCTATCTCTGTGGGGCGTGAGTTCGCTACCCGCCGTCGCCGCTGAACCGGCGACAACAACAGCCGTCTCCGACGATCCCGCGTCTCCCGATGCCCCTGCCGGACCGCAATCCGCCGCCGTACTAAGCGACTTCACCCGGCCCGCGCTGTCTGTTGCGACAAGCGACTGGCGCATGGTGAACGCCAGCGTTTCGGGTATGTCCGGGATGTCCGATTCGGGACATGACATGACCAGCCACAGCGGGCATGCAATGAGTCCACCCGCCAAGTCAGGCCACGAAGGCATGGGGCACACGATGCCCATGACGTCGCCTCCCGGCACGTCTGGCGATCCTCACGCCGGTCATGGCGGAAAGGGAGGCCCGCAATGACGAGCGCTCATTGGTCATCCACGACAGCGACGGCTCCCACACGTCGAACGCCGTTGGCCGCCGTCGCGATGGCCGCGATAGCCACACTGGTGCTGTCCGGTTGCGCAACGTTCAGCGACGACGGCGGTTTCACGCCGGTCGCCGATGCCACACAACAACGTCTCGGCAAATCGGCCGTCTGGGCACGCGACGACGCCGCAGCACAAGCGCTCGCCAAACAGCGCGACGACTTACTCGCACACCCGCTCGATATCGACACCGCCGTCCAGCTCACGCTGCTGAACCATCGAGGCTTGCAGGCGACGTACGCAGAACTCGGCATTGCCGAAGCCTCGCTCGTTCAGGCGGGACGTCTACCCAATCCCCGCTTCTCCTTTCAGCGCGTGCAAGGCGGTGGCGACGTCAGCATCGAACGCACGTGGGGCATCGACTTTGTCCGTGTCCTGACGATGCCGCTCGCCTCACGTGTCGAAGCGCGCCGGTTCGCACAGGTGCAGGCGCAGGTCACGCAAGCCATTGTCGAGCAGGCGACGCTCACACGCCGCGCATGGATCGACGCCGTTGCCGCACAGGAACGCGTGCAGATCCTTGAGCAGACGAGCCTCGCCACGCAAGCTGCCAGCGAACTCGCCGACGGCATGGCGCGTGCAGGCAACTTCAGCGCCATGCGGCGCACGCAGGAGAACCTCGTCTACGCAGATACGGCCGCGCGTCTCGCACGCGCCCGCGAGCAGGCGAACGCAGCACGCGAACAACTCGCACGGCAAATGGGCCTCTGGGGTCAGCAACTGAGCTTCACGTTGCCGCATCGTCTGCCCGCCTTACCCGCGAGCCGCCCCGCTTGGCCCTACGCCGAAGCGCAAGCCATCCGCGAACGTGCCGACGTGCGCGCCGCACGCGCTGCGCTCGATGCCACCACGAGCGACCTCGGTCTGACCCGCGTCACGCGTTTCGTCAACGTGCTGGACACGGCGTATCGCAACAACAGCGCCACCGGTTCACCCAGCGAGCGCGGCTACGAGATCTCGCTGGAAGTGCCGCTGTTCGACTGGGGTTCGACGCGCGTCGCCGGGGCCGAAGCGCGCTATCGCCAGAGCGTCGACCGTCTCGCCGACACAGCCGTTGCCGCACGCGCGGACGTTCGCACACGTCGCGCGCAGACGCTCGCTGCGTGGGACATCGCCGAGCACTACCGCACGACCATTTTGCCGATGCGTCAGCGGGTGTCCGACGAGTGGCTACTGCGCTACAACGGCATGCTCGCCAGCGTCTTCGACTTGCTGACGGACGCACGCGAGCAACGCGACACGGTCCTTGGCTACATCGACGCGACGTCCGATTACTGGCTCGCCGATGCGGCGTTTCGCGAGAGCCTTGGCGGCGGGACGCCTGAATCGTCTGCATCGAGTTCGCAGACGGAGGCGCCCACGCCAGTCGCTTCACCCTCGTCTGCTGCGACATCTGCGCAATCGGCACCCGCCACACCACCTGCCTCCGCGCAGCCTGCTTCATCTCACCAGTCTCACCAACACGGAGGTGGAGAATGACTTCGCGCCGACGATTCCTGCGTGACGCCAGCCTCGCCGTCGTGGGCGCAGCCGCCGTCGAACGCACCAGCCTCGCAGCGCTGCCGGATGCCGCCACCCGCAGCGACGCCAGCACCGCCAAACCGCTAGCCCCGCCCAACGGACGCCCCTACCGCCCCGTCGTCACGCTCAACGGCTGGACGCTCCCGTGGCGCATGCGCAACGGCGTCAAGGAATTCCACCTGGTCGCCGAACCCGTGGTGCGTGAAATCGCGCCCGGCATGCAGGCCAACCTCTGGGGTTACAACGGCCAGAGTCCGGGGCCGACCATCGAGGTCGTCGAGGGCGATCGCGTGCGTCTGTACGTGACGAACCGGTTGCCCGAGGCCACGAGCGTGCACTGGCACGGCCAGCGTCTGCCCAACGGCATGGACGGGGTAGCCGGTCTCAACCAGCGCGCCATCGCGCCTGGCCAGACGTACGTCTACGAGTTCGAAGCGAAGCGTCCCGGCACATTCATGTACCACCCGCACGCCGACGAGATGATGCAGATGGCGATGGGCCTCATGGGCTTCTGGGTCACGCATCCGAAAGACCCGTCGTTCATGCCGGTCGATCGCGATTACGTGTTTCTCATCAATGCCTACGCCATCGACCCGGGCACGCGCACGCCGCGTGTGAACGAGATGACGGACTTCAATCTCTGGACGTGGAACAGCCGTGCGTTTCCGGGCATCGATCCGCTGGTGGCGCGTCAGGGGGACAGAGTGCGTATCCGCATCGGCAACCTCACGATGACGAATCACCCGATTCATCTGCACGGTCACGAGTTCAAGGTCACGGGCACCGACGGCGGCTGGGTGCCCCCCACCGCGCAATGGCCGGAAGTCACCACGGATGTTGCCGTCGGACAGATGCGCGCCATCGAGTTCGACGCCACCGAGCCCGGCGACTGGGCCTTCCACTGTCACAAGTCGCACCACACGATGAACCCGATGGGTCACGACGTGCCGACCATGCTCGGCGTGAATCAGCGCGAGATCGCAAAAAAGATCACGCGCATCATTCCCGACTACATGGCGATGGGCGAAACCGGCGCATCGATGAACGGTATGGAAATGCCCATTCCCGAAAACACGCTGCCGATGATGACGGGCACCGGCCCCTACGGCCCCATCGAAATGGGCGGCATGTTCACCACCCTCAAAGTGCGGCAAGACCAGCCGCGCGACAGCTATCGCGATCCCGGCTGGTATCGCGCGCCACGCGGCACTGTCGCAAGTCCGTGGCAAGGCAGCACTTCAGCGTTACCCTCTACCCATCGCCCGCCCGCAAGCGCAGGCAAAACCGGAGTCAAATCATGATTGGTCCGCACTTCACATCGTTGTTCAACCGCTCGGTCACCGCCCCTCTCGTCCTGGGTGCCGCCACGCTTGTGCTCAGTCTGCCCGCGATGGCCGACGACCCGCACGCCATGCACATGCAGCACGGCCACAGCAGCGAGGCTGCCGCGATCGGTGAGCCCGGCGACGACGCGCAGGCCACCCGCACGGTCGACGTCGACATGCGCGACACCATGCGCTTCTCACCGGCCACACTGACCGTGAAGCGTGGCGACACGGTGCGCTTCGTCGTCACTAACAACGGCAAGATCCGTCACGAACTGACGCTGGGCACGGCGGCGTCGCTCGCTGAGCACGCAAAGATGATGCAGCAGATGCCGGGCATGACCCACGCCGAGCCGAATGCAGTGACGGTCGAGCCCGGTCAGCGCAAGACGCTGGTGTGGCACTTCACGCAAGCCGGAACGGTGGAGTTCGCGTGTCTTGAGCCGGGGCACTTCGAAGCGGGCATGCGAGGGGTTGTGAACGTTCGCTGATGCACGATGAGCAGCGACGATGGGCGATGACGAGTCGCCTCGTCAGTCGTCGCTTCGCACGAGGCCGCCGCTGAGCGCTTCGGTGGCGTCGGCCTCGAACGCTTCGACATCGCGCACCTTGAGCCGCAGACGCAGGGTGACGGCGTCGTCATAGGCGGCGTCGAGCACCTCTGCGGCGTGACGCTCCGCTATTCGGCGCAGCGTCGCCTCGTGAGCAAACGAACAGCGGTAACGGGGTTCCACCGTCGGTTCGACGGCGGTGAGCGTTGCGAGCTTTAGCGCTTCGCTCACCGCTTGTCCGTACGCGCGCGTCAGCCCACCCGCGCCCAACTTGATCCCGCCGTAGTAGCGCACCACGACCGCGAACACGTTCGCCAGCCCCTTGTGCATGAGGACGTTGTACATCGGCTTGGCGGCGGTGCCTCCCGGCTCGCCGTCGTCGTCGAATCCCGATGCTCCCTCGCACAACAGCACCCAGCAGTAATGCGTGGCGTTCGGATAGCGCACCCGCAGTGCATCCAGTTCGCGCATGGCCGCTTCGCGCGACGCCACAGGCATGACGATGCCGATAAACCGGCTCTTTCTGATCTCCAGCTCGGTCTCGACCGGTGCTGCCAAAGCGTACATACGACGGTATTCCTCTTACAGCGTGACCTCGCCACGCGCGATTTCGATCACGTTGCCGCCCACACGAATCTCGCGATCCGCGGTGACTTCGAGCGTCAGACGGCACGCACGCTCGATGGCGTCGCCCTGCGACACGCGCGCACGCACAGGCAACGGATAGCCCTGCCCGATCAGCCAGCCGCCCAGATTGGCGCATGCCGACCCCGTGCCCGGATCTTCGCTGACACCGCCACCCTGCGTGGTGAAGAAGTAACGCGCCGTGACCTGCAACTCGTTGCCTTGTCGGTCGTCGATGGAGAACACGTAGCCCGTCTTGCGCTCAAGGCTCGAGAGCGGCCAGCGTTCCAGCTTGGCGCTATCGGGCTGAGCGCGGGCGACGGCGTCGGCATCGCGCACGGGAATCAGCAACTGATCGGCCCCGGTATCGACCCACTGCGGCGATTGCGCCAGATCGTCACGGCTCAGGCGCACGAGCGCTGCGATATCCGAATCCGCTTCGGTGGCTTTCTGAATCTTCGGCTCGCCCGACGACGGTGCGGTCAGCGTCCAGTGGTCGCCCTGTGCCTGCACCGGCACCAGACCGGCGGCGAACTGCAGCGTGACGTTATCGCCCAGGCCGCGCAAGGAACGCAGCACGTGCGCGGTACCTAGCGTCGGATGGCCCGCGAAGCGCATTTCGTAGCCGGGGGTGAAGATACGTACATGAGCGTCGGCCGTCTCCGAAGGAAGAATGAACGTCGTCTCGGACAGGTTGAACTGACGGGCCAGCAATCGCATCTCGTCGTCGCTCATGCCGCGGGCGTCCTCAAACACGCACAGCGGATTGCCGCCGAACGTGGATTCGGCGAAGACGTTGACGATACGGAATGCGTAACTGCGACTCATGGCGATGCTCCAGTAAGAGGTGGATCGTGACGGAATCGAACATTTGCACGGCCGCCCATGCTTCGTGAGCGCAGGCTGCCGCCGGTTGGCCGGTCGTCTGGCCTTTCGAAAGAAGGCTCGTAGTCTCGCACATCGCGCCGCAGCACGGGCGTCCTGCGGGGCGCTCACGCCCACTTTCGGTGTTTTGTACCCCGTTCGATCGGAATCGTCCGATGTCCGAGCGGAAAACACGCCGAATCGGCTGCCACCAATTGACAACCATAACGAGACAATAATTCGCAAATCAGACGGATTGCGGTTCTCGATGGGGACTCTAAAATGTCATTCATCGAGGCCAACACAGCCTCCTAACCAAACGATGAAGTGACAGGAGCCCATCATGCTGGACATCAGAAAAGCTGCAGACCGAGGCGTTGCCAACCATGGCTGGCTGAACTCGCACCACACGTTCTCGTTCGCGAATTACTACGATCCGAAGCAAGTCGGCTTCTCCGATCTGCTGGTGATCAACGACGACCGCGTGGCGCCGGCACAGGGCTTCGGCAAGCACCCGCACCGCGACATGGAGATCTTTTCGTACGTGCTCGAAGGCGCGCTCGAACACAAGGACACCATGGGCACGGGTTCCGTGATCGAGCCGGGCGACGTCCAATTGATGAGCGCAGGCCGTGGCGTGGCGCACAGCGAGTTCAACCACTCGAAGACCGATTCGGTGCACTTCCTGCAAATCTGGATCGTGCCGAACCAGACGGGCATCGCGCCGGAGTATCAGCAACAACGCTTCACGGCGGAAGAAAAGCGCGGCCAGCTGCGCAAGATCATCTCGCCGGACGGCAGCGACAACTCGCTGCACATCCATCAGGATGCGCGCGTGTATGCCGGGCTGTTCGACGGTGACGAATCGGCCACGCTGACGCTCGCGCCGAACCGCTACGCCTACGTGCACGTTGCACGCGGCAGTGTGAGCGTAAACGGTGTGGCGCTGGGTGAAGGGGATGGTGTGCGAGTGCGCGATGAGACGGCACTCACGCTGTCCGGTGGCAACGACGCTGAAGTGCTTGTGTTCGACCTGCGTCCGGTGGAAACGCCTGATTTCTAAGGTGCAGTCCGGCCTGGTCGGCAACGGTGGTCGTGGCGTACGGGCAGCTTCCCGCCGTGCGCCACACCTCGGGCACCGCCTTCCCTCGGTGCCCACGCGGCCGGTACCTCACGGTGCCGGTCGCATCTTTTTCTAATGTCGACGAATGCGAACGCGCGTCGACAAGCACGCGCGCTTCATGCCTCACGCATGGAGAGCGAGCAGGCGTCTCCGCGCGCATCGCGACTGACGGTGACGCGCGACAGCCCCACAAGATGCGGTGCGAGTGCGCGCCAGATGAACGCGCAGAGATTCTCCAGCGTCGCAGGACCGAGCCCGGCGACATCGTCCAGAAGACGATGGTCGAGGCGCTCGCTCACGCGCGTGAGGGCCGCGTCGAGCTGCGCCAGATCGAGCACCATGCCCGACTCACCCATCGGCGCGCCCGTGACTTCCACCGTCGCGCGATAGCTGTGCCCGTGGATGCGACGACTCGCATCCATGCTCGGCGGATCGATGTCGCGGCGGTTCAGCGTGTGCGCCGCCTCGAACACAAAGCTGCGCGACAACGTGAACTGGGCCCGTGTCTCGGTGGTGACGTGTGCGCGCGCACCCCGTTCTGACGGTTCAGGCGTCCGCTTTAACGCGCGCTCGCGTGCCGCTACGGGCTTCTCCGCATGGGTACGACTCATGCGTTCACGCCTCGTCGGCCATTTCCAGCGGCAGCGCGTGCTCGTCGTCACGCCACGCTTTATCGCCTTGCGCAAGTTCGACGGCGCTCAGGCGGCAATCCCGGAATGCCTTTTCGATGGACTCACGATCCAGATCGCGTCCGATGAACACGACTTCGTTGATGCGGTCGCCCCACGGCGCTTCCCAGTTCGATTCGATGGCCGTGCGTTGCGGGTCGCCGACAGGCGGCCACAAGTCCGGATCGGCCGCGGCCCACCATTGGCCGACCGACTCCAGCGTCGCCGTATTGCCCGCACGCGAATACGCGAGCGCCCATGCCGGACGATTTGCCGCCCAGACATAGCCCTTCGCGCGAATCAGCCCGTCGAACGGCATCGACATGAACGCCGCGAAACGCGCCGGGTGCATCGGCTCGCGCTGACGCAGCACGAAGCTCGTCACACCATAGGTATCCATTTCGGAATCGTGTTCGCCCACGAGCGCCTGTGCCCAACCGGCCATCTGCTCCGCGCGCACGGGGTCGAACAAGCCAGTGCCCAGCACTTCGTTAAGCGGCACCTGACCGCGTTCGCCCAGCACGATTTTGGCCGACGGATTGAGGCCGGTGATCAATGCTTTGACGGCGTCGAGTTGCAACGCATCGACGCAATCCACCTTGCTCACCACGACCACGTCGGCGAACTCGATCTGCTCGGTCAGCAGCTCTGCGAGACGGCGCTCGTCCTCGTCGCCTGCAACTTCACCGCGTTGCGCCAGCGTGTCCAGCCCGTTGAAGTCCTTCAGCACGTGCAGAGCGTCGACGACGGTCACCATCGTGTCCAGACGCGCGATGTCGGCAAGCGACTGTCCCGCTTCGTCGCGGAATTCGAACGTGGCGGCCACCGGCATCGGCTCGGCAATGCCCGTCGATTCGATCAGCAGATAGTCGAAGCGACCGTCCTGCGCGAGTTCACGTACGGCGATCAGCAAGTCCTCGCGCAACGTGCAGCAGATGCAGCCGTTGCTCATCTCGACGAGGCGCTCTTCCGTACGTGAGAGCGCCGCTCCGGCGTTGCTTGCGCCACGCTCGACGAACGACGCATCGATGTTGACTTCGCTCATGTCGTTGACGAGGACCGCCACGCGCAAGCCTTCGCGATTGCGCAGCACATGGTTGAGCAGCGTGGTTTTACCGGCGCCGAGGAATCCGGAAAGGACGGTGACGGGCAAACGGCGATCAGTACCGGCGACAGCGCTGACAGCGCCGGTTTGGGAGAGAGGGTGAGTCATGACAACAAAGTCCTGTGGTCTTGTGGGGCAGGCGTTCGCCCGAAGGATGCGCGCCGACGTCGCCCCACTGGAGGCGGGTGTCACCGCACCGGTGCCTGGGTTGACCGGTACGGCGAAGCGTGACGCCGCTGGCGCGCGCCGTCGGGGGGACCGGCGCAGCGTCACGCCGTCGCAGGCGCGTCGGCGCGCATTCGTGGCGATGCCAGCCATACACCGGACATCGCGTGGCCAATTCAGTAGCCGATTAAATGCAACAGAGTTGCAATATGGCGCGATGATACGGCGAGTGACCCCGTTTTGCAACTCAGTTGCACATAACCCACAGATTTCCGTGGAGACGTCGGTCTGGACAACACCCCGGGCAAGGGCCCGACACGATGCCGCGCAACGCGTCCGGCGGTGGAACCGGCGGGCTGCTGCGCCTGTCTGCAAGGTCTGCGATACTGCGCGAGCGGCGCGCTTCACGCGCCATTGCCCCTGACGGTTGGCTCATGCAGTTCGACACGCCTCGCGTGCCGCCGCTGCCGGATGGCCGCAATGTTCCCGTCTCTTTAGCCAAATTCGATATGCGCACTTCCAAAATCGCTTCCTCCGCTGTTCAGGCCTGTCGCGCAACCGGTGCGCTGCGTCGCGCGACGCGGGGTCTCACCGTTGCGGTCGCCATCGGGCTGGCCAGCCTGTCGCAGGGGGTCTGGGCGCACGCGCACATCGCGTCGAGCGAACCTGCTGCGCAGACCACCGTCGAGGCGCCCAAGGCGGTGCGCGTGACGTTCGACTCGGCGCTCGAAGGCGCGCTCTCGAAGCTCACCGTTGTCGACGCCAAGGGCAACGCCGTCACGCAGGCCAAGCCCGAACTCGACGCCGCCCGCAAGACCCTCACGCTCGCCGTCCCGACACTTGCCGCCGGGGAATATCAGGCGAACTGGGTGGCCGTGGCGAGCGACGGTCACCGCACCCAAGGCAGCTTCAAGTTCACCGTGAAGTGATGCCAGCGGAACTGGCCGCAGGCACCTGGCAGCCCGCCACGGCGGGCTTGCTGAATCTCGCGCTGGCGCTGGCCCTCGGCGTGTTGCTGCTGCGCAGCCCGCACGCGGTGCGCAGTGGCCTCACGCGGCGCGTGCTGCCTGCGTTCGCGGCCGGTTTGGCTGTGCTCGCGTGGATCGCCTATGTGCTGGCAAGCACCGAGGCGATGACGGGAGGCGACTGGGAAGATTCGTCGGCGATGTTCAGCGATGTGTGGGTCGTGCTCACGCAGACGCATTTCGGTCGCGCGCAATGGGTGGCCGCAATCGGTGCCGCGCTGCTGTGTGCGGGCGCGTGGGCATGGTACGAAGCGCGGCGGCGTCTGCGCGCCGTCATGCCGATTGCCGACGATCCGCGCGACCGGCATCACCGTCGCGAACATCTTCAGGAACGTTATGGCCGGTGGGTCTATGCCGCCGGTGCCGTGATTCTTGCGCTAGCGCGCGCGAGCACGGGGCATGCCGCAGATGCGTCGATGCCGTGGCTTGCCATCGGCGTGCATACGCTGCACGTGGCAGCGGCGGCGTCGTGGACGGGCGTGGTGCTAGTGGCCGGATGTGTGATCCCGGGCTGGCGTCACTGGCCCGTCGGGGCACGCGCCGCCTACGGTGAGCGATTGTCGTCGGTCGCCACGCTGGCGATGCTCGTCGCACTCGTCACCGGCGCGTTCAACGCGTGGCGCACGCTTGGTGAGAATGCGTCGCTCTGGTTCAGCGCGCAGAATGCCCCGTATACGGCGTGGCTGATCACGAAGCTGGTCCTCGTCGCGTGCGCGGCGTTGCTGGGCGCGTGGAACCGCTGGCACTTTCTGCCGCGTCTGGCGCTCGACACCGGCGACACGGCGCTCGATACGAGCGCGTTCGCACGCGTGGTCGCGATCGAGGCGCTCGTGCTGGTGATGGTGATGAGTTTCGCCGCGAAGCTCGGCACGACCATGCCACCGGGCGTCTGACGAAGGACTTCGAATTCGATAGCAAGAAACGGAGCGCAGCATCGCGACCGTCTCCCTAGACTGAAAGCCAGTCATCAGCCCTCGGGAGATCCTTGTGATGCACTTCTATCCTATGACCGCCAAACGTCCGTCACCCAAGCACCGCGACCCGCACGACAACGACGCCTCGCACAAAGAGTCGTCGGATGCGCGCACGGGTCCGGCGACATCTCGCTATGCCACCGACGACGCCAAATGGGCCGCCGTCGTGGCGCGCGACAAGCAGGCGGACGGCGAATTCTTCTACTCCGTGCGCACGACCGGCGTGTTTTGCCGTCCGTCGTGCGGCGCGCGACTGGCTCGCCGCGAGAACGTCGCGTTCCACACGGATATGGCAGCGGCCGAGCGTGCAGGCTTTCGTCCCTGCAAACGCTGCAAGCCCGATCAGGGCGCGCTCGACGCGCGTCATGCCGCGCTGGTGACGGCCGCCTGCCGCCGCATCGAGGCCGCCGAGGTGCCGCCGTCGCTCGAAACGCTCGCGGCTGAAGCCGGACTCAGCCAGCACTACTTTCACCGACTGTTTCGCTCGGTGACGGGGGTGA
This sequence comes from Pandoraea sp. NPDC090278, assembly GCF_044772185.1. Lineage (NCBI taxonomy): Bacteria > Pseudomonadati > Pseudomonadota > Betaproteobacteria > Burkholderiales > Burkholderiaceae > Pandoraea > Pandoraea sp. NPDC090278. The sequence goes on along the minus strand of NZ_JBIVYJ010000002.1, from coordinate 763,834 downwards.
CACCACGTGGCTATGCGAACGCTCGCCGCGCAGAACGCGTGCGCGATGCGTTGCCCGACGCGGAGAGCGTCACGTCGGCCTTCTACGACGCTGGCTTCAACTCCAACGGCCGCTTTTACGCCAGTGCCGACGCCCTGCTCGGCATGAAACCAGCGGCCTTCCGCGCAGGCGGCAAAGCTGAGTCGATCCGCTTTGCCGTGGCGCAATGCTCGCTGGGTGCACTGCTCGTGGCCGCAACTTCGCGCGGTCTATGCGCAATTTCGCTGGGCGACGATCCGGACGCGCTCGTGCGCGAATTGCAAGATCGCTTCCCCAAGGCGGAACTCGTCGGCGCAGATGCCGAATTCGAGCGCTGGGTCGCGCAGGTGGTCGGCTTCGTCGAATCGCCGCACATCGGCCTGTCGTTGCCGCTCGACGTGCGCGGCACCGCGTTCCAGCAGCGCGTGTGGCAAGCGTTGCGTGACGTGCCTGCGGGCGAAACGGCGAGCTACGCCCACATCGCCGAGCGCATCGGCTCGCCGCGTGCCGTGCGCGCTGTAGCGCAGGCGTGTGCATCCAACACGCTCGCCGTGGCGATTCCGTGTCACCGCATCGTTCGTAACGACGGTGCGTTGTCGGGCTACCGCTGGGGCGTGGAGCGCAAACGCGCGTTGCTCGTGCACGAGCATGAGGAGCGTGGCGAGCGACACGACAGCGACCATCGCTCTGCCAAGGTGAAGCTGTGAGCGCTCGCATCACGTCGCTCGACTGGGCCGCGCTGGAAGTCGAACTGAACGCTTTCGGCGCGGCGCGTATTCCGAATCTACTCAATGCCGACGAGTGCGCAGCGCTGTGCGAAATGTACGGAGAGACGAACGGACGTACCGGCACCACACCGACGTCCGAACGCTTTCGCAGCCGGATCGTGATGGCGCGTCACGGCTTCGGGCAAGGCGAGTACCAGTACTTCGCCTACCCGCTGCCGTCGCTCGTCGCCGAATTGCGCGAAGCGTTCTACGCGCCGCTGCGCGACATTGCGCACCGCTGGTACAAGGTGATGGGCATCGACACGCACTATCCGCCGACGCATCGCGCCTATCTCACGCAATGCCACGACGCCGATCAGCGCCGCCCGACACCCTTGCTTTTGCGTTACGAAGCGGGCGACTACAATTGCCTGCATCAGGATCTCTACGGGGAGCATGTCTTCCCGTTGCAAGTAGCGATTCTGCTGTCGCAGCCCGGCGAGGACTTCACCGGTGGCGAGTTCGTGCTGACCGAGCAACGTCCGCGCATGCAGTCGCGTGCTGAAGTGGTGCCACTCACGCGCGGCGACGCCGTCGTCTTCGCGGTGCATCACCGGCCGGTGAACGGTACACGCGGCGTGTATCGCGTGAACATGCGGCACGGCGTGAGCCGTGTGCGCAGCGGCCATCGCCACACGCTCGGTGTGATCTTGCACGACGCTACCTGACATCCTCCGGCCCTCATGACATCGCCATGACGCTCGACCTCTTCGGCAACGATGCCGACGACGACACTACCCACGCCCCGCAAACCGACGAACTCGGCCCGGGCGCGTTTGTGCTGCGCGGCTTTGCGCGTTCGCGTCTCACAACGCTGCAAGCGGATATCGATTCGGTGATTGCGCAGGCGCCGTTGCGTCACTGGCTGACGCCGGGCGGCAAGCGGATGTCGGTCGCCATGACCAATTGCGGGGACGTAGGGTGGATCAGCGACAAGATGGGCTATCGGTACGGCACGCACGATCCGCTCTCGAAGCAACCGTGGCCCGCGATGCCTGCGTCGTTCGTCGCGCTCGCAAGCGATGCGTCCGAAGCGGCCGGGTATCGCGATTTCTCGCCCGACGCGTGCCTCATCAACCGCTATACGCTCGACGCGCGACTGACGTTGCATCAGGATCGCGACGAGCGCGAGTTGGGCGCGCCTATCGTGTCCGTCTCGCTGGGCTTGCCCGCTGTCTTTCTGTGGGGCGGCCTGCAACGGGGAGACCGCACACGGCGCGTGCGGCTGGAGCCAGGCGACGTCGTCGTGTGGGGCGGTCCCTCGCGACTCGTCTATCACGGCATTGCGAGCGTCGAAGGCAGCTTCGACGCGCAAGCCGTGCGTTACAACCTCACTTTCCGGCAGGCGCGCTGATCGACATGAGCGTCAGCGTCACCTGCCTTCCGCATTTCAATAACCGACCGTGAAACGCGCACGCGGGTGCTGGTTCTTCTCAAGCTCGTCGACCAGCGCAATCGCGTAGTCTTCCATCGAGATCCAGCTCTTGCCGTTCGCATCGACGAGCAGTCCGTCGCCGCCGATGCGGAACTTGCCCGTGCGCTCGCCCGGCTCGAACAGTGCCGACGGCGACAGGAACGTCCAGTTCAGCGACGAATCCTTCGGCTCGGCGCGCAGCACTTCCAGGAACACACGACCGGCGCTTGCTTCGGGCTTGTAGGCGTCCGGGAATTCCGGCGTATCGATGAGCGCCTTGCCCGGTGCGATCTCGAGGCTACCCGCACCGCCGACCACCAGCAGGCGCGGCACACCCGCACGCTTCACGGCGTCGACGAGTTTGGCGGCGTCCATCGAGACGAAGCGACCGGCGCTGATCACGGCGTCGTGACCGGCGAGCAGCGGCGCGAGCGACGACGGATCGGACGCGTCGCCCTTGACCACGGTGAGACCTTTCTCAGCTTCGACGCGCTCCGGATTCCGGGCGATGCCCGTGACCGTGTGACCACGTTGCAGCAGTTCTTCGGCAACGCGCGTTCCGACGCGGCCAGTGATACCAATCAATGCGACTTTCATCAGGATGCTCCTGCGGATGAGGGGGTGACTTGCGGGTGAAATTCGGGAAATTCAGATTGCGCAGCCGTCGGGGCCGCACTGGGGCAATGCGCCAGCGTCGCCAATGGCGGTGGGCTGCACCGCCAGCAGGCGCTCGCGAAGCGCGTCGCGCCACGCGTCCGGCTGACCGAGATAGCGGCCGGGTTCGAGCCGTTCCAGTTGGCCGTCGATCTCCAGCGCGAACGTCGGGAAGCCGCTGCCGCCCATGCGCGTGAGCCATGCGCGGCTGTCACGGAAGTGCTGCATGAGCGCGTTGGCGTCCTGGGCGTTGAGTGCTTTGCCGAAAGCATCGCGATCCAGCCCGAGGTCCGCCGCGAGATCGATCAGCACGTCGCGATCGGCAATGCGTTTGCCGTCGACGTAATGGGCGCGCTGCACGGCGGCGAACATGTCGAGGCCGCGTCCCGCAAGCGCTTCGGCTGCCAGCACGGCTGCCGTGGGCGGGGCGGAATCGAACACGGCGGTGCCGTCACGCAGCAGGCCTTCGAAATAAGCGTCACCGAACGGCTGGCCGGTCAGGGCTGCGATCCGGTGATCGTGCGGCATGACATAGTTGCGCAACTGCGGCGTGACGGGCTGGGCGTTCGGACCGGCCATCATGCCGCCACCGTGAAACGCGACGTCAAGACCGGCCAAGTCGCGCGCGGCACGCACGAGCGGCGCGGCGGCGTAGCACCAGCCGCACAGCGGGTCGGCGATGTAATGCAACGTGGCTTGAGGGGCGGTTTGCGGCGTGGCTGAGGTCATAACGAGGTTCCTGTGTGTTGCAGCGCGAACGTTCAGGACGATTTCGCGCTTTCCATGATTGCCATCGTAGTCGCGCCACTCGCGCAAAAAAAGCCCATAATGACGATCACTTTGTTGCATCGATCGAGCAAATCATGGACCGTCTGACGGCGATGCGGGTCTTTACGGAAGTGGCCGAGCGCGGCTCGCTGACGGCGGCGGCGCAGCGGCTCGATATGTCGCGGGCGATGGTCTCGCGCTACCTCGCCGAACTCGAAGCGTGGCTCGGCACCCGCTTGCTGCATCGGACGACCCGCGCCGTGAGCCTCACCGACGCCGGTAACGACGCCCTGCCGCGTTGTCGCGAAATGCTCGGCATCGCCGACGATCTGGCATGCGCGTCGAACGCCGACAGCACGCCGCGTGGCTTGTTGCGCGTTGCGTGCAGCACGTCGCTCGGTCAGGCGTTTCTTGCTGCGGCGGTCACGCGCTTCATCGTGAAGCATCCGGGTGTCGCGATCGATCTCGTGGTCGCGGACCGCACCGTCGATCTGGTGGACGAGCGCATCGACCTCGCCATTCGCGTGACGACCGAGCCGTCGCCCGGTCTCATCGCCCGCAAGCTGGCGACGTGCCATTCCGTCATCTGCGCCGCGCCGTCCTATCTGCAACGTCACGGCACACCGACGCGCGCCGAAGACCTCGCGCTCCACAACTGTCTGACGTACACCTACTTCGGCAAGAGCCTCTGGCAATTCACGCATGACGGCGTGCCGCTCGGCGTCCCCGTGGGCGGCAATCTGTCGGCCAATGAAGTGAACGTGGTGTTCGCCGCAACGCTCGCGGGCGCAGGCATCTCAATGCAGCCGGTCTACTCGGCCCTGCCGCATCTGCGCGACGGTTCGCTCGTCGCGCTGCTGCCCGACTACGTGCCGCGCGAAATGACCGTCTATGGCGTGTACATCTCGCGCAAGCAGATGCCCAGCGCCCTGCGCGCGCTGCTCGACGATCTGGTGGAGCAATTCCAGACCGGACTCTTTCAGGACACGGGCTATCCGGGACGTCGGGCGGCCTAGTCGATCCGAACGCGCCGCTTTTTGCCCGTCGTCACGTTCATCGTCTCATTAAGGTTCAGCACGTCACGTCCCCGCCGAACCGGCGCGATCTGCAAACGCGCCGACCCCGACCTGTTTCACATTGCGTGACGCCTCGGCGATGTCACCGAAATGTCACATTCCCCGCGTAAAACCGTCGCTTGCCTCGCCCGCCCGGGCAAGCCGACACGTTAAGGGTCCTGAGTTACCTGCGGACCCTGCCCGTCAGTCCTTGCCGACCGGTCGCGGGCGCTCACGCGCGCCCCACTGCCCGACACGTCAAACAAGGACATCATGACGCACGACACCACGCCCCAGCCGCACGATCCGGCACTCGACGCCGACCTCTCGCACGACGACGATCCGACGAACCCGCAGCGTCGCCGCATTCTGCAAGGTCTGGCCGCCATTGGCGCCGCCGGTGCCGCTGGCGCGTCGCTGAGCGGCTGCGCGACCGAAGGCGGTGCCGGTGCACCGACCGCCGTCGCCGCAGGCGGCACGTTCGACGCTCAGCTCAAGGCCAATGTGAAGACGGTCGTCGTGATCTATCTCGAGAACCGCAGCTTCAACAACCTGTTCGCCGACTTCCCCGGCATCGAGAAGCCGCTCTCGAAGGTGGCCGCATCGAGCTACACGCAGCTCGATCGCGACGGCAAGACGCCGATGTCGCTGCTGCCGCCCGTGTTCGACGGTCTGGTGCCGCGCTCGCAGATGATCGGCGGCAAGAAGTACCACATCACCGAGAAGGACATTGCGCGCCAGCCGAACGCACCGTTCATGCTCAAGGACACCGAGGGCAAGCTGCTGCCGGAGTCGGTCATCACGCGCGACCTGTGGCACCTGTTCTGGCAGAACCAGATGCAGATCAACGACGGCGCGAACAACGAGTTCGCCGCCTGGGCGGACTCGGGCGGTCTGGTGATGGGCTACTACGGCGACACGGCCAAGACGCTCGACATGTACAAGATCGCGCAGCAGTACACGATGTGCGACAACTTCTTCATGGCGGCCTTCGGCGGCTCGTTCCTGAACCACCAGTTCCTTGTGACGGCGCGCCCGCCGATGTATCCGAACGCCGCGCAGAGCCCGGCCAAGGACAAGGTCGCCGTGCTGGCCGACGGTCCGCAGGGTGTGCGTCTCGCGGTTGCGCCGGACTCGCCCGCGTCGGCGGCCGACGGCAAGCCGAAGTTCGTGCGCGACGGTGCGATCACACCGGACAACTTCGCCGTGAACACGATGATGCCTGCGTATCAGCCGTCGCCGATCAAGCCCGCCGCATCGGGCGACAAGCATCTCGCCGACCCCTCGAACCCGGCCACGCTGCCGCCGCAGAACTACGCCACCATCGGTGACCTGCTGTCGACGAAGGGTGTGTCGTGGGCCTGGTATGCGGGCGCATGGCAATCGGCGCTCGACCACAAGGGCGGCGCGGACAAGCCGAACTTCCAGTACCACCACCAGCCGTTCAATTACTTCGCCCAGTTCGCACCGGGCACGGCAGCACGCGAGGAACACCTGCGCGATGGCGGTGAAGGCGACAGCCCGATCTCGAACAAATTCATCGCCGACGCGATTGCAGGCAAGCTGCCTGCCGTCACGTTCTACAAGCCGCAGGGCAACCTGAATCAGCACGCCGGTTATTCGGACGTGGAGTCCGGCGACCAGCACGTGGCGAACGTGCTTGCGCACCTGATGAAGTCGCCGCAGTGGAACAACATGGTGGTCGTGATCACGTATGACGAGAACGGCGGCTGGTGGGATCACGTGGCGCCGCCGAAGGGCGACCGCTGGGGTCCGGGCTCGCGCATTCCGGCCATCGTGGTGTCGCCGTTCGCCAAGCGCGGCAACGTCGATCACACGTTCTACGACACCACGTCGGTCCTGCGCTTCGTCACGCGTCTGCACGACCTGCCGACGCTCGAGGGCATCGCGTATCGCAACGCTGCCTTCGCAGCGCGCGGCACGAACCCGCCGGGCGATCTGACGAAGACGCTGAACTTTGCGTAATCGGGTTAGACCTCAGCGATAAAAAAAGGGCACCTTCGGGTGCCCTTCTTCATGGTGCCGACGCGCGCGGCGTGGTTGTGGTGCCAAGTCACTCCAGCTCATCAAGTTCATCCGAACGCAGCAGCAGCTTGTCCAGCAGAAGTTCGTACACGCGCATCTCGTCGTCACTCAGCGCTTCGAACAGTCGTTCGTAATGCGTGCGTGCGGCGTCGATCACCACGCGCCAGACACGCTCGCCCTCCGGCGTGAGCGTCACTTTCACAGCGCGGCCGTCGTGTTCGTCCGGGGCACGGCGCACCAACCCGCGCGTGACCAGCCCGTCCGCCCCACGGCTCGCCTGGCTCTTGTCCAGATTCGCCCGGCGCGCCAGCTCCGAGTTCGACAACGCCCCGGCCGTGCCCACCGCCGCCAGCACGCGCGATTCCGCCAGACTCAACTGCGCACCGTCCGCGTACGACTGCGCAATGCGCCTGTCGTGCTGCTTCATCAGGCGGTGCATCTTGTACGTCAGGAACTGGTCGAGCGATTTGTGGGATGGCCGCATTTCAGTGTTTTCCCCTAGACGAAATGGGTCGATATTTGGTTGCGAACGCAACCTTAGCACACTAGAATTGTTGCGTTAGCAACTAAATGCTCGATGACGTTCCTCGTCATTTGCGCGCCGTGCCTGCGCCGCCTCCCCGCTGACAAGAGGCCTCGCCCCACACGCGCCGAGCGGCTTTTCGGGTGCCGCATCACCATGCATAAACCAGAAACCACCCCGCGCGCGTCGCTGTATCACACGTATCGCGTCTATCCCCATTTTGCGCCGCAGAGCGACGCCCCGGCCGTGCCCGTCACCATCGTGGGCGGCGGTCCGATCGGCATGGTCACGGCGTTGGCGTTGGCGCGTCACGGTGTGCGCTGCGTCGTGCTGCAAGCCGAACAGCAAGTCTCCGAAGGCAGCCGCGCGATTGTCTTCACGCGTCGCTCGCAGGAGATTCTGCAAGCGGTCGGCGTGGCCGACGCCGTCGTCGCCAACGGTCTGCCGTGGACGAGCGGCAACTCGTACTATCGCGGCCAGCGCGTGTTTCGCATGGAGTCGCCCGTCGATGACGACGACCGCTTCGCACCGCTCATCAACCTCCAGCAAAACGTGCTCGAGAGTTATCTGGTCGACGCCATCGAGCGCGAGCCGCTCGTCGAGATTCGCTGGGGCAACAAGCTCACCGGACTGACGCAGGACGACGACGGTGTCGCGCTGCAAATCGACACGCCCGAGGGCGAGTACACGCAGCGCACGAGTTGGCTCGTCGCCGCCGACGGCGCGCGCTCGACAGTACGCACGACGCTCGGCCTGCGCTTCGAAGGCGCGAGCTATGAGGGCCGCTTCGTCATCGCCGACATTCGCATCGATCTCGATCTGCCGACCGAGCGTCTTGCCTTCTTCGCCCCCGACTGGAACCCGGGCAACACCGTGCTGATGCATCGTGAGCCGGGCGAGATCTGGCGAGTGGACTATCAGTTGCCAGTCGATGAGACGTCCGAACACGCGCTGCAACCGGAGACGATTCGCGCGCGCATCAACGCACAACTCGACATGATGGGTCTCGGCGGCAAGCCGTGGGAACTCGACTGGTGCTCGGTGTACTCGGCGCGCGCGCTAACGCTGCCCGACTATGTGCATGGGCGCGTGCTCTTCGCCGGTGACGCGGCCCACTTGCTGCCGATCTTCGGCGTGCGCGGGGCCAACACCGGTTTTCAGGACGCCATCGATCTGTCGTGGAAACTCGCGGCTGTCGTCAAGGGCGCGGCCCCGACGCCGTTGCTGGCGTCGTACACGCACGACCGCGTGGGCGCTGCACGCGAGATCATTTCGGAAGCGGGCAAGAGTACGCGCTTCATGACGCCGCCGTCACATGGATTCCGCGTGCTGCGCGACGCCGTGCTCGATCTCTCGCTCGATCATGAATTCGTGCGTCCGCTGTTCCACTGGCGTACGTCGCGCGCGCACGACTATCGTCACTCGCCGCTCAACAGTCCGAACGACGACAACGCGACGATGACCGCAGGCCCGAGCGTCGGCGCACCGACACCGAACGTGAAGCTCGCTGAGAACGACTATCTCTACGACCACCTCGGCGCGGCGTTCCATCTCGTGACGTTCGGCGATGCGCCGCTCGACGACGCGCTGCGTCAGGCCATCGTGACGTGGCGCGAGCGTGGCGTGCCCGTCAAGGTCATCGCCTTCGCGCTGTCCGAAAACACCGTGGCGGGTGCCGACCTCACATTGCCCGACCCGACAGGCCACGCCGCCGCCAAGTACGGCGCGGCCGATGGCACGGCGTACCTCGTACGCCCCGATCACCATATCTGCGCCCGTTGGTTGCAGCTCGACGCCTCGCGTCTGGCCAGCGCCCTTGCGCAGGCGACGGCGCTCGCCTGAACGCCCCGCTCTCCAAGGAAGCTCGTCATGACCGCTCAACAAACCGCCATCGCAGGCCTCGAAGACATCTACGACACACTCGCGCTGGCCATCGACGCCGCCCCGGCGGACAAGCGCGAGTTGCTGCTCGCCAAAGTCGTGCTGCTGCTCGCCAACGAGATCCGCTATCCGCAACGCGTGATCGATCTCATCACGCAGGCTGAGAGCAGCACGCAGTTGCAAGCCGCCTGACGGCGGTACGCGACGCCCAATCGTTCATATCGTTCGTTCAGTTCCTTTCGGCGTCCGCCCCCGATGGCGGACCCCATCTCAAAACACCGCCACATCAAACAAGGCGGGGAGCGCTGGAGAAGACACCCATCATGAGTCGTATCACGCCCGCCGCCGGTCTTACCGGCGGTATTGCCGCATCCGTACCCGACGCCCGCATTCCTGCAGACGCCCCGGTTCATCGCGTCGCCAGCGAAGCGATGGAGCGCGCCGTCGTGCGCAAGATCTCGCGGCGTTTGCTCGGCTTTCTGTTCGTCCTGTTCCTGTTCTCGTTCCTCGACCGCATCAACGTCGGCTTCGCAGCACTCACGATGAGTCAGGACCTCGGGCTCACGAGCACGATGTTCGGCATGGCCTCGACGGTTTTCTATCTGACGTACGTGCTGTGCGGCGTACCGAGCAACCTGATGCTCGTGAAGTTCGGCGCGCGTCGCTGGATCGGCGCGATTCTGATCGCGTGGGGCCTGGCATCGAGCGCGACGATGTTTGCGCATGACGCCACCAGCCTCTATCTGATTCGCGCCATCGTCGGCATTACCGAAGCAGGCTTCCTGCCGGGCATGCTGCTGTACATGGGCGACTGGTTCCCGTCTGCGGCACGCGCACGCGCCAACGCGTGGTTCATGATCGCGATGCCGGTGACGTCGGCGCTCGGTGCTGCTGCATCGGGCTATCTGCTGCGTCTGGACGGCGTGGCCGGACTCGCTGGCTGGCAATGGCTGTTCGTGCTCGAAGGCCTGCCAACGGTACTGCTCGGCCTCGTCACCTGGTGGTATCTCGACGACAAGCCGTCCGACGCGCGCTGGCTGAGCGCCACCGAGAAGCAGACGCTCGGCGCGATGATCGAACGTGATCGTGCCGAAGCGACGGCACGACAAGCGAGCGCGACGTCCGGTACGTCGGGCGCCAACACCAGCATGTGGCGTGCGATCTGCACGCCGAGCGTTGCGAAGTTTGCGCTCGGGTACTTCTGTCTCGTCAACACGCTCTCGCTGGCGTCGCTGTGGATTCCGCAGATCGTGAAGAGCTTCGGCACGACGAGCAGCAACGTCACCATCGGTCTGCTCGCCGCCATCCCGTCCGTGTGCACCATTGCGGGCATGATCTGGTGGGGACGCCGCTCCGACCGTCTGCAAGAGCGACGCTGGCACCTCGTGTTGCCGATGCTGTTCTCCGCTGCGGGCTGGGTCGTCACGTGCTTCGCACCGGAACCGTCGCTGCGTCTCGCGGGGGTGGCGATGGCGTCGACCGGCGCGTACACGGCGATGGCGATCTTCTGGACGGTGCCGGACCGCAGCCTCGCGCCGCACACCCGCGCGCTGGGGTTGGCCGTCATCAATGCGGTCGGCAACCTCGGTTCTGCTTTGAGCCCCATCGTGGTCGGCGTGCTCAAGGACTGGACGCACTCGTTCACCTCGGGGCTGATGTTCGCGGCGGTGAGCCTGCTCGTCGGCATCGGCGTGTTGTGGTTCGCGCCGCTGGGGCAGCGAGGCACGCGTTAGCCTCTCCCAAGCATATGAGGCATGGCGGTCACAGTTCCGGGTCATAATGCAAAGCGTCCGACCGATCCGAAAGATCCGACACATCTTTGCGTCCAAGGAACCCCGCCATGACCGTGACAACACCGGTGGCCGCTCAAGGCCCCACGCTCGTCGTGCTCATCGACGCCGATAACGCCGCACCCGCCATCGTCGAAGGTCTGCTCACCGAAGTCGCCAAGTACGGCGTCGCCAGCGTGAAGCGGATCTACGGCGATTGGACCAAACCGAATCTCGACGGCTGGAAGAAGTGCCTGCTCGAGTACTCGATCCAGCCCATCCAGCAATTCCGTTACACGGTCGGCAAGAACGCCACCGACAGCGCCATGATCATCGACGCGATGGATCTGCTCTACACCGGGCGCTTCGACGGCTTCTGCCTCGTCTCCAGCGATAGCGACTTCACGCGGCTCGCATCGCGCATTCGCGAGCAGGGCCTGATCGTGTACGGCTTCGGTGAGCGCAAAACACCGCAGCCCTTCGTCACCGCGTGCGACAAGTTCATCTACACCGAATTGCTGCGCCAGGACGATGAGCCGGACGACGACGAAGCGCCCACGCCGCGCAAGCGTCGCAGCGCCGCCGAACTCAAACGCGACGCACGGCTTGTTCGGCTGTTGCGCAACGCCGTGACCGGCGTGTCGGACGAAGACGGCTGGGCCAGCCTCGGCGCGATGGGCAGTCACATCGCGAAGCAAGCGCCCGACTTCGACGCACGTAACTATGGCTTCGGCAAACTGAGCGATCTGGTCGCGACCATCGGGCTGTTCGACGTGGAGCAACGCTCGGGCAGCGGCGGCAACAAGGGCATCTGGGTGCGCATCAAGCCGAAGCGGGGCGCTTCGGGGGCCGCCACCAAGCGAGGAGAATGAGCACGCGACGGTGCATCCACGCGCGTTTCGTTAAGATTTTTTCGCAAAACGCTTGCCAGCTTCAGAAATACCCCATATACTCGCGGTCTTTCTAGGCTCGTAGCTCAGTTGGTTAGAGCACCACCTTGACATGGTGGGGGTCGTTGGTTCGAATCCAATCGAGCCTACCAACGATTAAATGCAAAAGGCGTCACGCGAATTTCGTGTGACGCCTTTTGTGTTTTCTGCGCCCGATTTTTTCGTCGACGCCGCCTCGTCCATCGGCGTTACAAAACGACACATCCCCAACACACTCGTTGCACCTGCTACGCGAGGCCATCGCTAGACTGGCTTCAACGGTTTCAACAACGTGGCCAACGCCACTACCGAATCAACAAAAGCAGGACTCATGGAGGACACCATGAAACGCATTCTGATCATCGCTGCCCTTGGCGCTGCTGCCACCGTCGCTTCCACCGCCGCCTCGGCGCGCGTGGACGTCGGCCTCTATCTCGGCATGCCCGCACCGGTCGTTGTGGCGCCGCAGCCGGTCGTGTACTACGGTCGCGACCGCTATGACGACTGGCGCGAGCGCCGCTGGGAAGAACGTCGTCACGATCGCGGCTGGCACCGTGGCTGGCGCGAAGACCGTGACTGATCGTCGCCTGAACTGACAAAAGAACGAAGCGGCCCGCCGGTTGGCGTCGGCGGGCTTTTTTAGCGGGAAGCGGCTCCGTCGCTTTCCGCGTTCTTTTATCTGACGTCCGCTCGTCGACCGGTTCGACGCGACTTCTTCAACGCCACCGCGTCGCCACGTCAGGCAACTCCCGCTTCATCCACTCCACAAACGCACGCGTGCGCGACGGCAACAGGCGCGCATGCGGATAGACGATATTCACCGGTCGCGCCGGTCCTTCGTAATCCTTCAATACGCGCACGAGCCGCCCCTCGTCCATCGCCTGCGCTACCTGATACGACAGAAAGCAACCGTAGCCCATGCCGTCGGCACAGGCCTCGACGGCCGTCATGCCGTGACTGATTTCAAGGTTGCCGTCGACGGGCACGACGAACTCCCTCCCCCCTTCCCAGAAACGCCATTGGCCGTAACCGCCGCCATGCGAGAGGATGCAGTTCTTGCCCAGCAGATCGCGCGGATGCGTCACCTCGCCCTGCTCCGCGATGCACGCGGGACTCGCGACCACCACGCGGCGAATCGCCCCGATGCCCTGCGCGACAAGCGTGGAGTCGTCGAGCGGCGAAATCCGGATGCCGACGTCGATGCCCTCCTCCCACAGATTCACCACACGGTCGTTGAGCAGGAGCCTGCATTTGACGTTCGGGTACGCGCGCAGGAACCGGCACATCGCCGGGGCGACGTGCATCTGCCCGAACAGCACCGGTGCGGTGACGACCAGCGTGCCGCTAGGCGCTTCGTGACGCGCCGCCAGCCGCGCCTCGGCCTCGTGTAGCTCGCTGAGGATCTGACGGCAGGTGTCGAGGTAGGTGCGCCCCTCTTCGGTGAGGGCGATGCGGCGCGTCGTACGATTGAGCAACCGTACTTCCAGGGAAGTTTCCAGCGCCGCCAGCGTCCGCACCACGGCGGGCAGCGACGAATCGAGCGCGCGTGCCGCCGCACTCAGGCTGCCCTGATCGACGATGGCCACGAACGTCTGCATTGCGCGAAGTTTGTCCATGCGGCGCATGATTACTCCGATTTATGGAGTAGTCAAATCAGGCTCACGCCATTTATCCGAAAATCGACCGGATGGACAATTCACGTATTGCGTGACGGTTCCGACTCCGGGGCTGCCGCATCCAGTCACCCACGGAGATGCCCGATGACCCGCCCCACCGACATTCACGCCTACGTTCCCGCCCGCCCTGCGCGTCCGATCAGGCTCTACCGTTTCGCGCTCTCTGGCCACTGCCATCGCATCGAGCTGATGCTCAATCTGCTCGACTTGCCGTACGAAGCCATCGACGTCGATCTGGCGACCGGCGAGAACAAGCAGCCTGCGTACCTCGCCATCAACCCGTTCGGTCAGGTGCCCGCCATCGACGACGACGGCGTGATCCTCTCCGATTCGAACGCGATCCTCGTCTACCTCGCGACCCGCTACGACGCGCAACAAGCCTGGCTGCCGCACGACGCCGTGGCCGCCGCCCACGTGCAACGCTGGCTGTCGGTCGCCGCTGGCGATCTCGCGTTCGGCGCAGCGGCGGCGCGTGTGGCTGTCGTGTTCAATCGTGGCGTCGATACGACCGCGATGGTCGAACGTGGCGTGTTGCTGCTCACGCGTCTCGAAGCGCATCTCACCGCACCGAACGCCACGCCGTTCGTCACGGCCGCCACGCCGACGATTGCCGACGTCGCGCTGTACTCGTACCTGGCGCATGCGCCCGAAGGCAACGTGTCGCTGCAACCGTACCCGGCCGTGCGCGCGTGGCTTGCGCGCATCGAAGCGCTGCCGCGTTTCGTAGCGATGCCGTCGACGGCGTGTGGTCTGAACGCTGTTGCCGCATGAAGGTTGAATGAAGGCCGCTCGGGTCACCGGTGCATCGTGTGATGCGTTGGCCGAGCGCCGCCCGAACCGAAGGAGAGCATCATGAACGCCCCCGCCCCGTCACCGCTTCAACTGGAATCGCTCTTTCACGCGGGCGAAATGTACGTGCAGACGCTTGCGGGCTCCCGTGAGCAGATGGCGGAGGTGGGGTCGCGCGTGATTCGTCTCGCGATGCCCGATCAGCACCGTCAGTTCTTCGAGCAGTTGCCGTTTCTCGTCATGGGCGGGCTGGATGCCGAGGATCAGCCGTGGGCCACGCTGCTGAGCGGCACGCCCGGCTTCGCGCAATCACCCGATCCAACGCTGCTGCGCGTGAACGCCTTTCCGCCGCCGACCGATCCGCTCTACGGCGCGGTGACGGTGGGCGCGCCGATCGGCTTGCTGGGGATCGAGCCTTCGACGCGGCGTCGCAATCGCGTCAACGGTCCCATCGGCGAAGTCGATGCGCAGGGATTCACCCTGCAAGTCGCCCAGAGTTTCGGCAATTGCCCGCAGTACATCCGCAAGCGCGAAGCGACGTCGCAAGCACACGACGTACCGCCCGTGGCCGAACCGTCACAAACCTCACTCGACGACGACGCTCAGTGGCAAATTGCGAGCGCCGACACGTTCTTCGTCGCTACGCATTACGCAGGAGATGGCGCGACGGCGCGCAGTGCAGGCACCGACGTCTCGCATCGCGGCGGCAAACCGGGGTTCGTACGCGTGGAAGACGCCAACACGCTGGTGTGGCCCGACTTTCGCGGCAATTCGTTCTACAACACGCTCGGCAATCTGCACGCCAACCCGCGCGCCGGGCTGGTGTTCGTCGACTTCGCGTCGGGTGACTTCCTGCATGTCGCGGGCGACGCAGAAGTCCTTTGGCACGACGAAACGCAAAGCGGCTTCGAAGGGGCGCTGCGACTGGTGCGTCTGCACGTGCGCGAAGTCCGACGCGTACGAGGTGCGCTACCGGCCGCCTGGCGCGACGGCGAGGCATCGCCCAGCGTCGAGCGTACGGGTGCCTGGCCGACCGTCTGACGTACGTGACGTTGAGCGCTTGCCCGCTCCAATGCCTCCGTGTAAAGTGTGTTCACGCTCGTCGAGTGACGGGCGTGATTCGACACTCGAATCAACACCCATTCGATCCCTGCATCGATCCATGACTGCTTACGCATCCGTCCACCTCGCCGTAGCATCGATTTCGCCGCCGCAACGCGGTGTCGGTGCTCGACTGCGCGGACGTTTTGCAGCCGTCGCACCTCCCCCGCCGTCCGGCGTGGCACCGCCCGTCGTGGTGGTCGCCGACGTGGTCGTAGCCTTCGTGGCCTGACGCCACGCACGGCTCGCTGGGTGTCCATCACCCGGCTCAACACCTTTTCATTCGAATTTCAGCGGGTTCCAGTGGTCTGCGCGCGTTGCGCCAGCCGAGATGACTTTGCGTCGATGTCTCGATGACGTCGCGACGCAAACATCGCACGACACACGGGACACGCTGCTCAGGGGAAGATCGATGCAACTCGATGGTCTTGCATTGCGCCGACATGGCGCGACGCTCTTGTTTGTTCTGTTGTGGAGCGGCGGCGCACTGGCCGCCAAATGGGGGCTGGCGCACGCGTCGGCGTTTGCGTTTCTCGTCATTCGGTTGGGGGTCGCGTTCGCGGCGCTCACGCTGATCGCGCTGACACGTCGCCAATGGTGGCCCGCAGCGGGTACCGGCTGGCAGGTGGCGGGCACTGGCGTGCTACTCATCGGTGGCTATCAGGCGTCGTATCTGCTGGCGCTCGCCAGCGGCATCACCCCGGGGGCGCTGGCGACAGTGCTCGGCGTCCAGCCGATCCTTACACTCGTGGCACTGGAGCGTCGTCATAGTGCGCGACGTTTGCTGGGGCTGGCGGTCGCGCTGGTCGGGCTGGCACTCGTCGTCGCACAAAGTCTGATGTCGGCACGGCTATCGGCGGCGGGGTCCATATGGGCGCTCACCGCGCTCGCCTGTATGACGCTCGGCACGCTCGCGCAAAAGGGGTCACGACAAACGCCCCTCGACGTGCTGCCGCTGCAATACGCAGTCGGACTGGCGCTGGCCTTGCTTGTCGCCCCGACGCAGCCGTGGCACTTCGACGGCACCTTAGGCTTCTGGCTGCCGCTGCTCTACATGGGCCTCGTGATTTCGGTCGGCGCGACGCTGCTGCTCTACCGAATGATCGCGTCCGGCAATCTGGTGACGGTGACGAGCCTGTTCTATCTGGTGCCCGTGGTGACCGCGCTGCTCGACTGGGGCATCTTCGGGCATCGGCCGACGGCGCTGGCCGTCGCGGGCACTGCGGCGATTCTGATGGGCTTGCGTCTGGCGCTCAGGTAGCTTCAGTCGCAAACGCCGTCGGCATCTCGGCTAAGATTGTCTTTCTCAGGGTGACAATGCGCATTGAAGTACGCTCGTTGTCACCCGTGATTTATTGAAGACGGAAACATTGCCGATGGACCTGCTCGACGACATGCGCATCTTCGTCAGCGCCGTGGACGCCATGAGTTTTACCGGCGCGGCGGCGAAACTCGGACTGTCGAAGCAGTTCGTGAGTCGCCGCATCTCTTCGCTGGAGCAATCGCTCGGGGTACGTCTGCTGCTGCGTACGACCCGGCGCCTGGCCGTGACCGACCTCGGCCGGGTCTATTACGAGCGCGCCCGACGCATCCTTGAAGACGTGGAAGCTGCGAATCTGGCCGTGAGCAGTCAGGGTGAGCGTCCGCGCGGCAACTTGCGGGTGTCCGCCCCGATGTCGTTCGGGACGATGTTCCTCAACTCGGCGATTCCGTCGTTTCTCACGACGTATCCCGACGTCACCATCGAACTCGAACTGAACGACCGCACGGTGGACATCATCGGCGAAGGCTACGACGTGGCGGTGCGCATCGGCGCGCTGGCCGACTCGTCGCTGATCGCCCGCACCGTTGCGCCCATGCGCATGGTCACGTGCGTCAGTCCGCGCTATCTCGAAACCCACGGTGCGCCGCAGACACCCGAAGATCTGAGCAATCACACGTTGCTGCCCTACGGTCACAGCCAGCGCGTGAGCTGGCATTACTCGCGCGACGGGCAGCCGCTCGAGATTCCGGTGTCCGGACGGCTTCGCGTGAACAACGGCGAGCTGGCGCGCGATGCTGCGGTCGCCGGGCTGGGCGTGACTTGGCTGCCGGTGTTTATCGTCGCCCCCGCCTTACTGGGCGGCCGTCTCGTGACGGTACTCGACGACTTCGAGCCACCACCGTCGTCGATTTATGTCGTCTACCCGCAGCATCGGCAGGCATCGCTCGTGATCCGGGCGTTTTCGGACTTTCTGGCGGCTGCGTGCGGCGTCGCGGGCACGCAGTGGTGAACGACGAGGGATGACAGCGTGGGAATGTCATCCCGGCGTGCGGGAATCCGGCCGTAGTCACGGACAAATGCTGGAGAAAACATGATCGAATCGCGCCCAAAAGGCCATCAGACTTGACCATCCATAGCCCGGACGGGGATACTTGACAGGTTAAAAACCCAGCTTTTTCACGCCGATGACCACGATTCTGCAACACATCCCCACGGGACAACGGGTCGGCATCGCCTTTTCGGGCGGTCTCGACACCAGCGCTGCGCTGCTTTGGATGCGCCAAAAGGGCGCGATTCCCTACGCTTACACGGCCAATCTGGGTCAGCCGGACGAACCCGACTACGAAGAAATCCCGCGCCGCGCGATGGGTTACGGCGCCGAGAACGCCCGCCTGGTCGACTGCCGTGCGCAACTCGTGGCCGAAGGCATCGCCGCCCTGCAATCGGGCGCGTTCCACATCTCGACGGCCGGTGTCACGTACTTCAACACCACGCCGATCGGCCGCGCCGTCACGGGCACGATGCTCGTGGCTGCCATGAAGGAAGATGGCGTCAATATCTGGGGTGATGGCAGCACGTACAAGGGCAATGACATCGAGCGCTTCTATCGCTACGGTCTCTTGACCAACCCGGGCCTGCAAATCTACAAGCCGTGGCTGGACCAGACGTTCATCGACGAACTCGGTGGCCGCAAGGAAATGTCGGAATTCCTGATCGCCAACGGCTTCGATTACAAGATGTCGGTCGAGAAGGCCTATTCGACGGACTCGAACATGCTTGGCGCGACGCACGAAGCCAAGGATCTGGAACACCTGAACTCGGGCATCAAGATCGTTCAGCCGATCATGGGCGTGCCGTTCTGGCGCGACGATTGCGCGATCAAGGCCGAAGAAGTCACCGTGCGCTTCGAAGAAGGTCAGCCGGTGGCACTCAACGGCAAGACGTTTGCCAACGCCGTCGAACTGTTCGAAGAAGCCAACCGCATCGGCGGCCGTCACGGCCTGGGCATGAGCGACCAGATCGAGAACCGCATCATCGAAGCCAAGAGCCGCGGCATCTACGAAGCTCCGGGCCTCGCGCTGCTGTTCATCGCTTACGAGCGCCTCGTGACCGGCATCCATAACGAAGACACCATCGAGCAGTACCGCGAGAACGGTCGCCGTCTGGGCCGTCTGCTGTATCAGGGCCGCTGGTTCGACCCGCAAGCGATCATGCTGCGCGAGACGGCCCAACGCTGGGTGGCCCGCGCCGTGACCGGCGAAGTGACCATCGAACTGCGTCGCGGCAACGACTACTCGCTGCTGAACACGACGTCGCCGAACCTGACGTACAAGCCCGAGCGCCTGACGATGGAAAAGGGCGACTCGGTCTTCACGCCGCTCGACCGTATCGGTCAGCTCACGATGCGTACGCTCGACATCGTCGACACGCGCGAGAAGCTGATGACGTACGCCAAGGCCGGTCTGCTGACGTCGACCAGTGACGACGCACTGCCGCAGCTCGAAGGCAAGAAGGACTAAGCGGTCATCCGGCGCATCGCTCGCGAGAGCGGTGCGCCACGTGTTACCTGCTGCAACAGGCGGCGCGCCCCGAAAGGAGCGCGCCGCCTTTGTTTTTGGCCTGTCACGTTTGACGCGATAAGATACGAACCAAAATGCGAACAAAAATAGGCCGCATCCCAAATTAATCGAAACCCTCCCCGCAATCGGGGTGCGCGTCGGCCCCGGACACCGGGACGCGCGCATGCGTCGGAGACCCTGCGTTGGTACGTCTGATTCTGTTATTGCTTGGCGTGAATTATTTGCGTCGCCGGGCCCGGGCGCTGATCTGGATCGGCGCGATCTTCTTCGCCTTCGGCATGGCGTTGATCGTCGACGCGCTCGACGGTGTCGTGCACTTCCCACTCAAGGTCTTCGCGTGGCTGCTGCTACTCGAAGGGCTGGCGACGCTTGCCATCGCCACCATCGGCGTGGGCGGTCAGCGTCTCGTGCGGGGGCTGAAGGGGGGCACCTTTACCGTTGCGGCACTGCTGGTCCTGCTGTTCGATCAACACAACGGCAACTTCTGGTTGTCGATGCTCTTCGGCACGCTGTTCCTCGCCGATGGTCTGCTGCAATGCGTGGCCGCGTACGTGGTGCGCTACCCGCGCTGGGCGTGGGCCATTGCTGGGGGTACGCTGGAAATCGTCGTCGCGATCTTCTTCTATCAACCCTACCCGACGCACTACAAGGGCACGCTGCCGTACGCCATCGGACTCGGACTCGTCTTTACCGGGTGGAATGTGCTCGTGCTGGCCATGCGGGCGCGTCGCATGCGCGGCGATTTCCGCGTCGAACAGATTCTCGGCAGCCCGGAAGACAAGCGCCGCCTGTGGAGCGAGCGTCCCCGTGCGCCGCGCTGGGACGGCCCGCCCGCCGACTCCGAGCCAGCACTCACGGTGCACGTGTGGACGCCTTCGGGATCGTCCAAGGCACCGGCACGCCGTCATCCGGTGATCGATCGCTACATTGCGGCTGTCGACAAGAACGGCGTGATTTCGACGGGACACGCCGCGCTGGAGAGTCACGAAGGCGTGTACGTGAGTCTCTACCCCGCCAAGGAAATCGACCGATCGCCGGACCAATTCGGACAGTTGCTGCGCGCAACGCGCGAAAACGACGTGCCCGGCACCTTCCAGCCGAACTACGCCACGGAGTCGAAGGCGTGGTGCCCGTCGACAGTCAAGGTGCGCATTCGCAACTACAGCCCGCAACAATTGAGCGCTTTCTGGCAGACCTATCAGCAGAACGCCACCTATAACCTCACGCACCGTAACTGCTCAAGCAGTGTGGCCAAGGCGCTCGAAGCCGCGATCGAGGGCCGTGTGGGGCAGTTGCACGACGGCGGCGACGCTGGCTGGTGGACGTTCGTTCGCCTGTGGCTCACGCCCGAACTGTGGGTGGCCGCACAACTGCGCAAGCGTGCGAAGACGATGGCCTGGACACCGGGTCTGGTGCTCGATTACGCGCGTGCGGTGAGCATGCTGGTGGATCCGCGCCCGTTCGGCTGGATTACGATGACCTCGCTGGCGTTGCGTCGCATGCGTCGCTCGCGCCGCGCATGGCGCGAGGCCGAGCAGGCCGCCTCGCAAGCGCAGAACGCAACGCACGCATCTCACGCATCGCACGGCTGACGTCGGATCGAGACTTTCCCGGGGGGACGGTGTAACGTCACCCGTATTGGCACACGCAAGAGCAGCAGGCACCCGGGCAACGCGCAAGCGCTGCCCGCCCCGAGCTTCAGACGCATTACCCAATACTAGGACAGTTCAACATGCTCAATCGCCTGTGGCGCTATGTCAGTGCCGCCCTGTTCGCCAGTCTGGTCATCGGCCGCGCCGCACACGCGATCACGCCCGAGGCCGCGCCCGTCACCATTCCACACGGCGCGATTGTCGAGCGGCAACCGCTGAAAGCCGACTTCGGACTTCCGGAAGCGGGTGAGCAATTCAGCATCCGTTACAGCTCTATCGATGGCGTCGGCGGCATCGAGGCGCGCGAAGACACCGGTGCCGTGTTCCTGCCCAAAGGACCGACACCGCCCGGCGGCTGGCCGGTCGTGGTCTGGGCACATGGCACCGTCGGCATTGCCAGCGCTTGCGCGCCGTCGCTCAACGTGCGTAGCGCACGCGACATTCAGTATCTCGGCACCTGGCTGTCGCTCGGCTTTGCCGTCGTCGCCCCCGACTACGCGGGTCTTGGCTCGCAAGGGCTGCATCACTACCTGAACGCCCGCGCCGAAGCCTATAGCGTGCTGGACAGCCTGCTCGCCGCCCGCAGCGTCTTTCCGTTGCAGAACCGTGTGATCTTCGTCGGGCAATCGCAAGGCGCCCATGCAGCGTTCGCCGCAGCGGGCTTTCAGCCGGTGTACGCCCCGGACGTGAAGGTGATCGCCACCGTTCTCACCGGCACGCCGTATTTCAACGCACAGACGTCCGCTGCCACCCTCTTTGCGGGGCAGCCCGATCCGGGCGCACCGGACCCGAAGATTCCGTACGCGATGTACATCTTCCTGTCGGCCGCCGACCGGGATCCGTCGTTGAATCCCGCGAAGTACTTCTCTCCGCAGGCGTTACCGGTGCTCAATGAGGCCCGCACGCTGTGCATCGATACTTTGACCGATCATTCGACGGCCGCCGGTCTGAACGCCGGGAACAGCATGCAACCGAGTATTCAGAAGCTGCTGGACAGCCAAACGCCGTCGCTGCGCTATCCGACGCTCAGCATCAAGCATCCGGTGTTCATCGGCATGGGAATGGAGGACATCGACGTGCCGGTCATCATGCAAAAGGCATTCGCGCGGGATGTTACCAAGGCGGGCACAAAGACCACCGTGCGCATGTATGAAGGGCTCGATCACGATGCGACGGTCAACCCGTCCCTACGCGACTCGGTACCGTTCATCCTGCAACTGATGTCGACGAAAAGGCGTGCACCCGCACAATAACTAGAGGGATGACTCGGAAGGCTACGGCGCGCGACGACAGCTTGTCGTTGACGAACAACGTCACAAGTTATTGATTTTTATGTTATTTGTTTTTCGTTGCGCCTACGCAACATGGAGGCACTTACGTAAAAGTACATATGGTGCGATGCAACACGTCGTCCTATACTGAATTCGTCTCCTCCATGTCTCCTCCTGATATGGATTAAGCCCGCAACGCGCGGGCTTTCTTTTTTTCTGCGACCGCTTTCTGCGCTCAGCCTCTGCGATCAGTCGATCGCTGCCGCGCACGCATCCGTCGGCGTCGCCAGCGCGCCCCCTACCCCCGGAATGATCTTCAGCCCCGCCGAGGCCACGCGGCAGGGTGCCGCCAACAAGCCACATCCCGCCACCGACGTCACGAACGGCAGAATCGCAAATAGCGCCCACCAACGACGCAAATTGCGCGGTGCGGGCTTCGATGCCCGCCGACCACCGAGGTCCGAATCGTCCGAACCCACCAAACGGTGAGGCTGGCGGAGGGCGGATGCATCGCTCGCCTCAATCGTGCGGGCCGTATGGGCGTGGGGGGTCGCGATGGCCTTTCGGCTCATCGTATGAAACGTCGTCATGGGGCGCGTCCTGAGAAGGGCTATGTGCCGGAAATACCGGCGGTTCGGGTGAGTTCTGTCAGTTCGAAGGTCGGGCAATCGCCATACGGTCTTTGACGGGGCGCAGCGAGCGAATACGTCACACGGGCGGCGTCGTGTGCCCGATGTACGTGAAACGGGCCACCGGGCCGTTCTCCGTCATCACCGGTTCGTTCCAAATACGCAGCAGTCGCGTGCTCATCGGCAAGCCTTCACGCGGGTAGAGCCGTGTGTAGACGACCACCGGTTCGTCCGTCTCGTCGGCACGGGCAATGCCGAGCGCGAGATAGCAATTCCCTTTGTAGTGACGGTAGACACCGGGGCGAAACGCCTCGATTTCGGGCGTCGATTCCGCCGACGCCGCTGGCACATTCGAAAACATCGTTCTCTTCTCCCGCATTCCTGCATTCCTGCATACGACTGCCACGCGCAGCCGCGCATGAGACTCCCTGCGCGAGCGTCGAGTTCCGACGCCTCAGGGCCTCAGCGCTTCAGCAACTCAGCGCGGCACCACGATTCCCACCGACTTCGCCAATGGCGCGGGCGAAATACCCGAGGCACCACGAAACGGTTCATCCAGATTCACGATGAGTGCGATCACCATTCCGATCGCGCCCATGTGAATCGCAATGATGAGATTGCTCTTCCACGTCCCCGGATAACGGCCGTTCATCGCCATCGCCGCGAGCATGAATAACGAGATGACCCACCAGAACACGCCCGGCACTGTCTTCGTCGCGTTTTCAAACCGCCCCTGTCTCGCCTCTTCGAGACGATCCAGCAACGTACGTATCGAACTCGCGCTGTCTTCGTGCCGCGCAATGACGCGCCGCGTGGCACCGACGAACGCCGTCAGCGCAGATTCGGTGTCCGGTGAGAGATCGGGATCGGCGGTACTCAGCGTTTTCCATTCGTCCGTGACGGCGGAGGTCACATAGCCGCGCAGCAGCACACGTGCCGACTGCGCGTCGGCGTCGCCCACTGCTTTCAACTCACGATCGAGGCGTCGCACCACCGACGCTTCGTGCAACGCCTGATCGTCGGCATGACCAAGATTGGCCCGCACATCGGTCAGCACATGAGCGAGCACGAAGACGATGAATGCCAGCAGGCTTCCGTGGACCACGTCGGCCACCGTGCCGCGCACCTCCGTCGGGTCTGCGAGACGGTCGAACAGGACGACGCGCGCGAGCCAGGCCACGCCAACGGCAACCACCGCCGTAACGAGCGCCATGCCGACGAGTAATGGCCCCATCGGTAGCAACGTCATCTGATCCACCATCCATTGCATCCCTGTCTCCCGCCATCTGCATTGTCGCGACGACAAACCCACGACAATCCCGTGGCAACCCATTTCTTCGGTATTCCGGGCAGCGTGAGCGCAATGCTCCGCCGCCGATGCGGCGACTATACCTGATGCACGGAAGACGGCAACTTTAGAAAATTTCCGCGCCTGACAGCGGAAACGTGACGAAAGATTTCACGACGCCGCGCGACGCGGAAGACCGCGCCTAAAGCGCTTTCGTCAACAGTACCGTGGTGAAGCCGCTGCCCCACTCCTCGTCGGGATAGGTGGCCACCTCCCGATACCCGTTGCGGACATAAAACGCGCGGCTCTGTACGTTGAACGTGTCGGTCTCGAGTCGTGCGAGCGGGTGGCCGAGCGACCGCACTTTCGCTTCCGCATGCGCGAGCAGCAACGCACCGACACCACGTCGCTGCTGCGAAGGCGTCACGTGCAGGGCATCGATGAAATCGCCCACCACGTGCACCATGCCGACGACCTCGTCATCCGACGCAATCGGGACAGCCACCACAAATTCAGGCCAATGTGCCTGTACATAGGCTCGCGTGCGTTCACCGGAGGCGAATGCCGCCGCCACCTCCGGACGCAGCATCGGAGCCCATGTCATGCGATACGTCTGCATGAGAAGGTGCGTCACCGCATCGATATCGGACGCACGCGCTTCGCGCAGCACGATGTCGGGACTCCGTTCAGGACCAGGCATTGCGAAGCTTCCTTGCGACGTCGATGTGCACCGTGACGTCGCCGACCGGCCCGCGCGGCACATCATCCTCGCGCGGCTTAGGGAAAATGTCGTACAGCGGCAGCATCTTGTCGGACACGAAACGGCTGCGCGTGCCGTACACATGGCGATCGCCCAGTCCGGTTTGCTGATGGACGTAGAACCGCTGCGGCACGACAAGTTGCAGCGACTCCTTTGCACGCGTCATCGCCACATAGAGCAGACGCCGCTCTTCCTCGATGTCTTCGTCGTCACCGGTGCTCATATCGGAGGGGATACAGCCATCGACCACGTTGAGCACGTACACCGAATGCCACTCCTGCCCCTTGGCACTGTGAATCGTCGAGAGGATCAGGTAGTCCTCGTCGAGGAGCGGCGGACCGGATTGCGCGCTCGTGGCATCGGGTGGATCGAGCGTCAGCTCGGTGAGGAATTGCTCGCGCGAGCCGTACGTGTTGGCGATGCGCGCGAGTTGTTCGAGATCGGCCTGACGCACGGCGGCATCGTCGAAACGTTGCGTGAGCAGCGGTGCGTACCAGCGCAGCGCCAGGTCGACGTCTGCTGGCCACGCCAGCCGCGTGTCGTGCAGCGTCATGAAGACTTCGACAAACGCCTTCCACTCCGTGGCGGCACCGGACGGTGGCTTGAACTCGGCCAGCACCTGCGCGGGTGTCGCGGACTGCGCCATCGCATCGAGCAACCGCGTGGCGCTTACAGGCCCGATGCCGGGGATCAACTGCGCAACGCGAAAACCCGACAGACGGCTCGCCGGGTTATGCGCCCATCGCAAGATCGACAGCATGTCCTTCACATGGGCCGCTTCAAGAAACTTCAATCCACCGAACTTCACGAAGGGAATATTGCGACGCGTGAGCTCCAGCTCCAGCGCCGCGCTGTGACTGCCCGTGCGAAACAGCACCGCCTGTTGCGTGAGTCGCGTGCCGGTCTCACGTTGCGCCAGCACCTGATCGGCGACCCAACGCGCCTGCCCCGATTCGTCGCTCACATTGACGAGTTGCGGCAACCGGTCCGATGCCCGGTCCGTCCACAGCGCCTTCGCGTAGCGCTCGTTCGATTCTGCGATCACGGCGTTGGATGCATCCAGAATCGGCTGCGTCGACCGGTAATTGCGCTCCAGCGTCACCACGTGCGCAGGCTCGGAAAATTGGCCCGGGAAATCGAGGATGTTGCGGATCGTCGCCGCGCGAAACGCATAGATCGATTGCGCGTCGTCGCCTACGACCGTCAGGCCGCGCCCGTCCGGTTTCATCGAGAGCAGAATCTGGGCCTGCAAGCGATTGGTGTCCTGATACTCGTCGACGAGTACATGATCGAAACGGGCGTCGAGTTCGCGAGCCAGTTCCGGCGCGCCCATCGTCTCCGCCCAGTACAACAGCAGGTCGTCGTAGTCGAGCACGTGCTGCGCTTGTTTGGCGTCGACATAACCGCCGAAAAGCTGCTTGAGTTGCGCCTCCCATTGCGCGCACCACGGGAAATGCTTCGCGAGCACTTCGGCCAGCGGTGCCTGACTGTTCACCACGCGCGAGTAGATCGACAGACACGTGCCTTTGAGCGGGAAACGCGACTGCGTAGCGGAAAAACCCAGATCGTGCCGCACCAGCCCGAGCAGATCCTCGGCGTCGCTGCGGTCATGGATGGTGAACGCTTCCGACAGCCCGATACGCGGCGCGAAATCGCGCAGCAACCGTGCACCGATGGCGTGGAACGTACCCGCCCACGGCAACGACGGCGGTTGTGTCGACGACAGCCCCAGCACCTTCTGCAACACGGCCCCCACGCGACGCTCCATTTCGCCAGCGGCACGACGCGAGAAGGTGAGCAGCAGGATGCGATTGGGGTCTGCGCCACGCACGATCAGATTCGCGACCCGGTGCGCGAGCGTACTCGTCTTGCCGGACCCTGCCCCGGCAATCACGAGCAACGGTCCACCGGGCGCGCCATCGTCGCCCACACCGAAGTCGACGGCTTCACGCTGACGGTCGTTGAGTTCGGCCCATGGATCGCGGGCGGCGGCGGACGGCTGTTCTGACATGCGAGTTGGCGGATGAACGACAGGAAAACGGGTTAGGTACGCTCAAAGAGTACTGTATATTTATACATTATAACGATGGGTTTTACGCCCATCGAGCCCCTTGCGAAATTCGGATGAATCCTCGCTGTCACCCGCCTAGACAGCCCACCCCCCGCCTACGGCCCTTATGACCATCCGCACCGGCACGTCGTCCTGGACCGACCCCACGCTCATCGCGTGCGGACGGTTCTACCCGCCGGGCGTCGATACACCGGCCGCGCGCCTGCGCCATTACGCGTCGAAGTTCGATCTGGTCGAGGTCGACAGCAGTTACTACCGGTTGCCCGATGCCGACATCGCCTGGCGATGGACGCAGCGCACGCCCCCCGCCTTTCGCTTTCACATCAAGGCGTTTCGCGCCTTCACCGGGCACAACACGCCGCTCGCCGCGTTGCCATCCGATATCGCGCAGGCATTACCGTCACATGAAGCGCAGCACCACCGCGCGTCGTCGGAAAGCGCGCAAATTGCCGCCACCGACATACCGGTCGAGTTGCGTGACGAGTTGTGGCGACGCTATCTCGAAGCCGTCGAGCCGTTGCGCCAAAGCGGGCAACTGACGGCCATCCACTTCCAGTTCTCACCAAGAGTGCAGAACGACCGCGCCGGACGTGCCCTCGTCTTCGAGACCGCGCGACGTCTGGACGGGGAGCGTCACGCCATCGAATTTCGTCACCGTAGCTGGTTCGATACGCCCTCGCGCGAGGCAGCCACGCTAGCCATGCTGCGCGAGACAGGGGCAGCGCACACCATCGTCGACTCCCCGGCCGGATTCGACAACTGCGTGCCCGCCGTGTGGGCCACGACGCGCGACGACCTGTGCGTCGTGCGTCTGCACGGGCGCAATGCCGCCGCGTGGAACCGCCGGGGCATCACAGCGTCATCGGGTCGCTTCGTCTACGAGTACAGCGCGAGTGAGCTGATCGACATTTCCGCACGCGTCGAACGGATCGCCGCGCTCGCCGACGACACGCACGTGCTCTTCAATACCAATCACGAAGATCAGGGGATGAAAAACGCATCAGCGTTTCAACGTGCCCTCGCCGATCTGGCTCGCCTGCATACTTAAGGACGACGTGCCTTGCCAGACGATGAAGGATTCGCTCTGAATGCCTTGCGCCACACCGGAAGATCCGCGAGCCGCATGCCTTGGGGCACTTCTCCATGTTTGCTGTGGCCCACACGCTGTGCACGATAGATGCCCGTGTGCCCGGAACACAGATACGCAAGCACACAAGCGATAGCTGCGTAGCCTCCGATCTCCGGACCGAAAATCTCGATCGCCATCAACGTCGACGCAATGGGCGTATTCGCCGCCCCCGCGAATACCGCGACGAAGCCGATGCCTGCGAGTACTGCCGCTGGGAGCAGCAGCACATGGGACAGCGCATTGCCCATCGTCGCGCCGATATAGAACAGCGGCGTCACCTCACCGCCCTTGAATCCTGTTCCGAGCGTGATTACCGTGAAGATCGTCTTGCCGAGAAAGTCGTACCACGGCAGCGACGTATGGAAGGCGTCAACGATGGTTGGGATACCGAGGCCGAGGTACTGCGGCGTCCCTAGCAACGTGGCCGCCACAGCCACCAGCAGACCGCCTGCAAACGGACGCAGTGGCGCGTACGCGATACGCCCCTTCATGAAGGCTGACGTGGCATGCGTCGCCTGTGCGAATGCCATGCCGACCAGTCCGCAAAGCACACCGGCCGCGGCGGCACTGAAGGCACCTGCGAGCGTGATCGAAGGCGCGAACGCCGCCGACGCAATCGTGTAGACGGTATGGTGTACGCCCCACGCGCGGGTCACCGCGTCGCCGACGAGGGCAGCGACGAGGCACGGGAGCAGAGCGTCGTAACGTAATCGACCGATGGCGAGCACTTCGAGACCGAATACCGCGCCCGCGAGGGGCGTACCGAACACCGACGCGAACCCTGCGGCGATCCCAGACATCAACAACACACGGCGTTGCTCGCCTGACAAACGGAAGACATGCGTCAACTGATCGGCAAGCGCGCCGCCCATTTGCACGGCCGTGCCTTCGCGTCCCGCTGAGCCACCGAAGAGGTGGGTCACCACGGTACCGAACAGCACGAGCGGCGCCATGCGCAACGGCACGACCCGCTGCGGATCGTGAATCTCGTCGATCAGCAGGTTGTTGCCTGCTTCGACGCTCGCGCCGAGCCGCAGATAGAGCCAGCCGACCGCGAATCCGGCGACTGGCAGCAGCCAGAGCAGCCAGGGGTGTACGAGGCGCGTATTCGTCGCGAGATCCAGCACGACAAGGAACAGCGCAGATGCGCTGCCCGCCATCACGCCGACGAGTGCTGCGAGCGCACTCGCATGGGCAGCACGCGGCAATACGCCGAACAGATCGCGCAGGGAAGACCACAAAGGAGAATCGCGGAACATCTTCACAGGTTCAAACAGGGACGAACAACGTCGTCGACACATGGCCTGCACGCGAAGGGGAACGGTCTGCGGAATGCGACTTCAGAGGAACGAGAAAAACGCTCGTTCGCATAGCCCGCAACCTCCCGGCACGCCAGGATCTTGCAGGCATCATCAGCCCCATTGCGGGGCGGTTTGCGAAACGAACGCCGGAGGAATGCCATCTCCGTGCAGCAGTTGTGATGCTATCAGGAACCGCGCCCACTCACAATAAGTGACATTTTTTGGGACGAAATGCCGAACCCGATCGGCGGATTCCGATAAATCGACCGCTTGCCGCTTTTCCCCCGCCCTCGCCCCTAGAATCGGCCAACCATTCTCTGCCGGACCGGCGACGACATTGAATATTGCATAAGCCAGCGAGATTTCGCGCAGGGACTCAAACGCAAATACCGCGCATGCATGGAGGAAGGCGCACATTGCATGAGCTGCGCAGACTAAGGAGATTCATATGGAAATTCGCAGCATCATTTGTCCGAACAACGACGCGATTGCTTTTCTTCAGGCGTGGATGCCCGAAGCGCTTGTCGAATCGTCACAATTTTATTGCCCAAGTGCACTGAGCGACGTCCCTTCGATGGCGCGCGACATCATTTATCGACGACAGCTTCAAACGCTCGTGATTCACAATGTTCATTCGACACACCCGAACGTGTTTGACGATCAGGAGGATCGCATTCGAGACGTGCTGACGCTTAACGCGGCGGAGGAACAATTCGAGGTCGTCATCGCCGCCCCGACCGTCTTCATCATGCTCTTCGAAACGCAGGAGATATTTAGAGCGGTCTTTGGCAACCAAGCCACTGAGTATCTGAGTCTGATGGGGAGCTATGACCCGGAACGAGCCATGCGAGAAGGCGGGACTTGTGCGGCAGAGATTATCGGCAACATCGACAGCACGATGCGCGAACGTCTGCGAAATACACCGACTGCGCGCCGGATTCTGGAGGGCATTACTACGCTGGACGTGAAACCTTTCACGCATGAAAACGGCGGGCACTTTGCAGAGCATCGTCGCCCGCCGCAAATGCGTCATTGGGATTAGCGCGCCGACGTCTCGCGCCAATCCACGCGCTTACTCGAGCTTACTTCTTCGCAGCCTTCACCGCCTTCTCAATGCGTGCACCGACATCCGGATCGACCTGCTTCCAGTAGTCGAACGCGCGCTCCAGTACCGGACTGCGGACACCGCCGAGCAGGGCGCCGGAGACGGTTTCGACGAGACGCGTACGGGACGCTTCGTCGAATACGTTGCGTACGAGATCGCCCGGTTGCGAGAAGTCGTCATCGTCCTTGTGCAGTGTGTAGGCACTGCGGACCATAGCGCCGTCGGATTCCCAGCCGTCTTCGGCCGGACCGGTCTGATCGGCATACGGACGTCCACCGCTGTTGGGCACATACACCGGGGCGTTGCCGCTATGCTCAAAAGCCATGTGACCGTCGAACATATACGTCTTCACCGGCACCTTCGGACGGTTCACCGGCAGTTGGTGGAAGTTGGTACCGATGCGATTGCGCTGGGCGTCGTTGTACGCGAACGCACGGCCGAGCAGCATCTTGTCCGGGGACAGACCGATACCCGGCACGGTGTTACCCGGCGAGAACGCCGCTTGCTCGATTTGCGCGAAGAAGTTCTCCGGATTGCGGTTGAGCGTCATCTTGCCCACCTTGATCAGCGGATAGTCCTTGTGCGACCACGTCTTCGTCAGATCGAACGGATTGAAGCGGTACTGCTTCGCGTCCGCGTACGGCATGACCTGCACCGACAGGATCCAGCTCGGGTTTTCGCCACGCGCAATGGCGTCGAACAGATCGCGACGGTGGAAATCGGCGTCCTGACCGGACATGGTCGCTGCTTCGGCGTTGGAGAAGAACTCCATGCCCTGCTGCGTGTGGAAGTGGTACTTGACCCAGAATTTCTCGCCGCTGGCGTTGACCCACATGTAGGTATGCGAACCATATCCGTTCATGTGACGCCAGGTGCGCGGCAAACCACGGTCGCCCATCAGATAGGTCACCTGATGCGCGGACTCCGGATTGTTCGTCCAGAAATCCCACTGCATATGGTTGTCGCGCAGGCCCGAGTCCGGCAGACGCTTCTGGCTGCGAATGAAGTGAGGAAACTTCATCGGGTCGCGGACAAAGAAGACCGGGGTGTTGTTGCCAACGAGGTCGTAATTGCCTTCGTCGGTATAGAACCTGAGGGAGAAACCGCGCACATCGCGCCAGGTATCGGGACTACCGGCTTCGCCCGCGACCGTGGAGAAACGCGCGAGCATGTCGACCTTCGCGCCCTTCTTGAACAGCGACGCCTTGGTGTAACGGCTCACATCTTCCGTGGTTTCGAAAATGCCGAAGGCACCTGCGCCCTTGGCGTGCGGCTGGCGCTCGGGGACCTTCTCCCGATTGAAGTGCGCCATCTGTTCGAGGAAATGAACGTCGTGCAACAGAAGCGGGCCATCCGCTCCGACCGAAAGCGTGTTTCGGTCGCTTGCCGCCGGTGCACCGGCGCCGGTCGTCGAGCCGGTGTCCAGACGGTCTTTCTCTTTGCTCATAATTACCTCCGACATGAAGGTGGGTGGGGAGAGGGAGAGAATAAGAGTCAGCAATATCGCAAGTCGTTCAAAGCATAATACAAGACGGCGAAATGCACTCCCCGGATCCCATGCGTTGAATATTCGTCAACTTGCGATGGATCAAGCTTCCTTGCCTCCTTCCCTGCCTCTCCTCGCCCCCCAACCTGCCTGTCGCAAGGTCTACAGCGTCGAGAATCCGCCGTCCACCACGATTTCGGCACCCAGCATGTAGCGCGAATCGTCGCTCGCCAGAAACAGCGCCGCCCGGGCGATATCTTCCGGTGCGCCAAGATGGCCCACGGGAATACGCGATGCAATCTTCTGCTTTGCCTGCGCGACCTGTTCCGCCGAGGCACCCGCGCGCGCGTGAATCGGCGTATCCGTCGCACCGGGACTCACAGCGTTCACCCGAATCCTTCGCGACAGCAGTTCGCTCGACCATGTCCGCGCCAACGACCGCACGGCCGCCTTCGACGCCGAGAGCAACGACAAGCCCGGCGTGCCGACCCGATTCAGCCATGATGTGTTCAGAATCACCGACGCACCATCGCGCAATACGGGCGTCACCGCCTGCATCGAGAGGAAGACGCCTTTCACGTTGATGTCCATGAGCGTGTCGTACTGCGCAGGCGTCGTGCCATCGAGCGGTGTCGAGAAAGCGACGCCCGCGTTGGCAAAGAAGACGTCCAGCGCACCGAACGTCTGTTTGACGACATCCTGCATGCGCTGAAGATCGTCGACGTTGCGCACATCCGCCTGAATCGCGACGATACGCTCGCCGAGTTCGGCGCGAACGGCGTCGAGCTTGGCGGCGTCGCGTCCCACGATGGCAACGTGCGCGCCCTCCTCCACGAACAACCGCGCCGTCGCGAGACCGATGCCACTGGTTGCGCCGGTGATCAGCGCCGTTTTGCCTTCGAGCTTCATTGCCATCCTCCTGACGATAGTTACGCGTGACGACCGGCCATCACGCCGCCGTCCACCGGCAGCACCGTGCCAGTGATCCATGACGCCGCGTCGGAAGCGAGAAACAGGATGGCTTCCGCCACATCGCGCGGCTGTCCGTTGCGGCCGAGCGGATGAAACGCGTTGAACGCGGGCAGGGTCGCCTTCACTTCGTCGTCGCTCATGAAGGTGTTATAGACCGGCGTTTCGACAACGCCGGGCGCGACCGTATTGATGCGGATGCTCAACGGCGCAAGCTCGATGGCGAGGTTGCGCGTGAGCGCATGCACCCCGGCGTTCGCGGCCGAGTAGGCCGAGGACGGTGTCGCACCGATCGCCTGCAACGCCCACAGCGACCCCGTCTGCACGATCGCGCCGCCACCCCGCACCGACATGGCTTTGGCCGCCGCCTGTGCCATGAAGAACTTGCCTTTGAGGATGATGTCGAGGAAGCCGTCGTAATCGGCTTCGGTCAGAGAGAGGAACGCCTTTGGGCGGAATACGCCAGCGTTGTTCACGAGAATGTCCACACCGCCGAAGGCCGACGCAGCCAGACCCACCAGCGCCTGAGCCGTCTCCGGACGCGCGATGTCGCCCGCCAGATAGCGCACGTTCGCACCACTCGCATCGATCTGAGCAGCGGCCGACTTGAGCTTGGCTTCGTCGCGCCCGCCGATGACGACCTTCGCACCGGCAGCGACGAGTCGCGTCGCCACTTCCTTACCGATGCCCGAACCGCCACCCGTCACGATGGCAACCTTGGAAGAAAAACTATGCATTTGCTGACTCCGGAGAAACGTTGAGGTGTCGCCGGACGGTTGCGTAATCCACATCGTGTGCGAACAATGCCGTCCTTCGATGACTGCATTGTTCGCCTCGGGCAACCGCTTCACAAATCAGTTATTCTGCGTCGCATCGAAAGAAAATCTTTCTCATAGGGACTCGCATGAAAGCGCCCGTATTCCTGAACGCCTTGCGCGCGTTCGAAGCCAGCGCGCGGCACCAGAGCTTTTCCGCCGCTGCGGGCGAACTGAACGTGACGCCAGCGGCCGTCGGCCAGATGGTCCGCAGTCTCGAAGCGTGGCTCGGCGTGCCGCTCTTCGAGCGCAGCGCGTCGGGGCGTGCGCGACTGGTGCCGACACAGGCCGCTCAGCGCGCGTTGCCCGATCTGCGCGACGGCTTCGACCGTCTGAATCTGGGATTCGCCAAGTTGCGCGAAGGCTCGACCGTCGGCGTGCCGACCGTTGCGGTCAGCCCAGCCTTCGCTGCGAAGTGGCTCTTGCCTCGCATCGACCGGTTCCAGACCGCCTGGCCCGACACCGACGTGCGACTCGACACCAACCTCAAGCCGGTGGATTTCGTCGCACAAGGCATCGATATCGGCGTGCGCTACGGACTCGGCCATTGGCCGGGACTCGTAGCGGAGAAGTTGATGGACGAGGCGGTGTTTCCGGTCTGCGCACCATCGCTATTGTGTGCGCATCCGGCGTTGAAGACGCCTGAGGGACTGAAGGGAATGACGCTGATTCACGACCTATCCGTCGACCGGAGTACCGGCTACGTGACATGGCCGACGTGGTTTGAGCGTGCAGGACTCCCCTCGCTGGAGACGCGCGCCGGACTGAAGATCAACAACTCGGCGGCCGTATTGCAAGCGGCGGTCGACGGGCACGGCGTTGCGCTCGCGCGCAGCGTGCTCGTGCGCGACGACCTGATGGCGAATCGTCTGGTACGACTCTACCCCGAGGTCGATTGTTCGTCGCCGCTCGCGTATTACGTGGTGTATCGCGCAGAGTGCGCCACGCTACCGCGTCTCGCGGCGTTTCGCGAATGGTTGCAGCAGGAAGTTGCCGCGCTGGGCACCGACGGCGCTGACCGCGATGCCCCCAAAGATGTTACGCCGCCAGCGCACGGCACTGGCAAACCACGCGCTCGAAGCACGCAATCGCAAAATCGACGGACGCCTCGGAAGTAAACCGCCCAAGACTCAGACGCACGGTGCGGCTCGCCGCTTCGCTGTCCAGCCCGATCGCGCTCAGCACGTGCGACGGTTGCCCCGAGGCCGAATTGCACGCCGACGTCGACGACACCGCGAGATTGCCGTTGAGCATGAACGTGAAGAATCCAGGGTGGCGAATCGTCAGACTGAGCGTATGGGGAATGCGACGAGCGTTCGCGGCGTTGAGCACCACGCCATCGAGCACCCGCACACCGTCGAGCAGACGCTGGCTAAGCGCTTCGATACGATGGGTGTCGACCGTCATGTTTTGCATCGCCAACTCGCACGCCGTGCCCATGCCAACGATCTGATGCGTCGCCAGCGTGCCGGAGCGAAGGCCGCGCTCGTGGCCGCCACCATGCATCTGCGGCGCGATGCGCGACATCGCGTCTTTGCTCACATACAGGGCACCGATGCCCTTCGGGCCATACACCTTGTGGGCCGACATCGACAGCATGTCGATGCCCATAGCCTTCACGTCGATGGGGGTCTTGCCGAGCGCCTGCGCGGCGTCCACGTGGAACAGCGCGCCTGCGGCATGCACGACCTTCGCGATGGATGCAACGTCGGTCAGCGTCCCCAGTTCGTTGTTCACGAGCATGACCGATACCAGCCCCGTATCCGGACGCAGCGCCGCCGCCACGATGTCGGCGGTGATCTCGCCGGTCGCCGAGGGCTTCACATAGGTGACGGGCACACCGCGCTTTTCCAGACACGCCATCGTATCGAGAATGGCCTTGTGCTCCAGTACGCTGGTGATCAGATGCGGACGCGCCTGCCCCAACTCGGCATAGCCCTTGAGCGCGAGATTGTTCGACTCGGTCGCGCCGGACGTCCAGACGATCTCGGCCGCATCCGCGCCGATCAGCGACGCGACCTGCGAACGCGAGCGTTCCACGAGACGGCGGGCGCTCACCCCTGCGGAATGGGAACTGGACGCTGGATTACCGAAAACGCCGTCGATGCCCAGACAGTCGGCCATCGCCGCGATGACGGAGGCGTCCGCTGGCGTTGTCGCAGCGTAATCGAAGTAGTGAAGTGTGTCGTTCTCGCGCATGATCGGCCCCCGCCAAAAAAGAGTGCATCGATCGTACGCGCGAGAACGGGGAAAAGGCTTGCAGAATTACCCGTCGTTATGCAGTTTCATGGAATATCCTTCCCACAAAAATGCATAACGAGGAAACTTCATCCTTCGACAGCTAGACAGCCTCGTTTGCCGGGAACCTGACGGTGACTTCCAGACCGCCCCCCGGGGCTTCGCCAAGCGTCACGACGGCATGATGTTTGCGCGCGATTTCCTTGACGATGGCAAGCCCGAGACCGGAGCCATCGGCGGTGGATTGGGTGAGCGCTGCGGACTCGCGACGATAGAAGCGCTCGAACACGGCGTCGCGCTCGTGCGCCGGAATGCCGGGTCCGTTGTCGACCACTTGAAGCATCGGCCCGTCGAGGTTGTCGTGCGCGCCATTCGTCGCGTCCGCAACGATTGCGACGTCCGCACCGTCCACGCGGCCCGTCTGCCCGCCGCGCCGCGTACGCACGGTGATCATCGCGCCGTCCCCGGCATAGCGAATGGCGTTGTCGATCAGGTTGCCGCACAACTCGCCGAGCAACTCACGTTGCGCCAGTACCGTCACTGCGCCATCGTGCTCGAAGCCGAGATCGATCCCGCGCGAGCGCGCCACAGGTGACCAGTCAAGCGTCACGCTGCGTGCCGCCTCGTCGAGCCGGGTCGGCACCATCGCCACGGGTGGGCCGTCCTCCGCCTCCAGACGCGACAGCGAGAGCAACTGCCGCACACTCTTCGCCGCCTGCTTCACCGCCTGGTTGAGGCGCTCGACGCGCTCACGCGCCTGTGCACTCAACGATTCGCGCAGCGTCAGCTCGGACTCTGCCTGGATGATCGCCAGCGGCGTCTTCAACTGATGGGCGGCGTCCGCAAAGAAACGCTGACGCGACGCCTGCATCCGCCCCACCCGTCCCACGTACTGGTTGATGGACTCGACGAGCGGCTTGACCTCGGTCGGCAGATCGACGTTCTCGAGCGGCGTCGTGTCGTCCTCCCCACGCGCGGCGACCTTGGCCGAGAGCCGGTTGAGCGGACGCAGGCCGCGCGTCACCCCGAGCCACACAATCGCGAGCGCCAGCACTACCAGCAGCACTTCCTGCTGAAGCGCACCGGTCAGAATCTGGCGGGCAAGCTCGTGACGCGCCTCGGTCGTCTCGCCGACGACGATCCACACAACGCGCGTCTTCGCGTTCGGCACGTCGTGCACCGGCAACTGAAGGGCCCCCATGCGCAGCGTCTCACCGCGGTACGTCGCGTCGTAGAAGGCTGTGTGATAAGGCTCCGGCGTGACGCTCGCGGGCGGCAACGGCAGGTCGTGATAGCCCGTAACGGCACGGCCGTCGTTATCGCCGCCCTGCACGCCGTCGCCGCCCTCACGAATCACATAGTAGATCTTGCCGCCACGATCCGACTCGAACATCTCCAGCGCGAGATACGGCAGATTGACCTGCACCTCGCCGTCGATCAGTTGCGTGCCTTCGCGAATCGACTTGATCGAGAACTCCAGCGAGCGGTCGAACGCCGAGTTGGCCGCACTCATCGCACGCTGATACGTCAGCCAGGTGTCGAGCGCGAGCAGTCCCAGCAACGGGAACAGCAGCCAGAGCGCCAGTTGACGACGAAGATTCGGTTGCGGCATGAGGTAACGGAACGTCCGATGTCAGTCGACGGAAGGTGCAGGCGGCGCAGGATCGGCCTTCTCTTCCAGCAGATACCCCAGCCCGCGCAACGTGACGATCGCCACGCGGCTGCCTTCGAGCTTCTTGCGAAGACGGTAGACGTAGATCTCGATGGCGTCCGGATTCACGGACTCGTCGATACCGAAGAGTTTCTCCGACAGCGCTTCCTTGTTGATGGCACGCCCGCCGCGCAAGATCAGCACTTCGAGCACGGCGCGCTCACGTTTGGTCAGCGCAAGCAACTCGCCATCCAGCCGGAAACTGCGCTCCACGCCGTCGAACACGAGCGGCCCACATGTCACATCCGCACTTTCGTGATGTTGAGAACGACGGATCAACGCACGCGCCCGTGCTTCCAATTCATCGAGTTCGAACGGTTTTGAAAGATAATCGTCGGCCCCGAGATTGAGGCCCTTCACGCGGTCTTCGAGCGAGCCGTGTGCGGTGAGGATCAGCACGGGCACGCCATTGCGGCGTGCACGCAGTCGGCGCAGGATCTCGAGCCCGTCCAGTCGCGGCAGCCCCAGATCGAGAATCACGAGCGAGTATTCCTGCGTGCGCAGCACGTGATCGGCCGCTTCGCCGTCGTGCATGCAATCGACGGCGAAGTTCGCCTGCGTCAGCGCTTCGGAGAGCGATTTGGCCAGACTCGGATTGTCTTCGACAAGCAGGATGCGCATGAGAACTAGGGAAATCCATGACCCGAAAATCGGGGCTCAGGCCGGATTCGACACGAAATCGAAAGCGAATTGAAAGTTTCGGCAAATTAACATGCGCCACGCGAAAACGACAAACCCCTTGCAAGGGGTCTTCCGGAGGATGACATGAAGCAAACGACAATGCCCCGCACCCTGCTCGCGATGACGACGCTCGGTGCAGCGCTCTTCACGGCAGCGCTCCCGGCCGCCCACGCTCAGGTGCCCGCCGGTTATCCGGCGAACTATCAGGCCACCATCGACGGCGCGAAGAAGGAAGGCAAGCTGATCGTCTATTCGGTGACGGACACCGCGCTGGTGCGCCCGCTCATCAAGGACTTCGAGTCGATGTACGGCATCAAGGTCGAGTACAACGACATGAACAGCACGGAGCTGTACAACCGCTACATCAGCGAGTACGCCGCGCACAGCACCAGCGCCGACGTGCTCTGGAGCTCCGCGATGGACCTCCAGGTCAAGCTCGTGAACGACGGCACGATGGCGAGCTACGAATCGCCCGAAGCCGCCCACATTCCGCAATGGGCGCAGTACCAGAAGCAGGCCTACGGCACGACGTACGAGCCGCTCGCCATCGTCTACAACAAGCGTCTGTTGCCTGCAGGCGAAGTGCCGCAAACGCGCATGGAGCTTATCAAGCTGCTCCAGACGAATGCTGCGAAGTTCAAAGGCAAGGTCACGACCTACGACATCGAAAAGTCGGGTGTGGGCTTCAACTATCTGACGCAGGATGCGCGCGTGAACCCGGAAGTGACGTGGGAACTCGTCGGCGCGATGGGCGCGCTCAACCCGAAGCTGCAATCGAGCACGGGCGCGATGATGGAGCGCATCTCGTCTGGTGAAAACCTGATCGGCTACAACATTCTCGGCTCGTATGCGTTCGCCAAGGCGAAGAAGGATCCGTCCATCGGCTACGTCTATCCGCGCGACTACACGCAGGTCGTGAGCCGTCTCGTGACGATCTCGAAGCAGTCGAAGAACCCGAACGCCGCCAAGCTGTGGGTCGACTATCTGCTCTCCAAGCGTGGTCAGACGCTGCTCGCCAATCAGGCCAACCTGTTCTCGATCCGCGCAGACGTCGACGGTGAAACCTCGATGGCGAACCTCACGCAGCAGCTCGGTGCCGCGCTCAAGCCAATCCCCATCGGCGCGGGTCTGCTCGTCTATCTGGATCAGTCGAAGCGTCTTGAATTCCTCAAGCGCTGGCAGCAGTCGATCAAGCGTTGATCAGCCACCGCATCCGCCCTCAGTTTTTCTAAGCCCCAGGCCTCAAGTCCGGCGGCCGCGCCCTCACCTCGTCTGCTGACGACGTAACGCGCGGCCCGCCTCTCCCCAAGCCTTTCTCGATATGCGCCCTGCGGGGTGCAGGGAGACCCTCATGCTGTCGTCCTCTACTGCCAACCGCGCAGCGGCCCCTGCTGGCCGTCCGCCGGCGGGTGCCGCCCCTCACGTAGCGCCCCCCTGGCGCGCACTCGCGGCCACTTCGCGCTGGCTCGTCATCGCCGTGCTCACGATTGCGGTGTTGCTGCCCCTGTCGTTCATCGTGCTGCAGAGCCTGCTCTCCGCACCGTTCTTCGACGCCAGCCGCACGTTCGGCATCGACGGCTACCGCTTCATCTTCACCGATCCCGACTTCTGGTCGGCCGTGAAGAACTCTTTCATCATCGCGTTCGGGATGCTGTTCATCTCGATCCCGTTCGGCGGCATTCTCGCCTTCCTGATGGTGCGCACCGACTTGCCCGGCCGACGCTGGCTCGAACCGCTGCTGCTCACGCCGGTGTTCGTCTCGCCGATGGTGCTCGCGTTCGGTTACGTGGTGGCGGCCGGTCCCGTTGGCTTCTACTCGGTGTGGTTCCGCGAACTGACGGGCTTCGACGCCCCGTGGTCGGTCTACTCGATTTTCGCGATCACCGTGATCGTGGGCCTCACGCACGTGCCGCACGTCTACCTGTACTCGTCAGCCGCGCTGCGTAATCTCGGCTCCGACGTCGAAGAAGCCGCTCGCGTGGCCGGTGCCCGCCCGTTCCGCGTGGCGCTCGACGTGAGCCTGCCGATGACCATGCCTGCGCTGCTGTTCGCTGGCGTGCTCGTGTTCTTCCTCGGTTTCGAAGTCTTCGGTCTGCCGCTGGTGCTCGGCGATCCCGAGGGCCATCTGGTGCTGGCCACCTACCTCTACAAGCTGACCAACAAGCTCGGCGTGCCGTCGTATCACCTGATGGCGGCGGTAGCGATGTGCATCGTGGCCATCACCTTCCCGCTGGTGCTGTTGCAGCGGCACCTACTCAAGCGCGCTAACAAGTTCGTCACGGTCAAGGGCAAGGCGGGGCGTCAGACGGTGTTGCCGCTGGGCATCTGGCGCTGGGTCGCGCTGGCCATCGTGGCCGCGTGGCTGATCGT
Source organism: Pandoraea sp. NPDC090278 (assembly GCF_044772185.1). Lineage (NCBI taxonomy): Bacteria > Pseudomonadati > Pseudomonadota > Betaproteobacteria > Burkholderiales > Burkholderiaceae > Pandoraea > Pandoraea sp. NPDC090278. The sequence goes on along the minus strand of NZ_JBIVYJ010000002.1, from coordinate 723,125 downwards.
GACGGTATTCGTGCCGATTTCCGGCATCGTGCTGCGCTCGTTCGTCACGCACTGGGGCGAAGGCGTCGCGCTCGGCGAAGTGCTCACGCTCGCGAACTTCACCGAGCTGTTCGAGCAGGACAACCTCGTGCGCGCCATTCTCAACACGCTGGGCATCGGCGTGATCGGCGGCGCGCTGGCCGTGGGCTTCTACTCGCTCGTCGCCTTTGCCGGTCATCGCCGCAACGACTGGGCCGCGAAGTTGCTCGACTACCTCGTACTGCTGCCACGCGCCGTGCCGGGCCTGCTCGCCGGTCTCGCGTTCCTGTGGATCTTCCTGTTCGTGCCGGGACTGCGCGAACTGAAGAACTCGATGTGGAGCATCTGGGTGGCTTACACGGTGGTGTGGCTCGCCTATGGCATGCGCCTCATCCAGAGCGCGCTGCTGCAAGTCGGCCCCGAGCTGGAAGAAGCCGGGCGCAGTGTCGGCGGCACGCGCAGCCGCGTGAGCCTCGACGTCACGCTGCCGCTGGTGCGCTTCGGCCTGCTGGCTGCGTGGCTGCTCATCTTCATGATTTTCGAGCGCGAATACTCGACAGCCGTCTACCTGCTCTCACCGGGTACGGAAGTCATCGGCTCGCTGCTCGTGTCGCTGTGGGCGACCGGCGCGGTCGATCAGGTCGCCGCGCTCTCTGTCATCAACATCGCGATGGTCGGCGCCGGTCTGGGCGTGGCGTTGCGCTTCGGAGTCAAATTGCATGGATAAGCTCATCGTCGACAACCTCTTTCTGAGCTACGGCACCAACCCCATCCTCAAGGGTGTGTCGTTCGAACTCAAAGCCGGTGAAGTCGTGTGTCTGCTGGGCGCTTCGGGCAGCGGCAAGACCACCTTGCTGCGTGCCGTGGCCGGTCTCGAACAACCGTCGCAGGGCCGCATCGCGCTCGACGATCAGGTCTTCTTCGACGGCGCCAAAGACGTCGATTGCCCGGTCGAGCAACGCTCGCTCGGTCTGGTGTTCCAGTCGTACGCGCTGTGGCCGCACCGCACCGTGGCGGACAACGTCGGCTACGGGCTGAAGCTGCGCAAAGTGGGCGCTGCGGAGCGTCGGGAGCGGGTGCAGAACGCCCTCGACCAACTGGGCCTCGGTCATCTCGCCGAACGCTTCCCGTTCCAGCTCTCGGGTGGTCAGCAGCAGCGTGTCGCCATTGCGCGTGCGCTCGTCTACAACCCGCCCGTCATTCTGCTCGACGAGCCGCTCTCGAACCTCGACGCCAAGCTGCGCGAAGAAGCCCGTGCGTGGCTGCGCGAGCTGATCGTGTCGCTGGGTTTGTCGGCACTGTGCGTCACGCACGATCAGACCGAAGCCATGGCGATGTCGGACCGCATTCTGCTGCTGCGCAACGGCCGCATCGAGCAGGAGGGCACACCGGCGGAACTCTACGGCTCGCCGCGCTCGCTCTACACGGCGGAATTCATGGGGAGCAATAACCGGATCGACGCAAAGGTCAGCACCGTCGACGGCGATCTCGTCACGCTCGCGGGCGACGGCTTCGCACTGCAAGCGCGCGCACGCGACACGCTCGCCCCGGGGCAGGACGCGCAGGCAGTCATCCGTCTGGAACGCGTGCAGGTCGCCGACGGCCCGGGCCATAACCGTGTGAACGCGCAGCTCGTCACGTCGATGTATCTCGGCGACCGCTGGGAGTACCTGTTCCATTGCGGCACGTTGCGCTTCCGCGCATTCGGTCACGTCCCGCGCGAACCCGGCAATCACTGGGTGGAATTTCCTGCGAACGACTGCTGGGCGTTTGCGCAATCGAACGGCTAAGGGAGACGTAGCCACGCCTTTCATGCGACGCGCGGGCGCTCTCCCGCGCAACACCACGAGAAAGAGAAGAGAGGAGACAACAATGAAACGAAGCAGTATGGCGCGTGCCGCGCTGATCGCTGTGGGCGCACTGGCCGCTCAGGCGCACGCCCAATCGAACGTGACGATTTACGGGATCGTCGACGCCGGTGTCGAGTATGTGAATCACGCTGCCGATAACGGCGGTGCAATGCGTGCGGTCTCGGGCGGCAAGAACACATCGCGCTTCGGCTTCAAGGGCACGGAAGATCTCGGCGGCGATCTCAAGGCCGTGTTCAACCTCGAGAGCGGCATCAACGTCGTGAACGGCCAGTTCGACGACGGCCCCGGCGCGATCTTCGACCGCCGCGCCACCGTCGGCCTGTCGCACAAGAAGTGGGGCCAGTTCACACTCGGCCGCACGTTCACCACGACGTACGACTACATGCTCCAGTTCGACCCGATGGGTTACGCGCCGAACTACTCGTGGGCAACGAGTGCTACTGCCACCGGCGGACGCAAGGACGGCCTGTTCTCCCGCTCGGCCAACGCCGTGCGCTACGACGGCGAGTTCAACGGTCTGAAGCTCGGCGCGATGTATGGCTTCGGCAATGTGGCCGACAGCATGAAGACGTCGTCGAAGTACGACTTCGCCATTGGCTACGAGAACGGTCCGTTCGCCGTCGTCGCAACGTACGACCGTCAAAACGGCGCGGGCAACAGCGTGACGCCGGCCGACACGACGAACTACATTCAGGGGATTCACGCGGGTGCGAGTTATCGCTTCGGCGGGGCCAAGGTGATGGCCGGGTATCGCAACTACAAGAAGACGTTCGTGACCGCAGGCACCGCGTCGCTGCGCAGCGACATGTACTGGCTCGGCGCATCGTACGACTTCACACCAGCGTTCACGCTGTATGGCGCGATCTACCATCAGGACATCAAGGACGCGAGCGACGCCGATCCGACGCTCATCTCCCTGCGTGCGCAATATGCGATGTCCAAGCGCACCGCGCTGTATCTGTCCGGTGGCTATGCCTTCGCGAAGCACGGCCAGAAGGTCAGTCTTTCGCGCGACCTGACGGGCGCAGCCGATACGCAGGTCGGCGTGACGGCGGGCATCCAGCATCGCTTCTAAAGCGCCGTAACGACGTTTCACATCGCTTCAAACCGCTTTAAACCGCTTCAAACCTCTTCGCATTCGCGTCAGCCAATGCGTTTCCTCAACGACGGCCCGCCGATGGCGGGGCGCACCGCTTGCCGGGCCGTCGTGTTTTTTCCGCTTGGCGACATCGGCAATACCGGCGACGTCAGGATAGCGATTCGATGTGCGTCGAGTGCGCGTAGACCTGACCGAAACGATTTGCCAGAAAATCCGGCAAAGCGATCTGTTCCTGACGCACGAAACCGCGCTGCGGGAGTTGCTTCGCGAAGAACATGTCGACGGCGGCGCAAATGGCCGACGCCGTCGTGATCTGGATGGCGCTCGCACTGTGACCGTTGTTGCGTTCCGCGAATATCTTGCGCGCGAATACTTCCTGCGTGAGCACGCCGCGACGAAGCCCGTTCACCACGACAAAAATGAGCACCACGTCCTGCAAAGTGCTCGGAATGGCGCGCTTGAGAATCGTCTTGATCGTTTCCTGATCGTCCTTCAGACGCAGTTCGTTCAACAACACCTTCATCAACGCACCATGTCCCGGATAGCGCACCGACTTGTAGTCGAGATCGCGCACGCGCCCCGCCAGCGTTTCGCATAACGTGCCGAGACCGCCCGAGGTGTTGAAGGCCTCGTATTCCACGCCGTCAAGCGAGAAGTGTTCGAGGTCTTCCAGCGGCTGCACACTCAGGCGCGTGCCATCACGAATCGCCTCGCACGGCTGACAGTACTCGTTGATCAGCCCGTCGACGCTCCACGTCAGGTTGTACTTCAGCGAATTGGTCGGAAAGGCAGGCAGCGCTCCCACGCGCATCTTCACCGAGTCGACGCGGTCGAACGCCGCCGCGAGATGATGGGCCGCAATCGCGATGAAGCCCGGTGCGAGTCCGCATTGGGGCATCAGCGCTGTCGATGCGCCTTCGGCCAGTTGCGCAATCGCGTGCGTGGCCGCCACATCTTCGGTCAGATCGAAGTAGTGACAGCCCGCTGCTACAGCGGCGGTTGCCGCGCTCGTGGCCATCGTGTACGGCAGGGCGTTGACGACAGCATCGAAGCCGGTGACAGCGCGTTGCAGCGAGCCAGTGTCATTGCCGGTGAGTTCGACGAATGCGTGCGCATAGTCGCGCACCGCTTCGTAAGACTGCGCGTTCCGGTCGAACACCGTCACCCGGTAATCACCGCTGTCGTGCAACAAACGCGCGATGGTCTGGCCGATGTGTCCCGCACCCAGCAAGGCGATCTTTTTCATGTTTCCCCCCAATTCAGGAACGTCGGTCGACGCGTCGTCACGGTCTGCCGCGCGACGCGGTATGCCTCAATTCTAGGGAGAGCTTCGGATGAAATGTAGCGTTAATTCGTCGATAAATACCACGATTATGACGATATGTCGTGCATTCAGACTCATATCGTCACGACGAGAATGCCACGCCACGGCTGCCACAAGGATGAGCGTGTTCTGAAAGCCCAGGCGGCAAGCGCATATCGATAATCTCGTCCACCCGCGCGGTCATGGCACCGTCAGGAGTCTCTATTTGTTATCCCCTCCGATCCCCCGTCGTCTTCGTTCCTGCGCCGCAGCAACTGTCGTCGTCGCGCTCATGTCGACACCCGCGCGAGCCGACTGCTGGGACGTCGCCGCCGATCGCTATCGTCTCGATCCGCTGCTGCTGTACGCCATCGCACAAGTCGAATCGAATCTCGACGTGAACGCCAGCAACGTCAACCGCAACGGCACGCGCGATATCGGGCTGATGCAGATCAACAGCGCCCACCTGCCGACACTCTCCCGCTACGGTCTGACCGAGCGCCGATTACGTGAAGACGCCTGTGCGTCGATCGTCACGGGCGCGTGGATTCTCGCAGGCTTCGTGCGTCAGTACGGGTATGGATGGGAAGCCGTGGGCGCGTATAACGCTGGCGGCGGTGAGACACGCGCCACGCTGCGCCAGCGCTACGCCGACAAGGTTCGCAAGCGCTACGCGGTGCTGGTGGCCGAGCGTGAAAGGCGGGCAACGCTGCGGTGAGTTTCAGTGCAAGCGGTCTGCACGTTGGACCTCTCGCGGATTCCTTTTTACGGCATTCATGTGTCATGAAAATGAATTTGAGGGCATTCGCCGGGATGTACTGCGATGCGTTGCATCGAGCAGACATCATGTGCGTCTTTTCGTTAATACACCTATGGAATTCCGGCTTCGTTCGATATAGTTCGGCCCGAACCCACGGGGCGCCCGTCCACAGGCGAAGGGTTCGAATTGATTAATAAGTTTTCGATAGAGGATTCGACCGATGAAAAAGACGCAACTGGCCGCCGCACTGGCTGGCGTGATCGCAGCCGCTGCAGCAGGTGCTGCACATGCGCAAAGCAATGTTTCGCTGTATGGCGTTCTCGATGGTGGTCTGGCCTACGTGAGCAACGTCGGCGGCAGCAAGAACTTCACGACGGCCGACGGCCTGCAATCGGGTAACCGTTGGGGCCTGAAGGGTTCGGAAGATCTGGGTGGCGGCACGTCGGCCATCTTCACCCTGGAGAACGGCTTCAACATCACGAACGGCGCATTGGGTCAGGGCAGCCGTGAATTCGGCCGTCAGGCATTCGTCGGTCTTTCGAACAAGACGTTCGGTAGCGTGACCATCGGTCGTCAGTACGACTCCGTGGTGGACTTCGTGAGCGGCCTGACGTCGGCCAAGCAGTTTGCAACGAAGCTCGGCGCTCACGTCGGCGACGTTGACAACCTGTACAACTCGTTCCGCATCAACAACTCGATCAAGTACACGAGCGCCAACTACGCTGGTTTCTCGTTCGGCGGCCTGTATGGCTTCTCGAACCAGGCCAACAGCGGCAACGGCACGGGCTTCTCGAACAACCGCGCATGGAGCCTGGGCGCGAGCTACGCCAACGGCCCGGTCAAGTTCGGTATCGGTTACCTGGAAGTCGGCACGCCGAACGGCGCGAACACCGGCGGTGCAGTGGCTGGCGACTACAGCGGCGACTTCTACTCGGCCAAGGTCGGCACGGCAACGGTCGGTGTGGACAAGCAGCGCGTGTTCGCCACGGGCGGCAGCTACAAGTTCGGTCCGGCTAACGTTGGCTTCATCTACAGCAACACGCAGCTGAAGTACATTGGCGGCACGGGCGCACGCGTGTCGAACTACGAACTGAACGGCACGTACAACCTGACGCCGTCGCTGCTGCTGGGCCTGTCGTACACGTACACGGACGCCAGCACGCGTAGCGCCACGCTCGCCAACCTGAGCCCGAAGTACCACCAGGTCAACGCCGCAGTGGACTACCTGCTCTCGAAGCGTACCGACGTGTACCTGGTCGGTATCTATCAGAAGGCAGCTGGCGACGCCTCGGCCGCATCGATCAACGGTGCTGGCGGTGCGTCGAGCACGAAGACGCAAACGGCTGTGATCTCGGGCCTGCGCCACAAGTTCTAAGCTAAACGCTTCGCGAGATGTTTAGCCGTTGATTTGAGTGCTCCAGTATTTAAGGGAGTCCCGAAAGGGGCTCCCTTTTTTTGTTGGGGTGACGAGGAGGTTCGGGAACATGGCGACGTCTGCCTCAACTTGACCAGGCAAGTGTCGCTGTATTAGTATCCCGCCTGAAAACTACGTACCAGCGGGTGCGAAAAACGTAGCGCCGCCCGGGCAACCGGGTCCCACCGGGAGTGGGAGTTCTGCAACATGACAGATAGAGAATCCCGCATGCGACGGCCACCTTTCGGTGGCCGTTGGTTTTTGTAACGTCCCATGCACTTACGCCCGAATCGGCAAACCTTTGTGGATGTTGCGTAACAACGTGCTCAACGCGATCCTTTTGGCCTCCCGCTGCCGTCGCGTCAATCCACCCTCCAGCACGTACGCCGACTGTACCCGCAAGATCAACCGCTTGCGCCGCCGGTCCCTCTCAACCTCGAAAAATACGGCGTAGAGCGTCTTGTGGCCCTGTGCGTCGACATGTTCGTGCGTGACGAAGTTTGGTCGCCTGTCGTCAGCAAGCGTGATACGTCGAGCCCCCAGACTCAACACGATTTCGCGTAGGAATTTTCGGGAAAGCGTGTAGCGCTCCGGGCACAACACCCGATGCTCTCGTCCGTCTGCGTAGATCTCCTGAGCCGGAATCGAAGCGATCGGCCGAGCGTCCCATCGAAAGCTCTTGGTGAAGCAGTGGCAGGAAAAAAGCACCAACACCGAAACATCGCAGCGCTCCGCGAATTGCACTCGGAAAGCGAACGGCGACAAATGACTCAGATCCCAAGGCACGCCTCGAAAGCTAACGGTGCCGAATGGCCGCGGCAGCCCATTTGCCAGGTCCTCAGGCAATGGCTCCACCAACAGCATTTGCACATGATCAGGAAACTTCGAAGTCGGACATTTTAGAAACGCATTCGTCGGTGCGAGCAGACGCACCGAAAAATCGGACGCGGCCTAACCCAAGAATTCATCAGTACTCGCTATCCGACTGCAGCGGCTTCGATGCTTCATCGGCGCAAATGCGGCTTGCATCTTGCGCAAGTTTGAGTACACTCGACACTGTATAAAAATACAGTGTCCGAATTCGACTGGAGGAGTACAAAAGTGAATCAAACCGCCAAAGGGCCTTTCGATGTTCAGCTCGGGCCGGAGGCGTTGAGCGCCGTCGCGCAGGACACCGGACTCGGACGTCTGTCGTTGGACAAGACGTATCACGGGGATCTGAGTGCGATCGGCAAAGGAGAGATGCTGGCGTTTCGCAGCGGCACGCCCGGCTCTGCCGGTTACGTCGCCATGGAAACCGTGCGCGGCACGCTTCATGGGCGCAATGGCACGTTTGTCTTGCAACACAGCTCGACGATGACGCGCGGTGTGCCCACGCAGTCCATTACTGTCGTGCCCGATTCCGGAACCGATGCACTGACGGGCCTGACCGGTAGCCTCGTCATTGAGATCACCGACGGGAAGCACGCTTACGACTTCCGCTACGCGCTTCACGACGAGCCGTCTTCCGCAGGAGAACCGACATGAGTCACCAAGGTCGCGATCGTCAGATCGACAACATCGAATTCAACGTCTCCGATATCGCGCGTAGCAAAGCGTTTTACGGCAGCGTTTTCGGTTGGACCTTCACCGACTATGGCCCGACCTACACCGAATTCAGCGACGGTCGCCTCACAGGCGGCCTCACAACGGGAGACGCCATTCGCCCCGGTGGCCCGCTGGTGATCCTCTACGCGGACGACCTCGATGGCGCCCAACAGCGTGTCGAGGCGGCCGGTGCAACGATCAGCCGTCCCGTGTTCTCGTTCCCCGGCGGTCGCCGCTTCCACTTCCTCGATCCCGATGGTTACGAGCTCGCCGTCTGGTCGGCCGCAACTTAAGCCACCGATATCCGGGAACGACGCGCGTCGACATCGCTGAACGTACAAAGCAAAAGAGGCACCCGTAGGTGCCTCTTTCCGAGCTTACCGACGAGGCCGGTGAACACCGGCCCCTTCGTTACATCACTCCACCGTGACCGACTTGGCCAGGTTACGCGGCTTGTCGACGTCGGTGCCGCGAGCGCAGGCGGTGTGATACGCGAGCAGTTGCAGCGGCACCACGTGCAGAATCGGCGACAGCTGGCCGTAGTGCTCCGGCATACGGATCACGTGGAGGCCTTCAGCATTAGCGATCTCCGTGTCCGAATCGGCAAACACATACAACTGACCGCCACGGGCACGCACTTCCTGCATGTTCGACTTCAGCTTCTCCACCAGCGCGTCGCGCGGCGCCACCGTCACGACAGGCATCTGATCCGTCACCAGCGCCAGCGGACCGTGCTTCAGCTCACCAGCCGGATACGCCTCGGCGTGGATGTACGAGATTTCCTTGAGCTTGAGTGCGCCTTCCAGGGCAATCGGGTAGTGCAGGCCGCGCCCCAGGAACAGCGCATTTTCGCGACGGGCAAACTCTTCGGCCCATGCAATGATCTGCGGCTCGAGCGCCAGCACGCTGTGCAGCGCCGACGGCAGGTGACGCAGTTGCGTCAGATAGTCTGCCTCTTGCGCGGCGCTCAGACGACCACGCAACTTCGCAATCGTCAGCGTCAACAGGAATAGCGCCGTGAGCTGCGTCGTGAACGCTTTCGTCGATGCCACGCCGATTTCCGTGCCCGCGCGCGTAAGGTAATGCAACGCGGTCTGACGCACCATCGCGCTTGTCCCCACATTGCAGATCGCCAGCGTGTTCGTCATGCCCAGCGATTGCGCGTGTTGCAGCGCCGCCATCGTGTCAGCCGTCTCGCCCGATTGCGAGATCGTCACGACCAGCGTCTTCGGATTCGGCACGCTGTCGCGGTAGCGGTACTCGCTCGCCACTTCAACCTGCGTCGGAATCTGCGCCAGCGACTCCAGCCAGTACTTCGCCGTCATGCCCGAGTAGTAGCTCGTGCCGCACGCCAGAATCAGAATCGAGTCGACGTTGCTGAGCATCGCTTCGGCCTTCTCGCCGAAAAGCGTCGGCGAAATCCCTTCGACGCCTTCCATCGTGTCGCCGATCGCGCGCGGCTGCTCGAAGATTTCCTTCTGCATGTAGTGACGATACGGTCCCAGCTCCACCGCGCCGGTGTACGCCTGAACGGTGCGCACTTCGCGCTCGACAGCCGCATCGTTACGATCCACGATCTTCACGCCGTCCAGCGTGAGTTCGACGACGTCGCCCTCTTCCAGGTAGATGAACTGATCGGTCGTGCCAGCCAGCGCAAGCGCGTCCGACGCGAGGAAGTTTTCGCCCTCGCCCACACCGACCACGAGCGGCGAACCCGCACGTGCACCGATAACGCGATGCGGCTCCTGCTTGCGGAACACCGCAATGGCATAGGCGCCATGCAGACGACGCGTCGCCAGACGAACCGCCTGATACAGATCGCCAGCAGCGCCGTTAGAGAGAATGTGATGAATCAGATGGGCGATGACTTCGGTGTCCGTTTGCGACACGAACTCGTAGCCCAAACCGCGCAATTCGTCACGCAGGCTTTCGTGGTTCTCGATGATGCCGTTATGAACCAGCGCCACTTCGTCGCGCGAGAAGATCGGGTGCGCGTTGTTCGTGACAGGCGCGCCATGCGTTGCCCAGCGCGTGTGAGCGATGCCCGTTTCACCCTTCAATTGCGTTTGGGCAAGCTGCTCGTCGAGGTCAGCCACGCGCGACACGCTGCGTGCGCGTTGCGGCACGCCGTCCTTAAGCACTGCCACGCCACAGGAGTCGTAGCCACGATATTCAAGACGACGCAAACCTTCGACCAACACCGGTACTATATTCCGCCGCGCCACCGCGCCGACAATGCCGCACATATTTGCCTTCCTCAGTGCCAGAAACTCTGACTCGTTCTATCGGATGAGATCCGTGTTCACTCACCAGCGAGCGCCAATGGCGCGCGCGCCAGCACATAACCGCCGATTTTACTGCTTCTGCTTGCGCGGGCGGACATAACCCGTCTTCGCTTCCTGCGTCTTGCCGTTGAGTACCAGTGCGTCTTCCGGCGTGTCTTTCCAGACGGTCGTGCCCGCAGCAATTGTCGTACCGCGTCGGACCGTGACGGGTGCTACGAGCTGCGTGTCCGAACCGATGAAGACATCGTCCTCGATAATCGTCCGGTGCTTGTTCGCGCCGTCGTAGTTGCACGTGATCGTGCCCGCACCGATATTCACACGTGCGCCCACGGTCGAATCGCCGACGTACGCAAGGTGGTTCGCCTTCGAACCCTTGGCCATCGATGCGTTCTTCACTTCCACGAAGTTGCCGATGTGCACGTCGTCCGCAAGATCGGCCCCCGGACGCAGACGCGCATACGGTCCGATGACGGCATCCGATCCGACCACTGCGCCGTCCAGATGGCTGAATGCCTCGACACGCGTGCCCGCACCGATTGTGGTGTTGCGAATGATGCAGTTCGCCCCGATGGTCGCGCTGTCGCCGATCGTGACTTTGCCTTCGAAGATGCAGTTCACATCGATGGAAACGTCGGTACCGCAGACGATCTCCCCACGAACATCGAAGCGCGCCGGATCGATCAGCGTAACGCCAGCCGCGAGCAACGCGCCCGCTGCATTGCGCTGATAGTCGCGCTCCAGTTCGGCCAGTTGCGCCTTGTCGTTCACGCCATTCGGCTCCCACGCAAACGCCGGTTGCGTGGTGACGACGGACACGCCGTCCGCCACCGCGCAGGCGATCACGTCGGTCAGGTAGTACTCGCCCTGCGCGTTCTGGTTCTTCAAGCCGCCGAGCCATCCCTTGAGCGCGCGCGTCGGGGCGACGACGATACCGGTATTGATCTCGCGAATCGCCAGCTCGGCCTCGTTGGCATCTTTCTGTTCGACGATACGCTGCACGTTGCCCGCCGCGTCGCGCACGATGCGACCATAGCCCGTCGGGTTGTCGAGATCGACGGTGAGCACGCCCAGCTTGTCGTTGCCCGCCGCATCGAGCAGCCCTTGCAACGTTTCGACGCGCGTGAGCGGCACGTCGCCATAGAGCACGAGGGTCGGCACGGATTCGTCGAGCTGCGACGCCGCTTGCTGCACAGCGTGCCCTGTCCCCAACTGCTGCGCCTGCTCTGCGAACAGGATGTCCTCACCGGACACGGCTTCGCGCACGGCGTCGCCACCGTGCCCGATCACTACGATGAGCTTGCCCGGCGCAAGTTGACGCGCGGTCGCAATCACGTGCGAGAGCAACGGGCGGCCAGCCAGCGGCTGCAACACCTTGGGCAACTTCGAGCGCATGCGCTTACCCATGCCGGCGGCGAGAATCACAATATTCATAGCGTCGTGACGATTCGAAAGTGAGAGGCTTGTGTCAGTGTGTCGGGATCTCGCGTCCCCGGCCGATGACAGCGCGAGGATCACTGAGGACGCCGTCTGGCGCACGATCGGGTTCGCAAAGGGTTAGCAAAGCGCGCGCCGGTCGTGCGTCAGCCGTCGATGTCGATCAGTCGTCGAATTGCGTAAATTGATTAATACGGATGACGCCCGCATCACCGTCATCGCCGCAGGGCGCTTCGTCGAACGCAATATCGCCGAGCGGATCGGGTTGCCCCGTCGCACGCAAATTCCGGAAGTCGTGAAGGTTCGTGTCCATCAGATGCGACGGCACCACGTTCGACAACGCGCTGAAAATCGACTTGATACGCCCCGGGTGCTGCTTTTCCCACAGGCGGATGAGCGACTTCATCTCGGCGCGCTTCAGGTTCGGCTGGCTGCCGCACAACGTGCACGGAATGATCGGGAACTGCTTGTACTCGGCGTAACGTTCGAGATCCGGCTCGCGCACGTACGCGAGCGGTCGGATCACCACGTTCTTGCCGTCGTCCGATTGCAGCTTCGGCGGCATGCCCTTGAGCTTGCCACCGTAGAAGATGTTCAGGAACAGCGTCTCGATGATGTCATCGCGATGGTGGCCCAGCGCGATTTTCGTCGCACCGAGTTCGCCAGCCACGCGATACAGAATGCCGCGACGCAGACGCGAGCACAGCGAGCAGGTGGTCTTGCCTTCGGGCACCACACGCTTGACGATGGAATACGTGTCCTGATTCTCGATGTGGAAGTCCACGCCGATGGAACGGAAGTAATCCGGCAGCACGTGTTCGGGGAAGCCGGGCTGCTTCTGATCGAGGTTGACGGCGACGATGGAGAAGTCGATCGGGGCGCGCTCGCGAAGCTTGAGCAGGATGTCGAGCATGGCGTAGCTGTCCTTACCGCCGGACATGCACACCATCACGCGATCGCCCTGCTCGATCATGTTGTAGTCGCCAATGGCCTGCCCCGTCAGACGGCACAGGCGCTTTTCGAGCTTGTTGTTCTCGAACGCGAGCTTCTGCGCTTTCTTCACGCTGTCGGCGGCGGCATTGCCGGTCGCGGCCAGTGGCGCGCCGGTCTCGGGCATGACGGCACTCATGTCAGGCATCCTTCATCTGAAACACTTCGATGCCGACCGAGTGGCAATCGGGATAAACGTCGGGCTTCTCGGTCGACACCCCCACGGCACGCACGCGCGGATGCGCCAGCAGCGCACGCGCGACATCGTCGCAAAGGGTTTCCTGCAAATGAATGTGGCCCTGCCCCACACGCTTGGCGATGGTCTCGCGCATGAAGTCGTAATCCACGACTTCGTCGAGCTTGTCTTCCGTGGGCGTGCTCTCGGCGAGCGGGACAAACAGTTGCACGTTGATCAGCACGCGCTGCTCGCCACGCTTCTCGTGATCGTGCACGCCGATGTTGATGAACACCTCGTAGTCGCGCAGGAACATGCGACGGCAGTCCATCAGGCGGGGGTGGGAAAGAGCGCTATGCATTTTGAAGACTCGTAATGACAATCAACGAGACCGGTCGGCATCGGCCGGCTCGGTCAGAAATTTCACGTCGCGCGATGAACTCGCGAGATGTTGGCCACCGTCCACATACAACACCGTGCCGGTGACGGCGGGCGCCTGCGCCAGATAGGCGACGGCGTCGGCGATGTCTTCCGGCGTGGACGACGCGCCCAGCGGCGTCGACGCATGGGCGGCGGCAAAGCCCGCTGGTGTCTGATCGACGGACAGGAGCGTGACACCCGGGGCTACACCAACCACCCGCAGGCGCGGTGCAAATGCTTGTGCCAGCAAAGTCGTCGCCACGTCGAGCGCCGCCTTCGACAGCGTGTACGACAGGTAATCGGGATTCGGATTCGCCAGCTTCTGGTCGAGCAGATTGACGACGACGCCACGCCCGGCCTCACCCAGCGCCGCGTGCATCTCGCGCGCCAGCACCAGCGGCGCGCCTGCATTGACGCGCATGTGGCGCTCCAGCGCCTGATACCCGAAATCGTCGGCGCAATCGTACTCGAAGCGCGACGCATTGTTCACCAGACACGTCGGCACGCCCAGCGCCTCACGGCACCGCCCGATCAGGGCCACGGTAGCGGCTTCGTCGGCCAGCGACGCCTGCAACGCGACCGCGCGGCGACCCATCGCCTCGATGGCAGCCACTGTTTCAAGTGCCTCGTCGTGCGAACGCTCGTAGTGGACCGCGACGTCCCAGCCCAGGCTCGCGAGCTTCAGCGCGATGGCGCGTCCGATGCGACGCGCGCCGCCGGTCACCAACGCAACGCGCGATGCATGCGACGCGTGCGGCACGTCGGACGTGCGAGCGGCGTCGTTTGCGTCGGAGACGGGGCGTGGCGTCGATGCAACGGTCATGCGGCGAATTCCTGTATCAGAGCGGGCGGATGAACGAACTTCGGGCGGCCCGAGGCTTCAGCGGCAGCGGGACACGACAGCCTGCGAACCTTCGGCAGGGCTCCTGACGGAGGCCGAGCGTTGCGCAAACTGGTGAAAAACACGCAAAAACAATCGAAAACCAGCAAAAATCGGCGCAAAACACGTCGAATTCGCCCGCAGACGCACTATCTCAACCATAGCAGCCAGTCTGCACCGTCTCCGTTACAATGCCCGCATGAATCAGGCCGCACCGAAACCCCATAGTTTACCCGTTCCGGAGACGGACGCGCTCGAACACTCGCGCCGCCTCACGGCATATCTCGCCGACGCCATCGACGCGGACGGCGGCTGGTTGCCGTTCGACCGCTTCATGGAGCTGGCGCTGTACGCACCCGGCCTCGGCTATTACGCCGCCGGTGCCGCCAAGTTCGGACGTCTCGCCGCCGACGGCAGCGACTTCGTCACCGCACCGGAACTCACGCCGTTCTTTGCGCGCACGCTCGCGCGCCAGATCGGCGAAGTCTTCGAGCAGACGGGCGACGCGCAGGTACTGGAGTTCGGTGCCGGGTCCGGACGCCTCGCCGCCGATCTGTTGCTCGCCCTCGAAACCGAAGGCACACCGTGCGAGCGGTACTCGATCATGGAACTCTCGGGCGAGCTTCGCGCCCGTCAGCGCGACACCATCGAGAAAGCCGCACCGCATCTGCTGGATCGCGTGACGTGGCTCGATCAGTTGCCCGACGCCTTCCACGGCACGATGATCGGCAACGAAGTCCTCGACGCCATGCCCGTGCGCCTGTGGGCGCGCCGTCCGGATGCCGACGGTCAGCCGGTCTGGTTCGAGCGCGGCGTCGTGCTTACGCCGGAAGGCTTCGCGTGGGAAGAGCGCCTTTACACCGGCCCGCTGCCGCAAGCGCTCCACGCATTGGCCGATCTGCCCCCGACGCAGGAATATCTGACGGAAACGCACGAAGCTGCCTCGGCCTTCGTGCGCAGCGTCTCCCCCTTGCTGGCGAGCGGCGTGCTGCTGCTGATCGACTACGGCTTCCCCGCACGCGAGTACTACCACCCGCAGCGCGCGGGCGGCACGCTCATGTGCCACTACCGTCACCATGCGCACGACGACCCCTTCTATTACCCCGGCTTGCAGGACATCACCGCGCACGTGGAGTTTTCGGGCATCGCCGACGCCGGTGTAGAAGCCGGTCTTGATCTGCTGGGCTTCACGTCGCAGGCGCGTTTCCTGATGAATGCGGGCATCGTCGATCTGATGAGCGCGCTCGACCCGACCGATACAAAGACGTTCCTGCCTGCAGCCGCCGCCGCGCAGAAACTGCTCTCCGAAGCCGAGATGGGCGAGCTCTTCAAGGTCATCGCCTTCGGACGCGCAATGGACGAATGGGCCGGTCTGGTCGGCTTCGTCAACGGCGACCGCAGTCACGCGCTCTGATCACGCCCAACCGAGAGGTCGCCCCGATGTTTCGCTGGATGTTCACCATCTTCTTCGCGATCTGCGTCCTCTCGGCAGCCGCTCCCTGGCTGACCAAACTCGGCATTGGCCGTCTACCCGGTGACGTGCGTCTGCGCTGGCGCGGGAAGGAAATGGTCTTCCCGTTCGCCTCGACCGTGCTGCTATCGCTCGTCTTCAACCTGCTGATTCGTTTGCTGTAACAGACGCCGCAACACCCGTTGCAACGCCGTTCCTCAACGGCGCCTCGCTCGCTCCCGCCCCACCGCCCGTCATTCTCCGTAAGTCCCCACATCGGTTCGCAGCACCGTCACGTCTCACGTCGTGAGGCATACCCCTGTCGTTTTTCCGGGTTAACTATGATTTGATCATTTGTTGCAAAAAAATTAACATGAAACAAATGATTCAATGATGAATCACGGGAAGACCATTTCAGGAGCAGGACATGATCAAGACGCGATTGACCGGGGTGATGCGCGGAGTGCTGGCCGTAGCGATGACGTTGGCGGCCGGTGCGGCACTGGCGCAGGGCGCCTCGGAAACGCTGCAAAAGATCGAAAGCAGCGGCGTGATTTCCATCGGCCATCGCGAATCGTCGATTCCGTTCTCGTACTACGACAACGGTCACAACGTCATCGGTTACTCGCAAGACCTGTGCAACAAGATCGTCGACGCCGTCAAAACGCGCCTGAAGAAGCCCGATCTGCAAGTCCGCTTCATCCCCGTCACGTCGCAGAACCGCATCGCGCTCGTACAGAACGGCACGGTCGACATCGAGTGCGGCGTGACGACGAACCTTGTTGCGCGTCAGTCGCAGGTCAACTTCTCGGACACCTTCTTCGTCGCGGGCACGCGCCTGCTGACGAACAAGAATTCCGGCATCAAGGACTTCCCGGATCTGGCAGGTAAGCCCGTGGTGACCAATGCCGGTACGACCTCGGAGCGCATCCTCAACAAGATGAACAACGAGAAGAAGA
The DNA here is from genome assembly GCF_044772185.1 of Pandoraea sp. NPDC090278. NCBI lineage: Bacteria > Pseudomonadati > Pseudomonadota > Betaproteobacteria > Burkholderiales > Burkholderiaceae > Pandoraea > Pandoraea sp. NPDC090278. Next base: position 706,480 of record NZ_JBIVYJ010000002.1, on the reverse strand, counting down.
TGGGCATGAACGTCATTTCCGGCAAGGACTATGGCGAGTCGTTCACCATGCTTCAGGGTGGACGCGTTCAGGCATTCATGATGGATGACGTGTTGCTCGCCGGTGCGCGCACGATGGGCCGCAATCCCGACGACTGGATCGTGACGGGTAAGCCGCAGTCGTTCGAAGCGTACGGCTTCATGATGAAGCACGGCGATACCGAGTTCAAAAAGCTGGTGGACGACACGCTGGCTGGCGTGATGAAGAGCGGCGAGATCAACGCCATGTACAAGAAGTGGTTCGAGACGCCGGTGCCGCCGAAGAACATCAACTTCAATTTCCCGATGAGCGAGCAACTCAAGCAGTTGTACGCGAACCCGAACGACAAGGCGTTCGAGTAAGCCAGACGAGGGCGACACAAACGACGAGGGGCATGCGAGATTCGGAAATCTCGCATGCCCCTCTGTCATTCGGATCGACGAATGGCTTAGCTGCCGTCGCCGCCTAACCCTGCCGCTGCAACGGCATCGATGCGCGCGGCCTGAACTGCTTCGCGAATCTTGCCCGGGTTGTATGCGTACCCACCCGCCACCGCCCCTGCATCGATGCTGCGCGCCGCGTCCAGCGCCGCCAGCAAGCGCTCGCGTTGCGGATACGGTGCCGTTGCGAAGTCCCCGCCACGTCCGCGTGCATCCGCCTCGCATGCTTCCAGCACTTCGACGAACCGTTCCGGTTTGCGCAGCGCGTCGCATCGTTCCAGCAAACGCACCAGCGCGCCCGCGCCAAACTTCTGACTCGCATGAATGTTGCCGTGCTCGCGCGCCACGACCTGCGCCAGCTCACGGCACTCGACCGGCACGCGCAACCGCGCGCACAACGGGCCGAGCAAACCGACGCTGCGCCCTTCATGTCCGATGTGGCGCGGCAGGACATCTTCCGGCGTGGTGCCCTTGCCGAGATCGTGTGTGAGCGCAGCGAAACGCACCGGTAGCGAATAGCCCTGCTGCGCGGCGTAGTCGAGCACCATCATCACGTGCACACCGGTGTCCACCTCCGGATGAAAGTCGGCACGTTGCGGCACGCCCCACAACTGGGCGACCTCCGGCAGAATGCGCGCGAGCGCCCCTGACTCACGCAGCACTTCGAACATGCGCGACGGGCGATGCTCCATCAACCCGCGCGAGATTTCCTGCCAGACGCGCTCGGCCACCAATGCGTCGACTTCGCCGTTGGCCGTCATCGTCTGCATCAGTGCCATCGTCTCGTCGGCGACGGTGAAGTCGGTGAAGCGTGCGGCGAAGCGTGCGCAGCGCAGAATGCGCACGGGATCCTCCGCAAACGCCTCGCCAACGTGACGAAACAGACGGGCGTCCAGATCCCGCTTGCCACCGTACGGGTCGACCAGCACGTCGGACAGACTGTCGTCCGGCAGCACTTCGCGCGCCATAGCGTTGATGGTGAAGTCGCGCCGGATCAAGTCCTCTTCCAGCGTGACTTCCGGCGCAAAGTAGAACGAGAAGCCGTGATAGCCGCGCGCCGTTTTGCGCTCGGTGCGCGCCAGTGCGTACTCGGCTTGTGTCTTGGGATGCAGAAACACCGGGAAGTCGCGCCCCACCGGACGGAAGCCCTGTCGCACCATCTCTTCCGGCGTCGCACCGACCACGACATAGTCGCGGTCTTTCACAGGCAGCCCCAGCATGGCGTCGCGAATCGCACCACCGACGGCGTAAATCTTCATGGGCGCACGTCGTAGAAAGCGACGCTCTGCGTCTCAGCGCGCCCGGCCGCCACCCACGCCTGCACGGCAGGCACTTCGCGAATGCGCTGGGCATACGCCTGTGCGTGCGCCGACAACGGCGGCTCGAACGTCGTGAAGCGCATCACGATGGGGGCATAGAACGCGTCGGCAATCGAGAAGTCACCAAAGAGGAACGGACCCTCGTAGCGCGCGAGGCAGTCTTCCCAGATCGCTTCGACGCGACGGACGTCGGCGAGCGCCTCGGGCGTCGCACCGGCACCGGGCCAGTGGGCCGCAACGTTCATCCACATATTGGTGCGCAACGCGGTAAAACCGCTGTGCATCTCGGCGCAGATGCTACGGGCATGGGCGCGGGTGCCCAGCGACTTCGGCCACAGTGGCAGATGCGGATAGGCGTCGGCCAGGTATTCGCAGATAGCGAGCGAGTCCCAGACGGTGATGCCGTTATCGATCAGACAAGGCACCTTGCCCGTGGGCGAATAGCGCAGGATCTGCTCGCGCGAATCGGGCTGCGCGAGCCACACGTTCTTCTCTTCGAATGCGATGCCAAAGTGCTTGAGCAGCACCCAGGGACGCATCGACCACGAGGAGTATTTTTTGTTGGCGATGATGAGTTGCATGAGGACCTTCTTTGCCCGCGCAGCGCCTGAGCGCCGCGCGTTGGCTTGTGATGGCGTAACCGTGAAGCCGATGAAGCGATGTTGCGGTGAACCTAGCGTCCGGCGAAGCGACGATAGTCCGCCATCCGCTTTTCCCAGTTGCCGCCGTTGAGATAGTCGACGGCGATTTCCAGGCCGTTCGGCGTCAGATCGAGTTCCGGGGCTAGCGGGCCGGTCAGCACGTTGTCGACCGTCATCGAATCGAGATTGTCGCGCGTGATGATCGGCTCGCCCGGCAGCTTCTCGAAGATCGCAGCCTGAAGGCGTGCGGTGCTGTCCGGCAGCGGTAGGATAGGACGCTCGCACCCGCAGGCCGCGCCCGCAAAACGCACCAGCGCTTCGAGCGTGTACACCTCCGGCCCACCGAGTTCGTACGTCTTGCCGATGGTGGCGTCGCATTCCAGCGCCCGCGCAAACGCTTGCGCAACGTCCGTCACATAGATCGGCTGGAACCGCGCGTTCGCACTGGCCAACGGCACGACCGGCAGGCGCCGTTGCAGCTTCGCAAACGTATTCAGGAAATTGTCGCCGGGGCCGAAGACCACCGACGGACGGAAGATCGTCGCCGCAATGCCCGACTCGCGAATGACCGCCTCGCCGTCGCCCTTCGAGCGCTGGTACATGCTCGGGCCGTTCGAATCCGCGCCGAGCGCGCTCATGTGGATCAACCGGGTCACGCCCCGGTCCTTGCAGGCCTGCGCGATCTTGCGCGGCAGTTCCACGTGCGCCCGTGCAAACGCGCGGCCGTAGGGCGTGCCGCGGTCGCTATGCAGAATACCGACGAGATTGATGACAGCGTCGCTGCCCGCAATCACGCGCTCAAGTGCGCGCGGGTCGTGGACGTCGCACTCGACGAGCTCCACACCGGGCAGCACACCGAGCGCCTTGGCGGCTTCGACACGCCGCGTCGGCAGACGCACCGCGTGTCCCAGTGTGACCAGCCGGGCCACCAGATGGCTACCGATAAAGCCGGTGCCACCGACGACACAAACGTTATAGCGCATGCGTCACCTCCGCGTTATGACTGTGGGTTCGCGGCCCCGGCCACACCCCGAGGACAGCCATTGGCCGTCACTGGGGCAGGATGACGCCGAGTCGCTCCTTGAGCGATTGCGGACGGCCCGTGATGATGGCCGAGTAATACGTCGTATTCGACAACACGTTCTCGACATACTGACGCGTCTCGTTGAACGGAATCGTCTCAGCGAAGATCGCGCCTTCGACCGGGCGGTCAAGCGTGGAGCGCCACGTGCGCGGCCGTCCCGGACCGGCGTTGTAACCGGCTGACGCGAGCACGGCCGAGCCGTCGAACTTATTGTAGATATCCGACAGGTAGCTCGTACCCAGACGGATATTGGTATCGATGTCGTGCATCATGCCCGGGCTGTAGTCGATGCCGATTTGCTTGGCGACCATCTTCGCCGTGGCGGGCATCACCTGCATCAGACCACCGGCCCCGGCGGACGACTTGGCATTGATGATGAAACGCGATTCCTGACGGATCAGGCCGTACGCCCACGCTTCGTCGAGATCGACGATCTTGGAGAAGCGATCGACCTTGTCGCGGAACGGCATCAGATAACGCAGCGAGAAGTCGTGCTCCACCTTCGTGCGATCCGCCGTGTTCACTGCGCGGTCGAACAGTTCGATACCGTTGGCGTACTGAGCCGCAGCAATGAGCTGACGGTCGGTCATGTTGCGCAACTCCCAGTTCCACTCGCGGTTGCCTTCGAAGCGCAGCCCCATGTCGTAGAACTTGGCAGCACGCAGAAAACCGGCGTTCGAGCGGTTAGCGTCGATCTCGGCACGGGTGACGACGGTGCGCGGCGGCAGCATCGTCTTGTTACCCAACTCCTCGTTCGCCAACTGACCGTAGAAGTTCGGTTGCGACGCAATCTTCTGGAACTGTGCACGCGCAGCGTCGCCCTGTCCGGCTTCGCGCAGCGCGCGACCGTACCAGTAGGTCCAGACACCGTCGTCGCGCAACGCGGCGGGCATCGCTTCGATGCCCGTGCGCACGAGATTCCAGTCACCCGCGCGCAACGCCGCGCGAATCTTCCATTCCTGCGCCGTGTTCGAGAGCTTGGCGTTGCCCGCCTGACGGTACCAGTTGATCGCCATCGGGTTTTGCGAGAGCGCGCCACGCATGCCGATCGCGCCCCAGCCGATAGCGCGTTCGTCCTGCGACAGGCTGCCCGCGATACTGCTGAAGCTGCTCGCGGCGAGCATGGCGTCCGAACGGGCCATGCGCACGGTGGCGAGCAGCGCCAACTGACGCGACGCCTCCGAACCATCCACGCCACGCGCCAGAATCTGCGCCGGACGCGTCGCGGCCATGTCGAGCAGCGAGTCGTCCGGACGGGTCGCGCCCAGCGCATCGGCAATCTGCTTACCCAGCGAGGTGTAGTTCTCCTCGTACGCCAGACGAATCTGATGCCAGACTTCCTGACGCGGCAACTGACCGCTCGCGGCCAGGGTATTGATCATGTCGATGCAGCCCTCGCCGTAGTTCTTCGGCGTGGTCAGCAGATCGATAGCGGCCTGCGTGACGTTCTCCCCGCGCGAGGCACGCGACATCAGCGCGTAGCACTTGACCTGGGTGTCGTCGTCGAGGGCGAATTTCGGATATTCGGCGTCGAACGTGCGCCAGTCGTGGCGCTTGCCCAACACGAGCAGCCAGTCGTTACGCATGCGATCGGCAATGGCCTGACCGTCATACGTGCGCAAGAAGGCGCGGATATCGTCGTCGGGTGCATCGAGCAGCGCCTTGCCCGAACGGTCGAACATGCGCGGCTTGATCTGGAAATACTGGACGTACGACGGCACGTCGTAGTCGGTGAGCATGGCCGCGAGCGCGGCGGCACGCGGTGCGTCGTTGCTGCGGGCCGCTTCGCGCAGTTGGACGAAGATGTCGTCCGGCGAGCGCTGCGACAGCGCATCGGCCGACGGCGCCGAGCGGCTTGCCGCCGACTGCGCCTTGGGACGCCCTGTCGCCTGGGTCGTGCTGCAGGCCACCAGCGCGGCAGCCGTCAGGACGAGTGCGGCGGCGCGATATACTCGGGTCAAACGTTCGGACATCTTCGTGGAGCGTCGGGTAAAAAGTGAATTCAAGCATAGCACGGGACCCCGCCCAATCGGCGGCCCAGACGTCTGGAAATGGGGCGGATGCAACGCCCGCGAACGCACGCCCGAAGGCCTTGCTGCGCCGCACGCTGCTCGACGCACGCAGCACCCTCGATGCACGCGCCGAGCGTGACGCCGCCCTTGCCACCCGGCTGGCCGACGAACTGTCGCGCCGCGCCCCGCGCTGCATCGGCCTCTACTGGCCCATTCAGGACGAATTCGACGCCCGCGGCGTCGTCGTCGCCTGGCTGGCCGCTGCGTCACCCGATACACCCAGACTCGCCGCCCTGCCGGTCGTCACTGCACCGGCCACCCCGCTCGTCTTCCATCGCTGGACGCCCGACACCCCCATGATGGAAGGCCGCTACCGCATTCCGGTCCCGCGCGACACGGAAGTGCTGGTCCCCGACCTGCTGCTGGTGCCCTGCGTCGGCTTTACGCGCGATGGCCTGCGCCTCGGCTACGGCGGCGGCTTCTACGACCGCACCCTGCATGCGATGAAGCCCGCCCCGCAAACGCTTGGCATCGCTTACGACCTTCTCGAAGTTCAGGACCTCAGCGCCGAGGCGCACGATCTGGCGCTCGACGCCATCGTGACGGAATCGGCCACCTACGCCCGCCCTCTCGGCAACTCACGCTAATTCATGACAACGCTCAAGATCCTGCCGCTCGGCGACAGCGCGCTCGTGTGTGAAGCAGGCACCAGCCCGACGTCGGCCAACCTCGCCACGCAACGGCGCGTCTGGCACGTGGCCACGCTGGCCCGCGACTGGCCCGACGTGCGCGAAGTCGTGCCCGGCATGAACAACCTCACCCTGCTCTTCGACCCGCTCGCCACCGATATCGACGTGCTTAGCGAACGGTTGCGCGATGCCTGGCAGACGCAGCCAGCCGCAGGAGAAGTCGGACGCGACATCGAGATTCCCGTCCACTACGGCGGCGAGCACGGCCCCGATCTCGCGGATGTCGCCAAACACGCGCGCCTGCAACCGAAGACGGTCGTGCAGCGCCACACCGCACCGGAATACATCGTCTACTTCCTCGGCTTCCAGCCGGGCTTCGCCTATCTGGGCGGATTGGACGATTCGATTGCCGCGCCGCGCCGCGCGGAGCCCCGATTGTCCGTGCCCGCCGGTTCGGTCGGCATCGGCGGCAATCAGACCGGCATCTATCCGCTCAACTCGCCGGGCGGCTGGCAGATCATCGGCCACGCCACCAGCGCCCTGTTCGACCCCGCTGCGACGCCCCCCGCCCTGCTGGCGCCGGGCGACCGCGTGCGCTTCACTATCGCGAGTCTCGACCTGTGATCGACATCCAGCGTGCCGGCCTGCTCACTACCGTTCAGGACCTGGGCCGAACCCGTCAGCGTGCATTCGGCGTCGCCAGCGGCGGCGCCCTAGACCCACTCGCCTGCGCCGTCGCCAACCGGCTCGTGGGCAACGACCAGAACACCGCCACCCTCGAAATCACGATGGGGACGTGTGTGATGCGGTTCACGTCGGCTACCCTCGTGGCGCTGACCGGCGCGGACTGCCACGCCGATCTCGACGGTACCCCCGTGTGGTCGTGGTGGCGCTTCCCCGTCGCGAAAGGTCAGACGCTTACGTTGCGCCCCTCGCGCTTCGGCATGCGAACCTATCTGGCCGTGGCCGGTGGCATCGACGTGCCCGAAACGCTCGGCTCGCGCAGCACCGATCTGAACGGCGGCTTCGGCGGCTTCGAGGGTCGCGCCCTGCACGACGGCGACCGTATCGCCATCGGCCACCCGAGCGCCACCGCACGCAAAGCCGAGCCGCTGGGTGTGCGCCCGCCGTTGTGGCTGTCCGACCCGCTCGCACACCGCGTGCGAGTGTTGCCCGGTCCGGAGTACGACGACTTCACGTCCGTCACGCACAAGAGCTTCTGGGAGAACCCGTGGCAGGTCACGCCCAACAGCAACCGCATGGGTTATCGTCTGTCCGGCCCGGAGGCGCTTGCGCGCAAGAAGAACCGCATGCACGACTTGCTCTCGCACGGCGTGTTGCCCGGCGTGATTCAGGTGCCGCCGTCGGGACAGCCGATCATTCTGCTGGCCGACGCGCAAACGACCGGCGGCTACCCGAAGATCGGCACGGTGATCACGGCCGATCTCTGGCGGCTCGGACAGGCGCGGCTCGGGAGCACGCTGTACTTTTCGGAATGCACCGCTGCCGAAGCGCGTGAAGCGCTGCGCGAGCAACTACGCTATCTTGACCAGATCGAACGCGCACTCGCGTGGCACGACCGCGGCATTCTGAGCACGCCGAAGGTGGCGGCCATTACGCGCAAACGCACTTGAATACGCAGACTTGAACATGCAGGACAGGCTGTCCCCGCAGGAGAACACATGATGAAGATCGACCTGAACGTCGACCTCGGAGAAGGTTGCGACTACGACGAAGCGCTGCTCGCGCTGGTCAGCTCGGCCAATGTGGCGTGTGGCTGGCATGCGGGCGACGCTGGCACGATGCAGCAAGTGGTGCGCTGGGCGCTGGAGAACGGTGTGGCCATCGGCGCACACCCCAGTTTCCCCGACCGAGAGAATTTCGGACGCACCGAGATGCAGCTCCCGCTCGACGAAATCCGCGCGGGCATGCTCTATCAGATCGGCGCGCTCGCCGCGATGGTCCGCGCGCAGGGCGGCTGGCTCACGCACGTGAAACCGCACGGCGCGCTCTACAATCAGGCGGCGCGCGACCCCGCGCTGGCCGAAACGCTGGTCGAAGCGATTCGCGCTTTCGATACCGATCTCGCCGTCTACGGTCTGGCGGGTGGCGAACTCGTGAAAGCGGCGCGCGCGGCGGGCATGCACGCCGTCGAGGAAGTGTTTGCCGACCGTGGCTACAACCCGGACGGCTCGCTGGTCAAACGCGGCACGCCCGGCGCACTGATCGAGCGCGAAGAGGACGCTCTCGCACAAACGCTGATGATGGTGCAGGCGCAACGCGTGCGCGCCATCGACGGCACGCTCGTCCCGATTCACGCGCAGACAGTCTGCCTGCACGGCGACGGCGAACACGCGCTCGAATTCGCGCAGCGCATCCGCAGTTTCCTGCTGGACGAAGGCATCGAAATCGCGCCGGTGCGCTGAGCGCTCACACGATCATCGTTCACAAATAAAAACGCCGTCGCCGGGCATCCCGGGACGGCGTTTTTACATTGCTTTGCCGTTGACGACTTACTGACCCAACGTCGGCATGACGAGCGACGACGTGGCATTCGCCGGACGTCCCTCCGACCAGCGACGCGTGACCACCTTCGAGCGCGTGTAGAAGCGCACCGACTCCGGCCCGTAGATGTGCTGATCGCCGAACAGCGAATTGCGCCAGCCACCGAACGAGAAGTACGAGACCGGCACCGGGATCGGCACGTTCACGCCGACCATGCCGACTTCGATTTCGTCTTCGAAGCGACGCGCTGCTCCACCCGACGTCGTGAACACCGCCGTGCCGTTCGCATACGGATTGCGGTTGATGAGCGCAATCGCCTCTTCCAGCGTGTTCACACGCACGACCGACAGCACCGGCCCGAAGATTTCGTTGCGATAGATCGACATGTCCGGCGTGACGTTATCGAACAGGCACGGACCGATGAAGAAGCCGTCGTCGCGCTGGGCGACCTTCAGGCCACGGCCGTCCACTACGAGCTTCGCACCTTCGTCCACACCGGCATCGACGAACCCCTTCACCTTGTCGCAATGCACACGCGTGATGAGCGGTCCCATTTGCGCGACGGGGTCGGTGCCGTCACCGACCGGCAGCGCCTTCGCGACTTGTGCGAGACGAGCCACCAACTGGTCGGCCACGTCGCCCACTGCGACGGCCACCGAGATCGCCATGCAGCGCTCGCCAGCCGAACCGTACGCAGCGCCGATCAGTGCGTCGACGGTGAAGTCCAGATCGGCGTCCGGCATCACCACGCCGTGGTTCTTCGCGCCGCCGAGCGCCTGCACACGCTTGCCGTGCGCCGACGCCGTGCTGTAGATGTACTGCGCGATGGGCGTCGAGCCGACGAACGACACCGCGTTCACGTCCGGGTGCGTGAGCAGCGCATCGACGGCCGCCTTGTCGCCGTTCACGACGTTCAGCACGCCGTCGGGCAGACCGGCATCCTTGGCCAGACGCACCAGCAGCAGCGCCGCCGACGGCACCTTCTCCGACGGCTTGAGCACGAAGGTGTTGCCGCACGCCACGGCCATCGGGAACATCCACAACGGCACCATAGCCGGGAAGTTGAACGGGGTGATGCCCGCGCAGACACCCACCGGTTGATGGATCGAGTACGTGTCGACGCCGGTGCCGACTTGCGGCGCGATCTCGCCCTTGAGCAGATGCGGGATACCGATGGAGAACTCGACCACTTCGATGCCGCGCGTGACTTCGCCGCGGGCGTCGTCGAGCGTCTTGCCGTGTTCCTGCGTGATCAGTTGCACGAGTGCTTCGCGGTTCGTCTCAAGCAGTTCGCGGTACTTCATCATCACGCGAGCGCGCTTCATCGGCGGCGTGGCCCGCCAGCCCGGCAGCGCGGCACGTGCGGCGGCGACGGCCGTTGCGACGTCCTTCGTCCCTCCCAGCGCCACCTGACGAACCACTTCGCCGGTCGCCGGGTTCGTCACTTCGCCAAAGCGCAGTTCGGCTTCGCCCGACGCGACGCTTGCGCCGCCAATCCAATGCTCGATACGTTCGGTGCTGACTCGTTGGTTCATGTCGATTTCCGTAAAAACTAACTGAATGCGGGTGTGGCGCCAGTGCCCGCTTATGCCGTCTCGCGGATGGCTTCCGCGACGATGCCGAACAACTCGTCGATCTGCGCTTCGCTGATGATGAGCGGCGGCGAGAACGCAAGGATGTCGCCGGTGTAGCGGATCAGCGCGCCCTTCTCGAAGCACTTGACGAAGATCTCGTGCGCACGTGCGCCGGGCTTGCCGTCGCGCGTCGACAGCTCGATGCCGCCGACCATACCGAGGTTGCGAATGTCGACGACGTTCGGCAGGTCGCGCAGACCGTGGATCGACTTTTCGAAGTGCGGGGCGAGCTTGGCGGCGCGCTCGAACAGGCCGTCGTTCTTGTAGACGTCGAGTGCAGCGCAGGCAGCGGCGGCCGCCAGCGGGTGCCCGGAGTACGTGTAGCCGTGGAAGAACTCGATGGCGCCCGTGTTACCGGCGTCGACAATGGTGTCGTGCACGGACGTCTTCACGGCGACGGCGCCCATCGGCACAGCGGCATTGTTCACGCCCTTGGCCATCGTGATGATGTCCGGCGTCACACCAAAGTACTGCGCGGCGAACGGCTTGCCGAGGCGGCCGAGGCCCGTGATCACTTCGTCGAAAATCAGCAGGATGCCGTGCTTGTCGCAGATCTCGCGCAGCTTTTGCAGATAGCCTTGCGGCGGCACCAGCACACCGGTGGAGCCCGCCAGCGGCTCGACGATCACGGCGGCGATGGTCGACGCGTCGTGCAGCGTGACGATGCGCTCCAGTTCGTCGGCCAGATGCGCGCCCCACGTCGGCTGCCCCTTGGTAAAGGCGGCTTCCTTGATGTTGAGCGTGTGCGGGAGATGGTCGACGGCGGGCAGCAGTTGGCCGGAGTACGCCTTGCGGTTCGGCGAGATGCCGCCGACCGAGATGCCGCCGAAGCCCACGCCGTGATAGCCGCGCTCACGACCGATGAGGCGCGTACGCTGGCCTTCGCCGCGTGCGCGGTGATAGGCGAGCGCGATCTTGAGTGCGGTGTCGACCGACTCCGATCCCGAGTTCGTGAAGAACACACGGTCGAGGCCCTGCGGCGTGATCTCGGCGATCTTGGCGGCCGCTTCGAACGCTTTCGGGTGCCCCATCTGGAACGTCGGTGCGAAGTCCATCTCACCGGCCTGCTGACGGATCGCTTCGACGATCTCGGTACGGCAGTGACCAGCATTCACGCACCAGAGACCGGCGGTGCCGTCGAGAATCTGACGATTGTCCGACGACGTGTAGTGCATGCCTTCGGCCTTGACCAACAGTCGCGGCGAGCTTTTGAACTGACGGTTGTTGGTGAACGGCATCCAGAACGCCGTCATATCGAGATTCAGGTCTTTCATGTTCATCGCGGGGTCTCCCCAGGGGCATGTCACGATCAGGAGGTCCCGGGTTGGCGACGCGAAGTCGCTCCACGGGTAGATGGAGTGGATGCTACGAGAGGCGAACCGGTACAGACATGTACAGTCACCCGGAAAATGGTTATTCTGTATCGGTCAATTGCCTCAACTGTATTGGCAACAGCCGATAGAGCGGACACCCGCCCGCCCCGCGCCACGTGGGCCGGGGCCGGATGTGGTTCCAATCTGGCACTGCTCGGGATTTACCCGTACACCTCGGATTGAGTGTTCGATTGCGTGACTATTCCGCACACTCGCTCGCCGTCCTTACCCGTAATTTCGTCAAATCATGGTCCAGCCGCTCGCCTTTACCCTGAACCGCGCACAACCCGAAGCCCTCGTCGACCAGATCGTGCGGGAGGTCGAGCGGGCGTTGCAGCGTCAGACGTTGCACGCGGGCATGCGCATGCCGTCGATCCGGTCGCTGGCGAAGGCGCACGGCATCAGCACGTTCACGGTGGTGGAGGCCTACGACCGTCTCGTCGCGCACGGCACGCTCGTGGCCCGGCGCGGCGCGGGATTCTTCGTGGCGGGCGCGGCAGACGCGCGCGAGGTCGGTTCGTCCACCCTCGGCGGGAGTCTGTCGATGGGGGCCGCCGCGAGCGAAGTCACCAACGCCTGGTTGCTCTCGGAGATCTTTGCAGACGACTCCATCGCGGTGAAAAGCGGCTGCGGCTGGCTGCCCGACAGTTGGCTCGACGAGGACGGTCTGCATGGCGCGCTGCGCTCGCTGTCGAAGGGGCCGGGCGCACACTTCGCGCACTACGGGCATCCGCACGGTTATGGACCGTTGCGTCAGTGGCTCGCACGACGCCTCGGCGAGTTGTCCATCGAAGCACCGCCCGAACAGATTGTGCTCACGCACGGTGCCACGCAGGCGCTGGATCTCGTGGTGCGCACGTTGCTCAAGCCGGGCGACACGGTGTTGGTCGAAGCTCCCGCGTATTGCAATCTGCTGGCGGTGTTGCGTCTGGCGGGATTGAACGTCGTGGGTATCCCCCGCACGGAGGCCGGGCTGGACCTCGCGGCGCTGGAGCAGGCGGCGCAGACGCATCGTCCGCGCGCGCTGTTCGTGAATCCGGCGTTGCAGAACCCGTTGGGTACGTCGCTCACACCGGCGTCGGCGCATCGCATCTTGCAGTGCGCCGAGCAGCATGGCTTCTGGATCGTCGAGGACGACATCTATCGCGAACTTGCGCCAGCGGGCACACCGTCATTGGCAGCGATGGACGGCTTGTCGCGGGTGATTTACGTCTCCAGTTTTTCGAAGACGATCTCGCCGTCGGTGCGTGTGGGATATCTCGCGTGTTCGCGCGATCTGGCACATGAGATTGCACGTAGCAAGATGGTAGCGGGGCTGACGTCGTCCGAGATCAACGAGCGCATCGTGCACGCGATCCTGACCGAGGGACGTCACCGCAAGCACATCGAACGCCTGTCGGATCGACTGACGCGCTCACGTGCCCGTCTCATCACCCAGTTGCAATCGCACGGCGTGACGCTGCTCGCGCAGCCGGAAGGCGGCATGTTCGTGTGCGGCAGCCTGCCGGACGCTACCCAACCCGCCCGAGAGTTGGCGGAAGCGGCGTTATTGGAGAGCATCATGCTCGCCCCGGGCGAGTTCTTCCTCGCCCACAACGAACCCTGTCACTGGTTCCGCTTCAACGTCGCGTACTCGGATGACGCGCGTCTGTTCCGGTTTCTGGATAAGGCTGCGGCGGGGAAGTTGGCGGCTTGATTTGCTCACTGCCAGCGTTCACCTCCGTCCATGGAACCAGCAAAGCGAATCGATGACGCTCGTTGTCGTGAAACACGATCCGGTTCCTTAAGACGTCCATGCCAATCGCACCAAGACTGGCTACGCCTCCTTCGCGCGGAACAGTTTGAGATGCGACCGGATGGCGGGAGATTGTTTGACCGTTAATCGTGAAGTCCACGAGTCGCGTGTGATCGTCGCTTTCGATCTCGCGCCCAAACAAATCGACAGATCTGTGTCGAGCCTTGCCGACCGCTTCACCGTTGATCATCGGGAGAGGTAGCGTCGTCGTGTACGCACCCGAATCGACAACCATGGGGATCCGCGCCCCCTTAAACCCGACTGGAATTGCCATCACATGATGGATGTTGGGTAAGGCACTTCCATCGACAACGCGAATCCACCCAACGACCTCGGGCTCGAAGCGCCTGCTGACAAGAAAGCAATCGTCCCTGAAGTCCATCACCGACACATCGCCACCGGCTAGATACTGCGGACTGATAATCCCCGAGAAGCCCTCTGCCATCAAAGGCGTCTCGTCAATTACGTAGATTGTCTGAGTCGTGCTGCGGCGCGCCGTGTCCTCCAACTCGATAACGCGTTGACGTGCAGGCGCAGAGGACGCGATTGCGTTCAGGACATTGCCACCCGTGTTAGTCGCGCCTCCTTCGACGACGAAGCGTGGATCCCATATGACATGGCGATTCGAACCCGAATCGAGCAGCATCCGAGCTGGCTTCTTATCGATCGATACCGTAATGAATGGATCGCTCTTTCGCTCCGCGTTGCCGTACTGAATCGTCGACGCGAACACGGGCCTAACGGTTGGCCACACATCACCGCACCGCGCTGAACTAGCGTGAGCGAATTGCGGCAGCGCGGACATCAGCGAAAGAAGTGAAGAGACAACGAATTGTGCGAGTCGCTTGGCTTGCATAAAGGAGGCGAATCCAGTGAGGTGATATTCACGATCTGTGAAGTATCAACGAGCCTCCGGCATTCCGAAATCGGATGATTCCGAAATTTCCCCCGCAATTGGCGACTGAAGCGCCAACGGCCACCTTCGACAGATGACCCTCACCTGCCTACGCCACACACCCCACCCCAAACCGTTCCCGATACGCCACCGGCGTCACGCCGTACTGACGTTGAAACGCGCGGCGCAGGTTCTGTTCGTCGCCGAAGCCCACGCGCGCGGCGATGCGTTTGAGCGACGCATCCGAATCGAGCAACGCGAAGCGCGCCGCTTCCAAACGCATGCGCTCCACCGCCTTCGCCGGTGTCGAACCCGTGCGCGCGAGATAGCTGCGCGCGAATGTTCTCGGACTCATGTTCGCCTGCTCCGCCAGCCGCATCACCGACAGATCGCCGTCCAGCCGCTCCGACATCCACGCGTGCAGATCGCCAAACGGTGCGCCAGCCGCGACCTGCTCCTGCAACGGCGGACTGAACTGCGACTGCCCGCCCGCACGCTTCAGAAACACCACCAGCCGACGCGCCGCCTGCAACGCGACATCCACACCGCAATCGTCTTCGATCAACGCCAACCCGAGATCGATGCCCGCCGTAATCCCGGCCGACGTCCACACCGGATCTTCACGCACATAAATCGGATCGGACTCGACCCGCACCTCCGGATAGCACGCCTGCAACATCGCCGTATCCAGCCAGTGCGTCGTGGCGCGTCGCCCATTGAGCAACCCCGCCGATGCGAGCACGAACGCCCCCACGCACACTGAACACACGCGCCTCACGCGCGGTGCGTAATCGCGCAACCAGTCGCCCACCGGTCCCGGCACCGCCGGACGATGCGCCACCGCACCACCCACCGCGACCAGCGTGTCGACGTGCATCGCATCCAGCGCCCGCATCGGCTCCGTATGCAACGTGATGCCCGAGCCCGTCTCCACCGGACCGCCATGCTCCGAGACGACCACGGTCTTGTAGGGCGCGTCTTGCCCCTGCTCCGTGAAGTTGCGGATGACGGCGTGAAACGCGTCGAGCGGTCCCGCCAGATCCAGCAGAACGAACGGCGGCACGAGAAGAAACGCGACGAGACGAGGTTGGCTCATGGTGAACGGTCAGTCGATATCAAGCCGTCGCGTGCGCCGGACGGCGCTTCGCATAGACGGCGTACCACACGGTCGCCAGCGCCGCGATCGTCAGCAACGGGAACGTCGCCTGATTGATCGTGGCCCAGCCGAAACGCGCCAGCAATTGCCCGGCGAACAGACTCGCCAGCGCAGTGCCCGCAAAGGTGATGAATTCGTTCGCGGCCTGCGCACGCGCGCGCTCGGCCGGACGGTACGACATCGTGAGCAACGTCGTGCCGCCCACAAACATGAAGTTCCAGCCGACACCGAGAAACGCCAGCGCCGCATAGAAGTACGCCAGACTCGTCGACATCAGCGCGAGGACACCGCACAGCGCCGACATACCGATGCCGAGCAGCAGCACCGGCACTACACCCCAACGCTTCACCAGATGACCGGAGAAGAACGACGGCGCGTACATGCCGACCAGATGCCACTCGATGATGTGTGCACCGTCGTCGATACTGTGGCCGCAGGCGACTGCAGCAATCGGCGTCGCCGTCATCACGAACATCATCACCATGAAGCCGATAAGATTGTTCGCAAGCGCCGCGACGTAAATCGGCTGCCGCATGATCTCGCCCAACGGACGTGCCGGAAGCTCCGCCGCACCGCCCGCCGCCCCACTCGCTGCGTGCACCGGCAAGTCGCGCAGAAAGCCGACGAGTAGCAGCAACGAGATGCCCGACAGGATCGTCACGACGAGATACGAACCGGCGAACGTCACCGGCGCGAGCCAGTCCTTGCTGCCTGCCGCAAGCGCCGGTCCGATCACGGCAGCCAGCACGCCGCCCGTCAGCACGACCGAGATGGCGCGCGGCTTGTCTTCGACAGGCACGACGTCCGCCGCTGCGAGCCGGTAGTAACGCGCAAACGCCTGGAACACCCCCACGCACGCCGTCCCCGCGCAGAACATCGCGAAGTGCTTCTCGTAAATCGCCATCACCGACACCAGACCGCCTACGGTGCCGAACAACGCCCCCAGCGCGAAGCCGAGCCGCTGGCCAAAGCGCTGAATCAGCATCGACGCGAAGATCGTCGTAATCGCCGACGCGACGGTAATGAGCGAGAACGGCAGCGTCGCATAGCCCTTGTCGGACGCCAGCATGTAGCCGACAAGGCCCGTCAGCGTGAGGTCGACGGACAACGCCGCCGTGTAGAGCGCCTGACAGGCGGCGAGTACAGCGGCATAGCGTCGGCCCAGTCGGCGACGCTGGTGTTCGGCAGGCTCGGAAGGTGGCGCGGTGCGCCCGGCAACGGTATCGGTCATGGTGTGATGTCGAGTGAGTGAGATGTCTTCAGTCGCCGTCATCTTGCCGTCAGCCTATTTGGCACGAATGCCAATCATGCATCAAAAAATGCCAGAGCGGCATGTCGGACGCCCTCCGGCGGGGCATTCCCGCACGTCGATCTACCCTGCGCACCTGACGCATGACCACCCCGGAAACCCGGTCTCGTTACCGTCGCCTCATTCCCTGCGGCCTATACTTTTTGAACCACTTCGCGTGGCGTTCATCGCTCGCTGTGGTTCATGCATGCGTCATCAGTCTGTTTGTGCGAGGAGAGCATCATGGCTCGCAAATTCATCGATTGCCGGGAATTCCCCAGCGAAATGAACTGTTCGGTAGCGCTTTGCGCAGACTCCGATAAGGAATTGCTGGAGGCGGCCGTGCAGCACGCGGTCACCGTCCACAAACACGCCGATTCGGCGGAACTGCGTTCGCTTCTGACATCCCTTTTTCATGACGGCACACCGCCCGTAGAATCGCCGCGCAAAGCCTAGGGTCTGTTCACATGTATTCCGGGTGCGCGAACGGATTGGTTCGCGCGCCAAGTCGGTGCGCACCAATACGGCGCGCCGTCGCACCACCGTGTCTCGCGCTTACGGCAGACCGCCTGACAATCTCTCCCCCACCCCCGTCGGCACGCCATCGGCACGTGATGGCCCCTAGTGGCAGGACGCTGGCACGACCCTTGCGTTAATTCCCCGATACCGGATCGACCGGTCTAACCAGGAAAGGGGAAGACGTACCATGAAACGACGCACGCTACTCCAGATGGCGGCCCTCTCGGGCGCCGCATCGCTCACCGGCATGGCGCCCAACTTGTTCGCACAGAGCAAGCAGCCCATCAAGATCGGTGTCCTGCATTCGCTCTCGGGCACGATGGCCATCTCGGAGACGTCGCTCAAGGACGTCGCCCTCATGACCATTGCCGACATCAACGCCAAAGGCGGCGTGATGGGTCGACCGCTCGAAGCCGTGGTCGTCGACCCCGCCTCGAACTGGCCGCTCTTCGCCGAGAAAGCCCGCCAGTTGCTCACCAAGGACAAAGTCGCCGCCGTCTTCGGCTGCTGGACGTCGGTGTCGCGCAAGTCGGTACTGCCTGTCTTCGAAGAACTCAACGGCCTGCTCTACTACCCGGTGCAGTACGAAGGCGAAGAGATGTCGAAGAACGTCTTCTATACGGGCGCTGCGCCGAATCAGCAGGCGATCCCCGCCGTCGAATACGTGATGAGCAAGGAAGGCGGCGGCGCCAAGCGCTTCTTCCTGCTCGGCACCGACTACGTCTATCCTCGAACGACCAACAAGATCCTGCGTGCCTTCCTGCACTCGAAAGGTGTCGACGACAAGGACATTCAGGAGGTCTACACGCCGTTCGGTCACAGCGACTACCAGACCATCGTCGCCAATATCAAACAGTTCGCACAGGGCGGCAAGACCACCGTGATCTCCACGATCAACGGCGATTCGAACGTGCCGTTCTACAAAGAACTCGGCAATCAGGGCATCAAGGCGACGGACGTGCCGGTCGTCGCGTTCTCCGTTGGCGAAGAGGAACTGCGCGGCATCGACACCAAACCGCTCGTGGGGCATCTGGCCGCGTGGAACTACTTCATGTCGGTCAAGAACCCGACCAACGAGGCGTTCAAGAAGGAATGGTTCGCCTATGTGAAGGCCAAGGGCCTGCCCGGCGGCGACAAGCGCGTGACGAACGATCCGATGGAAGCCACGTTCGTGGGCATGCATATGTGGAAGCAGGCCGTCGAGAAGGCGGGCAGCGTGGACGTCGACAAGGTCCGCACCGCCATGATCGGCCAATCGTTCAAGTCGCCGGACGGCTTCGACATGGTCATGGACGGCAATCACCACCTGCACAAGCCGGTGATGATCGGCGAAATTCGCCCGGACGGTCAGTTCAACGTGGTGTGGAAGACGAAGGCGCCGGTGCGCGCCCAACCGTGGAGCCCGTTCATCGCGGGTAACGAAGGCAAGCCCGACAAGGTCTGATCTTCCTTCCATTCCTTGCGCCGGAGCCGCACCCCGCGCTTCCGGCGCATGCAGAGGTTTCGCATGATAACGATAAGACGCTGGACCGCTGCCGCCCTTGTCCTGCTTTCGCTGGGCGCTGCGCTGACAATCTCCCACCCCGCACGTGCCGCCGTCACCGACGCCGACCTCACCGCCCTCGCGGGCGACGACTTCGACGCCAAGGCACAAGCCATCGATCACCTCGCTGCCGACGGTTCGCCGCAGGCGGCTGCGCTCCTCAAGGCACTCGCCGACGACTCGGCCGTGACCGTGGGCGAGCGCCTCGCGATTCAAAAGGACGACAAATACGTCGATCCCATTACGGGTGCGCCGGTCAAAGCCGACGACGCCGGGTCGCTCACGCTGAACAACGTGCTGCGCGCAAAGGTGGCCACGGCCGCCGCCGCCGGTGCGCTGCTCTCGACCGACCGCGACGCGCGTGCGCAAGCCATCGATACGATGTTGCAGAACCCGTCGCCCGCGTTCAAGACACTGATCGAACAAGCGCGTCAGAAGGAAACCGATCCCGCGTTGCGCAAACGTCTCGATCAACTCTGGGCGCAGTCGGCGCTGCACGACACCGATCCGAAGAAGCGCCGTGAAGCCATCGATCTGATTGCGGCAGCAGGCGATCCGCAGATGCGCGATCTCCTGCTGCCCATCGTCGCGAAGCAGGCCGACGGCACCTACGCCGAGCCGGATGCCACCGTGCGTAGCGCCGCCGACATCGCGCTCACGCAACTGGCCGCCGCACAGCGCCGCAGCGAGTTCTTCGGTACGGTGTTCGCCGGTCTGTCGCTCGGCAGCGTGCTGCTGCTCGCTGCACTCGGGCTGGCGATTACATACGGCCTGATCGGCGTCATCAACATGGCGCACGGCGAGTTTCTGATGGTCGGCGCGTATGCCACCTATGTCGTGCAGACGTTGTTCCAGCGCTTCCTGCCGGGGGCGTTCGACTTCTATCTCGTCGCCGCCGTGCCCGCTGCGTTCGTCGTCGCGGCCGCGCTCGGTTTCGTGCTGGAACGCACCGTCATCAAGCATTTGTACGGACGCCCGCTGGAGACGCTGCTCACCACGTTCGGTATCAGCCTGTTGCTGATTCAGGCGGTGCGCACGCTGTTCGGCGCGCAGAACGTCGAGGTCATCAATCCCTCGTGGATGAGCGGCGGCGTCGCCGTGCTGCCAAATCTGATGCTGCCGTACAACCGCATCGTGATTCTGGTGTTCGCGCTGGTCGTGGTGGCGCTCACGTGGTCGGTGCTCAATCTCACGCGTCTCGGCCTGTTCATTCGCGCTGTGACGCAGAACCGCTCGATGGCCGCGTGCGTCGGCGTGAAGACGGGACGCGTCGACAGCTACGCCTTCGCATTCGGTGCGGGCATCGCCGGACTTGGCGGGTGCGCACTCTCGCAGATCGGTAACGTCGGCCCGGACCTCGGTCAGAGCTACATCATCGATTCGTTCATGGCCGTGGTGCTGGGCGGCGTGGGTCAACTCGCGGGGACGATCGTCGGCGCATTCGGCCTGGGCA
Organism: Pandoraea sp. NPDC090278; assembly: GCF_044772185.1. Taxonomy (NCBI): domain Bacteria; kingdom Pseudomonadati; phylum Pseudomonadota; class Betaproteobacteria; order Burkholderiales; family Burkholderiaceae; genus Pandoraea; species Pandoraea sp. NPDC090278. The sequence continues at coordinate 686,116 of NZ_JBIVYJ010000002.1, read as the reverse complement.
TCGCCAACAAGCTGCTCGAACCCGTGTGGGGTGCGGTGCTTGCGAAGATCGCCGTGCTGATCCTGATCGTGCTGTTCATCCAGAAACGCCCGCAGGGCATGTTTGCGCTCAAAGGGCGCAGTGCGGAGGCCTGAATGCAGACGTCGAACTTTCTTCCCGAAGGTGTCGCCCCGACGACGCCACTGGACGTGCCCGCACGTGCACGCCTGCTACCGAAACACGTCGCCCCGGTGCTGCTGGCCTTCGTGCTGGCGGTGATGGTCATCGTGCCGGTGTGTGCGCTGGTGCTGCCTGCTACGCATCCGTTGCATCTGTCGGCTTACGCCATGACGCTCGTCGGCAAGATCATGTGCTACGCGATCGCCGCGCTGGCGCTCGATCTCGTGTGGGGATACTGCGGCATTCTGAGCCTCGGGCACGGCCTGTTCTTCGCGCTAGGCGGCTATGCGATGGGGATGTACCTCATGCGCGGCATCGGGCGCGACGGTGTGTATCACAGCGATCTGCCGGACTTCATGGTGTTCCTCGACTGGAAGGAACTACCGTGGTACTGGACCGGCACCGAGCACTTCGCCTGGGCGATGTTCCTCGTCGTGGCGCTGCCGGGCGTGGTCGCGTGGCTCTTCGGATATCTGGCGTTCCGCTCGCGCGTGAAGGGCGTCTATCTGTCGATCATCACGCAAGCACTCACGTTCGCCGCCATGCTGCTGTTCTATCGCAACGAGACCGGCTTCGGCGGCAACAACGGCTTCACCGACTTCAAGCGCATTCTGGGCTACTCGATCACCTCGGCGAACACGCGCACGGTGCTGTTTCTGGTGACGTTTGCCGTGCTGGTCGGCGCGTTCCTGCTGTGTCGCGCACTGGTGGTCTCGAAGTTCGGGCGCGTCGTCACCGCCATTCGCGACGGCGAGTCCCGCGCGATGTTCCTCGGCTATCGTCCGCTCAGCTACAAGCTGTTCGTGTGGACGCTGTCGGCCATGCTGTGCGGTATCGCCGGGGCGCTCTACGTGCCGCAGGTCGGCATCATCAACCCGAGCGAGATGGCCCCGGTCAACTCCATCGAAATGGCGATCTGGGTCGCCATCGGCGGACGCGGCTCGCTCATCGGTGCGATTGCCGGTGCGTTCATCGTCAACGGCGCGAAGAGCTTCTTTACCGCCTACTTCGCCGAATACTGGCTGTTCTTCCTCGGCGCGATGTTCGTGCTAGTGCCGTTGCTGCTGCCGCAGGGTGTGATGGGTCTGGTCACGCAACTCACGCGTCGCCGCGCTCACCACGCCCCTGTCGCAGCCGAAGGCGACGTGCCCCATTCCGTTTCCGGAGACCGCGCATGAGACCCGACTACGACATCAGTTGGCAGCAGGCCGATGCCCCGGAGGCGTCCGTCTCGGTCAGCGGCGAGGCGACGGGTATGTCGCACCTCGTGGTGCCCGGCGAAATCGACACGTCGCACGGCCTCATCCTGTATCTGGAGAACATCTGCGTGTCGTTCGACGGCTTTCGTGCGCTGAGCGATCTGTCGCTGTCGATCAAGACCGACGAACTGCGCTGCATCATCGGCCCGAACGGCGCTGGCAAAACGACGATGATGGACGTGATCACGGGCAAGACCCGCCCCGACTCGGGACGCGCTTTCCTCGGTCAGACACTCGACCTCACCCGACTGGACGAACCGGCCATCGCGCAGGCGGGTGTCGGGCGCAAGTTCCAGAAGCCGACCGTCTTCGAGCATCACAGCGTCTGGGAAAATCTCGAACTCGCGTGCTCGGGGGATAAACGCTGGTTCCGCGCGCTGTGGGCCGTGCTGACGCCGACCATCAAACGTCGTGTCGAGGAAGTGCTGGCACTCACGCATCTGGAGCATCAGGCGCATGTGCGTGCGGGTCAGTTGTCGCACGGTCAGAAGCAGCGGCTGGAGATCGGCATGTTGCTGATGCAGCAGCCGCAGTTACTGTTGCTGGATGAGCCCGCCGCTGGCATGACCGACGAAGAGACGGCGCAACTGGCTGAGCTGCTCAACCGTCTGCGTGGACATTGCTCGATGATGGTGGTCGAGCACGACATGGCGTTCGTCGCCGCGCTCGCAGGGGAGGCCGGTCTCGTCACCGTGATGGCCGAAGGCCGGGTGCTCGCCGAAGGCACGCTCGACGCCGTGCAACGCGACGAACGCGTGATCGAATCGTATCTGGGACGCTGACCATGCTGGAAATTCACGCACTCAATCAGTTCTACAGCGGCAGTCACATCCTGCGCAACGTGGAGTTCACGGTGCCCGACGCGCAACTCACCGTACTGCTCGGACGCAACGGCGTGGGCAAGACCACGCTCCTCAAATGCCTCATGGGCGTGGTGCCGGTGAAGTCGGGCAGCATCGCGTGGCGTGGCAAGACGCTGACGTCGGCGCCGTCCTATGCCCGCGTATCGAGCGGCATGGCGTACGTGCCGCAAGGTCGCGAGATCTTCCCGCGTCTCACCGTCGAAGAGAACCTGCTGATCGGTGCCGCGAGTCGCCCGTCGCGTGAAGCGAAGCGCGGCGTGCCGGACGACATCTACGAACTATTCCCCGTGCTGCGCGACATGAAGCAGCGACGCGGCGGCGATCTGTCCGGCGGACAGCAGCAGCAGCTCGCCATCGGACGCGCACTCATGAGCGAGCCGCAACTACTGATTCTGGACGAGCCGACGGAAGGCATTCAGCCGTCGATCATCAAGGACATCGGTCGCACGCTGCGACGTCTGGTAGACGAGCGCGACATGACGGTGTTGCTCGTCGAGCAGTACTACGACTTCGCGCTCGAACTCGCCGACCACTATCGCGTGATGAGTCGCGGCGCCATCGTCGCGAGCGGACTGGGCAAGGACATGGAAGCCGACGGCGTGCGGCACATGGTGGCGGTGTGATGGCGTCGACGGAAACCGGCTGGCACGCGGAGCTGACGCTCGGCTTCGAGCGACATGACGCCCGCACGGTGCTCGCGACGCGCCGTCATCAGGGGCCGCTCGTGGTGCAGAAATCGTTGCATCCGGAAGGCCCCGGCATCTGCCATGCGGTCGTCGTGCATCCGCCCGGCGGCATCGCGGGCGGCGACGCGTTGTCCATCGATATCGACGTCGGCCAGGACAGCCATGCCGTGCTGACGACGCCCGGCGCGACGAAGTGGTACAAGTCGCAGGGCCGCTTCGGGACGCAAGACATTACGCTGACGGTGCACGACGGCGCAAAGCTCGACTGGCTGCCGCTGGAGAACATCGTGTTCGAGCATGCGGATGCGCGTCAGCGTGTGACCGTGCGACTGGGCGAGAACGCGACCGTCATCGGCTGGGACGCGACGCTGCTTGGCCGTCAGGCGGCGGGAGAGCAGTGGACGCACGGCCGCTGGCGCTCAAACTTCGCCCTGCGCGATGCGCAGGATCGTCTGCTGTGGGCGGAGCAGGCGGTGCTTGGGGCGGATGATCCGCAGCGCACCGGTGCGACCGGTCTCGCGAGCTTCCCCGTCTTCGCGGCGCTCTGGGCGGTCGGACCGGCATGTACGCGTGAGCTGGCCGAGACCCTGGCCGAGGGACTGCCGTTCAGCGAGGACATCCGAGCGGGCATCACGTGTTTGCCCGGCAACGTCCTCGTCTTGCGCGTGCTCGGCCGCGAGATGGAGACGGTGCGCCAATTGCTGATCGCCCATTGGCTCAAGCTACGTCCGATCGTGCATGGGGCACCGGCGGAACCGCTGCGGATCTGGGCAACGTGACGTCGTTGGCGACACCCGCACGCTGCCGATGCCTGGTAATGCCGACGGCGCAGCCATCCTCCAACGCACCATTACAGTGACAACATCGGCGTCGCACCGCCGATGTTGCCCCATTTTGCACCAATATCGGGCACGCCGCGAACACATCAAGCGTTCCGCACATCGCGCACGTCGTTGATTGACGTACCCAGCCGCGACTTCCCACAAACCTGCGCACCACGCGACAGCGTCAGGCACGAATCCTGCTACCTCACTGTATCGACCGGTCTGACCAGACACGCCGATCCTTTGCATCCCCCTTTCACCTCATGCCGCCTAATGCACTACGTCCTTGATTTCGCCGACCTGCGGCAGTACTTCGCGCTGTTCGTGCGCGGTGCCGCACTGACGATTGCGCTCACGGCCGTCTCCACGGTTATCGGCGTGATCATCGGTGCGCTGTGCGCTGCTGCACGCGAGGAAGGCTCGAACGGGTTCAGGTTTTTCGCCGGACTGTACGTCGAACTGTTCCGTAACACGCCGTTTATCGTTCAGCTGTTCTTCATCTTCTTCGGGCTGCCCAGCGTCGGCATTCATATCGACGAGACGAGCGCCGCCATCATCGCTATGAGTCTCAACCTCGGCGCGTACGCGACTGAGATCATTCGCGCAGGCATGCGCGCCGTGCCTCGCGGACTGTCCGAAGCCGGTCTCTCGCTTGCTATGACGCGCGGTCAAATCCTGCGTCACGTGATCCTGCCCCAAGCGTTCGCCAAGGTGTTCCCGGCGCTCGCCAGCCAGGTCGTCATCGTGATGCTCGGCTCGGCCGTCGTCTCGCAAATCTCCGTCCCCGATCTCTCGTACGCAGCCAACTTCGTGCAGTCGCGCACATTCCGCGCCTTCGAAAGTTATCTGATCGTCACCGCGCTCTATCTGGTGCTCGCCATCGCGCTTCGCCGTGTGCTGATGCGCGCCGCACGCCGACTGTTTCGCGGCATGGTGAAGGGAGGCGCACGATGATCGAGTTCTCGATAGCGGACATGCTGCGCGGGTTGATCCTCGCCGGACGCTGGACGCTCGCACTCTCAGCCATCGCCTTCGTGTGTGGGGGGTTGGTCGCGCTATTGCTTCTGGTGATTCGCGTCGGACGCGTGCAATGGGCCGCACGCGCCGTGGCGCTGTACATCGAAGTGTTTCAGGGCACGCCGCTGCTCATGCAGCTCTTTCTGGTGTTCTTCGGTCTGCCGTTGCTTGGGCTGGAAGTGTCGCCGTGGGTGGCGGCGGCGGTGTGTCTCACGCTCTACACAAGCGCTTATCTCACGGAAATCTGGCGTGGCTGCGTCGAGGCTATCCCGCACGGTCAGTGGGAAGCGTCTTCCAGTCTGGCGATGCGTTACGGCGAGCAACTGCGTCACGTGATCCTGCCGCAGGCGCTGCGCATCGCGATTGCGCCGACGGTCGGCTTCTCGGTGCAGGTCGTCAAGAGCACAGCGCTCGCGTCGATCATCGGCTTCGACGAACTCACCAAGACCGGCACCATGCTCACCAATGCGACATTCCAGCCGTTCACCGTGTACGGCCTCGTCGCGCTGCTCTACTTCGTTGCCTGCTATCCGCTGTCGCTGTGGGCGCGTCATCTCGAAAGGAAACTCCATGTCGCTAATTAAGGTCCGGGGCATGCAAAAGCGCTTCGGCGAGAACCCCGTGCTGCGCGGCATCGACATGGAAGTCGAGCGCGGTCAGGTCGTGTCGATCATCGGCAAGAGCGGTTCGGGCAAAAGCACGCTGCTGCGCACACTCAACGGTCTGGAACGGTTCGATGCGGGTAGCGTGGACGTGGACGGCGTGCTGGTCGGCGCACGCGACACCGATCTTCGCGCGCTGCGTCTGAAGGTCGGCATGGTGTTCCAGCAGTACAACCTGTTTCCGCATCTGACGGCGGGCGAAAACGTGATGCTCGCGCAGAAGGTCGTCAAGAAGACCGCGAAGCACGACGCCCGCGAAGTCGCCCGCACAATGCTCGCCAAGGTGGGGCTGGCCGACAAGTTCGACAGCTACCCGTCGCAACTCTCGGGCGGTCAGCAACAACGCGTGGCGATTGCCCGTTCACTTGCGATGCATCCTTCGGTGCTACTGTGCGACGAGATCACCTCGGCGCTCGATCCCGAGCTGGTCGCGGAAGTGCTCAAGGTGCTGGAAGACCTCGCTGCCGAAGGCATGACGCTGATTCTCGTCACGCACGAGATGCGATTTGCACGTCATGTATCGGATCGCGTGGTGTTCATGCATCAGGGGAAGATCTGGGAGTCCGGCGATCCGGAACAGCTCTTCACGCAGCCCGCAACGCCGGAATTGCAGCGGTTCATCGCGCAATGACGTTCGACTCTTCGCCCAACGTTCGCACTGAAATTCACTCGTCACGATGAAGCTCACTCCTCGCGAAAAAGACAAACTGCTCATCTTCACCGCCGCCCTGCTGGCCGAGCGTCGACGCGCACGCGGCCTGAAGCTGAACTATCCGGAGGCCGTGGCGTTCATCAGTGCCGCGCTGATGGAGGGCGCGCGCGACGGCCGCACCGTCGCCGATCTCATGCACTACGGCACGACGCTGCTCACGCGCGACGACGTCATGGAAGGCGTGCCCGAAATGATCCCCGACATTCAGGTCGAAGCTACGTTTCCGGACGGCACCAAGCTCGTCACCGTGCATCACCCGATTCCATGACGTGACGGTACGCCTCGATCGCATCGATCGCTTCGCCTGTCATCGATAACCCTAGACAACAACATTTCGCTGCACTTTAAGGATGCCCCCATGGCCCGCCTCGAAAACACGATTGACGCGCACATTGCGCTCCCCGTCTCTGCCCGTGCCCGCGTGGCGACCGGCCTTGCGTTGCTCGCTACATCGGGGGTCGCGCTGGCCCACCCGGGGCATCCGGGTCACGACGCCGTGAGCAGCTTCGCCGCCGGTTTCCTGCACCCTCTCACCGGCGCGGATCACCTCTGCGCGATGATCGTTGTGGGGCTGTGGAGTTCGCTGACGTCCAAGCGCGTCTGGGCGGCACCGCTCGCTTTCGTCGCCATGCTGGCGGCCGGTGGCTTGCTCGGCATGATGCATTGGTTCACCCTGCCCGGCGTGGAGCCGATGATCGCCGTCTCGCTGCTCGTCCTCGGCCTGATGCTCGCGACGCGTGCGCAACTGCCGGGATGGGCGGGCGCTGCGGTCGTCGGCACGTTTGCCGTCTTCCACGGTTTCGCCCACGGTGCTGAGTTGCCGACCGAAGCGAGCGCGATGCATTACATGGCCGGTTTCCTCGTCGCGACCGGCATGCTCCACTGCCTCGGCATCGCGGCCGGTGTGGCGCTGCGCCATCGCACGGTGTGGGTGCCGCGCGTACTGGGCGTGGGCGTGCTGGCCTATGGCGTAACGCTGCTCGCAGCAGCGGCCTGACGCCGGTTGCTGCCGTCAGGAGACGCCCATGATTCCCGGAGAACTACTCCCCGCCGCTGGCGACATCACGCTCAACGAAGGACGTGAGACCGTCAGCGTGACTGTGGCCAACACCGGCGACCGTCCGATTCAGATCGGCTCGCACTTCCACTTCTATGAAGTCAACGACGCCCTGCAATTCGACCGTGAAACGGCGCGCGGCTTTCGGCTTAACATCGCCGCCGGGACCGCTGTTCGCTTCGAGCCGGGGCAGCAACGCACGGTAGAACTCGTGGCGCTGGCGGGGGACCGCCGCGTCTATGGTTTCGCGGGTCGCGTCATGGGGGCGCTATGAAAATCTCTCGCCGCGCCTACGCGGAAATGTTCGGCCCGACCACGGGCGACCGGTTGCGTCTGGCCGATACGGAGCTCATCGTCGAGATCGAACGCGACTACACGATCTACGGCGAAGAAGTGAAGTTCGGCGGCGGCAAAGTGATTCGCGACGGCATGGGGCAATCGCAACGCACCCGAGCCGACGTGGTCGACACCGTCATTACCAATGCCGTCATCATCGACCACTGGGGCATCGTCAAGGCGGACATCGGCCTGAAGGACGGACGCATCTGGGGCATCGGCAAGGCCGGAAACCCTGACATCCAGCCAGGCGTGACGATCCCACTCGGCGGCGCGACGGAAGTCATCGCCGGGGAAGGCATGATCGTCACGGCAGGTGGCATCGATTCGCACATTCACTTCATCTGCCCGCAACAGATCGAGGAAGCGCTGTCGTCGGGTGTGACGACGCTGCTCGGCGGCGGCACCGGTCCCGCAACAGGCACCAATGCGACGACGTGCACGCCGGGGCCGTGGCACATGGAGCGCATGTTGCAGGCCGCCGACGGCTGGCCTATCAACCTCGGCTTTCTCGGCAAGGGCAACGTCAGTCAGCCCGAACCGTTGATGGAGCAGATCGAAGCCGGGGCGATCGGTCTGAAGCTGCACGAGGACTGGGGGTCGACGCCTGCGGCCATCGATGCATGCCTCTCGGTGGCAGACGCCACCGACACGCAAGTTGCGATTCACACGGACACACTGAACGAAGGCGGCTTCGTCGAGGCGACCGTCGCGGCCATCAAGGGCCGCACGATCCACACGTATCACACCGAGGGAGCAGGCGGCGGCCACGCGCCGGACATTCTGAAGGTCTGCGGCGAGCCGAACGTGCTGCCGTCGTCCACCAATCCGACGCGGCCTTACACCGTCAACACGCTCGACGAACATCTCGACATGTTGATGGTCTGTCATCACCTCGATCCGGCGATTGCAGAGGACATTGCGTTTGCCGAGTCGCGCATTCGCCGCGAGACGATTGCGGCCGAAGACATCCTCCACGATCTCGGCGCGCTGTCGATGATCTCGTCGGATTCGCAGGCGATGGGGCGCGTTGGGGAAGTGGTGATGCGCACCTGGCAGGCCGCACACAAGATGAAGGTGCAGCGCGGCGCGCTGGGGACGGACTCGTCGGCGTCGGACAACTTTCGTGTGAAACGTTACGTGGCGAAGTACACGATCAACCCGGCGATCACGCACGGCATGGCGCATGAAATCGGGTCCATCGAAGTCGGAAAGTGGGCCGATCTGGTGCTGTGGGAACCGGCGTTCTTCGGCGTGAAGCCGTCGCTGATTCTCAAGGGCGGCATGATCACGACCGCGCTGATGGGCGACCCGAACGCGTCGATTCCTACGCCGCAGCCGGTGCATTACCGCGAAATGTTCGGCGCACGTGCAGGGGCGCTGGCGCGGACGTCGCTGACGTTCGTCTCGCAAGCAGCGTACGATGGCGACGTGGCCGGTCGTTTCGGGCTGGCCAAACGCATCGTGCCGGTACGCAATATCCGGCAGGTGACCAAGGCCAACATGATCAATAACGACTGGCTGCCGAACATCAGCGTCGATCCCGAGACCTATCAGGTCATCGCGGACGGGCAACTGCTGACGTGCGAGCCCGCCACCGTGTTGCCCATGGCCCAACGCTACTTTCTTTTCTGACCTCGCCGAGCCATGTCGCAAGATTCCGAACTCTCCGCATCCGGAAACCCTCCGTCGTCGACCACAACTTTGCGTCGTGTCGAGAAGCGTTTCGAAGCGGGACACATCGCCGCCCCGCTCGCACGCCGCGCCCCGGCGCTCGTGCTGCCGTTCGACGCACGCAGCAAGAGCCGTCTTCGTGCGACGCTGGAGACCGGTGAAGAGGTTGCGCTGTTTCTGCCACGTGGCACCGTGTTGCGCGGGGGCGATGTGCTCGTCGCAGACGACGGTAAGTTCATCCGCGTGGAAGCGGCGGCGGAGACGGTGCTGCTCGTGAGCGCGCCGACCGCTCTCGCGCTCACTCGCGCGGCGTATCACCTCGGCAATCGTCATACCCCCGTGGAAGTCGGCGACGGGTACCTCAAGCTTGAATACGACCCGGTCTTACGCGACATGCTGCTGCGGCTCGATGTCGACGTCGCCGAAGCGTTGATGCCCTTCGAGCCGGAAGCCGGGGCGTACGGCGGTGGCCACAAACACGGTCACGACGCGACGTACGCCGAAGACTTCGAACTCGCACAGCGCGTGTTTCACGAGCATCACGGTCATGACCATGATCATGGCCATGACCACGGGCACGTTCATGGTCCGGACTGCGGACATGATCACTCGCACTCGCATTCGCATAGTCACGACCACGGACACCACGATCACGGTCATGTGCACGGTCCGGGCTGCGGGCATGATCACGCGCATTCGCACGGTCACAATCATTCGCACGAACATGACCACGTGCATGGCCCGGATTGTGGCCACGATCACGCTGCCGACAGCGGTAGCGAACCCGCTTCAGTGAGTCCCGCCGATGACGGCAAGCCTGCCCAGCCCTCTCACTGAACCGGTTGCGGCGGCGTCGCTGCAATCGCTCGCGGCGCTGCTTCATCTCGCCTCGCCCGCGCTGCCCATCGGCGCCTTCAGCTATTCCCAAGGCCTCGAAGCAGCGGTCGAGCACGGCATCATCGACGACGCCCCCAGCGCCGAGCGCTGGATCGCCAGTCAGCTCGACGGCGTTTTCACGACGGGTGAAATGGCGCTGCTGGCGCGTCAATGGAGGCACTGGCAAGCACGGGATGTCGCTGCGTTACGCCACATCAACGACTGGCTGCTCGCCACGCGTGAGACTGCAGAGCTGCGCGCCGAAACCGAACAGATGGGGTGGTCGCTCACTCAACTCGCGGTATCGCTCGAATGGGGCGATGCCGAGCAACGCGAGCATCTGTCGTCGCTCAAACCGATTGCGCTACCGACGGCCTTCGCCTTCGCTGCACTGACGCATGGCGCACCGCTGCCGGATATGCTCGTCGCTTACGCGTTCAGTTGGCTGGAGAATCAGGTCGCCGGAGCGCTCAAGGCGGTCCCGCTCGGGCAGTTGGCGGCACAGCGCGTCATCGTTGCATTACGTCCGCGCGTGGTCGACGCCGCCCATCGAGCCGCGTCGTTGCCGGACGATCAGATCAACACGTTTTCCCCGGCGCTCGCCATTCTGGCGTCGCGTCATGAAACACAGTATTCACGGCTGTTCCGTTCTTAGGACGTGGGTTTTCGCGTCAACTTATTCGTCATTTCCTGCGTCATCTTTCATCCACCGCCACCACGACATACGCCATGACGACATCCGCCAACGCCCGTCGCACCAAGAAGAATCCGCCGCTGCGTGTCGGCATCGGAGGCCCGGTCGGCTCCGGCAAGACCACGTTGACCGAGATGCTCTGTAAAGCGATGCGCGATCGCTACGATCTCGTCGTCATCACGAACGACATCTACACGAAGGAAGATCAGCGTCTGCTCACGGTCGCCGGTGCGCTGGAGCCTGAGCGGATTCTCGGCGTGGAGACGGGCGGCTGTCCGCACACGGCGATTCGCGAAGATGCATCGATCAATCTCGAAGCCGTGGAGCGCATGCTGGATCGTTTCCCGGATGCGGACGTCGTGTTCATCGAGTCCGGCGGCGACAACCTTGCGGCGACGTTCAGTCCCGAGTTGTCGGACCTGACGATTTACGTGATCGACGTGGCTGGTGGCGAGAAGATCCCGCGCAAAGGCGGCCCGGGCATCACGAAGTCCGACTTGCTGGTGATCAACAAGACCGACCTTGCACCGTACGTCGGCGCGTCGCTCGACATCATGCGCTCCGACACCCAGAAGATGCGCGGCATGCGTCCGTTCGTGATGGGCAATATGAAAGAAGGCAAAGGCCTTCAGGAGATCATCAGCTTCATCGAAGCGCGAGGGATGCTGGCGTGAGGTGAGACTCGGGCCGCCGGGTGTTGCTACGACATGGGAATGGCCTGCCGCCTGACATGATGCACGGCGAGGACCTCTACGTACGCCTCTTCAACTTTGTAGATGACTCGGTAATTTTTGTGGACCGTTAGATGGCGGGTTCCCGGAATGTCGCCTTGCGGGCCGAACTCCGGGAACATCTCCAACGGTCGACAGACTTCCTGAACAACTGATTCAGCCGTCGCGCAGCATTTTCATCGCGCTCCGCGATATCTCTCAATATCCGTTTTCGTTCGTCTGCCGCTTCGACGGTCCACTGGATCCGTCGATAGTTCATTGCGGAGACTCACTTCATCCGAACAGAGCTTCACACTCGGCTTCCACTACCTCGGCGGAAATTACTCGGCCAGCTGCGACATCGGCTAGGCCTCGCAGCACCTTCTCGTGGATGATCCGCGCTTCGTCAGTGTCGAAAGAGGTCGTTTGGTTGGAGGGGAAGTTCGGCACCGCCGGACGGTGCGGGAATTGTTCAACAATCTGCATCGTGATTCCTGACTAGGATTTGGGCGGGGGGCCACTCACGCGAGTGTTGCCAAATTAATCGTCAGGAAGGGGGCGAGTCAATCGGGGCGGGAGATTTCTCGGGCGATTCCTATGCGGATCGCCCTTTCTTCTGATGTCCCTACCGAGTTATCGCTGGGCGACCGAAAACCCGTGTTCGCGAAGCAGTTGGAGAATCCCGTGCGGGCCGCCCAGATGCAACGTGCCGACCGCGACGAACACCGGCTTGCCCGGGTCCGCCAGGAACAACATCCGCGCCAGAAAGCGACGGTTGCGCGAGTAGAGAATGCGCTCGTCGATGGCGTCGGCCAACGTCGCATTGCGTCGCACTTGCAGCGCTTTGCTCTGCGACCAGTCGAACACCAGATCGGCATCGCCCGCACGCCACAAGCGGTGCAACTCCTCCACCTGCGCCGTCGCCTTCTTCGGTGTGAGCACCAGCTCCTGCGCCAGCAACTCGTTCTGCTGTGCCGCCGTCAGGCCGGTGAACGCATCCATCTGCTCGGCGAGCGACTCGAGGCCGACGATGCGGCCACGATAGATGTTCTCCAACTGGTTTTCCGTGCCGTATTCGGTCTGGAGATCCGCGCCCATCGAGTCCAGCGTCTCGACGAGCAGCGCCGCCAGCCACGGGCGCATGTGGCGAATCTCGGCGAGCATCGCCGGATTGCCCTTGAGACGGTCGCGCAACTGACGCCATAGCGGCGCCGGAATCAGCCTCGGCAGACAGGCGCGCGAGCACATGCCGTATTTCTGGACGTCGTCCTGTGACATCGTCAGATCGTCGGGCGACAGCTCGAACGCCACCACCTTCGACACGCGCAGCGCATCGACCACCACTTTGCGGAACGGATAGTCGTCGGGTTGGCCCACGTGCAACGTGCCCATCACGTAGATGGTCATGTCGCCCTTGCGCGCTTCGTAGAACGGGAGATTGGCGCCCGGTGGCGGTTCACCGGGCTCGGGCACCACCAACGGGAACGTTCGCGGCGCCACCGCGCGCGGAACGGCGGTCGTCGCCGCGTCCAGCGTGACGGCCAGCGTCATCAGCAAGCAACCCAGCAGCCAGCCGGTCAATGCAACGCCCCGGCGCACATGCGTCGCGCGTGGTGGTCCACCCAATCTCGTTATCCCTCTATCTCTTCGACCCGATGGCACGCCACCCGACGTCCTTCGAGCTCTCGCAATTGCGGCACTTCCTGACGGCATCGGTCGACCGCATACGGACAGCGCGGCGCAAACGCACACCCCGGCGGCGGGCGCAGCGGCGACGGCAATTCGCCGATCAGCGGAATCTTCACCCGCCGCTCGGACGCCTTGATCGCCGGGGTCGCCGACATCAATGCCTTCGTGTACGGATGCAGCGGCTTGCCGAACACGGCGGCCTTGGGACCGTGTTCGACCGCGCGGCCGAGGTACATCACCATGACGTCGTCGGCCACATGCTCGACCACCGCGAGATTATGCGACACGAATACGTAACTCGTCGCGTATCGGTCCTGCAAATCCATGAAAAGATTCAGGATCTGTGCCTGAATTGAGACATCCAGGGCCGAAACGGGCTCGTCGGCGACCACAATCGCCGGGGACAGGATCATCGCCCGGGCAATCGCCACCCGCTGACGCTGGCCGCCCGAGAACATGTGCGGATAACGCGCCACATGCTCCGGACGCAGGCCGACGGTGCGCATCATCGCAGCGATCTTCTCGCCCCGCTCGGCACGGCTGAGCGGCGTATTGATCGCCAGCGGCTCGTCGAGCGCCTGTCCCACCGTCTTGCGCGGGTTGAGCGACGCGTACGGGTTCTGGAACACCATCTGGATGCGCGTGCGCAACGGCGCCAGCTCGCCCGCCGACGCCGCCGTGGTCTCGGTCGCGTCGACGAAGAGTCTGCCGGACGTGGGCGTCTCGATCAACGTCAGCACCCGCGCCAGCGTCGATTTGCCGCACCCCGACTCGCCGACCACCGCAAGCGTACGTCCCGCCTTCAGCTCGAACGACACGCCGTTCAGCGCCTTGACGCTCGCCTGCCCGCGCAGCAACCCGCGGTTGACCGTGTAAAAACGCGTCAGATCCTGCGCGGCCAGCACCACGCGGTTGTCCGGCGCACTCGCCTGCGGACTGGCCGGAGGCGTCGCAAATACCGTTTCGCTCATTGCGCCCCTCCCGTCGACTGTCCAATCGCCACCTCACCCGTGCCATGCGGCAACGGCTTGAAACACCGCACCATTGGCGAACCCACCGCGCCCGGCCCGACATAGGGCGTCAGCGCAGGCTGTACATCGCGGCAATGATCGTCGGCATAGGGACAGCGCGGCGACAACAGACAGCCCGCTGGGCGATCGTCGCGCCCCGGCACCACGCCCGGCAGCGTGCGCAAGCGACGCACACCCCGGTTGTGTTCCGGAATCGCGGAGAGCAGCGCCTCCGTGTAAGGGTGATGCGGCGCGTCGAATAGCGCTGGCACCTGCTGGACTTCAATGACCTGCCCCGCATACATGACAGCCACCTTGTGCGCGACTTCCGCCACGACCGCGAGATCGTGGGAAATCAGCACGAGCGACATGCCGTAGTCCTTCTGCAGTTGCAGCAGCAAGGCCATGATCTGTGCTTGAATGGTGACGTCCAGCGCAGTCGTTGGCTCGTCGGCAATCAGCAGCTTGGGACGGCACGCAATCGCCATCGCGATCATGACGCGCTGGTTCATCCCGCCCGACAACTGGTGCGGATAAGCACCGAGCCGGTTGGCGGCGTCGGGAATCTCGACCTGTTCGAGCAGTTCGACGATCCGCTCACGCAGCGCCCGACCGCGCAACCCCATGTGACGACGCAGCACCTCGCCGATCTGATACCCGATGGTGAAGCTCGGATTCAGACTGGTGAGCGCGTCCTGAAAGATCATCGAGACGTCGCGTCCGACGATATTGCGGCGCTCGCGTTTGGACGCGTGGAGCAAGTCGCGGCCGTCGAAACGCACTTCGTCGGCAGTGACGTGACCGGGGGCGTCGATAAGGCCCATGAGCGCGAGCATCGTCACGCTCTTGCCGGACCCGGATTCGCCGACCACGCCGAGAATCTCGCCCTGGCCGACGTCGAGGTCGATGGCGTCGACAGCGCGCGCGCCGTCGAAGTCGACCGATAGATTTCGAATGGAGAGCAGGCTCATGCGATGCGTTTCAGTTTGGGGTCGAGGGCATCGCGCAGGCCGTCGCCGACCAGGTTGATGGCAAGGACCGAGATGACGATCGCAAGTCCCGGCAGCGTCACAATCCACCAGGCACTTTCCATATAGTCGCGTGCGGACGCAAGCATCGAGCCCCACTCAGCGAGCGGGGGCTGCACGCCAAGGCCGAGAAAGCCGAGTGCCGCCGCGTCGAGAATGGCCACCGAGAAGCTCAGCGTCGCCTGCACGATGAGCGGTGCCGCGCAGTTCGGCAGCACCGTCGAGAACATCAGGCGCAGTGTGCCCGCCCCGGCCATGCGCGAGGCGACGACGTACTCACGCTGCAATTCACCGATGGCCGCCGCGCGCGTCAGACGCACGTACGCAGGCAACGTCACGATCGCAATCGCGATGGTCGTGTTGGCAAGACCCGGGCCGATCACAGCCACCACGGCGACTGCCAGCAGCAGCGAGGGCAGCGCCATCATCATGTCCATCAGACGCATGATCGGCGTGTCGAGCCAGCGCGGGAAGAACGCCGCCAGCAACCCGAGCAGAATGCCCGGAATCAGCGAAAGCACCACCGACGACAGACCGATCCAGAACGACAGCCGCGCGCCGTAGATCAGACGCGAAAGAATGTCGCGTCCGGCTTCGTCCGTACCAAGCAGGAAGCGCGCGTTGCCGCCCTCGAACCACGCTGGCGGAATCTTCACGAAGTCGCGGTATTGCTCGATGGGGCTATGCGGGGCGATGAGCGGCGCGAGCAGCGCGGCCGCGAACATCAGCAACAGGATGATGGCCGCAGCGGTTGCGCCGCGGTTGGTAGTAAAGCTGCGCAGGAACTCCCGGATCAGGCGCGCGCGCGGCGTGGCCGTGACGGTGGCGGGAGGCGGCAGCGTAGCAGGCGTGTCACTCATTGTTGACCTCCTTCAGTGCCGGATGCGCGGGTTGACGACGCCGTAAAGCACGTCGACCAGCAGGTTGACCAGAATCACGCCCGTCGCGATGAGCAGAATGCCGCCCTGCACCACCGGATAGTCGCGTCGGAGAATTGCGTCGATCAGCCATTTGCCGATGCCGGGCCACGAGAAGACGTTCTCGGTGAGCACCGCACCCGCGAGCAGCGTGCCGACTTGCAGACCGATCACCGTGATGACGGGAATCAGCGCATTGCGCAGCGCATGCACGACGATCACTCGCCACGGCGACAACCCCTTCGCGCGCGCCGTGCGGATGTAGTCCTCACGCAGCACTTCGAGCATCGCGGAGCGCGTCATGCGAGCGATCACTGCGAGCGGCACGGTGCCGAGCACGATGGTCGGCAGAATCAGGTGGCTGACCGCCGAGCCGAACGCGCCCTCGTCTCCCGAGAGCAGGGTGTCGATGAGCATGAAACCGGTCACGCTCGGCACGTCGTATTCCACGCCGATGCGCCCCGACACAGGCGTCCATTGCAGATCGACGGAGAACAGCATGATGAGCAGCAGCCCCCACCAGAAGATCGGCATGGAGTAGCCGGTGAGCGCGGCGCCCATCGTGGTGTGGTCGAGCGCCTTCCCCCGCTTCAGCGAAGCAGCAACGCCAGCCGGTAAACCGACGGCGAGCGCGAAAATCATCGCGCAGAGGGCGAGTTCCAGCGTGGCCGGGAAGCGGGCGAAGAACTCGTGCAGCACGCCTTCGTTGGTCACGATGGAGCGGCCGAGGTCGCCTTGTGCGGCGTGTTTCAGGTAGACGAAATATTGCGTGGTGAGCGGCTGGTCGAGTCCGAGCCGCTTCATCGCTTCGGCGTGCATGACGGGATCGAGATTACGCTCGCCCACCAGCACTTCGATCGGATCGCCGGGAATGAGGTGAATGAGCGCGAACGCGAGGACGGTGATGCCGATGAACGTCGGGATCACCATGCCTAGTCGTCTCAGGACGAATCTCAGCATAGGAATGTTCCGTGGGGGCGTCGCGCGCCGCCCGTCCCCGGCGCAGGGACAAGTGGCGCAATGCCGCGTTAGTGAATCTTGTCAGTCGTGGACGATCTTCCGTCCGGGTGCTGCGAACTGGCCCGGGCGCGGCGGCCGGGCCAGTCGGCTTTCTTCTTGTCGTTGAAACGTCTTCTGGCTTAGTCGCGCTTAATCGAGCGACACGCCAGCGAAGCTGTTACGGCTGAACGGGCTGAGCTTGAAGCCCTTCACGTTCGTGGCCATCGGCTTGTACTGCGTCGAGTGCGCGATAGGCGAGAACGGCAGTTGCTGCGCGAAGATGTCCTGCGCCTGCGTGTAGAGCTTGGTGCGCTCCTTGACGTCGGTCGTCTGACGCGCCTGCTTGATGAGATCGTCGAACGGCTTGTAGCACCACTTCGAGAAGTTGTTGCCGTTCATCGAGTCGCAGCCGAGCAGCACGCCGAGCCAGTTGTCCGGATCGCCGTTGTCGCCGGTCCAGCCAATCAGCATGGCATCGTGTTCACCCGCCTTGGCTCGCTTGATGTACTCACCCCATTCGTACGTGACGATGTTCGCCTTCACGCCGATCTTGGCCCAGTCGGCCTGAATCATCTCGGCCATCAGCTTGCCGTTCGGGTTGTACGGACGTTGCACGGGCATGGCCCACAGCGTGATCTCGATACCCTTCACGCCCGCCTTGTCGAGCAGCGCCTTGGCCTTCTCGGGATCGTAGCTGGCCGACTTGATGTTCTTGTCGTAGGACCATTGCGTCGGCGGCATCGGCGCGCCGTTCGACAACTGTCCGGCCGAGCCGTACACGGACTGGAGGATCGCCTTCTTGTTGATGGCCATGTCGAGCGCCTGACGCACTTCCACGCGATCGAGCGGCGCCTTCTTCACGTTGTACGCCACGTAGCCGAGGTTGAAGCCCACCTGGTCCGGCATCTTGATCTTCGACGCCTTGCCCTGTGCCTGAATGTCGGCCTTGAGCGCATCGACGTCCGCCGGGCGCGGGTACGTCACGACCTGGCATTCGTTGCGCTTGAGCTTCTGGATACGCACGTTGGCGTCCGTCGTGATGGCGAACACCAGCTTGCCCACCTTCGGCGGCAGGTTCGTATTCCAGTACTCCTTGTTGCCGTCCATGCGCAGCGTGGCGTCCTTCGTGTAGCTGCGGAAGATGAACGGGCCGGTGCCGACCGGCTTGAGCGCGATGTCACGCGGGTTGTTCGCGGCCATCAGCTTGTCGGCGTATTCCTTCGAGAGGATCGACGCGAACGACATGGCCAGGTTCTGGATGAACGGGGCGTCGACCTTCTTGAGCACGAAGCGCACCGTGTACGGATCGACGATCTCGATGCGCTCGATGTCGGCCTGCAAGCCCATGTCCACGTAGTACGGGAATTCCGCCGGGTAGGCCTTGCGGAACGGCATCTCGCGGTCGCCCATGCGGTCGAACGTGAACTTCACGTCTTCGGCGTTGAAGTCGCGCGTGGGCTTGAAGTATTCGGTGGTATGGAACTTCACACCCTTGCGCAGGTGGAAGGTGTAGACCTTGTTGTCCGGCGAGATGTCCCACTTCTCGGCCAGCGACGGCATCGTGCCCGTCTCGCCCGGCACGAAGGCAACGAGGCGGTTGTAGATGGCGTCGGCGGGATCGAAGTCGGTGCCGGTAGTCAGTTGCCCCGGATCGAAACCGGCGGGGCTGCCCTCGGAGCAGTAGACGAGGGTCTTGTTCGGGAGCTCGACGGCTGCCGCGGGCGGGATCACTGCCGCTCCGGCGAGCACGGTTGCAGCCAACAGCAAACGCAGGGTGTGAGTCTGTTTCATAGGCTCCTCGTATTTTTGAGTTGACGCCCGGCGACGATCAGCCGCCGAGCCCACGAGGGATATTACTTAACCTTCACCTACGTAACAACACGCCAAATCCCTACTAAACCGCCCATTTGTGGCGTTTTTGATTAGGAAATGACTCAATTTTGATTAGGATTGACTTCCTGAGCGCTCATCGGGCAGAAAAGATTGCGCGCGCCCCCGCCCGGCCGCGCCTTACAGGTCGAGCCGCTGCCACATGGCTTTGGTCGCTGCCGCCGCATTGAGCGTGTAGAAGTGCAGGCCCGGCGCGCCTTCCTTGAGCAGCCGCTCACACAGGGCGGACACCACGTCGAGACCGAAGGCGCGGATGGCTTCGCGGTCGTCGCCGAAGCCTTCCAGACGCTTGGCGACCCAGCGCGGCACTTCTGCGCCGCACATTTCCGAGAACCGCATCATCTGCGAGTAGTTCGTGATCGGCATGATGCCCGGCACGATCGGCACGTCCACGCCGAGGCGGGCGGCGTCGTCGACAAAGCGGAAGTAAGCGTCCGCATTGAAGAAGTACTGGGTGATGGCCGCGTTCGCGCCCGCCTTCACCTTGTTGGCGAAGTGTTCGAGATCGTGGCGCGGCGATTTCGCCTGCGGATGATATTCAGGG
The DNA here is from genome assembly GCF_044772185.1 of Pandoraea sp. NPDC090278. NCBI lineage: Bacteria > Pseudomonadati > Pseudomonadota > Betaproteobacteria > Burkholderiales > Burkholderiaceae > Pandoraea > Pandoraea sp. NPDC090278. The sequence continues at coordinate 666,510 of NZ_JBIVYJ010000002.1, read as the reverse complement.
TAAGCCGCAACTTCGATGTGGAACCAGTCGCCCGTCTCGGCGCGAATGAACTCGACCAGCTCGGACGCATAGCGAAACTCGCCGATCTCGCCCATGCCCGACGGCAAGTCGCCACGCAGCGCCACGATGTGACGGATGCCGTGATCGCGGTACGTCGTGAGGATGTCGCGGATGTTGTCGCGGGTCGAGCCGACGCACGACAAGTGCGGTGCGGCGTCCACGCCTTCGCGCTGGATTTCGATGACGGTGTCGAGCGTGCCCTGCTGGGTCGAGCCGCCCGCGCCGAACGTCACGGAGACGAACTTCGGGCCGAGCGGGAACAGTTGCTGACGCGTCGCGCGCAGCTTCTCCGCGCCGTCGGCGGTCTTGGGCGGGAAGAATTCGAAACTGAAGGATGGTTGCGTCATGATCGTCTTGTTATCGTCGGAGCCGTTCATGCCGCGCGTCTGGCGTGCACGAAGAACTCCCGGTTGCCGTCGCCTCCCGCGATGGGACTGTCGAGCCACGCGGCCACCGTCAGTCCGAGCGCTTCACAGGCGGTGCGGATTTTTGTCTCCACTTGCGCGTACTGCGCGGTGTCCTTCACGAGGCCACCGCGTGCGATGTGCTCCCGTCCTACTTCGAATTGCGGCTTCACCAGCAACAGCAGGTCGCCACCCGGCGCAAGCAACGGCGCCACAGCGGGCAGCACCAGCGTGAGCGAGATGAACGACACGTCGCCCACGATCAGATCGAAACCTGCCTCGGGTACAGCATCCAGCCCGCCATCCGATACGACTTCCGTCAAACGCTCATCGAGCATCTCGCGCGACAGATGCCGCGCATTGATCCCTTCGAGCGACGCGAGCCGTGGCTCGCCCATCAAACGCGGATGCAGTTGTCCATGCCCCACGTCGACGCCGACGATCTGCGCCGCGCCCGCCTGCAAGAGGCAGTCCGCGAAGCCACCGGTCGACAGGCCGACGTCGAGCACCACGCGGTCCGTCGCGTCGAGCCCCGTCGCGGTCAGTGCGCCGGCCAGCTTGAGGCCGCCGCGCGACACGTAACGGTCTTCGTCCGGCAATCCGTCGGCCGCCGCACGCACTTCCAGTTCTTCGTCGCTCGCCACCGGCTGACTGGCTTTTTTGACCGCCGTCTCGGTGCCGGTGTAATACACGCGTCCGGCATCGATCAGACGTTGAGCGACAGTGCGCGACGCCGCCAGCCCTCGAGAGACGAGGGCCTGATCGGCACGAAGAGCTTGCGACATAACTACGAATTTCCTGCAAAGAACCGTCGACGGAAGGCCGTCGACACTTACACGTTGGAGACGCGATCGCCGAACACCAGCGCCGAGAGAATCCACGAAATCAGGCTGTACAGCAGCGAGCCGAAGAGCGCCGCCCAGAAGCCGGAGACTTCGAAGCCCTTGACCACGTGTGACGCGAGCCAGAACAACAGTGCGTTGATGACGAAGATGAACAGGCCCAGCGTCACCACCGTGACCGGCAGCGTGAGCACGACGAGCAGCGGGCGCAGGAACGCGTTGATCAGGCCAAGCACGACCGCGACGATCAGCGCCGTGCCGATGCCCTTGAGCTGAACGCCCGACACGATGTACGGCAAAACGAGAAGCGCGATGGCATTGATGAGCCAAATCAGCAGCAGACGCATGGCAAGCTCCGTAAAACTTGCCGGTGCACGGCAGTCATACCCGCACCGGCGGTGGGAAATTCGAGTCCAGCAAGCCCCGGTGGACGCAACGGCAACTGACGCCATCGCACCGCCGTGGCTTCACCACGCGTTACCGCGCCTGGTCGGTACGTCGCATTCCTCCATGCAGCGTGCCGACGACCCGCGCGGCAACGTCAACCGATCAATAACGGTAGTGCGACGGCTTGAACGGACCGTTCTTGTCGACGCTGATGTACTTCGCCTGATCGTCGCTCAGCACAGTCAGCTCGGCACCGATGCGGCCCAGGTGCAGGCGCGCAACCTTCTCGTCCAGATGCTTCGGCAGCACGTACACGCTGTTCTTGTACTTGGCACCGTGCACGAACAGTTCGATCTGGGCGAGCGTCTGGTTCGTGAACGAGTTGCTCATCACGAACGACGGGTGGCCCGTGGCGCAGCCGAGGTTTACGAGGCGGCCTTCAGCCAGCAGGATGATGCGCTTGCCGTCCGGGAAGATGATGTGATCGACTTGCGGCTTGATGTTTTCCCACTCGTACTTGCGGGTCGACGCCACGTTGATTTCCGAGTCGAAGTGACCGATGTTGCAGACGATGGCCTGATGCTTCATCGCGGCCATATGGTCGTGATCGATCACGTGGAAGTTGCCCGTCGCCGTCACGAAGATGTCGGCCTTGTCGGCCGCGTATTCCATCGTCACGACACGGTAGCCTTCCATGGCGGCTTGCAGTGCGCAGATCGGATCGATTTCCGTGACCCACACCGTCGCGCCCAGACCGCGCAGGCTTTGTGCGCAGCCCTTGCCCACGTCGCCGTAACCGGCCACGAGGGCGATCTTGCCCGCGATCATCACATCGGTGGCGCGCTTGATACCGTCGACCAGCGACTCACGGCAGCCGTACAGGTTGTCGAACTTCGACTTGGTGACCGAGTCGTTTACGTTGATGGCCGGGAACGGCAGCGTGCCGTCCTTTTCCATCTGGTACAGACGGTGCACACCGGTGGTCGTCTCTTCGGTCACGCCCTTGATCTGCGACAGGCGCTTGCTGTACCACTGCGGATCGATGGCGATGTGTTGCTTGATCGATGCGTACAGGGCGACTTCTTCTTCGTTGGTCGGATTGCCGACGACCGACAGATCCTTCTCGGCCTTGCTGCCCAGAATCAGCAGCAGGGTGGCGTCGCCGCCGTCGTCGAGAATCATGTTGGCGAACTCGCCGTTCGGCCATTCGAAGATGCGGTGGCAGTAGTCCCAGTACTCGTCGAGCGACTCGCCCTTGAACGCGAACACCGGAACGCCTGCGGCAGCGATGGCAGCAGCAGCGTGGTCTTGCGTCGAGAAGATGTTGCACGAGGCCCAGCGGACTTCGGCGCCCAGCGCGGTCAGCGTCTCGATGAGCACGCCCGTCTGGATGGTCATGTGCAGCGAGCCAGCAATACGCGCGCCCTTGAGCGGCTGGCTGTTCTTGAATTCGGCACGAGTGGCCATCAGACCGGGCATTTCGCTCTCGGCAATGGTCAGCTCTTTACGGCCCCAAGCCGCCAGATTGATATCGGCAACGAGGAAATCGGAGAATTTCGAATCGACTACGGCGTTCATCACGCCTCCTTTTCTCTAAAGTCTAGATAGTTGGGACGTGAGCGCCGTTCTCGGGGCCCACGCGCCAACGATCCGGGGGGTAATCCGGCGGCCGGCGGGGCCAATAGGAAGGATCTTGAGCCTGGCAGCACTTCGGCTGTCGCAACGCTCCTCAAGACCCCGGCATTGTAGCAAAACTGATGCGCGAAGTTACGGCAGGAGCGACGTCCGAAGGGTTATTTTTATCAGACGGGTAGATGGGCGATCAGCGGGGCGGCGAGCACCATGAGTACGCCGTTGATCATCATGACGAGGCTGGCGACAACGCCCTCCTCACCACCGATCTGGCGGGCCTTGGCCGTGCCGAAGCCGTGCGCGCCCGCGCCGAACGGGGCACCGCGCGCCATCCGGGTACGCAGCGGCAGCCACGACAGCAGCGCCTCGCCCAGCAACATGCCGATCAGGCCGGTGATGATGACGAAGAGGCCGACCAGATCGCGCGAACCGCCGACCTGATCCGACACGACGAGCGCGAACGGCGTCGAGATCGACCGTGCAAGCAGACTGCGCGCCATTTCCGGCGGCAATTCGAACAGCCGCGCGAGGACATACGAACTACCGACGGCCACGACCATGGCGACCAGCACGCCGAACGTCAGCGCAAAGGCATGGCGGCGGATGATGTCGCGATGCTCGTAAATCGGCACCGCAAACGCGATGGTCGTCGGCCCCAGCAGCCACACGAGCCAGCGGGAATCGGCGATGTACGTCGTATACGAAATATCGCCGCCGATCATCACGCCGATGACGAGGATCGGCGCGAGAATCGCCGGGCCGAGCCATACCTTGCCGAAGCGCGCATAAAGGCGCTTCGACACGTAATAGAAGAAGACGGTGAGAACGAGCAGCAGGAGCGCCGTATGATTCATGACAATTCCCTGCGAGTGCGGTCAGCTTGAATAGCGGCGCGAACGGCGTCGGGTGCGTAATACATCAGCGACCATCGTGCGTATGCGCACGGCGGGCCGGAATACGGGCGAACGCCAGCTTCAGACGGCGCTCGGCGCGGCAGGCGAAGTCGACGGCCAGCGCGGTGGAGACCATCACGAGCGTGGTGCCGACGCCGATCACGGCCAGCAGTTGCAGGCCTTCCTGACGCAGCAGATCGGTGTATTGCATGACCGCGGCGACCAGCGGCACGAAAAAGAGGATCATCTCGGCCAGAAACCAGTCCGCGCCACGCTTGATCTTCTCCGTCTTCAGCACGCCGCTCATGAGCAGCGCGACGACGACGAGCAGGCCCAGCACGCCGCCCGGCAGGGGCAGATGAAAATGACGCGACGCAGCATCGGCCGCCAGATAGATCCCCGTCAGGAGCGCGATTTGCCAAAGCACGCCAACGACGCCCTTGCTACGGCTGTACAGACGGCTAGCGATCATCTTGGTCATGGCTGACTCCCTAAGGGTTTTCCTGGATATGGGAAGCAGTATAGGAAGCAGCGCAACATAAATATAATGAATTAGTCGTATCAAAACGATTCCAAATTGGAATAATTTAAGTATTAACCCTAATAGTGCATAGGGGAGCCTTACGGAACGGGGCTTTCCGCCAAATTGCACCATCAAGGTGCAGACGAGAGAACCAAAATGGAACTGCGTGCGTTGCGAGGATTTGTGGAGGTTGTGCGACAGCAAAGCTTCACGGCGGCGGCCGAAGCGTTGTTCGTCACCCAGCCGACGGTGAGCAAAATGGTCAAGGCGCTGGAAGACGAACTGGGCACCCCGCTCATGTTGCGCGAGGAGCGCGGCATGGGTCGCCGACTTCAACTGACCGACGCGGGACGCGTCGTCTTCGAACGCGGTCAGGACGTGCTCGCCGCTCATGCCCGTCTGCAACAGGAGCTGGCGGATCTGGAGACGGTGTCGCGCGGCGAGCTGTCGATCGGCATCCCGCCGTTGGGCGGCGACCTGTTCATCCCGGTGATCGGTGCGTTCCATCAGCACTACCCGGATATCGAGATGAAGTTGTTCGAGACCGGCTCGCGGGCCATCGAGCAGGCGTTGCTGGCGGGCGAGATCGAGTTGGGCGCGGTGCTGCTGCCCATCGACCCGACCGTGCTGGACGTGCTGCCCGTCTGCCATTACCAGTTGCGACTGATCGCGCCCCGGGAATCGCGCTGGGAGGGCCGCGCCTCCGTCGGCCTCGGTGAATTGCGTGACGAGCCCTTCGTCTTCTACGGCGAAGGGTTTGCCTTGTCGGAACTGGTGATCGCAGCGTGTCAGCGCGCGGGCTTCACGCCGAAGATTGCAGGACGCTCAAGTCAGTGGGACTTCATCGCGTCGATGGTGGATAACGGCGTGGGCATTGCGCTGCTGCCGGAACCGTTTTGCGCGCGGCTGGACCCGAAGCGTTTCGTGATGACGGACGTGCGCGATCCGGAAATTCCGTGGGATCTGGCGATGGCGTGGCGACGCGACTCGTATCTGTCTCATGCGGCGCGACGCTGGCTCGCGTTGGCGCGCGACATCCTCGGGCCGGGTGGCGACGGGGAGGCCAAAGCGGCCATCGCGGGCGGGGCGCGGCGCAAGTAAGCTCGCCAACGAGATTGCGGTATCCTTGCCGCTGACAAATTTCCCCCTTTTGCCGTTGCATCGCGTTCCACGGGCGCGAGAGCGGCGCGACACATCGAAACTCATGCGCATCATTACCGCGAATTTGAACGGCGTGCGATCCGCCTCCAAGAAGGGCTTTTTCGAGTGGTTCGGCAATCAGGACGCCGACATCCTCTGCGTTCAGGAAATCAAGGCCCAGTTGCCGGACATGACGCCGGACTTCCTCAAGCCGCACGACTATCAGGGCTACTTCCACTACGCGGAGAAGAAGGGTTACAGCGGCGCCGGTGTGTACGTGCGACGCGAGCCCGACGACATCGTCATCGGCTGGAACAACACCGAGTTCGACGCCGAGGGTCGTTATGTCGAAGTCCGTTACGGCAAGCTGTCGGTGATCTCGGTGTACATCCCGTCGGGGTCGAGCGGCGAGGAGCGTCAGGCGGCCAAGTTCCGTTTCATGGCCGACTTCATGCCGCACCTGCTGGCGCTCAAGGCCGAGGGACGCGAAGTCGTGCTGTGCGGCGACGTGAACATCGCGCACAAGGAAATCGACATCAAGAACTGGAAGGGCAACCTGAAGAACTCAGGCTTCCTGCCGGAAGAGCGCGCGTGGCTCACGCAGTTGTTCGACGACCACGGCTACGTGGATGTCTTCCGCACGCTGGATCAGCGTCCGGAGCAGTACACGTGGTGGAGCAATCGCGGGCAGGCGTATGCGAAGAACGTCGGTTGGCGCATCGACTACCAGATCGCCACGCCGGGCATCGCTGGCAAGGCGAAGACGACTTCTGTCTTCCGCGACATCAAATTCAGCGACCATGCCCCGCTGATCGTAGACTACGATCACGCGCTCTAAGACGGCATCCGGGGCGGCGCCATGCGTGTGCGCCCCGGCAAAAATCCCCATCGAAAACTGCAGTCATCGGCCGCCCGGTCATCGGACGGCGAAGTGTTCCCCCATGAAGGCTCTTCTCTTCTGTACCAGCTATATCCGTGACGCTGAGGCGTGGCAATCACGTTACCAACGCTGGCTGGATTTCTATCGCGACGGCCCGATCCACGCCGACAAGCTCGTGATGATCGACGACGGCTCGCCGCATCTCCCGGCCGCCGACATCATTCCGACGCTACCGGCCCACGGCGATTTCGCTGCAAGCGACAGCCCGCATTGCATTGCGCATTTCGAGAACAATCTGGGGCGGCAAAGCATGAGTGCCTATCCCGGCTGGTGGCGCAGCTTCCTGCACTCGCTCACCATTGCCCGCGCTATCGGGGCCGAGAAGATCGTGCACATCGAATCCGATGCCTTCACCATCACCGGACGGTTCGCGGACTACATCAACGAGACGCGCGACGGCTGGCACGTGGCGTGGGCACAGCGCTACGGCATGCCGGAAACGGCCATCCAGATCATCTGCGCCGACCAGTTCGACGCGATGGAGCGCTTCGGCCAGACGCATCCGAATCTGGATTTTCCCGACATCGCCGAGCGTCTGCTGCCGTTCACAACGGTGAACCGGGCGTTCAAGGGAGATCGCTACAGCGAATTCAAGCGCAACCGGGGTATCTTCCGGTCGCGCAAATTCAACTTCCTGCCGTTCTTTCAGTGGGACTTCTTCTGGGAGCCGATTCCGGAGGACGCCGACTTCGCCACGCAGGTCGTCGAGCGCCAGAAGGTGCGCTTCAAGGGTGCCTGACGAGGCACATGGGACCGGCGCCGATCAGCGTGCGCCGCTCTGCGCGAGTTCTCCGTCGCTGTTGTCGTCGTCGGCCCCCCACGGAGCGACTTTGGGCAGAAGCAGCATGCCCGGAACGGCCAGTACCGTACAGATGAGGAAGAAGGTCAGCCAGCCGACACCGTCCACGATGTAGCCCGTCCCCGCGTTCGCGAACGTGCGCGGCACCGATGCCAGACTCGTGAATAGCGCGAACTGCGTCGCCGTGTAACGCGGGTCCGTCGTGCGCGCGATGTAAGCGGTGAACGCCGCCGTTCCCAGCCCCGCCGTGAACGCCTCGAACGCGATCACCGCGCCCAGCCCCGCCACCACCGCACCGGCCTCGGCCAGCCACGCGAAGCCCAGCACCGACACGAGTTGCAGCACGCCGAACACCCACAGCCCGCGGTTGATGCCCAGCTTGATCAGCCAGATCCCGCCGATGATGCCGCCCGCCACGCTCGCCCACAGACTCGTCGCCTTCGCCACCACGCCGATCTGCGTCTTCGTGAAGCCCAGATCCAGATAGAACGACGTGGCCAGCGACGTCGCCATCGAGTCGCCCAGCTTGTACAGAAAGATAAACGCCAGCACGAGCAATGCCTGCGACCACCCGCCGCGCGTCACGAACTCGTGGAACGGCTCCACGACCGCCTCGCGCAACGTCTTCGGTGGCGTGCCGCGAATCTCCGGCTCCTTCACCACCAGCGTCATCACGATGCCCGGCAGCATGAACGCCGCCGTCGCGAAGAACACCTGCGACCACGGCAGATGGTCGGCCATGATCAGCGCCAGCGATCCCGGCACCAGACCCGCCACCTTGTACGCGTTCACGTGCATCGCCGTGCCCAGTCCCTGCTCGCGATCGGACAGCAACTCGCGTCGGTAGGCATCCAGACAAATGTCCAGACTCGCGCTGAAGAACGCGAGCGCCGCCGCCAACGCGGCAATCGTCATCAGATCGCGCTGCGGCGAATACGTCCCCATGATCGCGACCGCGCCCGCCACCAGCAGTTGCGTGACGAACATCCACCCGCGACGACGCCCCGGCTTCCATCCGAGAAAATTGGGCGCGAAGCGGTCCATGAGCGGTGCCCACAGAAACTTCCACGTGTAGGGGAACTGGATCAGCGCGAACAGACCGATCGACTTGAGATCCACGTGCTCGCTGCGCAACCATGCCTGCACCAGATTGAGCAGGATGAAGAGCGGCAAGCCGGAGGTAAAACCGAGAATCACGCAGATGAGCATCCGCGTGGGGTGGAAGACGCGCCCGTCGTCGGGCCGCAGCGAATCGGTCATGGAAAGGACAATTGGGGCCAGCCGCCTGCGATGCACGGCGCCCGGCCCCCAACGTCTATTGCTACGCGGGGTCCGGCGCTACGCTGCCCCGCAAGCTGCCGTCGGTTCAGGAACGCTTGACGCGATAGACCGCAAGACTACCACGCCAGTTCGCCCCCACCGAGACCAGTCGCCCATTGTGCAGGACTGCGCGATCCAGAATCTTCACACCGACGTCCGGCGCCAGGGCTTCGAAGTCCTTGATCGTCAGCACACGCACGTTCGGCGTGTTGTGCCACTGGAACGGCAGGCTCTTCGACACCGGCATGCGTCCCTGCAACACCGACAGCCGGTGCGGCCAGTAGCCGAAGTTCGGGAACGACACGATCGCTTCGCGTCCCACACGCACCGTCTCGCGCAGAATGTCCGCCGTGCGGTGAATGGTCTGCAACGTCTGCGACAGAATGACGGTATCGAAGCTCTGATCCTCGAACAGCTTCAGGCCGTCTTCCATGTTCTGCTGAATGACGTTGATGCCACGCTGCGCGGACGCGAGCACGCCCGCGTCGTCGATCTCGATACCGTAGCCGCTCACGTCGAGTTCGTCGGTCAGCAGACGCAGCAACGATCCGTCGCTACAACCGAGATCCAGCACTTGCGAGGACGGCTCGATCCATCGCGCGATGACGCGAAAGTCGGGGCGATCCGCGAGCGAGGCCGAAATGCGATGACGCGACGCCGCCAGTTGCGCGGCCTGCGCACTGTGGGTCGGTGCGGTGGACTGGCTCATACGCCGACCTCCTGAGCGATACGTTCGTAGTAAGCGCGCACCAGATTGTGATAGCGCGCGTCGGTGAGCAGGAAGGCGTCGTGACCGTGCGGGGCGTCGATCTCGGCGTAGCTCACCGTGCGGCGCGTGTCGAGCAGCGCCTTGACGATCTCGCGCGAACGCGCCGGGGCGAAACGCCAGTCGGTCGCGAACGACACGATCAGATACTTGGCTGACGTGTGCGACAACGCCTTCGCCAGATCGCCACCGACCGTGCGCGCAGGGTCAAAGTAATCGAGCGCGCGCGTGATCAGCAGGTAGGTGTTGGCGTCGAAGTACTCGGCGAACTTGTCGCCCTGATAGCGCAGGTACGACTCCACTTCGAACTCCACGTCGAAGCTGAAGCGGTAGCCGTCGTCCTTGCCATTGCCATTGCCATTGCCGCCGCCGTTGCTGCTGCCGTCCTTCACTTCGTCGACCAGCGCTTCGGCGCGTCGCAGCGCGCGGCCGAATTTGGTCGCCATGTCCTCGTCGGACAAATAGGTGATGTGCCCGATCATGCGCGCCACGCGCAAGCCACGACGCGGCACCACACCATGCGCGTAGTAGTCGCCGCCGTGGAAATCGGGATCGGAGAGGATGGCCGAGCGTGCGACCTCGTTGAAGGCGATGTTCTGTGCCGAGAGCTTGGGCGTGGACGCAATCACCAGACAGTGCCCCACGCGATCGGGGTACATGATGCTCCACGCCAGCGCCTGCATGCCGCCCAGACTGCCGCCCATCACGGCGGCGAACTTGCGGATGCCGAAGGCGTCGGCCACGCGGGCCTGCGCATTGACCCAGTCTTCGACCGTCACGACAGGAAAGCGCGCGCCGTACGGCGTGCCGGTGGCTTCGTCCAGGCTCATCGGCCCGGTCGAGCCGAAGCACGAGCCGAGATTGTTCACGCCGATGACGAAGAAACGATTGGTATCGAGCGGCTTGCCCGGACCGACCATGTTGTCCCACCAGCCGATGTCCTTGGGGTTGTCGGCGGCGATGCCCGCCACGTGATGCGACGCATTGAGCGCGTGACACACCAGCACGGCATTGCTGCGATTGGCATTGAGCTCGCCATAGGTCTCGACCATCAGGTCGTAGCCCGCGAGAGTGCTGCCGTTTTGCAGTGCCAGCGGCTCAGCGAAATGCATCCGCTGCGGCGTGACGATTCCGATTGAAGATTCCATAAATCCCTGTCCGAAACATGCCGGGGTCAGCGTCATCGTCAATATGAATCGACGGACGACAGGGTCTGTTCACCCTAATTCCGAGCTCGGAATTAGGGTGAACAGACCCTAAAGCGTTCTGTGCGGGAAAAGGGGTCGACGGAAAAACGGCGGGGTGCGCGAACGACCTCTTTAGCCGCATTTTTATAGAATGTCTCAAGCCGAAGATCCTGGAGATCCTCCGTCAGAGTCATTCGCGCGCCCGCAAGCGAGTCACCAAATCGGCGCGCCAGTCATCGCAACAAGGCCGGACGATGTGTCGTCAGCCCTGTCACGCGTTGCAAAAGTATAACGTAATCTGCGCACTCGGCGCAGACGAGCCACTGCCGCCGGTATTAGCGCAGCAGTGCAGCCACTTGCGGCTCGGCGCCTTCGGCGGGCGAGCGCTTGAAGCCGCTCTTGGCGAAACGGTGCCAGCGACCCAGCACGTACGAGACGAGCAGGTTGGCGCGCGAGTTCGCGTCGAACGTCTCCGGCAGCGTGCCTTGTGCAGCCGCCAGACGCAGCACCTGACGCAACGACGCTTCGATGCGGTCGAGCAACTGGTTCATGCGCTCCTGCAGACGCTCGTGCTCGCCGACCAGTGCTTCACCGGTCAGCACGCGCGTCATGCCGGGGTTCTTCTCGGCGAAACCGAGCAGCATCAGCACGATGGCGCGCGCCTGCGTCACGCCATCCTGATCCTGTGCGGAAATCTGGTTGATCAGGCCGAAGATGGTCTGCTCGATGAATTCGATCAGGCCTTCGAACATCTGGGCCTTGCTCGCGAAGTGGCGATAGAGCGCCGCCTCGGAGACATCGAGACGCGCCGCGAGGGCGGCCGTCGTGATCTTCTCGCCCTTGGGCGTCTCAAGCATGGCCGCGAGGGTCTGCAACACCTGCACGCGGCGCTCGCCCGGTTTGGGACGGGTGGTCTTCACCGGCGCGGGCGCGGGCATGGCCTCCAGCGCGTCGGCGGTGCCGAAACCGGCGCCGTTCGAAGAGTTTTCCTGCTGCATCGTCTGGTCGTTATCAGTTGGGATTATGTAATCGTCGCGCGGCCAGGGGCTGGCGGGGGAACCTGACTGAGCCCTCACCGGCCCGTCACTTGCCCCTCACATGCCTGGCACCTGCCCCGGTCGCCAGGTACGCCCTTAACTCGCGCAGAGATTGTACTTTGATATCTACGAAGTGTGGGCGGCCACTTCGCGCCATAACCTTGCCAAGACTGTTTCTCACCGGCAGATGTCCCGTGATCCAGACCGTCTTGATGCCGAAATGCCGCAGGTGCTTCAGGTGCGAGCGTGTGTCCTCGACAAGCCAGGTGTTCGAAGGTGTCAGCCCCTCGCGCACGAGCAGACGGCGCAGCATCGTCGGGTCGGGTTTGGCGCGCCAGCCACGGCGATCCGCCATGTCTTCGATGCTCACGAACCGCTCGAAATGACGGCCAATGCCCAACGCCTCGACAATCGGCATGGCGTAATGTGCCGGTGCATTGGTCAGCAGAATCTTGCGTCCCGGCAGACCGGCCATCAGACGGGCGATGCCGCGCTCGGCGCGCAACACCTCGGCCAGCGGCGGCAGTTCGTGGACTTGCGCGAGAAATTCGTGCGGGTCGATGGCGTGATGCCGGATCAGCCCGAGCAGCACCGCGCCGTAGCGCTCGGTGTACGTCGAGCGCAAGAGGTTCGCTTCGTCATGCGGCAGACCCAGCTTCTCGACGATATAGGCGGTCATCGCGCGGTTGATGCGCGGAAAGATCGCGTGAGACGCGCGATGTAGCGTGTTGTCCAGATCGAACAGCCAGACCGGACCGCGCGTGCCGTGCTCGCTACGGGCGAGGTTCGCCCGGCGTCGCCGGCTCAGAACGTGAGAAGAAGACACGGGGATAGCAGATTTTTGCGAGGAGATACGTGAACATGACCATCGTCGCGAACGCGACGGGGGTCTCAGCAAGGCAAGATGCTAGCGCGCGACGCCCACTTTGACAAATCGGCTCAGCCGGCCTTATCTCGCTATCCGCCATACCGTCAGCCCGCGCGCGCCTTCGCTCGGACCCGCAGCAGGCTGACGCCGCCGCCCAGCGCCGCGAGTATCGTCGCGCACACCATCGCCGCGTGCGCGCCGTGATCGCCATAAAGATCGAACAGCAACGCCACCACAGCCGCACCGAGCGTCATGCCGACGGTCCGGGCTATCGTCATCAGCCCGCTTGCCGCGCCGCTGCGCTCGCGCGGCGCGCCCATCATGATGATGCGGTTGTTCGGTGTCTGGAAGAAGCCGAAGCCCACCCCGCATATCACCATCCGCCAGGCGATGCCCCAGTCGCTTGCATCCGCAGGCAACCACGCCAGCGATGCCAGCCCCACCGCGAACACGCCCAGTCCCAGCGCACTCATACGCGCGCTGTCGAAGCGATCCGACAGCCGCCCCGCGAGCGGCGCGATGAACACGATCACCAGCGGCCACGGCGTAATCAGCAGGCCCGTCGCCGCTTCACTGCGCGCGAACGTGTGCTGCAACAGAAACGGCATGCCGACGTAGGCCAGCGTCTGCGCCATATAACAGGCAACCGACGTCAGCGACGACAACGCCAGCACCGGCACCCGCATCAGATCGAGCGGCAGCATGGGGGTCTGACGGCTACGCTGATGCCGCACAAGCACGACCGCCACGACGAGTCCAAGCACGATCTGCAACGCGGCGACCCCGTGATGTCCCGCCTCGCCGACATGACCGAGTCCGATGATGATGAGTGCGAGCGTCGCGGCATTGAGCAACGCGCCGGGCACGTCGATGCGTCGCTCGGCCCCCGGCGTGCGTGGCAGGAACCGGTACGACGCGGCCAGCGCGATCAGCCCGATGGGCAGATTGATGGCGAACAGCCAGCGCCAGTCGCCCAGGGTGAGAATGACCGCCGCCACGCTCGGTCCGGCCGCCGTCGACAGCGCGACGGTCAGCGCCAGCAGCGAGATCGCGCGTCCGCCCATGTGCGGCGGAAACACCATGCGCAGCAACGCAGGGACGATAGTCGACATACATGCACCGCAGAGTCCCTGCACCACACGCGCCGCGACAAGCCACGAGAGCGACGGGGCGAGCGCACAGCCAAGCGATGCCAGCGTGAAGCCCGCCACGCCAAGCAGGAACACGCGCCGATAGCCGAGCTTCTCGCCCAACGCCGCCAGCGGCAGCACGGCCATCGCAAAAATCAGTTGGTAAGCGTTGACGACCCACACTGTCGAGGCGGGATCGGCGACAAGATCGCGCGCAATGGTCGGCAATGCCACATTGGCAATCGACGCATCGAGGTTGCCGAGGAAGGTGCCCAGCAGAATGGATGGCACGGCAATACGGCGTGCGCTCGCGGTAAGGCCTTCGGCTAGCGTCACGGAGGGGGCCATCGGTTGCGTCATACGGCGGAATTCATGAGGAAAAAATCTCGGCCCGGGATTCGCTTCTCGCTCGCCAGTGCCTGCTTGGCATCATAGCCCGGGCCGGGCAGGAAAATCATGCGCAATGGTGCCGCTCCGGGAATGTTCGGCTGCACACGGTCACGCCACACGACGTCTGCCGGATCACTCGCTCGTTATGCGCGGCACGCCACCACGACGCCGCCGCGCAACAGGGAGTGACGCAGCACCGCGTCACGTGCGATTCGCCCCCCCGGACGCCCCACACGTGCTCGCTACGCGGTGCCGCGCTTGAAGCTAGCTCAGGCTTTAGAACGTGTGCTGAATGCCCAGCATCGTACCGAACTGGTTACCACCGGTGACCACCGAGCCGCCCGCAGCAATCGCCACAGCGCCCTTCTGGCTGTTCGCCACCCAGCCCGCCATGCCATACAGCGACGTACGCTTCGAGAGCGAGTACGTGCCGCGGCCGATGAGCATCGTGGCGTTGGCCTTGCTCTTCAGTTGGTAACGGATGGCCTGTGCGTCGAACGCCCAGGTGATCGTCGGCAGATACGTGAAGCCGATGAAGTAGATGTCCGAGCTCAGCGATGCAGCGTCGGCGCTAACGTTACGGTGAATCCAGCCACCGCCCACGCGACCCGTCGACCACTTGTAGTACGCGTTGATGACCGCGTGCGAATCGGTGTACTGCGAGCTGGTCAGCGGTGCGGCGGCACCGGTGTTACCGCGCATCTGGTCGTACGACGCCGAAATGCCGAAGTTCTCGTAGTCGTAACCGAGCAAGCCCGTGAATTGCTTACAGGCCTGATAGTTGCCCGCGACGTTACCCGCGCAGTTCGTGGCCGACGGACCACCTGCGGACGATGCATCGCGCCCGAAGCTGTACGTCGCACCGACGGTCACGCCGGAGAACTTGCCCATGTACCCGATGGCGCTGTCGCTACGCGCGTTGGCGATGTACGGGTCGATACTCGCGAGCGAGAAGATCGACGGTCCGATCACGTCCGCATTGCCCGTCACGTAGAACGTCATGTTGTTCTGACGGCCGATGAGCACCGTGCCCCACGAACTCGACAGACCCACGTTGGCCTGACGACCGAACAGACGTCCGCCGTAGTTCAGACCGCCGGTGCCCGGCTGAAAGCCGTTTTCCAACGTGAAGACGGCCTTGAGTCCGCCGCCCAGGTCTTCGACACCCTTGAAACCGAAGCGCGACGGCACCTTGCCCGTGAGGGTCGGTTCGCCGACGAAGCTGCCGCCATTGGCAGCATTGTTGTAATAGGCGATGCCGGTATCGATGATCCCGTACAGCGTCACGTTGCTTTGCGCGTGCGCCAGGCCTGCACCCAGCAGCAGGCCAGCGGCCAATGCGTGTTTCACTTTCACTTCTGTCCCCTTGTTTTTGAATACACAGCTACTCCAAACCTCAACCTCCGAAGCGTCGACGACGTCAACGATCCGGCCTTTGTTGGGACGGCACTGCGGCCGCCTCCGGTACTGCATTGCTTGCTCTTTCGGGTCACCGCGGCCGCCTCCTGTGCTGCTATTCGGCCTCGGTCCCCGTTGTTTAATGGCGCGACGTGAGGTGCTGTTTTTGCCTCACGTCGCGCTTTATGCCTCGCGTACGAAAGTGAAACGCGCTTCGCGCCGGGCGATGCGCCATCCCTGCGCCGTGCGCACGAACGTGTCCTCGAATTCGCCCATCACCTGACGGCCCTGCGCCGGACGTCCGAACGGTCCCGGCACGTCCTGCGCCGACCCGCTCCAGAGCAGCACGGTGCTGCTCCCGATCGCGCCCGTGGCCGACGTCACCTCGATCAGCACGTTGCCGACGAGATGTCGCGTCAACCGATCTGCCGGACGCTCGGCGTACGCCGCTGCAATCGCCGCCGGGCCGACGAGCGTCTCGCCGTTGGGGCGCACCAGCACCCCCTTGTCCGAGAACAACGCCGCCAGTCCCTGCGGATCGCGACGGTCGTTGCACATGACGAAGCGCATCACGAGGTCGTGACACGCTTGCTTGGCGAGCAACGCGTCGAGCGTTTGCTGATCGACGGCGTCGGGTGTTGGCGTGGGTTGCGCGTTCTGCGTCATGACGTCACCCCTTCGGTCGACGGCAACGACAACCACGCACGCATGGCGGCCGCCACGGCTTCAGGGCGTTCCATCGGACTCATATGGCCGCTGTGCTCCACCACGCTCAGCACCGCGTCCGGGATCAGCCCGGCCATGATTTCGTGACGCGCGAGCGGGCTCCACGTGTCTTGTCGTCCGCACAACACGAGCGTCGGGCAACGCACGTCGCTCAGTTGTGCGGTGGCATCCGGACGGCCCAGCAGCGCATGGATCTGCGCCGCGAACTGATCGGGATTGCTGCGCTCGATCATGTCGAGAATGGCGTCGAACAAAGGCGTGCCGATCTGGTCGGGATGCACCATGCCCGTCGCCCAGACCTGTCCCATCGCGCGCATGCCTGCTTCACGCGAACGGGCGAGCAACGCAGCGCGACCGCTGCGCTCCTTCTCGGCGGCTTCACCGTCGGGCAACGCTTGATAGCCCGTGTCGAGCAATGCGAGATGGCTCACGCGCTGCGGCGCAAGACGCACGACTTCGAGCGCAATGCGTCCGCCCATCGAATGTCCGGCCAGTGCGAAACGCGGCTCCGGCGTGGTGGCCAGCACGTGATCGGCCATCGCGCCGATGGTGTCGAGCGCGCCCCATGCGGGCACGCGACAATCGAATTGCGGCAGCAACGCGACAGTGGCGGCCCACGCCACCTGATCGCAGAGCAAGCCGGGAAGCAGCAGCAACGGCAGGCGTTCCTGACTCATGACGTCTCCCCTTGTGCCCACACACGCGTTGGAATACACACATCGCCGTCAAACAGCCAGCGCGCGGTTCGCAGCAGGCCCGCGCCCGTGACGTCCGTTTGCCCCTCGGCATCGAGACCAAGTGTCAGACGCACGGTGAATTCGCCCGTCGGATGTTCGATGGACACGAGCGGTGCATCGCCCTCCGGCACCACTGCCATCTCGTGACAGACGGTGCCCGACAGCGCTGCCGCCGTCGCCACGCTGACAGCCGCCAGCACACCGATGGACGAGTGGCAGCGATGCGGAATGAAGCAACGCGTCGCAAGCGCGCCACCGGCCTGGGGTGCCGCGACAAGACACATCTTCGGCACCGTGCGCGAACTCACGTCGCCCAGATTCATGCGCGGGCCGACAGCAAGACGAATCGCTTCGATGCGCTCACGCATTGGCAGGAACTGCGCATCCGTTTCGAGCGCCTGCCAGGACTCGGCGCCCGTGCAACCGAAGTCCGCAGCGCGCATCAGCACGAGCGGCATGCCGTTATCGATACACGTGACGGTGACGCCTTCGACGACGTCCTGACGCTGGCCCGTCGGAAACAACGCACCGCACGACGACCCGGCGGTATCGCGGAACATCAGCGGAATGGGAGCCGCCGTGCCGGGCACGCCGTCGATGGCCACGTCGCCGTCGTACTTCGCCATGCCGCCCGAGGTCTGCACGGTGGCGACGGCCACCTGTCCCGTGTTGACCATGTGAATGCCGACGTCGGTCACATCGCCCGTTGCCGCGACGAGTCCGCGCTCAATCGCAAACGGACCGACGCCCGCGAGGAGGTTGCCGCAGTTCTGTCCGTAGTCGACACGCGCTTCGTCGACCACCACCTGTGCAAAGAGATAGTCGACGTCGGCGTCCGCACGCGTGGCACGCGAGACGATGGCGACCTTGCTCGTGAGCGGATTCGCGCCGCCCATGCCGTCGATCTGACGCGCATCGGGCGAACCCATCGCGGCGAGCAGCACGGCGTCGCGCGTGGCGGCGTCCGTGGGCAGGTCGTCCGCGAGGAAGTACAACCCCTTCGAGGTGCCTCCCCGCATGACGGCGGCGCGAATGCGCGTCTGGGAATGCTTTAGCTCGCCCAAGTCGCGCCCCTCACTCGCCTTGCAACTCGTCGAGCGAGTCGACGTAGCGCAGGCCCTTCGCGGCGAGACGTTCGCGCATCTTGTAGTAATCGAGGCCGAGCGTGCCGCCCGCGAGTACACCGCGCTTGTAGGCTTCATCCGCACCGCGTGCGGCAGCGGCTTTCGCGACGACCTGCGCCGTGGCGAACGGCACCACCACGACACCGTCGTCGTCGGCCACGATCACGTCGCCCGGGTTGACGATCTGGTTCGCGCACACGACCGGCACGTTCACCGAGCCGAGCGTTTCCTTGACTGTGCCTTGCGACGAGATGGCCTTCGACCACACCGGGAATTGCATCTCCGTGAGCGTGCCGATGTCGCGGCAACCGGCGTCGATAATCAGCCCGGCAACGCCGCGTGCTTTCATCGACGTGGCGAGCAAATCGCCGAAGTACCCGTCGTCGCACGGCGACGTCACGCCGACCACGACAATGTCGCCCGGCTGCGCCTGCTCGACCGCGACGTGCAGCATCCAGTTGTCGGACGGCGGTGCGAGCACGGTGACGGCGCTACCGGCCACCGCCGCACCGGCGTAGATCGGACGCAAATAGGTGGCCATCAGACCGAGACGGCTTTGCGCCTCGTGCACGGTGGCGCTGCCTGCGCTGCGCAGAATGTCGAGCGTAGCGGCATCGACACGGGGAATCTGACGAACGACGACGCCGCGAATCATGACAGTTGCTCCGTAACGACCGGCGTGAGACGCATCAGCCCTTCCGCGTACTTGATGTCGCGCGACGCGGTGATGCCAATGTTGCGTTTGGCCTGCACACCGCGTTGCAGCGCCACGCGCGTGTAGTAATCCCAGAGGTGTTCCTGACCGGCCATGCATTCGATGGCGGCGCGCTTCTTGTCCCACACCGGCGTAATGTCGACGAAGGTGTTCGGAATCCACTCGCACTGCTCGGTCTGATGTGGCTCGAACGCGAGCACCGCCGGTGCACCGATGATCTTCTCGCCCGGCTTGTGGCCTTCGGCCTGTGCAATCACGCGGGCTTCCTGCGTGACGTGCATCGCCAGCGGGTGATCGAAGTTGTACGGATCCTTCTCCGAATGGCTCAGCACGAAGGCGGGCTGCACATCGCGGTAGATGTCGACGAGCCGGAATAGCGTCTCGTCGGACACGCGCATCGGGTAGTCGCCGATGTCGAGAAACTCGATCTCCGCGCCGAGAATGTCGGCCGCGCGTTGCGCTTCTTCACGGCGCGCGGTCTTGACCTTCGCTTCCGTCATCTCTGCACCCTTGCGCCAAAGCTTGGCCGACTCGCCGCGCTCGCCGAACGACAGGCAGACGATCTTCATGCGATAGCCCTGTGCGACGTGCGTGGCAATCGTGCCCGCTGCACGCCAGACGAAGTCCGCCGAGTGGGCGCTGACCACGAGGCCCGCCAATCCCGAGTTGCTGCTGTGCTGTGTTGTGCTCATGTGTTTGACTCTGATACGTGTTGCACGGCCCGGCGACACTCGCTCAGGCGCTTTCCAGTCCGACCAGCGTGCCAAGCAATTCCGGCGACGCGGCCAGATCGCTGCTGCGTCCCGCCCAGACCTGACGGCCCCGGTCGAGCACCAGCGCGCGGTCGGTAAGTTCCAGTCCCAGTTCTGCGTGCTGCTCCACGAGCACCACGCCCATACCGCCGTCGGCGCGCAGCTTCCAGAACGCGTCGACCAGTTGATCGACGATGACGGGCGCGAGCCCTTCGAACGGCTCGTCGAACAGAATCACGCGGGGGTTGCCGATCAGCGCACGGCCGATGGCGAGCATCTGCTGCTCGCCGCCGGAGAGTTGATTGCCCAGATTGCGACGACGCTCCTTCAGGCGCGGGAACAGCTCGTAGACGCGCTCCAGCGTCCAGGCCCCTTTGTCGTCGGCAGCGTTAGCGACATCGCCCATCGCCGAGACTTGCAGGTTCTCTTCGACGGAGAGCGACTTGAAGATTTCGCGCTCCTGCGGCACCAGCGCCAGTCCGGCGCGGGCGCGCTTGTAGGCAGGCCACGCCGTGATGTCGTCGTCGCGATAGCGCAGCACGCCACCATGACGCGTGGTGAGGCCGAGCAGGCTCAGCAGCAACGTGCTCTTGCCCACGCCGTTACGTCCGAGAATCGCGACGGCTTCACCGGCGGCGACACGCAGGCTAAGGTCTTCGAGCACGATGGTTTCGCCATACCCGGCACTGAGCCCACCGGCTTCGAGCAGAATGTCAGTCATGATGGCGACGCCCCAGATAGATATCGCGCACGCGCGGATCGCTGCGCACTTCGTCCTTCTCGCCTTCCATCAGCACCGCGCCTTCGACCAGCACCGTAATGCGGCGCGCGAAGCGGAAGACCAGATCCATGTCATGTTCGATGACCATCACCGCGACGTCTTCGGGCAAGCGCTCCAGCAGTTCGAACAACTTGCGGCCCTGTCCCGACGGCACACCCGCGACCGGTTCATCGAGCAGCAGTACCTTCGGATCGAGCGCGAGACCCAGCGCGATCTCGACCTGACGACGCTGGCCGTAAGCGAGTTCGTTGATGCGCTTGCCTGCGAGATCGATCATCCCGAGTTCGCGCAGACGCTCCGCCGCTTCCTCGACCACCGCCGGACGATTCGCTAGCGGGCGACCGATGCGACCGTCGAGCCCGCGTCGCGACGTCAGCGCAAGGCCCACGTTCTCGGCGACGGTGAGCGCGTCGAACAGCGTGTTGAGCTGGAACGTGCGTGCGAGACCGAGCTTCACGCGCTTGTGCGACGGCATCGACGTGACATCGGTGCCGCCCACGCGCACCACGCCCGCGTTCGGCTTGAGCACGCCCGTGAGCAGGTTCATCAACGTGCTTTTGCCCGCGCCGTTCGGTCCGATCAGCGCGTGACGTGCGCCGACCGGCAGCGACAGCGTCACGTTGCGGGTGACGTCGAGTTGGCCGAAGCGCTTCGACAGCCCTTGAATTTCGAGTGCAGCGCTCACGGCGTCACCTCCTTGTCCGTGGTCGTTGCCTTGGTGCTCTCAGTCGGTGCCGGTGCAACAGCAGGTACCGATGCCGAACGACGCAGGCGCGCCGCGAACCGATCCACCAGACCGATGAGACCGTCCGGTGCGAAGCGCACCACGACGATCAGCAACACGCCGAGGGCGGCGAGCCAGTTCGTCGGGTCGATGGCGGCGATCCGGTCGGACAGCACCATGAAGACGACCGCGCCGAGCACTGCGCCGTAGAGGCGTCCGGTCCCGCCGAGGGCGAGCATCACGAGGACGTTGGCCGAGAGCGTGAACGACAACGTGTCGAGCGCGACGATGTTGTTGACCTGTGCGGACAACGCGCCAGCAACACCTGCGACAGCCGCCGCAATCGTGTACAGCATCAGACGACGCAGACCGACGCGCACGCCCAGCAGCGACATGCGCATGGCGTTCTCGCGAATGCCTTGTACCGTCAGGCCGAACGGCGAGTTCACGAGGAACTGCGTGAACAGATAGACGACGAGCAGCACTGCGAGCGCGTATAGATACGCCGTGTGGCCGTAGATGTCGAACTCAAACATGCCGAGCACGGGCGCGATGCTGTAGCCGGTCAAACCGTCGTCGCCCATCGTGATGGACTTGGCGATGTTGCCCGCTTCGTACAACAGCGTGGCGCACGCGAGCGTGAGCATGATCTGCGTCAGCCCGCTCACACGCAGCACGACGATGCCGGTGATCAGCCCGACGACAGCCGCCACCACGGCACCGGCCACCAGACCCAGCAACGGATTTGGCGACACATGCAGTGCGAACAGACCGGCCGCGTAGGCGCCGCTTCCGAAGAACGCCGCGTGTCCCAGCGTCTCGATGCCGCAGTAGCCCTGCACGAGATCGAGCGAGAGGGCGAAGATGATCATGATCAGCACGCTCGTGGCGAGCGCCAGATACAGATCGGCGAAGAAGTACGTCGCGACGGCGGCGAGCAGCAGCAGCGCATCGAGCATACCGAGACGCTTGCGACGCAGCGCCGGTGCCACTTGCGCAGCACCTGCCAGCGCTTGCGAGGGTTTCGTATGAGACATCGTCACCCTCCGCTTACGCACGACCGACCAGCCCTTGCGGGCGGATCAGCAGAATGGCCAGCACGGCCAGATAGATCATGAAAGCACCGAGCGCGGGCACGTAGTAGCGGCCGAGCGTGTCGATCAGACCGAGCAGCAGACCGGCGTAGAGCGAACCGCGCAGGCTGCCCAGACCACCGGCCGCGACCACGATCAGCACCAGCACCAGATACTTCAGGCCGTAGTACGGCTCCAGCGGGAGGATCTGGCTCGACAGCGCACCGCCAAGACCCGACAGACCGCAACCGATGGCGAACGTGATCGAGAACACGAGCGGCACGTCGATGCCGACGCAGCGCGCCATGCGCGGGTTGTCGACAGCGGCGCGCAGCTTCGCACCAAATGACGTGCGCTCCAGTCCCAACCAGATACCGAAGGCCACGACCGCGCTGCACACCAGCGCGAAGATGCGATACACGGATACCGAGAACGCCCCGAAGTCCCACGTGCCGCGCAGACCTTGCGGCACCGGAATCGTCTGCAACTCCGTGCCTGCCATGTGCTTGGCAAGCGCGCAGATGATGAACGCGAGGCCGATCGTCATGAGCAACTGCCCCAGACCGTTGGCCGTGTAGACCCAGCGATACAGCGTGCGCTCAAGGATCGCGCCCAGCACCATCGTGCCGAGCACGCCCACGAGCAGGGCAACGAAGAAATCGAGGCCGGCACGCTGCATGGCCCACAAGGTGAAATAACCGCCGATCATGGCAAAGGCGGAGTGCGCGAGATTGACCACGCGCATCACGCCGAGCGTGACCGTGAGGCCCACGGAGATGAGAAACAGCAGCATCCCGTAGGCCACACCGTCAATCGACAACGACAGGAAAGTGGCAAGCGATTGCGTCATGAGGAATTACCGAAACCTAACGAACAGAGCGAACTTTGGGGGGCGTCGCCTGCGTTACTTCGCGGCCACTTCCGGGTGGCTGATGTGCCACGGTTCGACCACCGACTTGTACGTGTCGATCGGCTTGTTGCCGAGCTTGCCGTCGATGGTTTCCACGCGACGGATGTACACGTTCTGCACGATTTCACGCGTCTTCGGATCGATCGACACCGGACCGCGTGCGCTCACCCACGAGTAACCCTTCACAGCGGCGATAGCCTTGTCGGCGTCCTTCTTGCCCTTGGTCGCCTTGATCATCTGCGCGATCAGCGTCATCGAGTCGTAGGCCGACACCGAAGCAATCGACGGCAGTGCGCCCGGGCCGTACTTCGCCTTGTAGGCCTTCACGAATGCGGTGTTTTCCGGCGTCGTCAGGAACGGCGAGTAATGCAGTGCGGTGATCGTACCCAGTGCGCTGTCGCCAATCGCAGGCAGGTCCGACTCCATCGTCTCGGTCGTGGCGAACAGTTGGATGCCCGCCTTGTCGAGTTCGCGTTCCTTGAACGCTTTCACGAAGCCTGCCGACATCGGGCCGACCGGCATGAACATGAAGACGGCATCCGGCTTGGCGTCACGCACGCGTTGCAGGTAGCTGGAGAAGTCCGTCGTGCCCAGCGGCACCTTCACTTCGACGGCGACCTTGCCGCCCGCTTTCTTGAACGTCTCGCTGTAGGCGTCGATGGCGTCGTAACCGGTGGCGAAGTCCGCGACCACGATGGCTGCGTTCTTCACGCCCTTCTTCGCGGCGTATTCGACGAGCGGCACGCTCACAGTCCACTGCGTGAAGCCGGTGCGCACGAAGTACGGCGACTTGAGCGTGACGCTCGACGTGCCCGAGTTACCGATGACGAGCGGCGTCTTGGTCTGGTTCACGACGTCGGCCATCGCCAGCACGTTCGGCGTGAACGAGCCGCCGAACAGGTACTGCACCTGATCGCGCACCACGAGTTCCTGAGCCAGCTGACGCGTACGTTGCGGGTTCACGCCGCCTTCGTCGCGCTCCAGCAGCACGATCGTGTCGTCGCCGACTTTGCTCTTGTTCTGCTCCATCCACAGGTTAAGGCCGCGACGATATTCGGTGCCCCACCAGGACGCAGAGCCGGAGAACAGACCCAGCACGCCGACCTTGATTTCCTCGGCACGCGCGACCGAAATAGCGGTGAATTGGCAAACGCTCGCAAGTGCCACAGCGAGCCAGAGATGGCGCTTCATCATGGTGTCGTCTCCTCGTCGGCGTCGTAGCACCGATCCGTTTTTCATGAAGCCGCGCCGGGGGTTGGCGCGCCTTTTCTATGTATCCGGAACAGCTTAGGCAGACGAAATGAGCGCGTCGAACGACCTTCTCGCGTCGAGCGTTGCGTTTTTCGTATATCCCCGAGATTTCCCCTACGTTGCGAGACGTTTTTTGTCAGGGAAATTTCGTGCTGCGGGATGAGAGACGTTCCGCGAGTGGAACGCCCGCCGCACAAGGCACGGCGGGCAGTCGTCAGGAGGCGTCGCGCCGTCGAAAAATCGTGCGCGAGCGAGTGAGGCGAGACATGCAAGTCATGGCGAATCCGACGATTTTCGCCGCGCTCGCCGGGGCACCGGCGAGCGACCTGCAACGGATTTACGTCGGATGCTGCATCGTCGGCGCAAGCGCGCGCAATTCGTCGAGCAACTGCTCTGCGGCCGGTGAAAGCAAACCGTCGCGACGTGTCGCCACGCCGATGGAACGGCGCGCGTGTTGCAACGTCACCGGCACCACGGCCAGCTCACCCGTGCGCAACTCCGACGTGATCTGCACCGGCGAGAGCAACGCGAGACGGTCGCTCGATGAGAGCAACCCGCGCACCACCGGTGAACTGCTCGCGTGCACCTGTGTGTGCGGCAGTGCGAGACCTTCTGCATGGAACACACGCTCGAACACGCCGCGCGCCGGTGTGCACGGCAGCGGGCTGACCCAGCCGTACTCGGCGAGTTCAGCGAGCGTGGGCGTCTTTCCGGACGTCAGGCACGGATGGTCTGCGCGCGCGACGACCGACAGGTGATCTTCGAAAAGCGCTTCCTGACGGATGTCCGGCGGCACGTCGTTCGCACGCAACGCGCCGACGATCATGTCGACGTCCGCCTGGCGCAACTGACGCACCAGCGCTTCGTACGTGCCGTCGACCACCGTCACCGTGAGATACGGCGACTTGTGCAGCAAGCTGTCGATGGCCTTCGGCAGCAGAAAGCCGCTCGACAGCGGCAACGCCGCCACGATGACCGTGCCTTGCTGACGTCCGCCGAACGGCGCGAGCTCGTCTTCGGCAATCGCCAGTTCGGCGAGCGCCCGTTTGACGGGACCGAGCAGCGCAACCGCCTCGTCGGTCAGACGCGTGCCGCGCGGGGTGCGCCGGAACAGCTTGATGCCGATGAGGTCTTCGAGCTGATCGAGATTGCGCTGGATGGTCGGCTGCGAGCATTGCAGACGCGTCGCCGCCAACGGACCGCTACCCAGTTCCGCGACGGCGATAAAACTCGTGAGTTGCTGCGGCGCGACCACGGCGGCGAACCGGCTTGCGGCACGCGCGCCGCCGTCTGCTTGCGACGCCGTCGCCGCGAACGCTTCGCGATAGCCGTTCGCCAGCTCCGCGAGCGCACGCGTCGCGCGCACACCGAGCCGTTGCCCGGCCGCGTTCGGAATCAGCCCGCGCCCGCTGCGGTGAAACAACGGAAAGCCCAATTCCGCCTCGATGTCCGAGATGGAACGGGCGACGGCCGATTGGGAGAGATGCAGCATGCGGGCCGCGCGCGCGACAGAGTCGCACTCCAGCACCGCGACCATCGCGCGCAATCCGCGCAGCTTGCGAACCAGCAGTGTGGCGTCGTTGCTTTGCGGCGCACGGCTCCACGTGCCGCGTTCGTGACACGCGAGCCGGGGCGCGGGCGGCGCGTTGGTCAGACTGATGGCGGTATCGATCGCCATGTCAGCGCATGGTCGGCACGCGACGCGTGGCCATGAACGCTTCGAGCGACTCACCGCGCATGAGCGCATAGACTTCGAGGTTCGTCTTTCGCACCACACGCGCAAACTTCTCCAGTACGAAGAAGTTCACACCGTGACGCACGAGGCCGATCCAGTCCTGCGCCTGCACCAACGCCTGCTCGTCGGCCGTGAGACCGGCAGCGGTCATGGCGGCGACGGGATCGTTCAGGTATGTCTCGCGATTTTCGGCGCGAATCATGTGCCAGAAGAAGCGGTTGAGCTTGAGCGTTCGGTTGCTTACGCGCAGATCGAACGCGTAAGTGCCGGTGATCGCTTCGATGCCTTCGAGTTGCGGATTCATGCGGCGTCGTCCTCGTAAAGCGCGACGGTCATGGCGGTCGTCGTCGCGAGGTAGTAGTTCAGGTGCAGACGCTTGATGCGCGGGCCCATCGCGCCACGCATCGACAGCCACATGATTTGCTCGACGCTCTCCGCGCCGCCACGCTCGACGTAGTCCACATGCTTGAGTTCGGTCAGCTTCTCCGGTGCGTTCTCCAGCAGATCGAGGAATTCGCGATCCCAAGACTCGTCGTTGTAACCCGCACGCTCGCCGTGGATCTGATGCGAGAGACCGCCCGTTCCCACGACAACCACACGCAGGTCTTCCGGGTACGACTCGATGGCGCGACGCACCGCCTGCCCGAGGCGATAGCAACGACGGCCCGTCGGCAACGGGTATTGCAGCACGTTGATGGCAATGGGCACGACCGTGCCCGGCCAGTCCGGCTTGTGCGGCCACAGCAGCGGCAGCGGCGACGCGCAACCGTGGTCGATCGGCTTGTCCTGGAACACTGTGATGTCGAACTCGTCGTTCACAAGCGACTCGGCGATGTGTGCCTGCAACGCCACGTCGCCGCGAATCGGCGGCAACGGACGCAGCCCCGCACCTTCGTCGGCAATGGGGAACGACTCGCCCACGCCGAGTGCGAACGTCGGATACATGTCGAAGAAGAACGTCGTGGCGTGATCGTTGTAGAAAAACACGAGCACGTCTGCCCGCTTCTCCGCGAGCCACTTCGCTACGGGCTCGTAGCCCTGGAACAGCGGCGCCCACGCGGGATCCTGTTGCTTGCCCTTGTCGTACGCCACACCGATGGTCGGCACGTGCGACGTCCCGATCCCTCCAATGATCTTTGCCACGCTGAAAGTCTCCGTTTCTTGTCTTGTCATGCCCGGGCCGCAGAATGAAACAGCCCGAATTTATGCAGGGCCGAGTCTATCCGGGATCCCGTATTCGCATAAACAAGGGTATTTACTGATGCGTTTACGAATTACGGGATCCCATAATGAAAAAAAGCCGGTACTGGCAAGCCCAGTCTGTCCGGCACGCGTGTAAGCGAACGAAAGGAGACGCATGCTGCATCCCACACCGACCACGGTCCAACTGCGCGAAATGATCCTCAAGGGCGAACTCGCGCCGGGTGAGCGTCTGGCCGAAGCCAAGCTGGCCGAGCAACTGGGTGTCTCGCGCATGCCGGTGCGTCAGGCGTTGCCGGTGCTCGCGGAAGAAGGGCTGGTGGTGCGCGCCGGACAACGCGGCTATGCGGTGCGGGCGCACACCCGCGACGAGAGCGTCGAAGCGTTGCACCTGCGTGGCGCGCTTGAAGGTTATGCCGCGCGTCTGCTCGCCGAGAAAGGCGCGAGCGCGGAATTGCTGACGCAACTGCGCGAACTGCTGGCCGAAGGCGATGCGCTGCTCGCCGACCATCAGATGACGCCCGAAGTGCAGATCGGTTACGCCTCGCTCAATGCGCGCTTTCACGATCTGCTCGTCACCGGCGCGCGCAATCCGCTGCTCGAAGGGTTTATCGCGCGCTGCAATCTGGTGCCGTTCGTGGCCCCGCGCACGGTGGCGTTCGGTCATGAGGACCGACGTCAGTACGCCGACATCATCGCGTACGCGCATCGTCAGCATCACGCGATTGTCGAGGCGATTGCCGCACGCCAGCCCGACCGCGCCGAATTCATGTGCCGCGAACACATCGTCACACAGGAACACAGCATGGGCGCGCAGTTGCTTTGATGCTCGCCCTCCCCTAAGCCGCCCCATCCCATCCATCCGAATCGAAACGAGAGTGCGCCAAACCCTCCATACGAAGGCGCACCAAGGAGACAAACGATCATGTTCCTCAAAAACACCTGGTACGTCGCATGCACGGCCGACGAGTTCGCCGAGAAGCCCCTGGGCCGCAAGGTCTGCAACGAAGCGATGGTGTTCTTCCGCGACGGCAACGGTAAAGTCGCCGCCCTCGAAGACTTCTGTCCGCATCGCGGCGCAGCGCTGTCGCTCGGCTTCGTCAAGGACGGCCACCTCGTGTGCGGCTATCACGGCCTGACCGTGGACGGCGGCGGCAAGTGCACGAAGATGGTCGGTCAGCGCGTCGGCGGCTTTCCGAAGACGCGCTCGTTCCCTTGCGTCGAGCGCTATGGCTTCGTGTGGGTCTGGCCGGGCGACGAAGCCCTGGCGAACCCCGATGAGATCCCGCATCTGGAATGGGCCGTGAGTGAGAAGTGGGCATACGGCGGCGGTCTGTATCACATCAAGTGCGACTATCGCCTGATGATCGACAACCTGATGGACCTGACGCACGAGACCTACGTGCACGCAACGAGCATCGGTCAGGAAGAGATCGAAGAGGCGCCGCCGAAGACGACCGTCGAAGGCGACATGGTCATCACGGCGCGCCACATGGAGAACATCAAGGCACCGCCGTTCTGGGCGAGCGCACTGCGTGCCAATGGTCTCGACGACCAGGTGCCGTGCGACCGCTGGCAGGTCTGCCGTTTCACGCCGCCGAGTCACGTGATGATCGAAGTCGGTGTCGCACATGCGGGTCATGGCGGCTACGACGCCCCCGCCGACAAGAAGGCGGGCAGCATCGTCGTCGACTTCATCACGCCGGAAACCGATGAATCGATCTGGTACTTCTGGGGCATGGCGCGCAACTTCAAGCCGGAAGACGCCGAGCTGACGGCCGCCATCAAGCGCGGACAGGGCGGCATCTTCGCCGAAGACCAGGAAGTGCTCGAAGCGCAGCAGCGCAATCTGTCGGCGTATCCCGAGAAGAAGATTCTCAAGCTGAACATCGACGCGGGTGGCGTGCAGTCGCGCAAGGTGCTCGACCGTCTGATCGATGCCGAGCGCGCGGGTACCGCGACCGGCGGCGTGGAGAACGCAGCATGAAAGTCCGGCTGGCGAACAAGCGCGATGTCGCGACCGACATCTGCGAATTCGAACTGGTGAGTGTCGACGGCAGCGCGCTGCCCGACTTCACTGCCGGGGCGCACATCGACGTGCATGTGGCCGATGGCCTCATCCGTCAGTACTCGCTGTGCAATGCCCCCGGCGAGACGCAGCGCTACTGCGTGGGCGTGCTGCGCGATCCGCAATCGCGCGGCGGCTCCGTGGGCATGCATGCATTGACCGTCGGCACCGAGATCGAGATCAGCGCCCCGCGTAATCACTTCCCGCTCGCGGATGCCGCGAAGCACAGCATTCTGCTCGCGGGCGGCATCGGTGTAACGCCGATCCTCTGCATGGCCGAAGCGCTGGCGGCGAGTGGTGCGTCGTTTGAAGTGCACTATTGCACGCGTGAACCTGCGCGGACGGCGTTTCGCGATCGCTTTGCGAGCGTTGGCATCGCCGACAAAACGCAGTTCTACTTCGACAGCGAAGGCGCGCGCGCGGATCTCGACGCGATTCTCGCGCAGCCGTCCGGCGACAAGCATCTGTACGTGTGCGGCCCGGCCGGTTTCATCGACGCCGTACTGGCCCGCGCCGAAGCGGCGCAATGGCCCGAAGGCAACGTGCATCGCGAGTACTTCGCCGCGCCGGTGTCGGCCAACACCGACGGCGAAGGCGACCAGCCGTTTCAGGTCAAGCTGCATTCGAGCGGTCGCCTGATCGACGTGAAAGTTGGCGAGACCATCGTCGCCGCGCTCGCCGCACAAGGTGTCGAAGTGCAGATGTCGTGCGAGCAAGGCGTGTGCGGCACGTGCCTCACGCGTGTCGTCGACGGCACGCCCGACCATCGCGACGTCTATCTCACCGACGACGAACGCGCCGCCAACGATCAGATCCTGCCATGCTGCTCGCGCAGCAAGTCGCCTGTGCTGGTGCTCGATCTCTGATCGAAATCGTCCCGTAAAAAGCCAACAGCCCCGCATCGTCATCCGAGCGGGGCTGTTCGTTTTCATCGATGGCTAACGCGCGTTACATCACCCGATGCCGCGTCTCGCGCACGAGCACCGTCGAGATCAGCGCCATCGCTGCGAGCACGAGGAAGTAGACGATCACGGGCCAGATCTGACCGTGACTCCATGCCAGCAGACTTGCCGCGATCATCGGTGCGAGACCGCCACCGAGCACCGTCCCGATCTGCTTGCCGAGCGACACGCCTGAGAAACGCACGCGCGTATCGAACAACTCCGAGAAGAAGCTGCCTTCCGGACCGAACATCATCGGGTGGATGATGCCCGCGCCGATCACGATGGTGCACACGACAAGCGCCGTCTCCTTGCTGCCCATCATCAGGAAGAACGGATAGATGAAAAGCGC
The DNA here is from genome assembly GCF_044772185.1 of Pandoraea sp. NPDC090278. Lineage (NCBI taxonomy): Bacteria > Pseudomonadati > Pseudomonadota > Betaproteobacteria > Burkholderiales > Burkholderiaceae > Pandoraea > Pandoraea sp. NPDC090278. Next base: position 635,705 of record NZ_JBIVYJ010000002.1, on the reverse strand, counting down.
CGTGGCAGCGAGTCCCATCAGGAACATCGGACGACGTCCGAGTTTGTCCGACATCATGCCGAACGCGGGAATCGTGAGCATGGCGAGGATGTTCGCGTACAACACGCCGTCGGCCATCACGTTGCGCGGTAGGCCGAGCGTCTTGGTGCCGTACGAGAGCGAGAAGATCGCGACCAGATAGAAGAAGCTCGTCTCGGCCAGGCAGATGAAGAACGTGACGAGCGTCGGACGCCAGTAATGCGTGAGCACCTCGGCCACCGGCACTTTCGCGATGTCGCGATGCTGCTCAGCCGCCTTGAACGTCGGCGACTCCTCGACCTTCAGGCGCACGTAGGTGCCGAGCGCCACCAGCAGCAGACTCACGAGGAACGGCAGACGCCAGCCCCATGACAGCAAGTCCTCTTCCGGCAGACGGGTGATGAGCACGATGGCGAGCGATGCACCGACAATCGATGTCGGCCCGGCCGCCTGAATCAGCCCGCCGAAGAGACCGCGCAAGTGCGCAGGCGCGCCTTCCACCGTCATCAACAACCCGCCAACGGATTCACCACCGAGCGCGAAGCCTTGAATGAAGCGCAACGTCACAAGCATGATGGGCGCCCACATGCCGACCATTGCGTAAGTGGGCAGCAGGCCGATGAGCGTGGTCGCCACCCCCATCAGAATCAGTGTGAACAACAGAATCGACTTGCGTCCGATGCGGTCGCCGAAGTGACCGAAGACGATGCCGCCGATAGGTCGCGCGAGGAAGCCGACGGCGAAGGTGGCGAACACCGCGATCATGCCCGTCATCGAATCGAGCTGCGGGAAGAACAGCCGGTCGAACACGATGGGCGCGAGAAAGCCGTAGACGAAAAAGTCGTACCACTCGATAGCGGTGCCGAAGCAGCTCGCCGCGACCACGCGACCGAAGTTAGGGGCGGCGGCAGGTCCGGCCGAGGCTTCGGTTGCATGCGGCTGACCGGAGGCAGTGGACGCAGCGGATGCAGCGCTCACCCCCGCAGGGGCGGTTTCAAACGGTTGTGACACGGTTGTCTCCTCCGGCCGTCTATTCCGGTCTCCCGGCTGCGGCGGTATGGTGGTCTTACGTAACGTCAGAACGGGTAATGACGCGGGGTGGTCTGCACCGTCATCCAGCGCAGATCGGTGAACTCGTGAACGCCTGCTTTGCCGCCGAAGCGTCCCCAGCCGCTCGACTTCACACCGCCGAACGGCATCTGCGCTTCGTCGTGCACGGTGGGGCCGTTGATATGGCAGATGCCCGACTCGATGCGCTTGGCCACGCCCATCGCACGCGCAATGTCGCGACTGAACACGGCGGACGACAAGCCGTATGCGTTGTCGTTGGCGCAGGCGATGGCGGCTTCGTCGTCCTTCACGCGCACGATCCCTTTGACCGGACCGAACGACTCTTCCGCGTAGATCGCCATGTCCGGCGTGACGTGGTCGAGCAGCGTCGCGGGCATGAGCGTGGTCTCCGCGCGGCCGCCGCACAGCAGCTTCGCGCCCTTGGCGAGCGCGTCGTCGATCAACGCGTTGCACCGCTCGACCGTGGCCATGTCGATCACCGAACCGAGGACGACCGGACCTTTGCGCGGGTCGCCGAGCGGCAGCGAGCGTGCCTTGGCAGCAAGCTTGTCGACGAAGGCATCGGCAATCGACTCGGCCACGACGATGCGCTCCGTCGACATGCAGATCTGACCGGAGTTGGCGAACGCGCCGAACGCCACGCCGTTCACTGCGTCATCGAGAACGGCGTCGTCCAGCACGAGGCACGGCGCTTTGCCGCCCAATTCCAGCACGGCCGGTTTGAGGTGTTCGGCGCAAAGGCCCGCGATGATGCGCCCCACGCGCGTGGAGCCGGTGAAGTTCACACGACGCACGGCCGGTTCGGCAATCAGCGCTTCGACGATAGCGCCCGCGTCCTTCGGTGCGTTGGTGATGAAGTTCACGACGCCCGGCGGCAAACCGGCTTCATCCAGCGCGTCGGCAATCAGCCCGTGCGTGGCCGGACACAATTCCGAGCCCTTGAACACGACGGTGTTGCCGCAAGCGAGCGGCAGTGCCAGCGCGCGCACGCCGAGAATCACCGGCGCGTTCCACGGTGCGATGCCCAGCACCACGCCTGCGGCCTGACGCACGCCCATCGCGAGATTGCCCGGCAAATCCGACGGAATGATCTCGCCCGCGATCTGAGTCGTCATGGCGGCAGCTTCGCGCAGCCCCTGTGCGGCGAGGTGGACGTTGAAACCGGCCCACAGACCGGACGCCCCCGTCTCCGCCGCCATCGCGGCTTGAAACTGTTCGACCTTCGCTTCGAGTTGGTCGGCGGCCTTCATCAACAGCGCACGACGCTCGCCCGGACCGGTGTTCGACCAAGCGGGGAATGCGTCCCACGCGGCACGCACCGCCGCGCGGGCATCTTCGACGGTGGCTGCCGGGGCGCGCGATGCGACGCCGCCGTCGAGCGGATTGCGTCGCTCGAACGTTGCACCGTGGGTGGCGCTGACGCGCTTGCCAGCGATCAGCATCGTGAGGGCTTGCGGATCTTGTTGGATGGACATGGTTTGACGTCTCCTTAATTCGTTGTGGGTCGCGCGATGCCGTCTCGAGATGGCACGCTGTCGCCGTGCATCATGCCACCACGAGTTCGACGAGACGCGTCTCGCCGCTGGCAAGGGCGTGCGACAAGACGTCGCGCAACTCGCTGCCTTGCTCCACGCGTTGCGCACGCAGGCCCATGCCTTCGGCCATACGGACAAAGTCGAGATCGGGCAAATCGGTGCCCTGCACGGGGTCTTTCGGACCGAAACCGAACGACGGCGCGAAATCCTGCAACGCGGCGTAGCGTCGATTGTTCAGGATGACGAAGGTAATCGGCAGGCGCGCCTGCGCAGCGCTCCACAGCGCCTGAATCGAGTACATCGCCGAGCCGTCGCCGATCAGACCGATGATGCGGCGTCCCGGATTCGCCATCGCCACGCCGACGGCCGCAGGCATCGAATAGCCCAGACCGCCGCTGTTCATCGTGTAGAACGTGCCCGGCAGCGTGAACGGCAGGTATTGCTGCATCACCGAGCGCGCGCTCGGGGCTTCCTCTACGACGATGTCCTGCGCGTCACGCACTTCGGCGAGCGTTTGCAGCGCGAAAGCTGTCGTCATCGGCTCCCCCGGAGCGTTCGTCGTGGCCACTGGCGGCACGGCGCGCGCAGGCGGCTCAGCCCGCTCGTTCGGCACATCACGCGCGAGCAGCGCTTCCACGCCCAGACGCACGTTGCCCACGACCGACGCGCCGACCGGCGTCCACGCGGCAACGCCCGGGTCTTCGACCAACTGGAACAGCGACGCGCCCACCGGCACGTGCGGGCCAGCGCCTTCCACGTGATAGGTGAACGCAGGTGCGCCGATCACCAGAATCAGATCGTGCCCGCCGAGCAAGCCGACGATCTTCTCGCGCATCGGCGGCAGGAAACCCGCGAACAGACGATGGTCTTCCGGGAACGCGCAGCGGGCGCACATCGGCGCCGTGAAGACGCGCGCATTGTGACGCTCGGCAAGGGCGACCACGGCGTCGAAAGCCCCCGCACGATCGATCGACGAGCCGACAACGAATGCCGGACGCTCGCAGGCATCGAGCGCCGCCGCGAGTTGTGCAAGCGCGACCGGGTCGGCCTGCACCCGCGTGCTCACCTGACGCGGCGGCAGCGCCTCGGCCGGGCGATCCCAGTCGTCCACCGGAATCGACACGAACACCGGCCCCTTCGGCTCCTGCATGGCGATGTGATAGGCGCGGGCGAGCGCCAGCGGTACGTCTTCGGCGCGCGCCGGTTCCAGACTGAATTTGACGTACGGCTGCGGCAGTTCGGTCGCCCGCACGGACGCGAGGAACGGATCGAACGGCAGGATCGAGCGGGCTTGCTGACCGGCCGTCACGATGAGCGGCGTCTGATTCTTGTACGCGGTGAAGATGTTGCCCATCGCGTTGCCGACACCGGCGGCGGAATGCAGATTGATGAACGCTGCGTTGCCGGTGGCCTGCGCGTAACCGTCCGCCATGCCGACGACAACCGCCTCCTGCAATCCCAGCACGTACTCGAAGTCTTCGGGGAAGTCGCGGAACAGCGGCAGTTCCGTCGACCCCGGATTGGCGAAGACCTTGGTCATGCCGTGGCGGCGCATCAGGTCGATGACGACTTCACGCACGGTGAGTGTGTCGGCGGTGCCAGCGGGCTGACCGGCGCGAAGTTCTCGGCTGTCTTTCATGGATTCGGTTGTCTCGTGCTGCCGTCGACGCGCAGGCGTGACGGCATGGTTCTGGTGGTGGCTCGCAACGTTCTCACGTGAGTGATCGGGTGAGCGATTTTGCGAGTATAGGCAGACGATATATGCACCGGAATTGCTTTTACGTGCCGAAGTCATTACGCTTTTGCATGACTTTGCACTGCTGGTTTATCGCGTCATCCTTCGGTCGGTGTCATCTCAACTCCGGGAGTTCCGTCGTCCGCCATGAGCCTCAATCTTCAGCAACTGCGCGCCTTCACGACCATCGTCGCGACCGGCAGTCTGGGGCGCGCCGCCACGGAACTGCACCTCACGCAGCCCGCGCTCAGCCGCACGATCAAGCGTCTCGAAACGGATCTGGGTGCGCCGTTGTTCGAGCGTCATAGCAAAGGGATGGAGCTGACGGCGTTCGGGCAGGCGCTGCTGCCGCACGCGATGCTGCTGGCGCGCGAAGCCGAACACGCGCGCGAGGAGATCGACGCGTTGCGCGGCCTCGCCAAAGGCACGATCAAGGTCGGCGCGGTCGGCGCCATCGCGAGCCACGTGCTGCCGCTCGCCGTCGACCGGGTGCTCACGCGCTGGCCGAATTTGCGCGTGGAAATCATAGAAGGGGTATGGGACCGGCTGGCGCAGGGACTCATGCGTCACGAGATCGATCTGGCGCTATCGACCGTCGCACCGGACACCGACGACATCGTCGCCGTCCCCGATTGCCACTGGGAAGACGACAGTTATGTGGTTGCGCGGTGTGACCATCCGTTGCGACAGCGAAAGACAATCACGCTCGCCGACACGCTTGAAGAGCGCTGGGCGATTCCGCCGCGCGGCACTGCGCCCTACGCCCATATGCAAAGCGTGTTCGCCGCGCACGGGCTGGGATTGCCGAACATCGTCGTGGAGACGCGCTCCGTGCCAGTGCTCAAGAGCATGGTCGCGCGATGCGGCTTTCTGACGTGGATGCCCGAGCCGATGTATGACGTCGAAGCGCAGGCGCGCGTGATGGACACACTGCCGATTGCCACCGTGCGTGCCACGCGCACGCTCACCGCCTTCCGACGTCGTCATGGCATTCTGCCGAGCCCCGCCGCCAAGCTGCTCGACGAGCTACGGAAGCTGACTGCGCCGGATTGAACCAACATCCTCAAGCGTCAGTGCTGACGATATGCGCGCGGTGGTACGGCGTGCCGCCGTACTCCTTGGGACCATGAATCGTCTCGACGCGCTCGATGCGCCACGGCACCGGCTGCGCAAAGCGCGGGCCGTCGTAGGCGAAGGTGTGGAATTCGCCGTTCTCACCGCAGGCGTCGACACCTTCAGGCAGATCGGCCAGCAGCGACGCGTCGTACTCACGGCCGACGAATTCCGGCCCGAGGTGCCGCCCGTCCACACACACGATCACCGCGCGATATCCCAGCGAGATGAACTCGTGCGCAAGCGTGAGACGTTCGCGCTGCCAGAGCGGCAACACCGCCGTCATGCCCGCCGCCGCGCACACCTTTTCCTCCCAGTCGCGATGCGGCTGAAGATCGATGTCGCCGAACAGTCCGTGCGTGACGCCCTCCGCGCGCATCGCCTGCAACCGCGCGACGAACGTCGCTTCGTACTCACGCCAGCCCGCCTGACCGACGTCGAGCGCGATGCCGAGCGCGTCGGCCTGTGCCTGCATCAACTCGCGCGGCAAACCGTGCGAGCGCGAGCTGTCGCCCGTCTCGTCGAACATCGCCAGCAGACGCCGCACGTCGTAATGCGGCTCACCGCCGGTATCGCACGACATCGCGTGATGCAGGGCAAGGCAGGAATCCTTGCCGCCACTCCAGGAAAAGAAGGCAGGTGTCGACATGGTGTCTTGTGGGGTTGAGGGTGGGATTGCACGCTCACTGGATGGCGCACAAATGCAAAGCGGACCCCGAAGGGTCCGCCGCTTGACTCAGTCTGTCGTCATGACGTCCGGCTCAGTGCGAGCGGATCATCGTGCCGAACGGCTGCTCCGTCAGAATCTCCAGCAGCACCGAGTGTTCGATGCGGCCGTCGACGATGTGCACCGACTTCACGCCACTCTTCGCCGCGTCGAGCGCCGACGAGATCTTCGGCAGCATGCCGCCCGAGATCGTGCCGTCTGCGAACAGGTCGTCGATCTCGCGGGCCGACAGGTCGGTCAGCAGATTGCCGTCCTTGTCCATCACGCCCGGGATGTTGGTCATCATCACCAGCTTCTCGGCGCCCAGCACCGTGGCAAGCTTGCCCGCGACGAGGTCGGCATTGATGTTGTACGCCTGACCGTCTTCGCCCACGCCGATCGGCGAGATCACCGGGATGAAGGCGTCGTCCTGAAGGGCGCGCACGACGGCCGGGTTGATCGAATCCACTTCACCGACGTAGCCGATGTCCAGGAACTGACCGGCGTTCTCGCGATCCGGCAGCATCATCTTGCGGGCGTTGATCAGGCCGCCGTCCTTGCCGGTGAGACCCACCGCCTGGCCGCCGTACTCGTTGATCAGCATGACGATGTCCTGTTGGACTTCACCGCCAAGCACCCACTCGACGACTTCCATCGTCTCTTCGTCGGTCACGCGCATGCCCTGGATGAACGTGCCCTGCTTACCGATCTTCTTGAGCGCCTGATCGATCTGCGGGCCACCACCGTGCACCACCACCGGATTGATGCCGACGAGCTTGAGCAAAATGACGTCGCGCGCGAAACCGCGCTTCAATCGCTCTTCGGTCATGGCGTTGCCGCCGTATTTGATGACCACGGTCTTCCCGTGATACTTGCGGATATACGGCATCGCCTCAGCCAGAATTTCAGCCTTGAGAGCGGGTGCGATGTCGTCGATGGAATTCAGTTGCAGATCGGACATGGCAGGAAGGTTCTTCTCACAAATGGAGCAGGTGGACCAGGAAACACGGCGAATTGTACAGCCAAGAAGCCTTGGCGTGCGGGGGTTTGACGGGTTTCGGAAGGGTCTGCCCCTTGCATCGGCAAAAGCCCGTGGCTACCCTTCCCCACAGGTCGGTCCGCAAACGCAAAAGCGGCGATTTTCGCCCCGTCAGCGGCATAGCGCCGTTCGTGCGTATCACCCCTTTCACTTATTAAAGGACGCCCGTCAGTGGCCGATTTTTACCGTGTCCCTTCTCTGCCCCGCTAGCCACCCGGTTTGCGCGCCGTGCCCCGGCGCGTGTGGCCGGTCGATGACAGCGTCCGTGCTGTTGCAGTTGTACAACTGGCAGGCGGCCATGCGCGGCGACGCGTCTCTCACAGGACGGAAATCGCCGGGCGATGCAGGGGATTTGGGTGACGCCGACCGGGGGTGCCGATGACCGTCGACGTGAACACTGAGCCGGTCGATCCGTCGCGCTGCCCGCAGTGCGGCACAGTCGTGGCGTGTGGGGCTGTCGCGTTGGGAAGCGGAAAGACGGGAAGCGACGGCGCAGCGGACGAGGTGCAATGTTGGTGCCTCGACTGGCCGCGCCTGCCTGCGTCCACCCGGCTAGGCGTGGGGGCTTGCCTCTGCCCGGCCTGCCTGCGCGCAGCGCTCGTCGCCGCTGGCGTGCCGGTCGACGGCACCGCCGCCGATCCGGACACCTCTCTCTAGAGACGCGACGCTTACTGACTGTGTGCGCCGTGTGCCATGCCAGCCATGCCGCCACCGGCCGGAGCTGCCGCCGTCAGGTCACGCACGGTGGCCTTCACCAGTTGCTCGGACGTCTTGTGATCGGCCGTCTCGAACTTCAACGTCACCGGCACAGTGTCGCCCGTCTTGAGCGGCCCCTTCAGATCCGTGAGCATGATGTGATAGCTGCCCGGCTTGAGCGCCACCGGCTTGTTGGCCTCCAGCGGCAATCCCTTGGGCAGGGCGCGCATCTTCATCACCGTGCCTTCGAGCTTCATTTCATGCACTTCGGCGTTCGCGGCAACGGGGGTGCTCACGCTGAGCAGCGTGGTCGCCTGATGTGCCTGGAGCGTCATGTAGACGGCCGACGACGTCTGACCCGGGACCGTACCGCGCGCCCACGCGTCGGACACGTCCACCTGCGACTGCGCGAAGACCGAGGCCGACGCCATGCCAAGACTGAATGCGGCCGCCACCAAAAGCTTGTGCTTCATGCAAACTCCTTTTTGTTGTCGACGGGCTGATGAATGACGAGCGTCGATTAAGCCTGCCCGACGCCGGTCCATCCCAATCCATGTCTGTCTTTCGGATGAAGACATTGCGCGGCGAGATGTCGCGCAAAACGTGAACGACCATTGTAGTCTTGCGTCGGTAAAAGCGCGTGCCGCCCGTGCAATACCCAGCCTCAGACCGATGCGGCAGAGTGTCGCAGCGCCCCGCAACGCCGGATGGCGCGTGACCCGGACTTGGTACACTTGTCGTATGACTCATTTTCCCATCGAGCGAACGAACGTCGTCCAGCTTTTCTGGCTGCGCTGTCTGGCCATCGTCGGCCAGTTGGCGACCATCGGCGTCGCGCAACTCTGGTTAGGCGTGCGGCTTCCGCTGGAGCCGATGCTTACCATCGTCGCGCTCGAAGTGCTGTTCAACGTGCTCACGTGGATACGTGCCCGACGCGGTGTCGAACGCGCCAAGCGTCGCACCGATCTCGATCTGATGAGCCAGTTGCTGGTCGATCTGGCCGCGCTCACAGCGCTGCTGTTCTTCTCCGGCGGCGCGACCAACCCCTTCGTCTCGCTGTTCCTGCCCGGCCTGGCCATTGCCGCTGCCGTGCTGCCGTGGCGCAATGCGTCGCAACTGGCGCTGCTCTCGCTCGTCGCCTACGGCGCGCTGAACTTCCAGTATGTGCCGCTCGATCTCGCCGATCCCGGCAACCTGCTACGTCTGCATCTTGCCGGGATGTGGGTGAACTTCGTGGTCAGCGTGCTGGTGATCGCGTGGTTCGTCTCGCGCATGTCGCGCGCCCTGCGCGCCCGCGACGCGCAACTCGCCCGCGCCGAACAGCGTCTGTTGCGCGACGAACGGATGGCCGCGCTCGGTGCGCAGGCTGCGAGCGTCGCACACGAGCTCGGCACGCCGCTCTCGACGATGGCCGTGGTCGTCGGCGAGCTTCGCAGCGAGAGTCTGGGCAACGACGCGCTCAAGTCGTTCGAACCCGATCTGCAAACGCTGGAGCAACAGATCGCGCTGTGCAAGAGCGCGATCGGCCATGTGCAGATGCGCGCGGCAGCCCCCGTGCGTCAGGCGATGGCGGAATGGTTGCCCGCGTTCACTACGCAGTGGCGCTTGCGTCATCCGCAGGTGCAATTTCAGCTGCACGTGCCGCCGGAATTGACCACGCGCATCGAAGACACCGTGCAGGTCGGGCAGATCCTGACGATCCTGCTCGATAACGCGGCGTACTTCAGTCCGTCGTCGGTCACGCTCGACGTGGCCGCCACGCCCGACGACGTACGCTTCACCGTTTGCGACGAAGGCCCCGGCATGACCGCCGAGCTGCGCACCCGGCTGGGCAACTCGCCCGTCATGAGCACGCACGGCGGACACGGCATGGGGCTGTATCTCGCCTTTGCCAGCGCGCAACGTCTCGGCGGCGACATCACCCTCACCCCCAACATGCCGCAAGGCACGCGCGCCGAATTGCGCCTGCCGATGGCCACTTTCTTCTTCGGTTCGCGGAGTCAGACATGAACGCCTCCCACTTCCTTCTTATCGACGACGATGTCGTTTTCGCCGAAACGCTCGCGCGTGCACTGACGCGTCGCGGCTACGACGTGCAGATCGCTGCCGACAGCGCCGCCGCCTTGCTCGCGGCCCGCACGCGTCAGTTCGATCTCATCTCGGTCGACCTGCATCTCGGCCACGATTCCGGCCTGCCGCTCATCGCGCCGCTGCGCGCGCTGCAACCGAAAGCCCGCATGCTGGTGCTGACCGGTTACGCGAGCATCGCCACCGCCGTGCAAGCCGTGAAGGACGGTGCAGACAACTATCTGGCCAAGCCAGCGAATGCCGACACGATCCTTGCCTCGCTGCGCAGCGACGCGAGCGAAACGCAGGCGGACGAAGCCATCGAAAACCCGTCGCCGCTGTCGGTCGCGCGACTGGAGTGGGAACACATTCAGCGCGTGCTCGCCGAGCACAACGGCAACATCTCGGCGACCGCCCGCGCGCTGAACATGCACCGACGCACGCTGCAGCGCAAACTGCTCAAGCGACCGGTCAAGCAGTAAGCCAGCCACAGAAAAGAAAAAAGGCCCCGAGGGGCCTTTTTTCATGGTGCAGCGATAACGACGCTTACAGCACGTAGCGCGACAGATCTTCGTTCTGCGCCACCTCTTCCAGGAAGCGGTTCACGTACTCGGTGTTGATCGTGACCACTTGGTTGGACTGCTTGCCTGCGCTGTACGAAATGTCTTCGAGCAACTTTTCGATGACGGTGTACAGACGGCGTGCGCCGATGTTCTCCGTCTTCTCGTTGACCGAGAACGCAATCTCCGCGAGACGCTTGATGCCGTCCGGTGCGAATTCGAGCGTCACGTCTTCGGTCGCCAGCAACGCCTGATACTGCTTCACGAGGCTCGCGTCGGTCTGCGTGAGAATCGCTTCGAAGTCTTCGACCGACAGCGATTCGAGTTCGACGCGAATCGGGAAGCGGCCTTGCAGTTCCGGAATCAGATCGCTCGGCTTGGCCAGATGGAACGCACCGCTCGCAATGAACAGAATGTGGTCCGTCTTGATCATGCCGAACTTCGTGCTCACGGTCGTGCCTTCGACCAGCGGCAGCAGATCGCGCTGCACGCCCTGACGCGAGACGTCGCCGCCACCCACTTCACTACGCGTGGCGATCTTGTCGATCTCGTCGAGGAACACAATGCCGTTCTGCTCGACGTTGCGCAGCGCCAGTTGCTTGACCTCTTCGTCATTGAGCATCTTCGATGCTTCTTCGTCGGTCAGGATCTTGAGCGCGTCCTTGATCTTGAGCTTCTGACGCTTCTTCTTCTGGTTACCCAGATTCGCGAACATGCCCTTAATCTGCTCGGTCATTTCTTCCATGCCCGGCGGACCCATGATTTCCATGCCCTGCACCGGGATCTCGACTTCGAGTTCGATTTCCTTGTCGTCGAGCGCACCTTCGCGCAGACGCTTGCGGAAAGTCTGACGCGTGGCGTTATCTTCGCCGCCCGGCTCCGCTTCCACCGACGCCGAACCGAAACGAATATCGCGCGACGATTCGCGGCCCGTCGGCAACAGCAGATCGAGAATGCGGTCCTCGGCGCGATCTTCGGCCTTGGTGCGCACCTTCTTCATTTCCGCTTCGCGCGTTTGCTTGATCGCGATTTCCGCGAGGTCGCGCACGATGCTGTCCACGTCGCGGCCCACATAGCCGACTTCGGTGAACTTGGTGGCTTCGACCTTGATGAACGGCGCGTCGGCGAGTTTGGCCAGACGGCGGGCGATTTCGGTCTTGCCGACGCCCGTCGGTCCGATCATCAGAATGTTCTTCGGCGTGATTTCCTGACGCAGAGGATCGGCCACCTGCTGACGACGCCAGCGGTTGCGCAACGCCACCGCAACAGCCTTCTTGGCCTTGTGCTGGCCGATGATGTGTTTGTCGAGTTCCGAAACGATCTCGGAGGGGGTCATATGGGTCATGACGTTCGCCAGATTAGGGGTTCGCAAGGAGGGCGACGCCCGGCCGGACGGCTGTCGATACCCCGATCAGCCACCGGCCGGCAGAGCGTGCCGCAGGAGTCCACCTGCTGCGGCACGTACGTCGTCCGTCGTTACTTCGCTGCCTTGGGCGGCAGCGATTCGATGATGTGATTGTCGTTGGTGTAGATGCACATTTCGCCCGCGATCGTCAGCGCCTTCTTGACGATCTCGGCCGGCGTCAGATCGGTATTCTCGACCAGCGCGCGTGCTGCCGCCTGTGCGTACGAGCCGCCCGAACCGATGGCCGCCACACCGCCCTCCGGATCGAGCACATCGCCGTTACCGGTGATGACCAGCGTCGTTTCCGCGTCGGCGACGATCATCATCGCTTCGAGGCGGCGCAGCATACGATCGGTACGCCAGTCCTTCGCGAGTTCGACGGCCGAGCGCGTGAGGTGCCCCTGATGCTTCTGGAGCTTCGCCTCGAAACGATCGAGCAGCGAGAACGCGTCTGCGGTGGCGCCCGCAAAACCGACCATGACCTTGCCGTCATAGATCGTGCGAACCTTGCGCGCCGTCCCCTTCATCACGATGTTGCCGAGCGTGACCTGTCCGTCACCGCCAAGCGCGACCTGATCGCCGCGCCGAACGGAGACGATGGTGGTGCCGTGATATTGCTCCATGCCTGTTCCTTTTCGGGGGGCGACATGCGCCCCGTAACGATTGGCCCGGACGTCGCGTCCATCACCGCCGAACAGCCCTTGAACTGCGGTCGGATCGGTGACGACGCGCCCTGCCGGGCGAGACGTGACTGTAGTTTAGGGCAATCGAAAGAATATCAAGAGGCGTCGACGGCATCGCGCAAGACGTGCCGTCGACCACAGGCCGATGCCGCGCGAAGCGGCATGGATCGTGACATTCGCGCGGCGTTACACCGCACGAATTGGGAGCTACGAAACAATTTCTCGGAAATTGCCTCGATTTTGCGGAACGCTCAGCGCGTCACGCCGCTTAGAACGTTGTGCGCAACCCCACGCGAACGGCACGGCCGCCCTGCGGCGCAATGTCGCGCAGCACCGAACTCGCGAGACGCACTTCCTGATTGGTCAGGTTCTCGCCCTTCAGATAAGCCAGCCACTGCGCACCGCCCGCCTTGAACTGATACGTGAGTGCAGCGCCCAGCGTGGTGTAGCCGTTCGTCGTCAGATCGTTGGACGGGACACGTCCCTGATTACTCGCGTGCACCACTTCCAAACGTGCGCCCCAGTGGCCCAGTCCATAGATCACCGCCGCCGTCAGACGCAACGGCGCGATACGCGGCAGCGGTTCGCCAGTGTCGCGATTGCGGCCGATGGTGTAGTCGCCGCGCAGTTCGACGTCGACATCGCCGTAGCCCTGCCACACGCGCGCACGGCCCTGCGCTTCGAAGCCGTAGAGGTCGGCAGGCACCCCGGCGTACTGATACACCGGCAGCGGCTTCTCTTCGCCTTCCACCGTCTGCCCCGTGTTGTTCAGCGCGTTGAAGTTCGAGAAGCGGCTGTAGAACACGCCCACGCTGCCCTTGTTGGGGCCGTTCTCGTAGCGCAGCGCCAGATCGGTCGAGAAGGCCTTTTCCATCTTCGCCTGCGCGTTGCCGATCTCGTACACGCCGGTCGCGAGGTGCGGGCCGTTCGCGTACAGCTCGTAGAACGTCGGTGCGCGCTCGGTGTATGAGGTGTTCACCGCCACCGACCATGCCGGTGCCAGCGCGAACACCGCGCCTGCCGAGACGCTGCCCGGCGTGAAGTTACGCGATGGCAGGTTCTCGAAGCGCTCGTTGCCGCCCGAACTCGGCTTCACGCTGGAATGCTCGATGCGCGCGCCGAACGAAAGCTTCACGGCCTGATTGACGGCCCACTCTTCGAGCGCGAACAGCGCCACGTTGGTGGTGTCGCTCTTCGGCACAAACGCTTCTTCGCCGAGCGCGGAGAACGTGTTCTGCGAGAACTGCACACCAACCGCGCCTTCGAGCGGTCCGATCTTCGCGTGACGCGCTTCGATGCGTCCTTCGTAGCCGTGGTTCTTGAACGTCGTACCCGTCACACCGTTCTCGATTTCCTTGTGTTCGTAGTCGGTGTAGCCGAAGTCGAACTTGAACGCCGTGAACGGGCCGCTCAGGTTACGCACCTCACTTGCGAGTGCGAGACGTTGCTGGCGCAGACGAATGCGCGTGTTCTCTTCGGCGACGGTGCCGTAATCGGAGTCGTAACCGGAGTAGGACAGCCCGGCGTAGCCGTTGGCCCACGTCCAGGAAGCCCCCGCAGCCGCGCCGCTGGTCTGGCCGTCGCTATTGGGCAAAGTGCCTGACGGTTGCTTCGTGTCTTCGTCGTCGCGTGCGCGTTGCTGCGCCGAACGGGCGAAGCCGGGAATACGCAGGTCGGCGCTCTTGCGCGCAAAGCCGTCGACGTGGAATGCGAACTGGCCGTTGCCGAATTCGAGCTGTGCGGCACCTGCGCGCTCGCGGTTCGCACCGCCGTAGTTGAAGTCGGTCGCGCCGGAAATGCCGTTGAGTGCTTCGCGGGGAATGCGGTTGTCGATGGTATTGACCACACCGCCGACGGCGTTGCCGCCATAGAGCAGCGCCGCCGGGCCGCGCACGATTTCCACGCGCTCGATGGAGAGCGGGTCCTGCGCCACGGCGTGATCGTAGGAGAGCGACGAGGCATCGAGCGAGGCCGTGCCGTTTTGCAACACGCGAATGCGGTCGCCGTCGAGTCCGCGAATGATCGGGCGGTTGACGTTCGGGCCGTACGACGTGGCCGACACACCGGGCAGGCCGTCCAGCGTCTCGCCCAGCGTGGAGGCGCGGCGCAGTGCCAGCGCGCGACCGTCGAGTTCCGTGAGCGGGGCGGCGAGATCAGCGGCGGCGCGACCCAGCGGGTTGCCCGTGACGAACGTGACGGGCAACGCAGCTTCCGGCGCGGCCGGGGGGGTGGACGGTGCTGCGGCGACTGCCGGAGCGTCCGTCGACGCTTCCGCTGCCTGCACGGACAGGCTGGTGATCGCGAAGGCGCTAAAGGCGAGCGCCGCCGCCAGCGGCAGCGGAGCGAGTCGGGACGGCGTGCGGCGGAGTGCCGCGGATGCCACTTCTGAAGTCAGGGCGAGCGAGGTCGTCGCGCGTTGACGCGCGACGCGAAGGGAAGAGATGGCCATGTCGGTCTTGTGCTTGTATTCGGTCTGATGGGGCCGGGGGCCCGTGTATCGGCGCAGCATCGAGACGAATGGACGTGCGGCAACCGTCTGGCGGCGCAGATCGGCGTGCGTGCAGGTGGGAATTCGTCAGATGTGCGCGAAGGCAATGCGAATGCGCCGACCGCACGTCTCAGACGAAGGGTCAACGATTCACAAGGCTATGCGCGGAGATTCAGACCAAGACGGGCGGAGCGCGGGAGTCAAACGGCAGAACGACGGCGCTCGCATGGCTTCGTCCGTTGACCTGCAACGGGGCGTGCGTCGGGTCGGCGTCGCCTGCCCATTGGAGGACCGCCACGGCCATCGCAGCCGCGAGCGTCGCCCCTTCGAAGAGATGGCAATGATGGTGGTGGGTGCCGAAACTGGTGTGCGTCGTGCGCGCCGATTGCACGGACCAGTCGGCAGCGACGGCGTCGTCTGCGGTGTCGCCGTCGTCGTCATCGGCGACAACGTTGGAGGTATCGGCCGCGCTCGTTGCCGCGAGTGCGCCGCTACGCCCGGACGTGTGTTGCCCGATGCCGGACAATTCGCGCGCGTGTGCAATCTCATGTTGCAGGCCCCACATCTGCACGCAGAGCAGTGCGGTGATGAGCCAGACGATCCATCCGCTGCGGCCACGACCAACGCGCATGCGCGTTCGCGCACGCCACGGGCGAGAGTCGGAGTCGATGGACGGCATGAGTGACATGAATTGCAACTGAGTTGCAATTCTGCCATAAAGTGACGTCCCCCGCGAGCCTTATGACGGATAGCGGCTGGGGGACGACGGCCGCGAAAGAAAAAAGGCATGTCGCGAAGACATGCCTTTGATCGATTCAGGCCACCGGGCACCGCCACCGCGCGGTTGCCGGGGGCCGGCTGGCCGACGATCAGTCGCCGAACAGCTTTTGACGCAGTTCGCGACGCTCTTGTGCTTCGAGCGACAGCGTTGCCGTCGGGCGGGCGAGCAGACGCGGCACGCCGATCGGCTCACCGGTTTCTTCGCACCAGCCATAATCGCCGGAATCGATGCGGGCGAGCGACTGCTGGACCTTCTTCAGCAGCTTGCGTTCGCGATCGCGAGTGCGCAGCTCGAGCGCGTGTTCCTCTTCGATGGTCGCGCGGTCGGCCGGATCCGGAACCACCACGGTTTCCCGCAGGTTCTCGGTCGTCTGCCCGGCGTTACGCAGAATTTCGGCTTGCAGCTCTTCCAGACGATTCTTGAAGAATTCGAGTTGAGCCGCATTCATGTAGTCCTTGTCGGACATCTTCAGAATTTCGGCCTCGGTCAAAAGTCGTTGCTTGCTCATGGGTTTCTGTGGCGTCTCTTTCGGATGATCCGGCGATGCCCCTGTAGCGGGTGGCACGTCTTGCTTACCGGCAATGCCGCGGGCGGCTTCTTGGGTTACTTTCCTGCCGGACGATTTGGGCGGCGCCTTCTTGGCGGCGGCCTCGTCGCCCGTCTTCGATTTGCCTGCTGGAGCACGCTTGGCGCCCGCTTCCGGCACCGGTTCAGACCGGCGCGTGGGGCGTGCGGTGGCAGTCTTGCGAGAGGCGGTGGCCATGACGGTGCTCCCCTGCCTACCCCCCGGAATGCCGCGTCGATTCGCTGGCGGCGGTCCCAGTGGGCAGGTATTGTAACCGAATCGTTCGACAGTCCCGATTAAGGGCTTTCCCGTCATCGGATTCGGCGATTCCGCTCAGACCAGACAGCGTTCCAGCCCTTGCAGGATGATGTCTTTCGGCAGTTCCGCGCCAATGAACACCATCTTGGTGTTCGGCGTCTCGCCAGGTTGCCACTTCGTGCCCACGTCGCTACCCATCATCTGGTGAACGCCCTGGAACACGACCCGGCGGTCGATACCGCGCATGTTTAATACGCCTTTATAACGCAATAAGCGTTCGCCGTACACCTGTAGGATGCTCCCGAGGAAATCCTCCAGCTTGGCCGGATCGAATTGTTTTTCGCTGCGGAAGACGAACGACTTGATGGCGTCGTCGTGATGCGCGTGATGGTGGTGGTGAGCGTGCCCGTGCTCGTGGCCTTCGTGGTCGCACTTCCCATGGTCATGGTCGCAGTGCGAATGATCGTGGTCGTGGTCATGGCCGTGATCGTGCGCATGCTCGTCGGCGGCCAGGAAGTCCGGATCGATGTCGAGCTTGTCGTTCAGGTTGAAACCGTGGATGTCGAAGATCTGCTTCAGATCGGCCTGACCGAAGTCCACCACCTGCTGCGGCGCACGGGGATTCATGTGCGCGAGACGGTGCTTCAGGTCGTCGACGGCGTCCGGCGTCACCAGATCGGCCTTGGTGATGAACAGACGGTCGGCGAACCCCACCTGACGCTGCACCACTTCGTGCTGATCGAGCTGCTGCTGGCCGTGCTTGGCGTCGACCAGCGTGATGATGGCGTCCAGACGGTAGGTGTCGGCCACTTCGTCGTCGATGAAGAAGGTCTGCGCCACCGGGCCGGGGTTCGCCAGGCCGGTCGTCTCGATGACCACGCGGTCGAACTGGATCGAACCGGCGTCGCGCTGGCTGTTCAGATCGGACAGCGCCTGCACCAGGTCGCCACGGATCGTGCAGCAGATGCAGCCATTGCTCATCTGCACGATCTGCTCGGCGTTTTCCTGCACGAGGATGTCGTTGTCGATGTTCTCTTCACCGAATTCGTTTTCGATGACGGCGATCTTCATGCCGTGCGCTTCGGTCAGGATGCGCTTGAGCAGCGTGGTTTTACCGCTGCCGAGAAAGCCGGTCAGGATGGTGACGGGAGTCATGAATGCAATGTCCTGTGATGATGCGACGCTTCGGAATGCGCCGGCGGCGGCGTGTGCCGTGTCAGTTGGTGGCGCCCGCGCATTGGGCGCAGGTGCCATGAATCAGCAGCTCGACCTGTTCGCCCACGAAACCCTTGGGCAGGCGCTTGAGTTCGCGCTCACTCAATTGGGGATGCTGGGGCCAATCGTCAAGACAAAAAGTTCGATGGCAGCGTACACAGCGGAAATGACCGTGCTGCGTATGCGGACGCGGCGCGCTCGCACGCTCGGGATCGACGTGCTCGGCCATGACGAAGCGGAAGATTCGGTCGTCGCCCGCCTGCTTGATCGCCCAGCCCTGCGCGACCAGCCAGTCGAGGACGCGGTAGGCCGTCACGCGGTCGAGCGGATCGGCGTCGGTGGCCAGATCGGCCAGCACTTCCTGATGAGTGAGCGGGCGGCCTGCCTTGAGCAGCAAGGCCAGCACACGCACACGCCCCGAAGTCACGCGGCCCGATTGCTCCTGCAAGCTCGCACGGGCAGCTTCCAGATACGGTTGTAATTGAGTAAGGCTCATGAATCGATTTAAGCACAGCGCCGTCAGCGCTGCAACCGAGTTGCAAATTGGTCCAAACAGCCCCGCTGTTGCCCAATTCCACGTGGGAAAGGCGGGATATTAGCCGACGAATAGGATGAGATTGGGTCGACGTGACGGGAAGTAAACGGGCAATGCGTCATACAATTGACACAAAAAACACCCTTCGTCATGTCGCTCACCGCCCTCGCCCTCGTCGTCACCGCCGCGTTTCTGCATGCCACCTGGAATTTCGTCGCCAAGCGCATCGATACGCGCGAAGGCGGTGGCCCGCAGTTGGTCTTCCTCTACGCCCTGCTGACGGTCGTGATCTACACGCCGCTGGCGTTGTATTTCCTCGCGGGACAAGCCAGTTGGCCGTCAGCGCTCGGCTGGGGGGTCATCACCGTCAGCGCCCTGTTGCATTACGGCTACACCCTGGTCTTGCAGCGCGGCTACCGTGTGGGCGATCTCTCGGTCGTCTACCCGCTCGCACGCGGCACCGGCCCGTTGCTGTCGTCCATCGGCGCCATCGTGTTGCTGGGCGAACGCCCGGGCTGGCTGGCGCTCGTGGGCATCGGGCTGGTCGTGTGTGGCGTGCTCGTGATCGCCGGTGGCGAACGCCTGTTCCGGCGCGGCAGCATGCACGCGGGCGCAGGCTGGGGCGTGCTGACGGGCGGATTCATTGCGGCGTATACGCTGGCGGATGCTTACGCCATCCGCACCCTGATGCTCGCACCGCTCGTCTACTACTACCTGGAAAACGTGCTGCGGGTCGTGTTGTCCGCGCCGACGGCCTTCGCCCGTCCGGCCCGCATCGCGGTGCTGTGGCAGGCCAACTGGCGCAAGATCCTGATCATTTCCACGATCTCGCCGATGTCCTACTTCCTGATCCTGACGGCGCTCAAATACGCGCCCGTCTCGCACGTCGCCCCGGCGCGGGAGATGTCGATGATGGTCGCCGCGCTGCTCGGCGTGCGGGTGCTGGGAGAGGGAGAGATGCACCGCCGCGTGGGCGGTGCCGTACTGATCGCCTTGGGTGTGGTCGGTCTGACGCTGGGCTGATGCCCGTCGGATGGTCCACCTCGCAAAAGCAAGCACTTACATACGTTGCAACCAAAGTCCCTTGAGGTATTCGCCTTCGGGGAATTGCGTGAGCATCGGGTGATCCATGCCAGCCGACAGGCGACGCAGGATACGCGCGTCGACACCGGCATCGACGGCCGCACCGGCCACGATCTTCTGGAACAGATCGGCATCGATCGCGCCCGAGCATGAGTAGGTGAGCAACTGACCGCCCGGACGCAGCAGACGGAAGCCCGCCATGTTGATGTCCTTATACGCACGCGCAGCGCGGTCCACGTGATGGGCCGACGGTGCGAACTTCGGCGGGTCGAGCACGATCATGTCGAACGTACGGCCTTCTTCGCGCAACGCACGCAGCGTCTTGAAGACGTCCGCATCGCGCCACTCGGCACGGGCGGCGTCGAAACCGTTCAGTTCGACGTTGCGCGCGCCAATCGCCAGCGCCTCACCCGACGAATCGATCGACAGCACGCTCTGCGCGCCACCTGCGAGTGCCGCCAGCGAGAAGCCGCCGGTGTAGCAGAAGCAGTTCAGCACGTCACGGCCCTTGGCCTGTTGCTGAACGAGCCGACGGTTGTCGCGCTGGTCGACGTAGAAGCCGGTCTTGTGACCGTTACGCACGTCGACGTAATACTTCACGCCGTTTTCATGGGTCGTCAGCGACTCGGGGGCTTCGGGCGGCTCGGCCCCGGCCAGCACGCCGGTGATGCTCGGCAGCCCTTCGCGCTCGCGCACCGCCGCGTCGGAACGCTCATAGACGTTCGCGCAGCCGGTCGCCCCCACGAGCGCCTTGGTAATGGCGTCCTTCCAGGCTTCGACACCCGCCGCCATGAACTGGCAGACGAGCTGATCGGTCTCCGGCTGGCCCGGCGCGGACTGATAACGGTCGACGATCAGGCCCGGCAGGCCGTCGGCCTCGCCGAAGAGCAGACGCGTCGCGCCCGTGTCGTGCACCATCTCTTCGCGGTACGCCAGTGCCGCCGACACGCGACGCTTGAAGAATGCGTGATCGACCGGCTCGTTTTCGTTGAACGTCCACACGCGGGCGCGGATGGCCGAGACCGGGCTGAACGCGGCGCGCGCGAGGAAACGGCCGTCTGCGGCCCGCACCACGACCGTGGCACCGGAGGCCGGATTGCCGTCCACACGCGCCACGGCGGTGGCGTAAATCCAGGGGTGACGGCGCAGCAAGGACTTTTCTTTGCCGGGCTTGAGGGTCAAGGTATTCATGCGGGACGGACCAACGGTTGCATTCGGGGTGACGGGCAAGTCTCGCGGCACGGCAGGCGGGCCGGATCGGGATCGGCCACACGCGGGAGGCATCCGGCGCACGGACGGCACAACGCACAACGTGCGGGACTTGCTGGGGAAGGACGCGATTCTACACCGACTCGGCGCGCACGCCGTAAAGCGCCTCGTCTGCCCGGTGCGACATCGGAGCCGACACGATGGCAAGGATCAGGGCTTCTTACGTGAGCGCGGATGCGCCTGATCGTAGACCTTGGCGAGGTGCTGGAAATCGAGCTTCGTGTAGATCTGCGTCGTCGAAATATTGCTGTGGCCGAGCATTTCCTGCACGGCCCGAAGATCGCCGGACGATTGGAGCACATGCGTCGCGAACGAGTGACGCAACATGTGCGGATGCACGTGCGTGGGCAGTCCGGCAGCCAGCGCGTGACGCTCCAGCCCCTGCTGCACCGCGCGCGCCCCGATGCGCTTGCCGCGCGCCGACAGGAACAGGGCGTGCGGCTCGGCCGATGCCAGCGGCGCACGCATCTCCAGCCATTGCGCCAACGCCTGCGCCGCCTTCTCGCCCACCGGCACGCGACGCCGCTTGTTGCCCTTCCCCGTCACGACGACCTCGCGCTCTGACAGATCCAGCCAGCTCGCAGAGCGGTAGCCGTCGGCCTCGACGTAACGATGATCGAGCCCCGTCAGCTCCGACAGACGCAGGCCCGACGAATAGAGCAGTTCAAACATCGCCCGGTTGCGCACGGCCTCGGCTGACGTGCCCGTCGCGAACTCGACGAGCGCCGACGCCTGATCGGGCGACAGTGCCTTGGGCAACGGTTTGGGTTGTTTGGGTGCGCGTACGCCTTCGACGGGATTCGCGGCGAGCGCGGTGCGTTGGGCGAGCCACGCGAAGTAGCCGCGCCAGGCGGAGAGCTTGCGGGCAATCGAGCGGCCGACGAGTCCCTCGCTATGCAGCTTCATCACGAAGCGGCGGATGTCGCCGTGTTGCAGCGATTCGAGTGCACGGCCGCTCGCGAGACGCTGCAACTGACGCAGGTCACGCGTGTAGTTTTCCAGGGTGAGCGCCGCGAGCTTGCGCTCGCTGGACAGCGACGTCAGATAGGTGCGGATGCCCGGCTCAAGTGGCGGCTCAGGAGATGCGTCAGCGGACGACTGAGGCGACGCATTGCTCGCCGCCCTGCTCGTCCCCTTCCCCTTGCCAGCCGAAGCTCCCGAGCGCATCTCAGTCGTCGGCGCGCAGCTTGCCGAGGGCAGCACCGGCCAGTTCGCCGATCTGCGTGAGGAAATCGGTCGCCATGCCTTCGTGGAAGCGGCGCGCGTCTTCCGAGCCCATGACGAGCAGGCCGAAGACCGGGCCGTCGGTCACTTGCGGGTCGCGCAACGCGAGCAGTGCGACCGAGGCGGGATCGCTCGGCGCACCCAGCCATGTCACCGCTTCGAAGCCGGTGTTCGCGCCGCAGTACGGCGTGACCAGGCTCGTCGCGAAAATCTTCACTTCCTCGCTGACGCTGCGGGCGAACTCGGCCGGTTGATACGGCGCGGCCACGTTCCACAGACGCACGGCCGCGAACGGCACATTGAAGACGTCGCGCAGGCCACGGGCAATCGCCTCGGGCAGCGCATGCGGGTCACGCTCGCCGAGCAGACCGAGGGTCCAGCGGTGCAGCTTGCCCGAGATATCGTCGTTTTCGTGGCCGTAGCGCATCAGTTCGGCGAGGCGTCGCTCGATCTGCTTGGTCTTCTCGCGCTGCATCTCGATCTGACGCTCCTGCAACGACACCGCCCGCTGGCCGTGCGGGCTGGTGAGCCGCACGCCTGCCAGCAATTCGGCATGGCGCTCGAAGAAGTCGGGATGCGCAATCAGGTATTCCGCAATATCTCGGTCGTTCATGAATGTCCGTCTGCTGTTCGTCAACTGCCGCCTGTCGTGCCTTGTCTTCGTTGCTCCGAACACAAGGGTGACGGGCGGCCGCCTGGGTCGCTAAATCAGAATCCGTCTGAAACCAATGCCATGCTGCCTGCCCTGACGCCGAAGACGTCAGACTTCGATCGTCCCTTCGAAGACCGTGGCAGCCGGTCCCGTCATGATGACCGGACCGCTTGCGCCGTCCCAGTCGATGGTGAGCGTGCCGCCGTGCGTCTCGATGGCGACAGGTGCCTTGAGCAGCCCGCGACGGATGCCCGCCACTGCCGCCGCACACGCGCCCGTGCCGCAGGCCAGCGTTTCGCCCGCGCCGCGCTCGTACACGCGCAGCCGCGCTTCGTGCTGACTCACCACTTGCAGGAAACCGGCGTTCACCCGGCGCGGGAAGCGCGGGTGGCGCTCGACCAGCGGGCCGTCCGTCTCGACCGGCGCGGTGTCGACGTTATCCACCACCTGCACGGCGTGCGGATTGCCCATCGAGACCACGGAAATCCAGGTCGTCTTGCCTGCGACGTCGAGCGGCCAGAGCGTGTCGTCGCCCTCGCGGCGGCCTTCCAGACCGGCGGCGTCGAACGGCACGTCGGACGGCGTGAGAATCGGTGCGCCCATATCCACACTGACCTGACCGTCTTCACGCATCGTGAGCGTAATCACGCCCTGCTGCACCTCGACCCGCACCGTCTGCTTGTCGGTCAGGCCGGTGTCGCGCACAAACTTGACGAAGCAGCGCGCGCCGTTGCCGCAATGCTCGACCTCGCCGCCGTCGGCGTTGAAGATGCGATAGCGGAAGTCCACGCCCGGCATGGTCGCGCGCTCGACGAGCAGCAACTGGTCCGCGCCGACGCCAAAGTGGCGGTCGGCGAGCGCACGCCACTGTTCGGGCGTGAAATCGATGGTCTGCGAGATGCCGTCGATCACGACGAAGTCGTTCCCGGCGCCTTGCATCTTGGTGAATTTGAGCTTCATGCCGCTATTGTAGTGGAGAAGGTCGACGCGCATCCGGTGCCGGTCAATAGACGCTCGGCTGCCCCTCGGGGCGCGTCTTGAAACGCTTGTGGACCCAGTAGTACTGCTCCGGCATCTTCAGAATCTGCTCTTCGAGGAAGGCATTCATGCGGCGTGCGTCGGCGTCCGGGTCGCCGCTGGGGTAGTTCTCCCAGATCGGGAACACTTTCAGACGGTAGCCCTTGAAGTTAGGCAGCACTTCGCCGATGAACGGCAGAATCTGTGCGCGGCCGACTTCCGCCAGTCGCGACACCGACGTCAACGTGCAAGTCTCGACCCCGAAGAACGGCACGAACGTGGAATTCCGCGCGCCGTAGTCCATATCGGCGGCCAGCATCACCGGCTTTTTCTTGCGGAACATACGCAGCACGTCGCGCGCGCTGTCGCCACGCGGGATCATCTCGGCGTCGAAACGGCCGCGTTGCTCACGGGCCATCGCGTCGAACGCCGGGTTCGACATCGGCGTGTAGAGCGAGGCGCAGGGCCGGTGCAGCGAGTAGTTGATGAACACGGACGCGGCCTCGATCCCCACAAAGTGGAAACCGAGCAGGATCGTGGGGGGCATGTCCGGGGCGAGCAGATCGACGGCCGAATCCAGTTCGATCAGCCGTTCGAGCTTCTTGCCGCTGCCGAACCACTGAAAGCTGCGCTCGGCGTAGCTCCGGATCGCGTGGACGAAGGACGCCCGGGCCACGCGCTCACGGGTGGCGTCGTCCCAGTGGGGGAAACACAGGCGCAGATTGGTGTGCACCACCCGCTTCCGGGAGCTGGGAATCGAGTACAGCACATGGCCGATGCCCGCGCCAAAGCGCGCGACCCAGCTATAGGGCAGCAGGTTGAGTCCGCGCAGCAGACCCACGCTCAGGTAGTACCCGAGGGATTTCTTGGGAGTGGTAGCCATGTCGCAAGCAGGATTTCTTCAGGGGCGTATAATAAGCGACATCGCCGAGTTAACTGACAACTTGCGGGGCGATTCGAGTGAGCCACCATACATAGGCAGCCCATTCGACCAACTTTCCGCTAAAGCGTCGCCGCTTCTCCTCCGATGACGGCAACGTGAGTCGCCAAATACGTTAGAGGAGCCACAAGTGGCGAACGACTATCTCTTTACCTCCGAATCCGTCTCCGAAGGTCACCCGGACAAGGTCGCCGACCAGATCTCGGATGCCGTTCTCGATGCCATCCTGACGCAAGACAAGTACGCGCGCGTTGCTGCGGAAACGCTTTGCAACACGGGTCTCGTCGTGCTCGCCGGTGAAATCACCACGACCGCTACGGTCGACTATCAGCAAGTCGCACGCGAAACGATCCGTCGCATCGGTTACGACAACACCGACTACGGCATCGACTACAAGGGCTGCGCCGTGCTGGTCGCCTACGACCGCCAGTCGCCGGACATCGCTCAGGGCGTGGACCGCGCACACGACGACAACCTCGATCAGGGTGCGGGCGACCAGGGCCTGATGTTCGGCTACGCCTGCGACGAAACGCCGGAACTCATGCCGCTGCCGATCTACCTGTCGCACCGTCTGGTCGAGCGCCAGTCGCAAGTGCGCCGTGACGGTCGTCTGCCCTGGCTGCGTCCGGACGCCAAGTCCCAGGTCACCATCAAGTACGAAAACGGCCGTCCGCACAGCATCGACACGGTGGTGCTCTCGACGCAACACGCGCCGGACATCGCGCTGGAAGCGCTGCGCGAAGCTGTCATCGAAGAAGTGATCAAGCCGGTGCTGCCGGCCGACCTGATCAAGGGCGACATCAAGTTCCTGGTGAACCCGACCGGCCGTTTCGTGATCGGTGGCCCGCAAGGCGATGCCGGCCTCACGGGCCGCAAGATCATCGTCGACACGTACGGCGGTGCTGCACCGCACGGTGGCGGCGCGTTCTCGGGCAAGGATCCGTCGAAGGTCGACCGTTCGGCAGCCTACGCTGGCCGTTACGTCGCGAAGAACATCGTGGCCGCCGGTCTGGCCTCGAAGTGCGTGATTCAGGTCTCGTACGCCATCGGCGTGGCGCGTCCGACGTCGGTCATGGTCAACACCTTCGGCACGGGCAAGATCAGCGATCAGCGCATCGCCGAGCTGGTCGAGAAGCACTTCGACCTGCGTCCGAAGGGCATCATCCAGATGCTCGACCTGCTGCGTCCGATCTACGAGAAGACCGCCGCTTACGGCCACTTCGGCCGTGAAGAGCCGGAATTCTCGTGGGAAGCCACGGATCGTGCCGACGCCCTGCTGGCCGACGCCGGTCTGCGCGCTGTGGCCTGATTCGGCTAAATCGCTTCACGGCGAACGCCGGTTTCGACCGGCGTCAGTCAGACAAAACCCCCGCCCGGGTCAAACCGGCGGGGGTTTTGTTTTGGGTCTGTGACGAAGTACCTGGCGCTCAGCGCAGCAGCAGCTTCATCATCGCGGCGAACCGCTTGCCGTACGGCGGATTGAGCAGACCGCCGCCATTCCAGCGTGCCTGACGGAAGATCGGCTTCTCCTTCGAGAAGGTGCGAAAGCCCGCCTCACCGTGATAGCCGCCCATGCCGGACGGCCCCACGCCGCTGAACGGCAACGAGTGCTCGGCCACGTGCAGCAGCGTGTCGTTGATCGTCACACCGCCGGAGATGGTGCCGTCCACCACCTGATCGATGCGCGCATTGTCAGTGTCGAACATGTACAGCGCGAGCGGACGCGGACGCTCGTTCACGTACGCAATTGCGGCGTCCAGATCGTCATAGGGCACCACCGGCAGCAGCGGCCCGAAGATCTCCTCACGCATCACGCGCATGCCGTCATGCACGCCCGTCAGCACGACCGGCGGCAAACGTCTGCGCGCCACCTGCGCCGGTGCGTCGAACAAGGCGTGGGACGTCGCGCCCTGCGCGGCCGCCTCGCCTGCCAGCCCGGACAAGCGCTCGAAGTGACGCGCCGACACGATGCTCGTGTACTGCGGGTTGTTCACGGCATCCGGGTAGAGGCGCGACGCCACCTGTCGCGCCGTCGCCACAAACGTATCGAGCTTTTCGCGCGGCACCAGCACGTAGTCAGGGGCGACGCACGTCTGCCCCGCATTGAGCAGCTTGCCGAGCATGATGCGTTCCACCGCGTGTTCCCAGCGCGCGCCCGGCCCGATGATCGCGGGCGACTTACCGCCGAGTTCCAGCGTCACTGGCGTGAGATGCTCGCTCGCCGCGCGCATCACGTGGTGGCCAATCGACGTCGCCCCGGTGAACAGCAGATGATCGAACGGTAGCGACGAGAAAGCGCGTGCGACCTGCGCGTCGCCCGTCACGACCGTCACCCATTCCGGCGGGAATGTGTCGGCGATGGCGGACGCGAACACGTCGGCGAAACGCGGCGTGACTTCCGAGACTTTGATCATCACGCGGTTGCCTGCAGCCAGCGCATCCGTGAGTGGACCGATAGCGAGAAACAGCGGGTAGTTCCACGGCACGATCACACCGACCACACCCAGCGGCTGGGGGACGATGGCGCGCCGCGCAGGTAGCAGCCAGAGGTTTGCCCAACCCGACGAGCCGCGCATCCAGCGACGCGTGTGGGACAGCGCATGCTTCAGGTTGCCCAGCGAGGGAAACAATTCGAGCATGTCGGTCTCTTCTTGCGACCGCCCGCCGAAGTCCTCATCGATGGCCTTCGCGAAGGGTGCGCGATACTTGTGCAACATGCCCATCAGCGCCGTCAGATGACGTTTGCGGGTCGACCAGTCGACGTGCGGGGAGGCATCGTGCGCGTGGCGCATCGCGTCGAAGCGTGGCAACAGCAATGCGCGCGCCAGATCGTCGTCATGCGACGTCTGCAATGTCGCGGCTTCGTGCAGCCCGCCCCCGCCCATCTCGTCCTTGTGTCCCATGCCGTTCCTCCTCCCTGCGACTGCCGATGCGTGAGCGCCCCGGCCGATGTCGTCGATATGTTGTCGTTATATGAAGTCGATGCTTCGTGTCTTACGTCATGCCTTATGCAAGAAACGCCCTGTCGAGCCACGCGCGTTGCACACCGACAGGAATCGTGTCCGGCATCACGCCATAGACACGTCCGCCTGCATTCGCGAATCGGCTCTCAACGAACCCATGCGCCAGCTCGGACGGCGCATGCTCCAGCAGCAACGCCGCTTGTGAAAGCAACACGATCTGTTGCGCGGTGGCACGCGCGCGCACCGCGTGCGACGCGGGATCGGCGGCGAGCCAGCCGTGCAACTGCGCGAGCGCGGCACGCAGCGTCGCGTGCGATCCGACGCGTTCGCCGAGCCACTGAAACCAGCTTTGCGCGACGTCCGGCTCGCGGCTCATGGCGCGCAGCACATCCAGACACATCACGTTGCCCGAGCCTTCCCAAATCGAATTGACGGGCGCTTCGCGATACAGACGCGCCAGCGGCCCCGTCTCGACATACCCGTTGCCGCCCCACACTTCCATGCATTCGCCTGCCAGTTCGAGCGCACGCTTGCACACCCAGAACTTCGCGGCGGGCAGCACGATGCGTCGCCATGCACGTTCGACGGGCGAGTCGTCGTCCGACAGGCTCGCATCGAACGCACGCGCGAGCCGCATCGCCAGCCACGTCGCCGCCTCCGACTCCAGCGCGAGATCGGCGAGCACCGCCGTCATCAGATCCTGGTCGACGAGTTTCGCGCCGAAGGCCGTGCGATGTCGCGCATGATGAATCGCCTGCACGACGCCCGTGCGCATCATCGCCGCGCTGCCGATCACGCAGTCGAGCCGCGTGTAAGTCGCCATCTCGATAATCGTGGGAACACCGCGTCCCGGCGCGCCCACACGCGTGCCGTACGCGCCCTGAAATTCCACTTCGCTGCTCGCGTTCGAGCGATTGCCGAGCTTGTCCTTGAGACGCTGAATCTGCACTGCATTCTTGCGGCCGTCGGGTCGGTAGCGCGGCACGAAGAAGCACGACAACGCGTCGCTGTCGCTATCGCGCGCGAGCACCAGATGCGCGTCGCACTGCGGTGCGGAGAAGAACCACTTGTGTCCAACGAGCGAGAATTCGCCATTGCCTACTTCGGTCGCGACGGTGGTGTTCGTGCGGACGTCGGAGCCACCCTGTTTCTCCGTCATCCCCATGCCGACGAGCATGGTGTGCTTCTGCGCGAGCGGCACGTCGCGTGGATCGTGCTGCGGCGCGAGCAGTTTGTCCTTGATCGTGGCGAAGAGCGCCGGTTCCTTCGCCAGCACCGGGATGCTCGCAAACGTCATCGTCGTGGGACACAGCGAACCGGCTTCGTTCTGCGCGTGCAGAAAGTACGACGCCGTGCGTGCCGCCATCACCCCACCGCGCGGATGCGCCCACGGCAGCGATTGCAGTTGTGCACCGCGCAAAAGCCCCATGAGCGAATGCCACGCCGGATGAAACGCGACGCGGTCGATGCGATTGCCTTGCGAATCGAAGGATTCCAGTTCCGGTTCGTGGTGATTGGCGTCCTGTGCCCATTGCTGCACTTCCGCCTCGCCCACACGTGCGCCCTGACGATGCAATTCCTTCGCGTGCCAGTGCGCGTCGAACGCCGCCACAGCGGCTTGCAGTGCGGCATCCGTCGCGTAGAGGTTGTAGTCCGTGAGCGGCGGCACCTGATTGGTGACGTCGTGCGTCTGCCAGGCTTCAGTCATCCATGTCTCCCTTGCGCGTCATCCCGAATGCCTTACATGGGACGGTCACTTCAAGTCGATCATTTCATCATAGCGGCTACGTTCTCGTGCTCGCACAAATTAGAGGAATGCTTCACTTCACCCCCGGGCACACGCATTGTCTGCCTACAATGAGTGCCGCCGCAAAGTGACGTCGACGAGACGCTTCAGAGATCGACGCGGGCGGCGAGAGACATAGGCATCGCAAGCATCATAAAAACGAGCAGCACAAGAAGCAGCGAACGCATTCAACAACAAA
Organism: Pandoraea sp. NPDC090278; assembly: GCF_044772185.1. Taxonomy (NCBI): domain Bacteria; kingdom Pseudomonadati; phylum Pseudomonadota; class Betaproteobacteria; order Burkholderiales; family Burkholderiaceae; genus Pandoraea; species Pandoraea sp. NPDC090278. Next base: position 606,102 of record NZ_JBIVYJ010000002.1, on the reverse strand, counting down.
GTTGAAGCAGTGCCATCCAAGGGAGGATGACAGCATGGACTATGACTACGTCATTGTCGGCGGCGGTTCGGCCGGTTGCGCACTCGCGGCGCGTCTGGCGGACGGGTTGCCGGATCGCACCATCGCACTCGTCGAAGCCGGTCCGCCGGATAACAGCTTTCTCGTGCGTCTGCCGCTCGGCCTCGCAGCACTCGTGCCGTTCGCATCGCGTCGCAACTATGGCTATCGCACCACACCGCAGGCGGGATTGGCGGGACGTCAGGGTTATCAGCCGCGCGGACGCGGTCTCGGCGGCTCCAGCTCGATCAACGCGATGATCTACACGCGCGGGCATCCGGACGACTACAACGACTGGGCGCAAGCGGGCTGCACCGGCTGGGCGTGGGACGACGTGCTGCCGTACTTCCGTCGTAACGAAAACAACGAGCGTGGCGCGAACGCATGGCATGGCGCGGACGGCCCGCTCAACGTCGCCGATCTGCGCACCGTCAATCCGTTCTCCCAACACTATGTCGACGCCGCGCGCGAAGCGGGATTCCCCGTCAGCGACGACTTCAACGGCGAGCATTACGAAGGCGCTGGCATCTATCAGGTGACGCAGAAAGACGGTCAGCGATGGAACGCAGCGCGTGCTTATCTGCACGGCAAAACGCGCAACAACCTGCACGTGATCACCGACGCGCTGGTGCAGCGCATCGTGTTCGACGGCAAGCGCGCGACCGGTATCAAGCTTCAACGGCAAGGCACTGTGCAGACGATTCATGCGCGCGCCGAAGTCGTGCTGAGCGCAGGCGCGTTCAACTCGCCGCAGTTGTTGATGTGCTCGGGCATCGGCCCGGCCGATCAACTTCGCGCGCATGGTCTGGACGTGCGGGTGGACGCCCCCGGCGTCGGTGAAAACTTGCAGGATCACATCGACTTCATCGTCAACAAATACATCGCGCATCGCGATCTCGTCGGCTACACACCGGCGGGGCTGTGGCATCTGCTCACGCAAGGGATGGAATACCTGCGCGACCGGCGCGGTCTGTTCGCGAGCAACGTGGCGGAAGCCGGTGGCTTTCTGAAAAGCGATCCGTCGCTCGTGCGGCCCGATTTGCAGATGCACTTTCTCGTGGGCATTTGCGACAACCACAACCGGCGTCTGCATCTGCGGCGCGGACTGTCGTTGCATGCTTGCGTGCTTCGGCCGAAGAGTCGCGGACGCGTCACGCTGGCGTCCGCCGACATGCGCGACGCGCCGCACATCGACCCGGCGTTTCTGCAAGCACAGGAAGACGTCGACACGCTGCTGCGCGGGGCGCGCGTGATTCGGCGCATTCTCGCGGCGCCGTCGCTCGCAAAGTTCGGTGGCGAAGAACTGCACAGCCGTGGCGTGGAATCGGACGAAGCGCTGACGGCGTTGATCCGTGCGCGTGCCGACACCATCTATCACCCGGTCGGCACTTGCCGGATGGGCAGCGATGCGGCGTCAGTCGTCGACACGGAATTGCGGGTGCGCGGCGTGGAAGGATTGCGTGTGGTGGATGCGTCCATCATGCCGACGCTCATCGGCGGCAACACCAACGCCCCGTCGATGATGATCGGGGAGAAGGCTGCGGACATGATGCTGGCGAGTGCGCGGGCATCGAATCAGAGCGCAGGAGAGACCGTCGGTGTGCGAGCGGGTTCCGGTCCCGATCCGTCGCTCGACGGCGTATCCAGCGTCGAAACGATGACCGCCTCGACGCCGTTAGCCGCTCGTGCGCAGCCACAGGTCTAGGAACCGCTCGCCCCACAGCGCGCTCGCCAACGCGCCAAGCACGAGCCACGGGCCGAACGGCATCGGCTCGCGCAGCGCGCGGCCGCGCACCAGCCCATAGGCGGCGAACGCCAGCGTTGCCGCCATTGCGCCGAAGGCGAGCGTCAGCGGCACGCCGATCCATCCGAGCCATGCACCACAGGCGGCGACGAGCTTGGCGTCGCCGCCGCCGAGGCCATCGTCGTGCGTCAGCGCGCGGTACGCCGATGCGATCGTCCACATCACGACGTACCCGAGCGCGGCCCCCAACACCGCTTCGTCGACGGGCAGCGTTACGCCCATCACGCTGCATAACAGTCCCGCCCATAGCAACGGCAGCGTAAGTAAATCCGGCAACAATCGTGTATCGATGTCGATGAGCGCGAGCGCCAGCGACGTCGCACCGAAGCCGCACCACGCGAGCATCGCGGCGTATTGCTTCGATGGCACGAACGTCCACGCCATTGCGGCGAACAGCGCGCCGACAGCGAGTTCTACGAGGGGATAACGCAGCGCAATCCGCGCGCCACAGGCGGCGCATCGCCCGCGCAGCCACAGGTAGCTGAAGACCGGGAAGTTATGACGCGCCGCAATGCGCGACTCGCAATGCGGGCAGCGCGACGGCGGCCATGCGAGATTGAAGACCGGCGTCACTGGCGGAATCCGTCCAGACCACACGGCGACTTCGCCCGCCCACTGCGTCTCCAGCATGCGCGGCAGCCTGCACACGACGACATTGAGGAAGCTGCCCACAAACAGCCCCAGTACGGCCATCGCCGTGGCGACCGCTTCACGCGGCAGCGCCCGAAACTCGCGCCACAGGAATTCGAAAAGAGAAACCATCGTCAGAACATCGATTGGGCGTACTCGCCCGCCGCATGGCCGATCTGCAACATGCCGCCGACGGTGAAGATGATCGTCAGGCCGACGAGCGCGAGAAGCACGGAGCGTAACGTGGCCGAGCGGGCCTTGATGCGTTCCGCGACCTCTTCGATGGTCATCAACCCGATCTTGCGAATGCCCGCGTCGAAGTTGGTCCGCCCCGAGTACTCGACAAGCCGATCGAACACCTCCTCGTTGAAAATGCCCGTATCCATCGCCTTGATCATGCTGCGCTCGCTCTTGAGTGACGCCCGCATGCGCAGCAGATGCCACCGCAACCAAGGCGATGCCCTTGTCAGCAACAACGACACGGCGTCGAACACGGACGTCTTCGCACTCGTGAGCGCAGCGAGCGCCACGAGAAACTCGCCTGCACGTACGTCGCGATACACGGCGTAGGGGCCGAAGTTGTCGAAGCGGCGACGCAGCGGCCCCGTCCACCGACTGAACGAATAGGACATCAGCATGACGAGCGCGAACGGCAGGCCGTAGAGGAGCGGCCACCAGTTCGCGACAAAGCTGGACATCGCATAGAGGCCCGCGCCAACCAGCGGGAATTTCTCCGGCGGCATGATCTCCGTCATGATCGGCATCATGCCGTAGGCCACGCCCAACTGAATCGCCGCGAGCAGTACCGACATGAAGATCGGCAACGCCACCGCGCCCGCAATGACCGCACGCGTTTGCTGCTGGAGCGTGACGACGCGCGCAAGAAAGCGCAACGTGCCGGGCAAATCGCCCTTCTCTCCCGCTGCGATCACGACGAGGTCCTCCTCCGGAATCGTGCCTGCCCACGACTTTTGCAGGTTCTTCGAACTGGCCCGGTCGCGCCACACGGCGTACAACGGCGCCATCGGATTGCGACGCTCCTTCGCCCGCGCATAGCGGCGTGAGAACAGTTCGAACGGGTTCGCGCCGTCTTCAATGGCGTCGGCAAAGTCACTGTAGAACTTGGCGCGGGACTTGCGAAACTGGCGCTTGGCCTTCGTCAGGCCGGGATACGGCTCGCGCGCGGGAGAGAGTTTGGCGAGCAGACGGTTAGCGGCTTCGATCATGGCATTCGGTGCTGAACATCGGAGGGGGAATTACGCCGACATCGACGCGTGCAGTGCGTCGTCACACACTGGCGAGACGCCGCGTCGAAGCGGCGCTCAACGACGTCGACTGACGGAAATGGAATTTCTTGAGTTTGCAGAAGGCGGCTTCGATATCGTGCGGGTCGACCAGTCCCTGCGACATCTTGTACATGGCGTGCTCCATCGCGGACTTGCCAGTCATGTGCGGGCTGGTCAGGTCACCATCGTGGCAAACGCGCCAGTGACGCTCGGCGTCCCAGTAGTGCCCCTCGCGCAGCAAGTCCAGCAACTCGTCGGTCAGCTCGCAGACTTCGGCCACGACCGTCTGCCCACTCGTGCCGCGACCGGAACAGCGCTCGCAACCCGGTCCTTCGACGCAAACCTTCGACGTGTCGATGCCGAGTGCGCCGATCACCGAGAGCGTGGCGGCGTCGATGACGTCCGGCGCGTCCAGCGCGGCACGCTTGCAGTGCGCACATAGGACCGGGATGAGCTTCTGATAGACGATAGCCGTGAGGAAATTAGGCGAAGCGACGGCCGAGAGCGGCATGCCTATTTCGTCGCTGACCAACCGGGACACGATGCCGAACGCGCTCGACGCGTGCACCGTCGACAACACCTGGTGACCCGTCTCCGTCATCGACTTGGCGAACGAGCCGGTCTCCGCATCGCGAATCTCGCCCGGCATCAATTTGTCGGGGTCGCCGCGCAGCAAGACCTTGGCCGCCGCACCGAAGGGCGACTCTCCCGGGCCATCTTCCGCGCGTCGCTGAATCGGGATCTGCGTCATATGCGGCTGGATGTACTCGACGGGATCTTCAATGGAGAAGAATTTCTTGCCCGAATCGCGCTCGTAGGTCATCAGCGTACGCAGCGTCGTCGATTTGCCGGAGCCGGTTTCGCCCGCGATAATCGTGAGGCCCGGGCTGCGGTGCACGGCGTCTTCCAGAATCTCGACCTGATCGTCGGCATAGCCGAGTTGGGTCAGCGTGAGGACGTCGCCGTCCGTGGCTTCGTTGATCAGTAGACGCAGCACCACGTCCACACCGCGATTCTCCTTCACGCTCTGGAAACGCAGTTGGTACTTGCGCTGGCGGATCGTCAACGGAATCGAGCAGCTTTGGTGCTGCGCGTCGTCGAAGTGATTGTGGCTGCGGCTGCTCGGATCGGCGCGCGAGTTATAGGCGGCCGAGACGGCGTCGAGCATGGCGTGATAGTCGCGAGCGAGACGATCGCTTTCCGTCGACATGCGGAGCTTGCCGTGAATGCGCATGCGCACCTGAACATGACGTCCCTCGCGAAACTCGAAGTGAATATCCGACGCCCCGGCTTCCACCGCGCGCTCGATGATCAGATCGAAGTTGCGATACGCGCCGGTCCGCCGCTCGCCGATCTGATCGCTGTCGTCGCCTTGCTGTTGAAGGCGCGACTGCATCAGCAGGATTTCTTCTGTGGTGCCGACGTAGATGCCTTCGAGGTCCAGCCGATGTTTGGCGCGCACGGCACGGTCGAAGCGTTCGAGCAGATCGGAACCCTGCATGCGCACAAACGTGTTGTTTTCGAGCAGTACGAGGTACAGACGGGGCTTCATCGCCACGAGCACCAGCGCGCCATGTTCCGCCCCTGCGAGCGTGATGCCGAGGTCCTGTCGCCAGCCGAACGCCTGAATGTCGGACTCGCGCAGATCGGCGATGGGACGGACGACGGCGCGCGTGTGCCCGCGACGTCCTAGGTGCGCCAGCGTGGCGCGCAGCCGTTCAGTAATCGTCGCCATGCGCTTTCCCCGGGACGCGCTGACTCATTTGCGCGGAAGACGACGACACTGCACCGAAGGCGTTGGGCAAGAGCAGCCGTTGTTGCCGCGCGCCGCGTCGAATGTCCACGAAATCGTCGCCGATCTGCACGACCTGCCAATGCCCGACCTTGTCGCCCTTGGTCACGTTGCGTCCGAACTTGCCGTCTACACGCAGATACGCGACGGAGGCGTTCTCCACACCGTAGATGAACAGCAGTTCGGGCGGCCCATCGGTCTGCGCGGGTTTGGCGGACGTGGGCGTCTGCCCGTCCCCCCCTTGAGCTTTGGCTTGCGCCTGTTTGGCATCCTGCGCCGCTTGCGATGCCTTCAGATGCGCCCGTGCGAAGGCGTCGATCGTCTCTTCGGCATGGGCATTCGCCGACAGCAGCGTCGCCGTCGCCCATACGGCGCCACGGAGCAACTTAGTGAACATAGTAGGTTCCTTGTGCTGAGAAGACGGGCTTGCCGTCGTCGATGACGATCTTCAGCTCGCCGAGGGACATGTTGCCCGCGCGCATCATCAGGCCTGCGACGGAGTCGAAGAACGCCAGATGTCCGGCCATCTTCCATTCGCCTTTCGAGATGGGTGGCGGCATGTCGTCGCGCGAGGCCGCACCCGGTGGCACCTGCACCAGCGGCTCGGGCATTGTCAGTGCGATATCCATGCCGTAGTCGCCGAGCGCTTGCAGCCGCGCCCCTGCTGTGCGCAGAAACTGATTGCGCGGGATGGGAGCGACGCGGGCATCGCCATCGTCTTCGAGCGCTTCGATGGCGGGTGCGCCTGCCGGCGTGCGCGCTTCGCCTTTGGCTGCACCGAGCGATGCGGCGACCGTGCTTGCCGAGGTAGCATCGTCCTCGGGCAGCACGAAGCGCTCCTTCGCATGATCGAGATCGACAATCTGCGCATGCGGACGTTGTGACAGCAGCAGATCGAAAGTGCCACCTTCGAGGCGCCGCCATTCAATCTCGCAATTCCGCGCCTTGCAGTCGATGGACGCCGGTCGCCATCCACCGGCATTCGCGGGCAGTTGCTGCACTGCGCGCTGCAAATGCCTTGCGTAGGACGCGCCAGTCGAGAACGACTCGTTGGCAAGTGCCCGCGTCAGCGCCTGTTTGTAAGCCTCGACAGGATCGACGCGATTGGCGGCGGCGAGCTTTTCGCGCTGGACGCTCTCGTACCATTGCCACCCACCGTACGCTGCGCCAGCGATGACCGCGAGCAACGTCACCACCGCCGCGGCGATTTTCAGTTGTCGCACCGGGAGCGCCTGACGCACCGGTTTGATACGTGTCTCCGGCGTGGCCTCGCGAACCGCAGCGGCGGCGATATCGTCGAGCGTGAGGATGACGTCGGCATGCGGCAGATCCGTGCGCATCACCCCGGCGACTTTCACCGGGCCGTCGACCTCGGCCGTCCACTGATCGAGACGATGCTTCAACTGCGACGCCGGGACCTCCAGATCCAGTTCGGGACGATGGTCGCGCAACGTCACGAACACCGCCTTTGCGGGGTCGTCGGGATCCGGGTGCATGAACGCAACGTTCGGTCCGTCGACCAGCGTGCGCAGCACGGCCGCAAGCGCATACCTTGCCGTCGCGGCGTTCGTATCCGTCGCATCAGGCAACGAGACCAGCCCGACGGTACGTGTGCCTGCCCCGTCATCGGTGACGGTGAAGTGCGAGGCGTCGCGGCTGCGCGCGAGACTGCGGATCTCGGCCATCTCCTTTTCGAGACCGATCAGCGTCTCCCATTGCGCGCCGATCACGAGGTGGTTGGACAGTGCGCGCCCCATCTCACACGCCCTCGGTCAGTTCCGGCGAGATCATGATGACGACCTCGTTCACGTGCTGATTCGCCTCTTTCGTGCCACCTTCGTAGTTGAAGATGCCATCGCGCTCGGTGTTGTCGTCCTTGCGTCGGAAGCCGCTGAGCACCAGCGTATCGCCCGACTTGAGCGACGCGCGCTGCATGGTCTGCACGGACGCCGTGATCGGCAGTTGCATGAACGTGCCCGCGCCGAGGCCGTCGTCGTCGCGGCGACGGTCGTCGTCCTTGCCACCGATATCGATGCTTGCCCCCTTGCCGTCGATGTCCGCGCGCACGCTCGGGCTGTTGCCGCCACCGGACGCGCCCGCATCGCTGCCGCTCGGCGCTTCCTTACCCGTACGCAGATTGATCTTGTCGAGCTTCTTCAGGTCCGACATATCGATCTGCACTTGCAGCATCACGCTCCGGTTATCCATCAACGTCGGCAACAAATTCATGACGAAGCCCGTGGTGAGCACCGATTGCTCGGCCGTCACGACGGCTTGTCCGCCGTAGTTGCCGGGCGTCATCTTGGTCTGCGCGACGAACCCCCGGTTCTGTGTGACGGCGACCGGCGCAGGCTGGTTGTTCAGCGTGACGACGGTCGTGTCGATCACCGTGCTCACGCGCCCCTGCTTGCTCAGCGCCTTGATGAACGCAGTGGATCCGGCCAGACGCCCGTTCGGGATCGTGCGGATGCCCAGCCCGCCCTTGCGCGTCATGAGCGCGCCTCCGAGTGCCGGGCCACTCAGGCCTGCCACGAAGCCGCTGGCGGATCTATAGACGAGATCCCAGTCGATGCCCGCCGCCGAGTTTTCGTCGAGCGTGACGGAATAGACCTGTACGCGCAGCTTCACCTGACGGCCAAGCACCGCATTCTCCGATTCGACGTATCGCGCCACGCGCTCGACGACATCGGCCGTATCGGTGACGACGAGCGAACTCGTGACGACCGACGGCGTGACGCGTCCGCTAGGCGAGAGCATGTCGGTGACGGTCTTGACGAGATCCGTCCAGTAATCCAGTTCGGACTCGACCGTGACGTTCGCGTCGGCGTTGAAACTCAGATCGACGCCGCCCGCCGACGTCCCGCTGCCGCCGCCGGACGCGCCGCGATCCGCCTTCATCTTGGACGCCTTGCCAACCGACGCCGTGTACGTTGAGCTACCCGGCATCATCTTGATCTGAAAGGTCCGGGTGACGTATCGCGCGAATTGCACTACGCCATCGCGATAGGACCAGTGCGTACCCGAGCGATGCGCGATGGTGTCGAGCAACCCGGACAGCGAGCCGTGGTATTGCAGCGGCACGGCAGGCTCGCCGCTTTCGGTGCAGTTGATCTGGAAGCGTTGTGCCGCGCCTGCGGGCCCGCCGCGACCGCCCCGGCCACCGCCGACCGACGCACCGCCATCGCAAGCGACATCGGACGCCATGCGAATCGTCAGGCCGTGCCCCCGCGCCACTTGCGCGAGCAGCACCGACATGGGCAGGGGAGCGCCGGTAGAGAAGCGCACCTGACGCGTGAAGAACTCGGGAAGTGCGATCGTCGCGTTGACCGCGACTGATTTTCTTGACAGCCAGGCGCCATCGACATGCTCGATGGCGCCTATGGGCGATGCTGCGTGTGTGTCGTTGGCGGTGCGCATCGTCTCGCGCACCTGTGTAACGTTCTCGTCGGTTTTCGACAGCATGCCCGGCGTGCCGCACGCTGTCAGTAACGTGATGGCGCACAACACGCCGAGATGCTTTCTCATGGATCACCGCTTCGGATGTGGTTCGCCGTGCGCAGGGCAAGGCGGAAGTTATTGTGTGGCGTGCACGACGCGCAACACGCGGTTGGCCTCGTAGACCTTGACGCGTATCGGTGCGTCGGTGTTCTGCAACGAGCGCACGATCTGCTCGACGATGCCGAGGAAATCTCCGCGAAACGTGGCGGGATACTCGATGGGGAAATCACGCTCGATCTCCCACGCGAGTTGCCAGCCATTGCGCTCGGCATACCGTCGGACGGCCTGAGAGACGCGGCCGTCCGACGGTTGCAGGTCAAGCTCCATCGCGATCGGAGGTGGTGGCGGGACAGTGGCTGGCGTTGCCGCCGATGTCGTAGCGCGCACCGTCTGCACTTGGCGCTGCGCGTCGTCGAAAGCGTCGTGCGCGGGGGGCTGTGGACTGGACGTCTCGGCCACGGTCGCCACGTCGTCGTGGCGACCGCCGCCAAGCGATTGCATCAGCGGCTTGTGGCTGGCAAACATCCACGTCACGTCCGTGTCGGACGCCGCCTCCACCGCCAGGGCCGATGGCACCGCTGCGCCCAACATCGAAGCGAGCACCGCAACACGCATTCCTGGAAGAGTCATGTTCTGTCCGCCTTTGGTCTTTGGTCAGATCCCCGAGATGACTTCTCAGCCAGCGATGGTGAATTCGATATCCGCTTGCGTCATGGTCGCGCTGTTGCTGTCCTGCGTGCACGACTTGCTGATCTGATCGATCCTGTTTTCGGTCTTGGATTTGATGACGTTGCCATTGATGCTCAGCGTGGCGAACATACCGTTCATCTTGGCCGCGAAGTCTTCGCACTGGGAACTGGGATACCCGATCGATTTCACCGTCACACCGCTCGACGGATAACCGCCCGTTGGGACCGCGTCGATCGTGATTTCGCCGCCGAAGCGATTCAGGATTGTGGTGGTGCCAGCGGGCCGGTTGAACGGCTCGGCAATCGCCGTCGGACGAATATCGGCCTGCTTGGTCTGCCCGGCAATCAGCGTCCCGGAGGACACCGCGTTCTGCACCGCAAGCACCGACATCTGCCAGTCCTTCATCTCCTGCGACAGCTTCACGCTATTCATCAGGCGAGGCACACCGACCATCGCGCCAGCCATGATCAGGCCCATCACCGCGACGGCCACCGAGAGTTCCACCAGCGTGACCCCACGCTGGCCGCGCTTGTTCGGGCGCTTGACCAGCTTGTGCTTGATTTGCGCGATGGCGTTCGCGTCTGCGAATACGTTCATTTTTCGAGTCCGAGGTTTGAGGGATTGAAGAGATTTAAGGAAACGACGTCACGATCCGAGAGACTTGCTCGCAACGACTGGGGCGATTTATGCCCGAATGTGCGTCGTCGCGTTGTCGCGTGCGTCGCGCAGCTTTCGCAAATTGACATTCGACGCAAGCATGAAATCGCCCATTCGTGCGCCATTTCCGATACCTCCGGACGCGCTTCGACAATCGCGAAAATCGGCGCGAAATCGGCGTAAAAACAAGGCAGGCTGTGGATACCGGACGGCAGGACGCCGTCGACTACATCAGATGAAAAATAGGAATGTGACTAAACGCACACTGAGGGCCTACAAAAGTGTGCGCAAACGTCAGGAATCAGCGGATTCACAAGCCAATTTGCATGGCTTGCGTGGCAAACGGGAGGGGGTTTGGTGACGCAGGGGGGGATCGGCGGCGCGCAGCGGGCAGAAGATGCCGCTACGCGCCGTCGGTTTCGTCAACGCTTAGTGGGCGTGACTGGTCTTGTGCACATTGACGTCGGTGGCATCGTGGCTGCCATCGTGCTTACCGCCACCGTCGTTCGCCGCCTTGTCGCCGGGCAACACGAGCGGCCCCTTACCGGCGAAGCGGTCGAGATACAGATAGATGACCGGCGTGATGTAGAGCGTGATCACCTGCGAGAACAGCAACCCGCCGACGACGGCCAGACCGAGCGGCTGGCGCAGCTCTGCCCCCGCCCCCAGCCCCAGCGCAATCGGCAACGCGCCCATGAGCGCCGCCAGCGTCGTCATCATGATCGGACGGAAACGCAGCGCGCAGGCCTGACGAATCGCCTCAAGCGGCGTCATACCGCCATTGCGCTGCGCGTCGAGCGCGAAGTCGATCATCATGATGGCGTTCTTCTTCACGATACCGATCAGCATCAGAATGCCGATCACCGCGATGAGCGACAGATCCATGCCGAACAGACGCAGCGTGATCAGCGCGCCGACCGCCGCCGACGGCAAACCGGCCAGAATCGTGATCGGATGGATGTAGCTCTCGTACAGCACGCCGAGCAACACGTAGATCACCAGCAACGCGCCGACCAGCAGCACCACCTGACTCGACTGCGACTTCTGGAACGCGGCCGCATCGCCGCCCCAGCTTGTGATGATGCTCGGCGGGAAGCCCAACTGCTGCTGGAAGCCCACGATCTTCTTCGACGCGTCACCCAGCGCTGCGCCCGGCGCGAGGTTGAACGACAGCGTGACGGCCTGCAACTGGCCCTGATGGTTCACCGACACCGGTCCCATCTTGCGCTCGACGGTAGCCACGGCCGAGAGCGGCACCAGCGCACCGCCCTTGCCGCGCACATAGATCTTGTCGAACGCGCCCTCGTCGCGGCGGTCGTTGTCGTCCGCTTGCAGAATCACCTGATAGCTGTCGCTCGGCGTGTAGATCGTCGACACCTGACGCTCACCGAACGCACTGTAAAGCGCGCTACGGATATCTCCGATGGCGACACCCAGCGTGTTCGCTTTATCTCGGTCGATGGTGAGCTGCGCCTGCAAGCCTTTCATCTGCGCGTCCGTCGTCACGTCGCGGAAGATCGCATCGGCACGCATCAGGTTCATCAGCCGGTCGGACCACAACTGCATCTCGCCCGGCTTCACGCTCTGCATCACGTACTGATAGCGACTCTTGCTCTGCTTGCCGCCCAGTTGCAGGTTCTGCACCGGATTGAAGTAGACGTTCAGGCCCGGCACCTGTTTGACGTCACGCCGCAGCTCCTCGAGCACTTCGCTCATGTGCGGTCGCTCGCCATGCGGCTTCAGGTTGATGAACATGCGGCCCTGATTGCTGTCGTTGGCCGACACGATCACAGTCTCCACCGCCGGATTCGCACGAACGATGTCAGCCGCCTGACGCAGCAACGCCGACATCGCTGTGAACGAAATGTCCTGCGCGCCTTCGGCCGTCACCTGCACCTGCCCGATGTCTTCGCTCGGGAAGAAGCCCTTCGGGATCGTGGCGAACAGCACACCCGTCGCAATGAATGTGGCCCCCGCTGCGCCGATCACCCACTTGCGGTGCGCGAGACACCAATCGACGCTGCGTACGTAGGCATCCTGCACCCACACGAAGCCGTCCTCGAACCACTGCGTGGCACGCAGGCCGAGGCCTTCGTCCTGCTCGTGCTTGAGATAGCGGCTGCACAACATCGGAATCAGCGTGAGCGACACAGCCGCCGACACCAGAATCGCCAGCGACACGACCACCGCAAACTCATGGAACATCAGCCCGATCACGCCCGGCATGAAGAAGATGGGGATGAACACCGCCACCAGCGAAATCGAGATCGAGAGAATCGTGAAGCCCATCTCGCGCGAACCGACGAGCGCGGCGCGCAACGGCGGCACACCATTCTCGATGTGACGCACGATGTTCTCCAGCATCACGATGGCGTCGTCGACCACCAGACCCACGGCGAGCGTGATACCCAGCAGCGAGATGTTGTCGATTGAGTACCCCATGCCCTTCATGAGCGCGACGGTGCCGATCAGCGACACCGGCAGCGACATCACCGGAATGAGTGTGGCAGCCAGACGGCGCAGGAACAGGAAGATCACCAGCGTCACGAGAATCACCGTGAGCGCGAGCGTGAACTGCACGTCGTCGATGGACTCGCGAATCGACACCGAGCGGTCGTTGAGCAGCTTGACCTGAATCGACTGCGGCATCTGCTCCGCGAGTCGCGGCAGCGCCGCTTTCACCTGATCGACTGTCGCGACCGTGTTCGCATTGGGCTGACGCAGCACCGCGAGCACGATGGAGCGCTCGCCGTTGACCCAGCTCCCCGTCTTCACCGATTCGACGCTGTCCTGCACATCCGCGACATCGCGCAGATACACGGGGCTGCCGTTGACGCTGGCGATGATGAGGTTCGCGAACTGGTCGGCCTTCGTCATCTGACGGTTGGCCTCGATGGTCAGCATCTGACGGCTGCCGTCGAGCGTACCCACCGGGCTGTTCGCGTTGGCCGAAGCCAGTGCGCGTGCCACGTCGTCGAGCGTGAGCTTGCGTGCGGCGAGCGCGTCGGGGCGTGCCTTCACGCGCACGGCGAAGCGCTTCTGACCGAAGATCAGCACCTGTGCCACGCCGGGCAGCGTGGAGAGCGTGGGGGAGACGAGGTTTTCCGCGTAATCGTCCAGCTCGGCGAGCGACATCGACGGCGAGTTCATCGCGAGGAACAGAATCGGCGCGTCGGCCGGATTGACCTTGCGATACGACGGCGGCGTCGTCATCTCCACCGGCAGCTTGCGCTGCGCGCGGAACAGCGCCGCCTGTACGTCGACGGCCGCCGCGTCGATATCGCGGTCGCTGTCGAATTCGATGATGATCGACGTGGTGCCCTGTGTATTGGTCGAACTGATAACCGCTACACCCGCAATCGTCGAGAACTGCTTTTCCATCGGGGCGGCGACCGACGCGGCCATCGTCTCCGGACTTGCGCCCGGCAGCGTGGCCGTGACCTGAATCACCGGCGAGTTGTAGCTGGGCAGGGCGGAAATCGGAATCTGTCCGTACGCGATCAGACCCGCGACGACTGCTGCCACGCACAGCAGGATCGTCATGACCGGCCGGCGGATACAGAGTTCTGAGAGGTTCATGGCGCTTTCCCTGAGCCACCACCGGCACCGACACCGGCGCCGCCTTCACGCGACGCCACGATCGTCACCTTGTTACCCGGACGCAGGTTCTCCGCGCCCTCCTGCACGACCTTCGCCCCGGCGGGCACGCCCTCGACGACCGCGAGCTTCGCTTCCACGTAGCCGACCTTGACCGGCTTGGCGCTGACCTTGCCGTCGCCGCCGATCACATAGACGAACTTGCCGTCCGGCCCGGTCTGCACCGCCTGCGGCGGCACGACGCTTGCCTGCTTGAGCACGCGGCCGATCACAGCGACGTTCAGATACATGCCGGGCCAAAGCTTCGCGTCCCGGTTGTCGTAGGCGGCCTTCAGGCGAATCGTGCCCGTCTGCGAATCCACCGCGTTGTCGATGAAGCTGAGCTGACCGGTGACGTTCACGCCGGTGGTCCCGAGCGTGGCCGTCACGGCGACCGGGCCGCCCGCGCGCGCAGCCTGCAACTCGGCCAACGCCCCTTCGGGCAACGTGAAGCTGATGTCGATCGGATCGAGCTGGGTGATGCTCACGAGCGCCGCGCCACCCGGCGTCACCAGACTGCCCGGATGCACGTTGATCGCGCCGGTGCGTCCGTCGATGCCCGCACGGATCTGGTTGTAATCCACCGCCACCTGACTCGCGGCAATCGCCGCACGGTCGGCCGCCACCTGCGCGGTGAGGCTGTCCACGCCGCTTTGCGCCGTGTCGAGCGCGCTTTGCGAGACGAAGTGTTCGGCGATCAGTTGTTTGGTGCGCGCGAGCGTGCGACGTGCGTTGGCGAGATCGGCTTCGTCCTTCGCCAACTGCGCCTGCACCTTCTTGAGGTTCGCTTCGTCCATGCGGGCGTCGAGCGAGAACAACAACTGCCCGGCTTTGACGAAATCGCCTTCCTTGATGTGTACCTGACGGATGGTGCTGGAGATTTGCGGGCGGACGTCGATGGTCTGACGCGCCGTGACCGTACCGTTGGCGATGAGCCGGACGGGGACATCGCGCGTTTCGACCGTCGCGGCCGTGACAGACGGTGCGGCCGCCGCCTTCACGGTCTTCTCGGCACCGCGCGAGCGCAGCCACGTGGCCCCGCCAGCGATGATCGCCACTGCGACCAGACCTACGACCCAGCGGCGCGAACCCTTTGAGTTCTTTGTTCCCTTCGCGCCGTTCCCCGGCTGACCGCCATGCCTGTGGGCAGCCGCGTCCCCCGGCAACGGCCGGTGGGCGTTCTCGTCACTCATCTTCTTCCCCGTTTCCCCATGCGACGCCGACGCCGGTCGAGCCCCCGCCCTTCCGGTCGCGCCTGTTTCTACTGATAAAACGGCCGTGACTTGTCGCGGCCGTTCACTGCTTGCCCGTCGTTATGTTCGCTGCGGTGCTGCACTGCCACATTTCCTCGCTACTCCACCTTCATGCCCGTCAACTCGGGCCTGCCCGGCGGATACGTCAGCTTCAGCTCGCTCAGCGCGTGCACCAGCAACTCTGCCACCATCAGATTACGGTGGCGTTTTGAGTCGGAAGGGACGATATACCACGGTGCGTGTTCCGTCGAGGTCGCCGATAAAGCCGCCTCGTAGGCCTTTGTGTATTGCGGCCAGAAGCTGCGTTCCTTGAGGTCGCCCAGCTCGAATTTCCAGTGCTTGTTCGGATCGTCGATGCGTTCCTGGAGCCGCTTGCGCTGCTCGTCCGACGAGATATGCAGGAAGCACTTGATGATGTGCGTGTTGTTGTCGACGAGCAGTTGCTCGAAGTTGTTGATGTGCGTGTAGCGGCGCTTGCACTCGTCCGCATCGATCCAGTCGTGCACGCGCGTGATGAGCACGTCTTCGTAATGGCTGCGGTTGAAGATTGCCAGCTCACCGGCCGCCGGTACGACCATGTGAACGCGCCAGAGGAAGTCGCGCGCCAGTTCGATGGGCGTAGGCGACTTGAAGTTGGCCACGCGGATGCCCAACGGG
Source organism: Pandoraea sp. NPDC090278 (assembly GCF_044772185.1). Taxonomy (NCBI): domain Bacteria; kingdom Pseudomonadati; phylum Pseudomonadota; class Betaproteobacteria; order Burkholderiales; family Burkholderiaceae; genus Pandoraea; species Pandoraea sp. NPDC090278. The sequence goes on along the minus strand of NZ_JBIVYJ010000002.1, from coordinate 590,142 downwards.
TCGACGTTCTGGAACACCGCGCGAATGGTGCCGTCCTTGCCGCTGGTGTCCATGCCCTGAAGCACCAGCAGGACACGATGCTTGCTGTTGGCGTGCAGGATCGTCTGCAATTCGTCGAGTTTGAGCGCCAGCTCGGCCAGACGCGTCTTGTCGTCGTCTTTGTTGTCGCCAGAGAACGGTTTGTCGGCAGGGTCGAAGCTTGAGAGGTCCAGCTTCTTGCCGAACGGTACGCGGTATTTCTCGAACATCGCCAACTCCTGCGTGAAAAGTTAGTTGGCAGTATGGCGCAAATTGCGGGGGGCACAAAAAAAGGGCGCGGTGCCGATCCGGCTACCGCGCCCTGCCTTCCCTTCAGGCCATGCGCCTTAAGCGCCGAGCTTCTTCTTGAGCAGCTCGTTGACCTGCGCCGGGTTGGCCTTGCCCTTCGTGGCCTTCATCGCCTGACCGACAAGCGCGTTGAACGCCTTCTCCTTGCCCGCGCGGAATTCCTCGACGGACTTGGCATTGGCCGCCAGCACTTCGTCGATGATCTTCTCAATCGCGCCCGTGTCGGTGATCTGCTTGAGGCCCTTCGCTTCGATGATGCGGTCGGCGGCCCCGTCGTCGGTGGCGCGCTCTTCCCACATCAGTTGGAAGACTTCCTTGGCGATCTTGTTGGAGATCGTGTTGTCGGCGATACGAGCGAGCAGACCGGCGAGTTGTGCACTGGACACCGGGCTGGCGTCGATGCCGATGTCTTCGCGATTCAGCAGCGACGACAGTTCGCCCATGATCCAGTTGGCGGCAGGCTTGGCGCTCGCCTTGCCCGCCTTGGCCACCACCGCTTCGAAGTACGCGGCCTGCGCCTTCGATTGCGTGAGCACAGCGGCGTCGTAGTCCGACAGACCGTACGCTTCGACGAAGCGCGCCTGCATGCCAGCAGGCAGTTCCGGCAACGATGCACGCACACGCTCGACCCATTCGCTGTCGATCACGAGCGGCATGAGGTCCGGGTCCGGGAAGTAACGGTAGTCGTGCGCGTCCTCCTTGCTGCGCATCGAACGCGTTTCCTTCTTGTCCGGATCGTACAGGCGCGTTTCCTGCACCACCGTGCCACCGTCTTCAATCAGTTCGATCTGACGACGCACTTCGTACTGAATCGCCTCTTCAAGGAAGCGGAACGAGTTCAGGTTCTTGATTTCGGCGCGCGTGCCGAATTCCTTCTGACCGACCGGGCGCACGGACACGTTGGCGTCGCAACGGAACGAGCCTTCCTGCATATTGCCGTCGCAGATCCCGAGCCACACCACCAGACCGTGCAGCGCCTTGGCATACGCCACGGCTTCGGCTGCGCTGCGCATTTCCGGCTCCGTCACGATTTCAAGCAGCGGCGTGCCAGCACGGTTCAGGTCGATGCCGGTCATGCCTGCGAAGTCTTCGTGCAGCGACTTGCCCGCATCTTCCTCAAGGTGAGCGCGCGTGAGCGTGACGACCTTCTCGTACGCTTCACGGCCGGTGCGCGGGTCGGCTTCGACCTGAATCTTCATCGATCCGCCCTGCACCACCGGAATTTCGTACTGGCTGATCTGATAGCCCTTGGGCAGATCGGGGTAGAAGTAATTTTTGCGCGCGAAGATGCTGCGCGGCGCAATCGTCGCTCCGATGGCCAGACCGAACTCGATCGCACGCTCGACGGCGCCACGATTGAGCACCGGCAGCACGCCCGGCAGCGCCAGATCCACAGGGCATGCCTGCGTGTTGGGGGCCGCGCCGAACTGCGTCGATGCGCCCGAGAAAATCTTGGAAGCGGTGAAGAGCTGCGTGTGCGTCTCCAGACCAATAACGACTTCCCATTGCATAAGGTTCACCCTTGTCTCAACTTGTCGGCACGGCGCATGTCGCCCTGCCTTTACTGCCGTCCGTCTCTCAGATCTCCCTGAGGTGACGGTGCGGCCTGTTCCTGTTCGTCGATGCCTGCCAGCGTCAGCTCAGGCTTATCTGCGCGTGTCGCGTGCGCACGTGCCCGACTGCGGATCGAAGCTCACCGGCCATGCGTTGTCGTAGACGTCGCCTGTGCAATACGCCTCGCAGTTCGCATGACCGATCGTCACGTTGCCCGGATCCTGCCAGATGAGCAGCTTGCAACTGCCGCTGTTCGCGCGCAGCTCGATGCTCGGCTTCCACTGCGTCTGGTGAAAGTTCGCCAGATTGAAGTGGCAACTGCCACGGCTGCCCACCCACAGACGCCAGTCCAGCGCCTGCACCGCGTTGCCCTGCACCTTGAGCGTCGCCTGTTCGCGAAATCCGTCTTCGTCGGTCTGCGAGCAGTAACCCGAGAGGTTGACTTCGCGATAGGCGATGGGCGTCGGGCGCGAGAACGGCAGTGAGCACGACGCGAGCGTGAGCACCATACCGGCCAGCATCACCCCCCGGGAGACCAGCGACGCCGTGCGTGCGCCGGTCGGAGCAGGTACCGTCATGTCGCGTTGCATGCGCTGGCGGCTCATGATCAGACGCCCGCCGGCGCGCGCTTGTGCCAGTCGGTCGCGCGCTGGAACGCGTCGGCCACTTGCAGCAGGCGGGCTTCGTCGAAATAGTTGCCGATCATTTGCAGGCCGACCGGACGCGCGTTGCGTCCCGGGCCGACCGGCAGGCTCATGCCCGGCAGACCGGCCAGACTCACCGACAGCGTGTAGATGTCGGCCAGATACATCTGCACCGGATCGGCGCTCTTCTCGCCGAGGTTCCACGCCACGGACGGCGCGACCGGGCCCATGATCACGTCGCACTGCGCGAACGCGTTCTGGAAGTCCTGCGCGATCAGACGGCGGATCTTCTGCGCTTGCAGATAGTAGGCGTCGTAGTAACCGTGCGAGAGCACGTACGTGCCCACCAGAATGCGGCGCTTGACCTCGGTGCCGAAGCCTTCGGCACGCGACTTCTTGTACATGTCGAGCAGATCGCGGTACTCGGCCGCGCGGTGGCCGAAGCGCACGCCGTCGAAACGCGACAGGTTCGACGACGCTTCTGCCGGGGCGAGTACGTAGTACACGGGGATCGAGAGTTCCGTCTTCGGCAGCGACACCGGCACGCGCACGGCGCCCAGCTTCTCGAACTCGGCGAGCGCGTTGTCGATGGACTCGCGCACGTCGGCGTCCAGACCGTCACCGAAGTACTCGGCGGGCAGACCGATGCGCAGACCGGCCAGCGGCTTGTCGGCCGTTGCGCCGTCGAGCGGCTTGCCCAGACCGCGTGCGAAGTCTTCGTCCGCACGTTCGAGACTGGTCGAATCACGGGCGTCGAAACCCGCCATGCCGTTGAGCAACCACGCGCAATCGGCCGCGCTGTGACCGAACGGGCCGCCCTGATCGAGCGACGACGCGAACGCGATCATGCCGTAGCGCGACACGCGGCCGTACGTCGGCTTGATGCCGGTCACGCCGCAGAACGCGGCCGGTTGACGGATCGAACCGCCGGTGTCGGTGCCGGTAGCAACCGGTGCGAGGCGCGCAGCGACAGCCGCTGCCGAGCCACCCGACGAACCGCCCGGCACAGCGAGCTTGTCCCACGGGTTCTTGACCGGACCGTAGTAGGAGTTTTCGTTCGACGAGCCCATGGCGAACTCGTCCATATTGGTCTTGCCGAGCGTAACCATGCCCGCGTTCGAGAGACGCTCGACGACGGCCGCGTCGTACGGGCTCTCGTAGTCCTTGAGCATACGTGAGCCGGCGGTGCTGTGCCAGCCGCGCGTGACGAACACGTCCTTGTGCGCGACGGGAATGCCCAGCAGCGGCTGGTTCGCGCCGTCACCGGCCGCAATGCGGGCGTCGGCCGCGCGCGCCTGCGCGAGGCTGGCTTCGGCGTTGACGTGCACGAAGGCGTTCAGATCGGCGGCACCGGCGATGCGGTCCAGATAGTGCTGCGTCAGCTCGACGCTCGAGACGCGCTTGGCGTCGAGCGCGGCGCGCAAATCCTGCAAATGAATCAGATCTTGTTCCATGATGGCGGCTTGACTGGGTAGCGCTTGAAAGCGGAAGGCATGAGGCCCCTGGTGCATGAGACGCATGAGACGCGCGAGCGGTGTATGTCCCCTCGGACAGCGTTCACGTCTCGCGCCGGACTCACTCGATGACCTTCGGCACCAGATAGAGGCCGTCCTGCACGGCGGGTGCCGGACGCTGATTCGCCTCGCGATCGACCAGCTCCGTCACCGCATCGGTGCGCAGACGCTGAGCGACTTCCTGAATTTGTTCGATGGGATGCGCGAGCGGTGCGACGCCCGTCGTATCGACCGACTGCATCTGTTCGACGAGCGCGAAGAAGCCGTTGAGCTCCTTTTCCATGTGAGCCGCCTCGTCATCGGCCAGCTCGAGACGCGCGAGGTGAGCGATGCGTTTGACGTCTGAGAGATTCAAAGCCATGAAGAAATCCCGAAAAAATGCGCATTGGAGAGCAGCCGAATGCACGCCTGCCGCCAAAATTAGGGACAGAATGCGGAGAATCTGCGGACGAGGTCGCACCCGTCTGCCGTTTTACTCCGTGCACTGCACTGCGCAGGACGTCGGACACGCCGCACCGTGAGGCTCCCGGCGAGTTTGCCCCGGGGGTCGAATGTGGCGTCAACGTGCTCGTTTTTCCTGCAAAACCTGCGAAATTATAAGGTATCATTGCGCATTAAATTTGCGTCGGAGCGTGTTTTTGCACCCTCCGCCGCTGTCGCGCAGGTGGGCCACGGCCAGTCCGAGGGGCGCGACAGACGATCGCGCAGTCCAGTGGAAGACCCTGACGCGACGGATTTTTTAACGGCAGCCCCGCCTCCTGCCCGGTACCGCATTCCTCGGTTTGTCCGCACGTTTCGCGAGCCGCCGCGTGGCGCCTGGCGATTTTTTTGCGAACAGGCCGGAACCCAGACGACAGGCAGCCGTCCCAGTCAAACGCATTGGGCGGCCTCACGCAAACACAGGATTTTGCATGTTCGGTTTTCTTCGCAGCTATTTCTCCAACGACCTGGCCATTGACCTGGGCACGGCCAACACCCTGATCTATATGCGCGGCAAGGGCGTCGTCCTCGACGAACCTTCGGTTGTCGCCATTCGTCAGGAAGGTGGCCCCAGCGGTAAGAAGACGATTCAGGCCGTCGGTAAAGAAGCCAAACAGATGCTCGGCAAGGTCCCGGGCAACATCGAAGCCATTCGTCCGATGAAGGACGGCGTGATCGCCGACTTCACCGTGACCGAGCAGATGATCAAGCAGTTCATCAAGATGGCTCACGAGTCGCGTCTGTTCTCGCCGTCGCCGCGCATCATCATTTGCGTGCCGTGCGGTTCGACCCAGGTCGAGCGTCGCGCCATTAAGGAAGCAGCGCATGGCGCCGGCGCCTCGCAGGTGTACCTGATCGAAGAGCCGATGGCCGCTGCCATCGGTGCCGGTCTGCCGGTCTCGGAAGCCACGGGCTCGATGGTCGTCGACATCGGCGGCGGCACGACCGAAGTGGGCGTGATCTCGCTGGGCGGCATCGTCTATAAGGGTTCGGTGCGTGTCGGTGGCGACAAGTTCGACGAAGCTATCGTCAACTACATCCGCCGCAACTACGGCATGCTGATCGGCGAACAGACCGCCGAAGCGATCAAGAAGGAAATCGGCTCGGCCTTCCCGGGTTCGGAAGTCAAGGAAATGGAAGTCAAGGGCCGCAACCTCTCGGAAGGGATTCCGCGCGCCTTCACCATCTCCAGCAACGAAATCCTCGAAGCCCTGACCGATCCGCTCAACCAGATCGTGTCGTCGGTGAAGATCGCACTGGAACAGACGCCGCCGGAACTGGGCGCCGACATCGCCGAGCGCGGCATGATGCTCACGGGCGGCGGTGCGCTGCTGCGCGACCTGGACCGTCTGCTCGCCGAAGAAACCGGCCTGCCTGTGCTCGTCGCCGAAGACCCGCTCACCTGCGTGGTGCGTGGCTCGGGCATGGCGCTTGAGCGCATGGACAAGCTCGGCAGCATCTTCTCCTACGAGTAAGCCAACGTGCGTGGTTCGTCGTCCGGCGCGGTGGGGCATTTCCCAACACACCTCGCCCGGTACGACAGGCCGCGCAGCAAGATCTCGCGCACGGAGTCAGGCGTCACGCCGCTTGTCACGTCACTTCGTCGCGCCCGACTGACACCACTCGCGCACCGCAGCGTCTCGCTGCGCGTGCTTCCCTGAAGGGCCCACCATGCAGTACAGTCCGCCGCCACTGTTCAAACAGGGACCGTCGGCGTTGGCCCGGCTGATCTGTTTCGTCGCGCTCGCCATCGGCCTGCTCGTGGTCGACTCGCACTACAACACGCTGGAGCGGGTGCGCAGCGTCGTCGGCACCGCCCTCTATCCCGTGCAACGCATGATGCTGTTGCCACGCGACGCCATTCTCGGCGTAGCGGGTTTCTTCTCGACCGAATCGCAGCTCACCACCGAAAACGGCACGCTGCGCGCGCGTAATCTCGAACTCTCCGTCCAGGCCCAGCGCAATAACCAGTTGGTGGCCGAGAACGAACATCTGCGCCAGATGCTGGCCCTGCGCGAACGTTTGCCCGTCCCGAGCATTCCGGCAGAAATCGAATACGACACGCGCGATCCGTTCACGCAACGCGTGGTCATCGATCGCGGCACGAAGCACGGCGTCAAGCTCGGCGCGCCGGTCGTCACCGAACAAGGCCTGCTCGGTCAGGTCTCGCGCGTGTTCCTGATGCAAAGCGAGGTCACACTGCTGACCGACAAGGAACAGGCCGTGCCGGTCCAGGTCACGCGCAGCGGCGTGCACAGCGTGATCTACGGCGGCCTGCGCGGCGACGTGCTCGATCTGCGCTTCATTCCGCTGTCGGCCGACGTGAAGGTCGGCGACGAAATCGCCACCAGCGGTCTGGACGGCGTGTACCCCGCCGGTCTGCCGGTCGCACGCATCACCAAGGTCGACCGAGTGTCGGACACTGCGTTCGCGCGCATTCTGTGTCAGCCGGTGGCCAATCTGCGCAGCCAGCGTCAGGTGCTGGTCCTGCAATACACCACGCCGCTGGCGCTGCATCCGGACGCCGCGGCCGATCTCGCACGCGCCTCCGATCCGTCGGCCAGTGGCGCGAAACCCGCGCCGAAGGGCGGCACGCGCGCCGATCCGAAGCTCGCGCCGGGCGCCCGCAAGGGTCATTGAGGAATTCACATGCCACGACCGCAATACATCCTGCTGCCGGTCAATCCGTACTTCATCGCGCTCAGTCTCGTGGTGGCGTTTCTGGTCAACCTGATGCCGTGGGGGCACGCCCCCGCCATGCCCGACTTCGTCGCGCTGGTGCTGATGTTCTGGAACATCCACCAGCCGCGCAAGGTCGGCATGGGCGTGGCGTTTCTCGTCGGGTTGCTTATGGACGTGCACAACGCCGGGCTGCTGGGTGAGCATGCGCTCGCTTACACGCTGCTGTCGTACGGTGCGATCATGATTCACCGCCGCGTTCTGTTCTTCACGCTGCTCGGTCAGGCGCTCACGGTGCTGCCGTTGCTGCTGCTCGCGCACGTGGTGCCGTTCATCATTCGTCTGGCGACCGGCGCAGCATTTCCGGGCTGGTGGCCGCTCGCGGCCAGCTTCGTGGAAGCTGTGCTCTGGCCGGTGATCAGTATCTTGCTGCTGGCGCCGCAGAAACGCGCCGTCGACCGCGACGATACGCGTCCGATCTGACGGGCTTCCCCGCCCTCAGATCGCACCTACGAGCCCCGCCCAGCCAGCATGACCGAGTTCAAGAATCCCCAGCAACAACTGCAGACGTTTCACCTGCGGGTAACGGCGGCCGCGTTTTTCGTGCTGATTTGCTTCAGCCTGCTCGCGGTGCGTTTCGTCTATCTGCAAGTCTTCCGTCACAACCAGTACGCCCTGCAAGCCGACGAAAACCGCGTCTCGCTCGCGCCCATCGTGCCCAACCGTGGCGTGATCATGGATCGTAACGGCGTGGTACTGGCGCGCAACTATTCCGCCTACACGCTGGAAATCACGCCGTCGAAAATCGGCCGTCCGCTCGAAGACCTCGTCACCGATCTGTCTGACGTGATCGAGATCACGCCGCGCGACCGCGCCCGCTTCAAGAAGCTGATGGACGACAGCAAGAGCTTCGAGAGCCTGCCGATTCGCACGCGGCTGACCGACGAGGAAGTCGCCCGCTTCACCGCCCAGCGTTTCCGTTTCCCCGGCGTGGACGTGCACGCGCGTCTGTTCCGTCAGTACCCGCTCGGCGAGACGGCCGCGCACGTGATCGGCTACATCGGCCGGATTTCGCAGCGCGATCGTCAGCGTATCGACGCGATGAGCGAAGAGAACGACAGCGACAGCGCGAAGTACGACATCCGCCGCGACGTCAACAACTACAAGGGCACCGATTACATCGGCAAGATCGGCGTCGAGCAAAGCTACGAGACGCAGCTCCACGGCATCACCGGTTTCGAGGAAATCGAAGTGACCGCCGGGGGCCGTCCGGTGCGTACGATCTCGCGCACCCCGGCCACGCCGGGTGACAACCTCGTGCTGTCCATCGACATCAAACTCCAGCAGGTCGCCGAACAGGCCTTCGCCGGACGTCGCGGTGCGGTGGTCGCCATCGAACCGAAGACCGGCGACGTGCTCGCCTTCGTGTCCGCGCCGAGCTTCGACCCGAACATGTTCGTCGAAGGCATCGACCAGCAAAACTGGGACGCCCTGAACAACTCCGCCGACCGGCCGCTGCTCAACCGTCCGTTGCGCGGCACCTATCCGATCGGCTCGACGTACAAGCCGTTCATGGCGCTCGCCGCGCTCGAACTCGGCAAGCGCACGACGAGCTGGGGTTTCCAGGACACCGGCTCGTTCACGCTGGGCAACCACACATTCCGCAACGACGTGCGCAACGGTCAGGGCTGGATCGACATGTACCGCTCGATCGTGGTCTCGAACGACACGTATTACTACATGCTCGCGCACGATCTGGGCGTGAACGCGATTCACGACTTCATGGCACCGCTCGGCTTCGGTCAGTTGACGGGTATCGACATCGAAGGCGAAGCGCGCGGCATCCTGCCGTCGACCGAATGGAAGCGCAAGGCGTACAAGAAACCGGCGCAGCAGAAGTGGTACGACGGTGAGACGATCAGTCTGGGCATCGGACAGGGCTACAACTCGTTCACGATCCTGCAACTCGCGCACGCCACCGCCACGCTGGCGAACAACGGCGTGGTGATGAAGCCTCACCTTGTGAAGGCCGTCGAAGATCCCGTCTCGCATGCGCGTCAGCTGACCGTGCCGCATGAAAGCGCGCGTCTGCCGTACAAGCAGGCCGACATCGACTTCGTCAAACGGGCGATGGTCGGCGTGATCAAGGAAGGGACGGGACGTCAGGCGTTCGCGGGTGCACCGTACGATGCGGGCGGCAAGACGGGTACGGCGCAGGTGTACTCGCTCGGCAAGAACGAGAAGTACAACCACAACGCGATTCCCGAGTTCAAGCGCGACCACGCCCTGTTCATCGCCTTCGCCCCGGCAGAAGATCCGAAGATCGCCATTGCGCTGATCGTCGAGAACGCCGGTTGGGGCGGCGCGCAGGCTGGCCCGGTGGCGCGGCGTCTGCTCGACTACTACCTGATCGACGAACCGAAGGAGCGCGCGGCCGAAGCCGCTGCGCTGCAAGCTGCCGCTTCTGGCGCGGGCGCCGCGTCGGCGGTTTCCGCCGCACCGGACGCACCGCCCGCCAGCGCCGCCGAACTCGACCGCACCGCAACTGCTGCCACGACGACCGTGTCGCGGGTGGCACCGGGCGCATCGGGTGCCACTGCCGCCAACGCCGCACCGCGTGCCGCAGGCGGCAAGGCCTCGGCTGCCACGGCGGCACCGCAACCGACACCGCCGACGCAGCCGAATCAGCCGAATCAGCCGACCAAGCGTGAACCGGCCGTCAGCCCGACCGTCGCCGACGAAGCCCGCCACCGTGCCGCGATCCGCGCACAGCGCGGGCAAGGAGGAACGCCATGATGGCGCTCGACAAACATACGTGGAAAGAACAGGTCAAGCGCCTGTTCGCCGCCTTCGACAAGCCGCTCGCACTGATCGTCTTCCTGCTGCTCTGCGTCGGACTGGTCACGCTCTACAGCGCCAGCATCGACGTACCCGGCCGCGTCGAAGACCAGATCCGCAACATCGTGCTGACCTTCATCCTGATGTGGGTGCTGGCGATGCTGCCCACGCAGACCCTCATGAAGTTCGCCGTACCGCTCTACACCGCAGGGGTGGCGTTGCTCATTGCGGTGGCGATGTTCGGTCTGACGAAGAAGGGCGCGAAGCGCTGGCTGAACGTCGGCATGGTGATTCAGCCGTCCGAAATCATGAAGATCGCCATGCCGCTCATGCTGGCGTGGTACTTCCAGAAGCGCGAAGGCAACATTCGCTGGTTCGACTATCTGGCGGCGATCGCGCTGCTCGGCGTGCCCGTCGGACTGATCGCGAAGCAGCCCGACCTCGGCACGGGTCTGCTCGTGGCCGCCGCGGGTCTGTACGTCATCTATCTGGCCGGATTGTCGTGGAAGCTGATTCTGCCGGTGCTCATCGCCGGTGTCATCGGCATCGGCACGATCCTCGCGCTGGAAGACAAGATCTGTCAGCCGGATGTCGAATGGCACATCCTGCACGATTACCAGAAGCACCGCGTGTGCACGCTGCTGGACCCGACGTCCGACCCGCTCGGCAAGGGCTTCCACACGATTCAGTCGGTCATCGCCATCGGCTCAGGCGGCACGACCGGCAAGGGCTGGCTCAAGGGCACGCAGGCTCACCTCGAATTCATTCCCGAGAAGCACACCGACTTCATCTTCGCCGTGTTCGCAGAAGAGTTCGGTCTGATCGGCGAAGGCGTGCTGATCCTGCTGTACCTGCTGCTGGTCGCACGCGGCCTGATGATCGCGGCGAGCGGCGCGACGCTGTTCGGGCGATTGCTCGCCGGTGCGGTCACGATGATCTTCTTTACCTACGCGTTCGTGAACATGGGCATGGTGAGCGGCATTCTGCCGGTGGTCGGGGTGCCATTGCCGTTCATGAGCTACGGGGGCACCGCACTGGTGACGCTCGGCCTCGGGGTCGGCATTCTCATGAGCGTGGCGCGCGAAAAGCGGCTCATGCAGAGCTAGCGTCCTCACACCGCCTTCGGCGCATCGATGCGTCACCCGCAAAACGGCAGAGCCTACGCTCTGCCGTTTTTGTTTCCGGTCGAAGTTTTCGTCGATCTCAATGAGCGAATCATGGGATTCGGCTTAGTCCAAATTCGATAAAAAAGAGGCTTAAACGAAACACACGTGCATTCGCCGCGTTCGCGGTCTTCATCGAGAGACTTCGCCCGATAGGCGTCATGCACACAACCGAAGGAGCACTTCGCGATGGGCATGGACATCTCGCTACAAACCGTTGCACAGAATTCGCGCGCCATACTCGACATGCTGAACGCTCAGGCAGACGAAGGTGTTGCGAAAGGACGAATCGGCATTCGCAAGGACGGCCAGCTCACTGTCTTCAAAGGCATGGAGTTTGTCCTGCATCTCAGGCAATGTCATCGCGCGAAACAGCTTCTTAAAGCGCACGATCTGATCACCGAAAAGAAATCGCCCGTCTCCTCGCTGATGTCCTCGCTCAAGCTCAACAGCGTCCGGCTGGATAAGCGGCCGGTGAGCGAACTGATCCTCAAGCTGAACCGGTCCAACGTAATGGACCGCCAAACCAGCGCCGGATCTGCGGGGCAGGTCTTGCTGACGACAGGCTCGGAAGCGGTTTCATCGATTGAGCCCACGACGTGGACGGTTCCGGCCAACGACGAGGCGCTCTATCCGACAGTCATGGCAGAGGCAGAGAAGATCTGGGCTAAGTACCGCGAACCCGCTGGCAACGACACCCCCACCGTAGCGGCCAATCCGCTGAACGACGCGCCCCCGGCAACGCCGACCGAATGCGATGAAAAGCCAGCACTCCCGCCCAAGAACAGCCAGTCAGCTCTGCAAACAAACATCAGCCGTGCCCGGATGGCATACGGCGACCTGACGCCGGTCTACACACAGCACCACCCCGAATAAAGCCCCGTCGAAAGGAAAAATCAGGCTATGACCAGTATCTCGCTGCAATCGGTTGCATATCATTCGCGCCCCACGCTCGACAGGTTGGGGGAGCCGGGCAACGGCGCGACCATCGAGAACAGGCGCATCGGCATCAACAACAAGGGTCAGCTCGTTATCTTCAAGGGCAAGACATTCTTGCTGCACCTCCAGCAGTGTTACCGGGCGGACAAGTTGATCAAAGCGAACGACTTGTCGACGCGCGCAAGCTCGTCGTTGCGCTCTACGCTCAAGTTCAAAGACCTTCGACTGGGCAAGCTGTCTACCGACGCGCTGATCACACGGATGAACCTGACCAATGCGTTGCGAAAGATCACAGGCGCGTCCGGCAAGACCATCTGCTACGAATCGCTTCTCACGGGCCTGCCCGGCAGGATCTTGGCTAGCCGTCCGCCGCTATCGCAGGCGAGCGTGCGAATTACAACGCAACCGCCGATGACGTTGCAGGAATTGAAATGGTTGGCATCGAATACCGATGACGACGCCGGAACCCCGGTGGCCGCGAACCACGGGGCCGATCCTGAGCAGACAACGGAAACGACGTTCAACCATCCCCCCGTCCCGAAGCCTCGCGCGACGTTGTCCGCCAACGCACCGACGCGGCCACCGCGCAAGATCGACCCGCCCTTCATGCATCATCCGCTGTCGGCCAGCCCGTCACCGTCAACGGAGTCGTCGCACTCGTTCGAGTTCCTTCCCGGTACGCCACCGCAAACACCTACATCGGCGTCATTCGGCGACACGCCGACAAGCGCCCTGAACACCAACGACGCCCCGGCGTTCCTCGACGTCTTGCATCGGGCAGGCGTAACCAAGGATGCATTGATCCGAGCGATGCTTCTGAACAGCGACTCGTAGTCTGCGCGGCCCGTCGCCATGCACCTGTGTCCCGCGATGCGCACGCCGCTGCCGACCTCTCCGAGCCGCCGTACCCCGGCGTATACGATGAGCCAAACCTGCAAGCGGCTTAGCGCTGCGGGCACGACCATTGTCTTTCGAACGCTCTGGAATCGGGAGGCATTTCAACGCATGGCATCGATCCATACCCAGATCAACGCCGCCACCATGACCAGTGACGAAGCCGAGCAGCTTCATCGTCTGATCTGTCTACACGCCGTCGATCCCGCCCGTACGACCGTCGGTGTGAACCGCGACGGTCAACTGGTTCTGCTCGTGGGATGGAGCGCTTACCGGCATCCGCATCTGTGGCGTCGCGCGTGCGACATGGCGCTTGCCGCGTTGGCCGATGCGGACACGTCCGCCCAGTGGCGCACGCATGTGTCATCGGGCTCGCGCACCGGCGGCCCGAATGCCGTGCGCCCCGGCGTGCGCGCCATGCGACTCGATCAGCCATTCGTCATCGTCTGGCTGCTGCGCAACGCCACAGCCGCCGTGAGAACTCGTTTGCTGCAAGGCATCAAGCGGCAGCTCGACTGGCGCGGCAACCCGGATACCTGCGCCGTCGACCTCCTCGGTAACGACCGGCCGCAAGACGCGCTGTCCGAGCTCAAACACCGCATGGGATCGGCCCAGCATGTCGCGGGCCACTACAAGCTGGTCACGGAGAGTAACGCGTCCTATCGCGACCACTATCACCGCGAGTTGTCGACCCGTCACAACCGCACGCTTTGGGTTGCGCGGCAAACGGCGTTGCGCAGTTTCGATGGTACGTTGCTCCCGGCCAATGTTATTCGCGTGAATCATCTCCCCCTGGCGATCGTCTGCCAGACGCCGCAGCCGGGGGCACTCGAAGCCTTCTTGTGGTTGCTGATGAAGCTGCGTCCATCGGTCGTCGTACACGTCACTCCGCAATGCGAGCCGCACGGCGCGGAGCGTCACGAGGGCGCCATTCGCGTGAGCCGACGTCACATCACGACCAGCACAGCTGCGACCTTCATCACCGACTTCAGCGTGTACTCCACGACGCTTCGCACCAACGCGAGCGAGGTCACGTTCTCGGTACTGCACGCGCCCTACCGGCATGCGACGGATGTGCCGTCCGACCGGTTGTACGTGACGCAAACGTTGCAGTTCGTCGAAAACGCCATGCGGCATGTATCGCCGCCGGACGACACAAGCGGCAAGTCCAGCGGCAGCATCCCCACCGGCTATCCGGTGATTGTCTTCGACGAACCCGAGGGCATCGCCGGGGCTCTGGTCGCGGCACTCGCCATGTCGCGAGACGTTCACGAGCATCTCAGCGTCGAGGAAATCGTCACCGATATCCGACTCACGGCTTCCCCGCACCTGATCGGCACCCACCATCAGCTCGACGTCATCGGCGCGTTTGCCGACGACCTGCGAAGACCGTTACTCAGACATCGCTGATTTGCTGATTCGTCGATTCACTGCGGCGACGTCATCACATCGCGCAATGTCTTCGCAACACTCTGAGGAACGGTACTCAGCGCCGTTCCTTCCTGCCCCCTTCACGCGATGCGATCGCAACAGGAGACCTGCCATGTCGCCCCAGGCCACCGTGACCCCCTCCCCCGGACGCACCACGACCGTGGCATCCCGGCGTTCGGTTCGCGTGCCGTCGGCCGACGCGCTAGCGCTGACGCGTCAGCCGACGGACGAGAAATCGCCCCGCGATTCGCAGATGCTCAAGCACGCGAAGCGTACGCTGGCCGTGCGTCGCGAGCCGCCCCGTGCGCCCGACATCGAGCGCTATCTGCGGCGCTGGCTGAGCGCGCCGCCCGCGCTCCTGATCACGCTCGCCTCAGACGACGAACTGCTCGCCCGCAACGCCGCCTATCCACTGCTTGCGCCAATGAGCCGCCGTTTCGGCGACATCGGCTATAGCAGCTATCTGTTGACGCAAAGCGACTGCGGGCAGCAGGGCACACATTTGCGCACGTGCGTTGTCTCTATCACGCACGGCTGCGACGTTGTCACGTTTCCGGCACTGCAGGCATGGACCGACGACGGTGACGCCATCGTTGGCGCCGAAGCCCTGTCCCATCTGTATCAGGTCGCTGAACAGCTCAAGGCAACGACGCCTGCACAACACCTGCGACGCCAGGATTTTTATCGGACGCAGACGCTTATCGCGCCAAAGCACCTGCCCATCATGCAGTCGACGCACCGTACGACGCGTCTCGGCATGTGGCTCGCCGCCACCGTGCTGCTGGACCAGGGCAATCCGTCGCTGGACACCGTGTTGCGCGACATCCGCATCGGGTCGACGAGGTTCGATCCGACCTTCCGCCAGCATCAGGAGCTGACCCGCCTCGCGCGCACTCGCCATCGACGCGGCGCGACGAAACCTGCGCACGACGTGACCACAACCGATCAATGCGACGTCGGCGACGCCAACACCGCGCCCGGCAGCGACTCCCTTTCATCCCCTCTTTCAAGGACGTTCCCCGATGCAAGACCTGCACTCCTTTCACAACGTTGTCGGTGAGCTGCTGCAACACATCGGCTTTTTCGCATTCGAACCGGCCCCGGATCAGGAAGTCGTGAGTCTCGATGTCGAAGACCGCATGTCGCTGCACTTCGGCGCGATCGATCAGGTGTCCTGGTTCATGCTTGCCGAGATCAACGAAGCGCCGACGACCGACGCCCTGGCAGCCGCCCTGCAGGCCAATCATCTGCGCGCGGACTTCCGTCAGCCGGTGTTTTCGCTCAATGACAAAGGCACGCTCAATTGCTGGATGAAGATGCCGCTCAACGGGCAGGACCGAGCCACGCTGGCCGACGCATTCGGCGAACTGCTGGATGTCGCGCAAGCGCTGCCTACGGCCCACTGACCCCATCATTCACAGGAGCTAATCATGACCATTCCCCTGTCGAGACCCACCCACGATTTACTTATGCAACTGAGCGCCATGCCATCGGATACGAAGATCGGAATGACCAAACGCGGCGATATCGTCAAATACGGAGGGTGCGACTTTCGCTTTCATCCGAAGCAGAACATGCGGGTACGCACATTCATTCTGAATCGGGAGCTCTCCCCCAAACGCTTGCCCTCGGCATGGAATCGATTCGCTGCACAGATACGTGCTGTATTTTCCGGCGTAAAAGCATCCCGGCTGCTCAGGGCCTTAAATACTCGGGCGGTGCAGTCTGTCGGACGTTATTCCGTTCGAGGCGACCCTATCGGACCTGCGTCACCTCCCGTCCGTCCCGTGAAGATCGAATCCCCGGCGAACGATGACCAGCTGATCGACCGTGCACAGGCCAAACTTGCTGCGTATCGCGCGCGGACTGCGCTGAATCAGATCGCTGCGCCAAAAAATGCGGACACGCTCGTCCGAGGCTCCGTGCAACGCAACGCCCACAATGCAGCGGCACCATCGACCGCATCGTTACCTTCGTCACGACCGCCAGCACAGCCCTCCATCGGCGTCCCGCCCCCCAATCTGATTCCGCCCAAACCACCCACCTCTGCGCATGTAGTGACGCACATCACAAATCGTTGACGTCCTCGCAGGGCGTGGTTTGCGCCACGCCCTGCTGCTTCATTCCTGCCTCGTCTCGCCTATCGCTTTCACGCGGCGAGCACCGACGTGCCGCCATTGCCGTGATTCCCGCTCGCGGCTCTGTTGGCCTCGCTTTCGAGGTCTGGCAACCGCTTGCCACCCACCGAAAGGCGCCACTTTCGCGACACCTTCTCGCCGTAGCCACCTTTCACGTATGCGAGCATAAACTCGGCCATCGCGACATTCGTCTTTGCCCTGTGGCTCGGGGTCGGCGCTTGCGCGAGATCTCCTGCGGCCTCGCGCAGTGCATCCAGCAAGTGTCGTGTGGCGGGCACCTCCTGCACGATGCGCTCGAGATCGGCTTCGAGCGTCGATCCCGACACAGGGGTCGCCATCTGGAAGTACATCTCGTCGAGCTCGTCCTTGTGACGCGTCGAGAAGTCCTGCCACCACGCGCCGCCGCCCTCCGACACGCTCGTCAGACGTTGACGCATCATCGGCGCAAGCATGTCGAGACAATGGCTGCCGATGGTCAGCACGTCCGCCGAGTTACCGGCCCACGACACTCCCCCCGATACGGAAATCGGCGTCGGTATCTCCCCGCCCACGCCACACGTCGATTTGACGCCGCGAACGGAATACATCAGTGCGACACCATCCTCCTTGAGCTTGAAACGCATCGTCGTCGTCACGCCTACGTCTGCATCGATGTCCACGTTGCTCAGTGCGCTGCCGATTTCGGCCACGCCCCATACGCTGCCCGGGCGCACGCCTACCGCGTTGAGTGCCTGCGCAACGGAACTCGCAACGTCGACAGTGCCTGCGAGATCGATCGTGAGAAAGCTGCCGCAGTAATAGGGGTCTTCGTCCTCCGTCACCTTCTCAAACGTGATATTTCCGCGAATACCCACCGGCAGTGGAGCGCCCAGCCCGACGCTCGCATTCAGCTCGGCTTGCCACTTGCTTTGTCGACTCGTCAGTTCGTAGACGGCCAGCGAGTGGGGACGCAAGATGCGCTCTCGCTCCTTGAAAAGTTCCATGAAGATCGCTTCCACCTCCGGATCCAGATCGCCGTTGAGTTTGAGCAATGCAAATTGTTCGAGCACATATTGCGCGCGCGCCTGCATGTTCTCGATGCCGCGCCCTTGCCGCCCCGTCATGCGCTCGGACGTGATCTCCCTGCTCGACTGTGTCAGGTGTGCCCGTATCACCTCCAGCAACTTCTCGGGCGTACAGACAAGGGTGGACCCAGACAGCAGTCGGCGCGCGACATCCGGCTTCGAGTCGACCAGCGACAGAATGTCGTGACGCGCATGCTTGATCGTCACAAACTTTCGGCCAGCCGCCGAAAGACTCGCCGAAATGCCGATTTCGGCGGACACATCGGCGTGCACCGCCCCCATGTAAGTATCCTGACGCTCGACCGCCTGCTTGGCCAGACCGTACCGCGCAATGTCGAGGCTTCTGCCGCACAGGGCGATCAGATCGTCTTCCAGACAATCGCTACTGAAATCCGCGCGTTCGCGGTCGTGCTCGTAGGACGAAGAGATCGTGAACAGGTCCCGAATCTTGGCGATCAGCACTATCGGACTATGCTTGATCCACGTCGTGAATTTGTGACTCGCGTTTGTGACGTAGTCGACCAGCGAACCGTAAATTTCCGAGCGCGACGCCGCGACCGACAGTCCCAGCTCTGCCTCGACGAACGAAAGCACGTCCGCGTCGGCCGAGAGCGTAAGCGTATGCGTACCTGCATCGACCACCCACTCTGTTGGCGTGACCGACAAGGTCGAATCTCTTGCGTAAGTGACGCCCACGCCTACGCCCGGCGCCAATTTGGCACCGACGCCGCCACGCATCCGGAAGGACTGCGACGCGCCCGGCTTCATCGTACCCAGCCGTTCTTTCAGCCCGTCGTTCAGACGCCGTTTGACGCACTCATCGACGCTGACTTCGAAATGCCATTTCAGGGAACGGCTGGCGCGCAATGCTGTGGGAACAAGTTTTAGCCCCCAGGTCTTCTTGCTGATGTGGCGCTCGAGCGCGCTTTGCAACGACCGAAAGAGTTCCGAGCACGTCCGCATCTCCTTCGCCGACAACTGTGCGTCTGACGATCCACGCAAGAAGTCTCGCACTTGCGCCTTGAGCCTGTCGTGGGCGAGCCCCTTGTCGGGCCGTCCCAAGGTGGTACGGCAATTCTGATAGACGTTCCAGAGCGAGGAGATCGCCGCGCGGGTGTCGGCCCGCGATAGCGGCGCTGTCCCGGCGTCGTGTCGCACCCGCGTGGCGGGCACCTCGTCGCTATCGTTGCTCGCCTGAAAGAGGCGATCGTCGTTCCCGATACAGGTGTCGAATTCGTTCTGCGAAATGTCGACCCGCTCGGACGCGAGCGTTGCGACCGCATTGTGTACGTCCAGCGTCGACTGAACCATAGATGCCATAGGATTGTGTCCCCTCTCAAATACCGGCGCCTTCTTGCGCTGCTGCAAGCAGGCGCCTGCGCCGGCGTCACCGCAAAAACACCTCGGACAGGATCATGTCGATGCAAGCCACGATGTCGGCACGGGTGCCACGCACCGCGCTGCCATACATCAGCAACATGCGACGCGACTCGAACAGCGAAGGGCCGCACAGCCAGGATTCACAATGCGCCGTACGTCCGCCGAATCGCACGTCCGGCAGCCCTCTTCCCGAGAACGACACCATGAACGTCAGATGACCATGCGCGTATTCGAGCAGCCAGAACGGCTCGACGCCCACCGCAGAGCGCGCTTGCAGGAACGTGCCGAACGTCTGCGGCAGCGCGCCGAGCAGCAGCGTGGAAATGGCATGTGTCATGACGGCATCACCACACGTTTGACGCGGTCCGAGACGTACAGAAAATCGTGGATCGCGTCCATGCACGCCTCGAAGGTCTCCCACGGCGCGATATATCGATGCAGTACCACCAGCGGTCCACGCGTGCCGAAGAGGAAGCCTCGTCGGCAAAGCATGGGATTCATCGTCAAAGCGCGGACTGCGCCGTCCTCGTCGACGGCGCGCATGCATCGCTCGATGAGCGTGCCGACGGGCTGCCGAATCGAACACGTGTCCAGATCGCGCGCCTCGAAGAAGATCGTCTCGTGACGCATCGTCACATCGACCTGCCAACGCTCGTGCATCGCTGCGCAGATTCGTGCTAGAGCCACTTCGCCCTGCACCACGGGCGGCGACTGGTCCGCCTGACGGGTGGCGGCCAGCCGGCGCAGCGCTGATGCCGAAATCGACGTGCCGGACTCACGGTCTGCTTCCATGAATTCTTATAGGTTCGGGACTTTCGGGAACATGTCTTGCTTCTGGGCATGATCCCGGTCTTCTCCCGGGAGTGCATTTCATCTTTCGCCCATGCCGACGAGACCGGAAAGTGCTTCCGACCCAAATTCGCCGGGAATCGGCCTAAATTGCTGCACCGAGCCCCCCGGAATCGATGGTTCCTCGCATAGTCTCCACGCTTTAAGGAACATGATTTCGCCGGCGCCCCCCGCGGCGATGATTCTGAGCGAAAAGGTCTCGCACACTTCCGGTTTGCGGCCGATCGGATCTGTAGTCGTCTTCGCTCGCGTCGAGTGGGGTTCGCTGGCAGGAGAATCGGCACGTGAACCAGATCAGTTCGCCGCAGAATGGAAAAGTCTATTTGTTCGACGATTTCTCGTTGGACGCGAATGGTGTGCTCAAGCAAGGGGACCGCCAGATCTGCCTGCCCCCCAAGGAGGTCGCGGTACTGCGCACATTGCTCGACGCTGCCGGTGAAAACGTCAGCAAAGACCGGCTGCTATCGCTGGTCTGGCCGCATCAGGACGTGAGCGAAGAATCGCTCACGCGCTGCATCTACGCCATCCGGCGCGTGCTTCGCGAAAAGAAGTCCGATCGCATCGTGGAGACGGTGTACGGCACCGGGTACCGGATTCGCCGCTCTGTCGCCATTGTGTCGGCGGCTACGCGTGCGGCCGCGTTATGCACGCTCGCGATCATGCCGTTCCGTCTCCCGAATGTGGCGCAGACGCTGATGCTGCACGACCGGCTCGTCACGCGCTTCTTTGAATTCACGGCGTATGGTCTGAGTGTCCTGCCCGCCTCCATCACGCGCTCGGTGCTCGAATGCCACGACATCGCGCGCTTCGTCGAACGCTTCTCGCCCGATTACTACGTTATCGGTCACGCCATCGAAAACAACAGATTACGCGTTGAGCTGGTGAGCTCCGAAGGTCATCAATTGCTGTGCAGCGAAGACTTCGAACTGACAGACACGGACAACACGCTGCCGCTCGAGACCCGCATCACCGACATCGTGACAAAGCATGTGCCGGGGCTTGGCGCGTCGGTCAATCTGTCGCAATCGTTCGATTCGCTCGACTGCGCCACCACGTTCCTGCACGCACGCTTCCATCTTCAACAACACACACCTTCGAGCCTGCGACAGTCGTTGCAGCTGTTTCATCAGTGCGTGGGCCAAGGTGCGTCGCGCACGGCGCCGTACTGCGGGCAGGCCGAGTGCTACCTTGCGCTGGCGTATCTCGGTCTGTTCGATCAGAAAGCGGCCTTGCACGGCGCACGCGCGGCAGTCGAATCCGCACTTGCGCTCGCACCTCGCGATCCTCACGCCGTGAGCCTGCTTGCGTTGTTGCACAGCATGAAGTTCGAATCGAGCGTGGCGAACATTCTCTTTGATCGGGCGCTGTGGTCTGCGCCAACGAACCCTTACGTGCGCTATCACCACGCGTGGCACTGCATCCTGAAAGGAGAAGCCAAGGCCGCGGAGATGGCGCTCGATATCGCTCTGGAGCACGACCCGAGCATGATCGCAGCGACGATTCTCAAGATCTGGTCGATGTTCTTCGACCGCCGCACGGACGAAGCCATCGTCGTAGCTCGCGAAAGTCTGCAACGCCTGGGCCAGCATCATCCGGTGCTCACCAGCGCTATGGCTGTCATACTTTCCTACCAATCGCGCCACGCCGAGGCCGAAGCGCTGGTGCGGTCCGTGCGCGAGACCGGCGACGATGCGGGCCTGTTGCGGGTAAACCGTCATTACGTGGAACTCGCGCGCGGTGCAGAGCCGGCGAAGCGGGCCGCCCGACAACTGCTCTCAGAAATCGACTCGCGCCAGGTCCGTGCGGGACTGCTGCCGTTGATCCTTCACGCGGAGGGCATCGGCGCTGCGCGCGACGCCTGGCGACGCATGCGCACCGACTGGTATCCATGGCAACGACTGTATCGTCACGACCCGCGTCTGGAGACGTTGTTCTGCGTCTGACGGTAGCCGTTTCAAGCGTCCATAAAAAAACCCCGCCGGGACGGGCGGGGTTGGAGGTGAGACGGGGATGCTGGCGACAACGCATACCCTCTGTCGTCATCAGCGGTAGTAGGCTTTCGCCGACTCGCTCATCGCTGCGATCGCGCCGCTCAGCACCTTCACCAGGTTCTCATAATTCGCGTTCGACGTGGTATAGCGCTGCGACAGCGACTGTATCGTCGTCTTCACCTGGTTCTCCTGCCCGGTGAAGCCGTTACGCCAAATTTCCAGTTGCTGCGCAGTCATCGTCGCAATGCCGTCTTTGTCTCCCTCGGGCAGCGTATCGATCATGGTCTGGATCGGACCGGTATCGATCACCACCACATACTTGCCGCTGCCCGGCGGCTGCTCGACCACGCTGCTGTCCGGCAAACCGAGATCCTCTGCCCACTTCTCGGCCTCTTCCTTGCTGCCGCCTTCGATCCCGCCATCCGTGCCATCATCCCCTTCTTTCTGAGGCGGCCACAACACCGCATTCGGATTCGGCAATTTGAATTTCTCGAGCAACTTTTCGAGCGCTTCCTTCAGTTTCCCGACGTCGAGCTTCACATCCTTGCCATCGCCACCGGACGTAATCCATGACGACAGTTGGGACATGATGTCGGTTAGCGCCTGACCGAGTTCGAGATACTTCTTCGCAGCCTCCTCGAAGGTGTCGAGGAAGTCGCTCTTCAAATCGCTGATCAGATTCGTAAGCATGTCCCAGAACTCTTCGTCGCTCCAACGCCCTGGATCGTCGTCCTTGTCTGGGTCGATGTCGTCGTCACTCAACGAATTCACTGGGGGGGGGCGGTTCGTTGCCGAGGGCGCGAATGCCAGGGGCATCCGGTTTGCCATCGACCCCGCTCTGCGGTGCGTCCCCGCGTAGCCGATCGCGTAGGTCCTCCGGCATGGGTATGTCGCTGTCCGCGAGACCCTGTGCCCGTGCGACAAGATCGTGTCCTGCCATGCGTGCATCGTCCCAGGCGTCGTTGCTCATCTGTTTCCCCGCGATCAGGAATGCTTCCCAGAAGCGGTTGGCAGCTTTGACCACGCCGTCGATCAGTGCATCGTCGGGAGAAGGTGCATCGACACGCTTTAGGTCGGGAACGCCGTTCGATGGGATTTCCGGGGTTCCCGGTGGCACGATGTCTTCCGGTTTAAGTGTCGCGGCAGGAAAGAAGCTGCCAGGAACGATACTTGTCATTCATTCGTCCTTTGAAGAGTGAGCGTCATGCGCGCAGGTTGTTGGCTATTGTCGAAACCGCACCGATGGACGCTTGTGACGCGCTGTCGAATGCGCGAAGCATTTCCGTCAGCGTCGAGTTGTCCCGGTTCGATTGTTCTTGCATGTTGTTCACGCCGTTGTTCGACAGCTGTGCGCCACTGTCATTGACCTTCTGATCCTGCGCAGCAATCAATTCGCTGTGGCGGCTGATGCCGTTCGTCATGCCCGCGAGCGGACCTCCCAACATCATCAGCGCCTGCCCCGACGTCTGCGCCCGTCGGCCATCGTCGGCCATCGCCGCCGGATTGAGCGGATCGGGTCCGGACGCAACGTCGGTGTTCGTCGCGGGCGGCGGGGCATCCGGGACATCGACGTTGTCTACGGCACCCGCGCGCGCGGGGGTAGGCGCATCGTCCAACACGCTGGCATCCACGCTGTTACGACGACTGGCAGGAGACTGCCCTGCGGCAGCCGTCGACGCATTGGGGACGGGCGGCACGTCCGGCGAGGTCGGAGGCGGTGGTGGTGGCGTCACATCCGGGGTCGAACTCTGATTCTTCAGCGTCGAGCGCTCTTGGGAGAGCCCTCTCCGGCTCATGAACACCCCCCCGCCCGTGAGCAGCAGTTGCACCGCGCCGGACGAAATGCCTCCCCACATCGCTGCAACGCCCTGACGTCGGGTCGCGTCGGCCCCCGCCAACACCGAGTCGACATTCACCTCCGCCATCTTGTTGCGCAGCTGGACCGAGTTTTCATAAGCGCGTACGTAGAACGTATAGACAAGCGACAGGGTCAGTGCAGCGCCGGAGATCAGCCCATTGCTGCCGATGCCCTTATCTTCGTCTTTCGCCGGGGCGTCGTTGCCGATACGCTTCTTGTCGTCCTGCTCACGCAACCAGTCGACGGCGTCGAGACGATTGGCGTCCGGTGGCGGATTCGCGAGCGATGGCCGCTGTGTGTCCGCGTCATCGAGATTCGGCGTGAACAAGAGAGGGGGGCTCAGCACCGACGGCGGCGACTGGGGCTTGGTCAGTGCGTCCGTCATCGGCACGAACGGTTGATGCATCACATCCTGAATCGGGAGGCTCATGAACTTCTCCTTTCACTCAAGCACGTACGTTGTTGAGCACAAACTTTCGCGCTTCCTGTTGGGCTTTGGCCGCGTCGGACATCTGAGCAATGATCGCGGTCACAACATTCTGAGCGGCGCCAAAGCGGTCCGCCGACTGCTTCACAGAGTCCGTAATCTTGTTCAGCGAGTCCTGCGCGACCATCATGTCGGCCATGACGTCGGTGGCTTGCTTCTGATACGTTCCGGTGACCCCGCTGCCTACGGCCTGCGTGCCGCTCAGTGCAAGTTCCCCGAACGTCACCACGCTCCTGAGCGTATTGGCGAGCATTTGCGCATTGCCCTCCTTCACACCCAGTCTCGAAGCCGCCGAAGACATGCCCTGAGCGATCATCTTTGCACCGGCCTTGCCTGCCTCGCGCAGCATGTCGGGCACGAGCTTCTTCACCAGGTCGCCTACGAGCGTGCCGAGCATCTTGCCGAAGTTGGTCGCCGCTACCGCACCGCCCGCCACGACCGAGACGGCGATGAAGGCGATCGCGACCGCTGCGGCGGCCACCACCCCGACGATGTTGCCGATCATTTCCGCAGTGTCTTTGCCCACGCCCAGCTCCTCGAGCATCGACCCGACGAACTTGCCGATCTCGGAGGCCAGCGGTTGAATGACGTGGGTCATCAGCGGCTTGATTGCCTCACCGACGAGCGAGAACCCCGTCGCAGCCCCCATGACCGAATCGGCGAGCAACGCGACGCCAACCACCGTCATCGTGGTGCTCAGGCCACCGGTGAACACCGCGCCGACGACACCGACAACCGCCAGCACGGCCCCCAGAATCTTTCCGAAAATGCCAAAGATCTTGCTCAGCTTCTGGGCTTTCCTGACTTTGGCTTCGTACTCCTCGTTCTGTTTGACGAGATCGGCTTGTCTCGCCTTGCGAATCGCCTCGAAGAACTTCATGTCTTCCTGAATGGCATCGTTCGCGCTGTCGCCGAGCAACTTCGCGAGTCTTGCCATCAGAAGGAGCAGTTCGTCCATGTTCTCGCCGTTCTTTTCGGTGGATGGATTGTTGAGTACTCCCGGCAACTGATCGCCGAGGAACTTGCCCAGAACGTCGTCCGCCTTCTTCGTCGCCGCCTTGGCGGCATCGAAGGCTTCCATCGCTTCGCGCTTCGCATCGTCATGCTTGCCTTTTGCGGCGTCGTAGCCCGACTTCGCCGCCTCGTATGCCTGTGCGGCCGCGTCGTATTCGGGCGTGCCCGGCGTTGCGCCGTCGAGTGCGGCCTTCGCTCTGGCGAGGGCGTCCTGCGCATTCGCCAGCGCCTGCTCGGCATCTGCGAGGCTCTGGATGGCCTGGTCGAGCGCGGCCAGCGCGTTCGTCGCGTCGGCTACCGCCTGATCGAACTCGGCCTGACTTTGCTCGGCCATTGCCTGACGCGACGCCGCTTCGAGCTGCGACTGCTTGAGGCGATTCTGAAGATCCGACAATGACGAATTGCCGAGCAACTCAGTCAGGCGCCCCAGCAAATACGTCAGGCTCGCGCGTGCATCGCCGAGCGGCGGCTTGAGGGCGGGGGCATCGGCGTCCGTCTTCGGCATTGCGCCCGTCGGCGGCGGTGTCGATGTCATGTTCTCGATAATCTGCTTGATGACGTCCTGCATGCCCGCCCGGATGTCTGGCACTGGCGTTCCCGCGCCTTCGACGCCTTTGCCTCCCACCGGTGCGTCGATATCGCTCGAACCGTCCGGAAGCGGTGCGAATTGAGGTAAAGCGGCGGTAATCGTGGTCATGCGGCCTCCTTGGCGCCGGACGCTTTTTCCTTGATGTCATCCGCGCCGATGGCGTCGAGATAGGCTTTGGCCTTCGTGCGCAGATCGGCGTCGCTACTGCTCTCGCACACCAGCCCGAAGCATTCGCGCGCAAGCGGCATATTGCGCATCATCATCTGGCACTGCCCCGCGTAGAACACCGGACGGTAATCGTTCTTGCCGACGGCGAACGCCATCGCGTAGAGATCGACCGCCTTCTGGTATTCCTCCTTGAGCTGGCACACCGCCGCGAGTCCGACGATGTACTCGGGGTTGTAGAAGTCATAGATGCAGAGGAAGCGAAAAAAGGCTTCGGCCTGCGCCAACTGACCGTTGCTGTAGAAGTCGTAGGCGTGCGCGTACAGGCCGTCCATGGTCTCGCTTGGAATGCCGTGAATGTCCTTGAGGCTTGCGCCTGCGACGACGGCGTCCCAGATCGCGCTCGTGACGCGCCCTTCGTCCGTCTCTGCTTGCATTGCCGCTTGTGTCATCGAATTACCTCCTTCCGATCCCCGAAAACGGGTCGATCTTCTGTCTGCCAGCCGGGCGGCTGGAATAAATGCGAGTCGGGGGCTGGCGGTACGCCGACCTGCCGACGCGGCGCGTGCCCGAAGCGAACGGACGTCGCTACGGCTACGCTTCCCGACAGGTTCGTTGTCCTGCCGCATCTCGCTCATCTGCGAAAAATCCGGCAATCGCGCGAGGTACCGAACCCATGATTCGATACCGCTCTCGCGCACCCATCGATAGCAACGGTCTGCCTGTTCAGCCGCTGCCCTTGCCTGCGCAAGCGCGCTCTGACGCTTATCGCTCGCACGGGCGTACTGCGGATCGCGCGGCGATAGAACATCGAGCACGACCTGCGCTTCGGCCACCGCCACATCTGCGCTCATCGCCTGCGCCTGACTTCGCTCGAAGGCCGTCTGGGCGCGGCCAAATGCGGCAACGATGCGGCGAGCTGCGTCGCTCAGTCTCACGCGGGCCAGCCGGTGGCTCACCTCTGCTTTCGCTCGCGTCGGCAGCACGCCGGGGAACAGCTCGTGTTCGGACGGAAGGTCGATCGCATGTGCGCAAGCCGCGTCACGCGCCCCCGTGGGCAGGGACTGCCGCAATCCCGCGAGCGCATCGCACGCCAGTGCGCGCAGGCACTCCCGGTTCGGAGATGTCCCATCCGGTTCGGCAAAACTCGCAAACGTGCCCGCGTTGCGCAGCATCGAGAGATGACACATGTCCTCGCGCACCATCGTTCCTCCCGGGATCTCAAATAATTCGGGGGGCCGCAATGTGTCGCGCGTCGTCTCATAACTGCATCCCGATAGCTATCATTTAAACAACGCGTCCCTTGGGAGACTTCCAAAAAGCGTTCTATTGAACAGGGGGACTAGCGTTTGGCTTTTCAATTGCGTCCTTCGACTCGGCTTCGCTTTCGCCGGGGTTGTCGTTCTCTTCGCCGACCTCGTCGTCCTGCGTGCCTGCGCGCTCGACGTCTTCCAGCCAGATGAGCAGTCGCATGATCGCGTCGAGTTCTTCGAGCGCCACGAACGTATGACGACTATGCGTCCGATGTAGACGCCGTGCGAGCGCGATGTCGCCGATCACGGGAATGCCCTGCGACTCGGCGTATTTGCGTACCGCGAGGGCGCGCGCATTCGTCTCGATGACGGAAATGAACGGCAGTGGGATGACCTCGGGACGGAAATAGATGCCTACGGCGATGTGGGTCGGATTCGCGATGATCAGACGCGAGTCGCGCACGTCGGACTTCACCGCCTCGGACAACAGCTCGTTGTGCAGTGTGCGGCGCTGTCGCTTGATTTCGGGATTACCGTCGGTATCCTTTTGCTCGCGCTTGACTTCGTGGCGCTCCATGCGCTGCTCGCGCATGAACAACCAGAACTCCACCATCGCGTCGAGCACGGCAATGGGCACGACACACGCGAGCGAGATCCAGATCAGCTTGCGTACCAATTCGGCCCACGCCGCGCCCACACCCGCCGGGCTCATGTATATCTGCGCGAACAGCAGCCCCTTGGCGCTCGACCACAGCACCACGACGATGGCACCGAAGCTAAGCAGATAGAACACCGACTTGAGCGAATCCTTGAGCGTGCGCAAACTGAAGATGCGCTTGGTGCCCGACATCGGGTTGAGTGCCCCGAGATTCAGCTTAATCGCTTCGCTCGCCCACACGAAGCCGGTCTGGAGCAAGGCTGGCAACACCGCCGCCACGACGCACACGAACAGCACCGGCATGAACATCTGCAAACCGTGCTTGAACAGCCTGATGGCGAAGGCCTGCGGATCGGCGAATTCGCCATTCGCCAGCACCTGCCGGTATTCCTGCATCAGCCACACCAGCGGATCGCTCGACACCACGAAAATCAGGCCGACGAACACCAGCGTGACCATCGTCAGTTCTTTGCTTTTGAACGCCTGCCCCTTCTTCGCGGCGTCTTTCAGCCGCTTGCGTGTCGGCTTCTCGGTTTTCTCGCCCATACCACGCGTCCGTCTACGATCCCGCAGCCGGCGCGAGCCAGCGCACCACGTCGTCGGGACGCATGAACATCGACACGAGCGCGTCCGGCAACGTTGCGGAGAAATAGATCAGCAAGATGGCAAACGCGATGAGACTCTTGATCGTCAGCGACAGCGCAAAGGCATTGACCTGCGGTGCGAAGCGCGACAACAGCCCCAGCACCAATTCGGACAGGAACAGCGCGGCGACCACCGGCGCCGTCAGCGCAATCGCGTGACTGACCAGCACATCGAGGAATTCGTGAATGCGAGCAACGGAGATCGTGCACTGCCCGAATGGCTCGCACACACGGTAACTGCGCGCCAGCACTTCGAGCAGCAGCGTCATGCCGCCCAGTTGCAAATAGATCACCGCAACGAACCACTGAAAGAACCCGGCGAGTTCCGACGTATCGATACCGTTCGCCGGATCGATCACGCTGCTGAGCGTGGCGCCACGCTGGTTGTCGATGTACGCCCCCAGCGCGTGGAACACCCAGAACGGCAGCGCCACGGCCACCGCGATCACCAGCCCCAGCGCCGCCTCGCGCAGCAACAACGCCCATATGAAGCCATCCAGTGGGAGAGGTGCCCCATAGGCATAAGGCCAGACGCCCACGGCCATCCACATGGAGACGGTGGTGCGCACTACGCCCGATAGCACATTCCCGTTGAGGATCGGCAGCAAGAACACGCACGGCGCGACACGCGCGTACGCCATCGCGACCGCCAGAATGCCGTCGTGGTGCTCGAAGACGAGCGATACATCCACGTCAGGCCTTGCCCGTCACGGCCAGCTTCAGCATAGTCGCGCCGTAGCCCACCAGCGTCTCGCCGAACCAGTCGGCGAGCAAGAACAGACTCAGCGAGACAGCGAGTAGCTTCAGGCCGAACGGCAGCGTCTGCTCCTGCACTTGCGTGACCGTCTGAAGCAAGCCGACGGTCACACCGACGAGCGTGGCCACAGCGACAGGACCAGACGACAGAATGAGCACCAGGTACAGCGCCCGGTTGCCCGCATAAATCAGGTTATCCATGCTGCGTTCCCTATTGCAGATACTGGCTGACCAGGCCCTGCGACAACAGTGACCATCCGTCCATCGCGACAAAGAGAATGAGCTTGATCGGCACGGAGATCGTCACCGGACTCATCATCATCATGCCCAGCGAGAGCAACACGCTGGAAACCACCAGATCGACGACCACGAACGGCAGATACAGGTAAAAGCCGATCGTGAACGCGCTCTTGATTTCGGTGAGCGCATACGCCGGGAGCAGCGCGAAGATGGACGGTGCGGTGGCGTCGAGCGGCACGCTGGCACCGTCGCGGGTCACCTCCTGACGCGCGAAGAACTGCGTCAACTGCGGGTCGGCGTACTTGAGCAGGTAATCGCGGTAGGGCGAGAGACCGTCGTCGAGAAAGCGACGCACCGAATTCGGATCGGCGAAGTTGACGGGGTTTGCCTGATACGCGTCGAGCACCGCCGTCGTCACCGGCAGCATGACGAAAACCGAGATCAGCAGCGCCGCGCCGTTAAGCGTCATATTGCTCGGCACTTGTTGCAGCCCAAGCGCGTTGCGCACCATCACGAACACGATGGAAAACTTGACGAAGCAGGTACCCGACGCCACCAGAAACGGCAGCAGCGTGAAGAAACTCAGTACCGCTATCGCCGGTACATCACTCCACATGATCCGGTCCCTTTACTTCTCGTTGCGCGTCGTCCGTCTCCATCAGCCACTCGAATATCTCGACGCCCAGCCGTGCGTCGAGTTGCACGAGTTCGCCACGCGCGAGCAACGTACCGTTGGCACGCACCTCGACGTGCTGCTCCGCGCCCGGGTGCAACGCAAGCACGCGCGTGCGGCCGATTTGCTCCAGTTCGGCAAGCGTCATGCGCTCGCGTTGCAGCACGAACACCAGTTCGACAGGCAATTGGGCCAGCGACGTCGCCCCGCCAGAGGTTGCCGCCATGTCGCCAACGTCGTCGCCCTCTCGCGCTCGCTCGGGCATCATGTCCTCGATCTCGTCATGCAAATACGTTTCCAGCATCGCGCTCCCCTCTTCCTGTTGATAACCGCCGATCACACTTCCCGTACAACTCAGCCGACGCTTCACGTCGCGAATGATCAGGACGTCGCCGCGATGAATGCTGCGCAGCGTCGTCAGCCAAGCCGGGCTGCGGCCAATTTCCACATCGAGCGAGAAGCGCACGCCACTCACGTCGAGCGGCATCGTGGCCCGCACGTCTGGCACCCGCGTAAGCCACACGGGGCACTCCGCCGCCCGCACCTTGAGCAGCATCGCTTCGGGTAGCGCCGCACCGTCGATCGGCGCACCGACGTCGAGCACGTCATAACGCAACTCGGGCATCGGCAGATGCAACGGGTTTGCCGTCACCGTGAACAATCGCGCCGCCAATTGCTCGGAATCGGCGCAGCACGCGAGCGACGCCAACTCATGCGCGGCACCTTCGAGCCACATGCCTGGCTCCACCCACCCTTGCCACGTGTGCGCGGTGTCCTGCACGCGAATCCACGACCCCATGCGTGGCAGATATTCGAGCGATGCCGACCAGCCCCGCGCTTGCCAGACGTCCGCCGCCAGCGTCAGCCGCGACAGTCCTTCGTCGATACGCCGCAGTTTCAGCATCCGGCGTCCTCATCGTTTGTGCTGTCCAATTTTTCGACGGCCTCAATGGCGCGCACACCGACGCGGCGCGACGAACCTTCGTCCGACGAGGATGCCGCCCCCGGCAGCGCGGCTGACAAGCGCCGCTGCACCATGGTGTCCGATGCGCCGAGCACGAAGCCTCGTCGCCCATCCACTTGCACGACCTGCACGTTGACGAAGTGTCCTTTGCCCCAGCTCCCGAATGCGTAGCGCATGCCGTCGCCACCGGTGATCGACCGGCGGACAGCATCGCCGGGTAAGGGGTGCGCCGGTGCACGCGGCGCCATAGGTTTGTGCGGCACCTGCGCAGCGAAGCGACGTGCGCCCGGATGTGGCGCGAGCGCTTGTCCCTGCATGACCTGTGGCGTCGAAGTGCCCGGCGCGCTGGCGCCACCCTCCCCCCGATGCGACCGCTCGCGTGCGTCGTGACGGGGTCCCGCTTCCCGCCCCGCTTCCCCCCCGGCTTCCTGCCCGACCTCCGATGCCGCGCCCGACGCCATCACAGCGCGACCATCCACGCTCGCCGTGGCCGACTCACCGACATCGCCAACACCGCCGGGCGTCGGCAACCGGGCGTCGCGACGTTGAACCGAAGCACGGTCGGCATCGACTTGGGGGGTACCGGCAATGAGCGACGCGTCGGTGCGCTTGTCGGTGACGGATCGTGTCTGTCCGTCGCCCACAAGTCGGTTCGCTCTGAGCAACTCGGCAAGCGTCTGACGTGCGCCGCCGTGGCGCGTCGACGAATCGATCGCATCCCGGTCGTCGACCGACGTTGTGTGCGCCTGCTGTGCCGACGACACGCCGTCGCCCGATGACGTCGAGCCTCCAGACACCGCATCGAGCCACAGCGGCGGCGAGCGATCCATCGGCATCGACAAGAACCAAAGCGGCGCAGCGCCCGGCATGTCGTCCGCACGCCGGTGCTCGGACGCGTGTTTGCGCAGCGCCTCTTCCACACGCTGCGCCACCGTTTTGTCGCTCGCCTGCTGTCGCCCGGGCTCGTCCGGCGTTGCCGATACGTCGGCCGTTCCTGCCACGCTTACCTGCGCCATGACTGATGTTCCTCAAGTTCGCTACATTCCACATACGCCTGACGTTTGCGGGCGTCGCCGCGCAACGTCTTCGCCAGACGTGTGTACTTCGTCTCCTTTCGCCACCAACGCCGCCGCTCGTTCTCGGTCAGTTCGCGGTCGGTCTCCAACTGCTCGCGCGATTCGGCCAGTGTCGCGAGCTTCACATCGAGATCGCGCACCTGCTGCCGCAACAGTCCCGTGACGCGCATGCCGCTGCGCAGTCCATTCATATCCGATTCCAGCTGCGACGGCTTCGACGAAGCGATCAACGCGAGAATTGCGTCGCGTTGTGCCGCGATCTCGTCGGACTGTCTGACGAGATCGGTGTCCCTGAATGAGATGTTGCGTAACTCGCGCTCCTGAATCTCCTTGATCTGCAGCGCAGCGCAATAGAGTCGTCGTGCGTCACCCCACGATTTCATGCAACCTCCTCAGCGTCTCGTCGGCGAACGACCATTCGTGCGCCTCTTGCTTTAGGAAAGCCTCGATGTACGGCTTTGCCTCCATCGCGCGGTCGTCCTGAGCACTCACGCCCGGCCGGTATTCGCCGAGGTCCACCAACGTCTGCAACGATTCGAGACGCGCGAGCCACGCCCGCAGCTGGCCCGCCGTGCGCATCTGGTCGGGCGTTGCGACGCGCGTGGCGACACGGCTCACGCTGCGTAGCACGTCGATGGCCGGATAGTGATTCCGGTGCGCCAGTTGGGCACTCAGATGAATGTGTCCGTCGAGGATCGAGCGAATCTCTTCGGCCATGGGGTCCGGCATCTCGTCGTCTTCCAGCAACACGGTGTAGAAGGCGCTGATGCTGCCGCGTGTCGACGCCCCTGCGCGCTCCAGCAACTGCGGCAGGCTCGTGTAGACCGACGCCGGTACGCCCGCGCGCATGGGCAGCTCGCCGGTCGCCAATGCCAGATCGCGGCACGCGCGCACATAGCGGGTCAGCGAGTCGACGAACAGTGCCACCCGCTGTCCCTGATCGCGGAAATGCTCGGCGACCGTGGTCGCCAGCAGCGCGGCGTTGCGGCGCGTGACGGCAGGCGCGTCGGAAGTCGCGAAGATCACGACGCAGCGCTGCGCGCCCGGCGACGCCCTCAGCGCTTCGACGATCTCCACCACCTCGCGCCCCCGCTCGCCGATCAGCGCGACCACCGTCGTGTCCGCTTCAACACCGGCCAGCAGCGCGTTCATGAACGACGTCTTGCCGCACCCGGCCGGGGCGAAGATGCCGACACGCTGCCCCACACCACACGGCATCAGCGCATCGATGGCGCGCAGTCCCGTGTGCAGGACGCTATCGACGCCCACGCGCTCGAGATAGGGCAACGACGGGGCCAGCAGCGCACGCTCCGCCGCGCCCGCGCGCACCGGTGCCAGCGACTGCCCGTCGATGCGATCCACAATGCCGCCGCCGGCGTCGAGCACGGCGCCGCGCCATGCCTCATTCGGACGGCACGAAGCCTGACGTCCCGTAGGCAGCAACGCCGAATCGCAGGACAACCCTTGTGTGGCGGCGAACAGGCTGAGAATGGCGCGTTCGTCGTGCACCGCGATCACCTGCGCCTGCCCGACGACGTGCGCGTCACGCCACGTGCGACGGATATCGCAAATCTCACCAATGGTCACCCCCGGGATGTGCGCCTCGGCCGTGTGTCCGGCGATGCGCGAGATCAGCGAGAGATGTCGGACGAACGATGGGCTGCTCCGGGTCGGCGTCTGAGTCAGTGTTTTCGTCATGGTGGCCATCGGCGCTCTCAGATTGTGCTGATGACGTTGACAGACACGCCGTCGACCAGCTCGCCGAACGACAACACTTCCAGATCTCGAAAGCGGGTTTCTGCCAGCTTCTTCACGAAGCGCCGCACGTCGACCGACGCCAGCAGCACCAGGTCCTTGTGGGGCCGCCCGGACGCATCGAGCGCGAGTGCTACGCGGTCGAGCAGCGTCTCGGCATCCTTTGGGTCCATGTTGACGAACGCGCCACCGGCCGTCTGCCGGATCGAGCGACGCACACTCTCCTCGATCTCCGCGGAGAGCATGACGACGCGCAGCTCACCGCTGCGCAGGAACTTGTTGCAGATGTAGCGGCCCAGCGCGCCACGCACGTGCTCGACGAGATTGAGCACATCTTTCTCACGCGGGGCCCACATGGCGAGGACTTCCATCACGAGCTTCATGTTGCGCACCGAGATCCGCTCCATGACCAGACGTTGCAGAATCTCCGAGACCCGCTGTAGTGCCACGTGCCGCAGCACCTCCTTGACCAGATCCGGGTAATGCTGCTCGACCAGATCGAGCATCTTCTTCGTCTCCTGAATGCCGAAGAACTCGTTCACATGGCGCGTGAGCAGGACGGCCATTCCCTGATACAGCTCGTCGGCCGGGGGGTGCGTGAGATGTCGCATGGCGGAGAGCGCCTCGCCCTGCGCAGGCGTCACCCACGCGCAGCGGCCGCGCTCGGGACCGGAGAAGACCGGCTCGTATTGCAGGGCCGCGATTTCGCTGGTGTAGGCGTCCACGCGTACGCGGTCGTAGAAGATGACGAACTCGTCGGCGCGCACCTCGTTGATGTAGACGGCAGCGCGCGATTCACCGAGTGACGACGAGCCCTGCAAGAGGACCTCCGGCAGATGCACGCCGAAGTCGGTGAAGAACTGGCTGCGGACCCGCTCCGTGAAGCCTGCCGCTTCGAACGACGGCAGTTCCGCCGATGGAATCACGATGGCCAGCGGTGCTGTCGACGGCGCGACACTGTCGAGGTTGTCGATGGACATGAGCGAGCTGTCCGCCTTCGCATTGGGGCGCGCTTTCGCGCTGGACCCGGCCTTCCCGGACTTGCCCGCTTTGCCTGCGGCGCCATCGCCCGGCATACCGCTCTTGCTGTCCTTTGCCGCGTTGCCCGAATGCCCCGCCGCACCGGTGTCCTGCTTGGCGAAGTAACAGGCCAACGCCAGCAGAGAAAACGTCGGAAACGGAAAGCCCGGTAGCGTGCCGATGATCAACGTGAGAAGTGCCGTCGCGCCCAGCACGAAGCGGTTGCCCATCAACTGGCTGACGATCGTGCGCCCCATGTTGTCGGCTTCGCCGTTCACACGCGTGACGACGAAGCCTGCCGACACCGAGATGAGCAGCGCCGGAATCTGCGCGACGAGACCGTCGCCGATGGTCAGCGTGGTATAGGTCTCCAGTGCGCCGCCCAACTCCATGCCGCGCTGCGTCATCCCCACGATAATGCCGCCGATCAGATTGACGAAGATGATGACGATCCCGGCGATCGCATCGCCCTTGACGAACTTCATCGCCCCGTCGAACGATCCGTACAGCTGACTCTCGCGCTCCAGCACACTGCGACGTTCGCGAGCGCCGTCGTTATCGAGGGTGCCCGCCTTCACGTCGGCATCGATGCTCATCTGTTTGCCCGGCATGCCGTCGAGCGAAAATCGGGCAGCGACTTCGGCCACACGCTCGGAGCCCTTCGCGATCACGATGAACTGCACGATGGTGACGATGGCAAACACCACGAACCCCACCGCCAGACTGTCGCCGATGACGAACTGTCCGAATGAATCGATGATCTTTCCCGCGTCGGCATCGATGAGAATCAGGCGAGTGGTACTGATCGACAACGCCAGCCGAAACAGCGTCGTGATGAGCAGCATCGAAGGGAACGACGAGAAGTTCAGAATCCGCTCGATGTGAAACGCGCCGAGGAAGAGCAACACGGAAATCGCGATGTTCACGCCGATGAGAAAGTCGACCAGATAGGTCGGCAACGGAATCACCAGCATGGCGATTACGCACGACATCAGAATCAGAATGACGACTTCGGGACGGCCCCGCAGTTCGCTCAATAACGCTGCGGGCATTAAGCGCTCCGGCGATTTCGCGACACGGGGTCTGACGCTCGGTCACTGCGCTCGCCGCGGTAAGCTGCGTCGGCGAGATCGCGCAAGCCGTCGAGCAGCATGTCGCGCGCTTCCTGCGTCTGCAACGGTTCGCCCGGCAAGTCGCTGCAAGCCCGGGACAGCAGTCCGATCAGTCGGCCATGCGCGCCGTTGTCCTGTAGCAGTGCGGCACGGCCTGTGACTGCGCTCATGCATTCGTCGAGCGCGCGGGGGTCGGTCAGAATTGCGAGCACGAAATGCAGCCAGTCCTCCTCGCTGGAGTTGAAGGGTTCGGCATACGGACTGGCGCTGACCCGTTGCACGAACGTGCGCTCGCACGAGCGCAGGCGCTTCAGGACGTTCAGACGCTGCGTCGGTGCAAGCGCCTCCGCCTCCGTGCTGCTCGGATCGAGCGAGCGCATGTCGTCGACAAATGTGTCTTCGATGAAATTGAGCACCTGCTCGCGTCGCGTATAGCCGAATCGGGAAATCCAGGACTGGTAGATATCGATGTCGGGTGTCTCGGCGTCGTTGATCAGAAACTCGCGATATGCCGCGCGCAACATACGCGGCCCGAACTCGAGCGGAATCTGTCTTGCGCTCAGTCGTGCTTTGATCGCGCAATGAATGCCCGCCTTGCGCTCGCGGATTTCCTTGCGAGGTGCGTCTTGCGCAAGCTGGATCGCTTCGGTCAGTGCCTGCTGTTGTGCGCTGTCGAGCGATTCACGCTGTGTGTCGAGCGCCTGAAGCGCGAGCCATCGGTCAGTGACGTCGTCGAACGCATCCTTCAGCAGTCGATTCAACCCTTCGGCCGTGACCCACGACGCGCCGAGAATCGCCAGGATCTTGTTCGGCGCATCCTCTTCGAGGATGTAGTCGTAACTCTGCGCCATGCCGCGGTTCTCGTCCTTGCGCATCGAGCGCAGCCGGAACTGCGTCATGATGGACGACAGTTCGTCCGTCGACTCCAGCGTCCTTAGGATCTCGGCGACCGGGCCGCCCGAGAGAATCTTCTGGGGGCCGTCGTCATCGTCGTGCGAGCGCGCCGCGCGTTGCCGCCCCGGCGACGCGGCGGAGGTCTGCGAGATTGACGATGACGACGGCTGAATAGCGTTAAGACTGGCCACGGTCGGCTCCCGTGTTGAGGATGGCGGATTCGTCGCGTATGTGCTGTTCGGCGCTCGCGTCCGTCGGGGGTTGGGAAGGGGATACGCCCGACACCTCGCGTCCTTCGGCGGCAGGGGGGGCTTGGTTGGCCTGGTCGGCTGGGGCCCGGTCGAGCCCTGTCGTTACGCGCACGTCCTTCGACACGCCGTCGACGGGATAAGGCAATGTCGCCACGGTGTCGCCCGCGATATCGCTGGCGTCATGCTGAAGCGGGCCGTCGATCTCGCGGGGTTGAATCAGGAAAACGCGCACATCGTTGTTCTGTGCCGTGCTCGTATAGCGAAACGCGCGGCCAATCCACGGGATGTCGCCGAGCAGCGGGATTTTCTTCTCGACGGTGTCACCGCTGTCTCGCGTATAGCCGCCGATGAGCAGGCTCTTGCCCTGCGGCACACGCGCAATGGTGCTGATGCGCGTACGGGATACCGTCGGCAGCACGGTGTATTTGCTGTCGGCATCGCTCCCTTTGCTGGGCGCACTCGTGCCGTCTTCGATGTTGAGCGTCATCTCGATTTCGTCGCGCCCTGCAAAGCGCGGCCAGACGCTGATCATCGTCCCGTAGGTCACACTGCGCAGGTCCGTGGTGCGTTCGCCTTCGAGCGGCACGTAGAACGTCTGGCTACCATCGAACATCGCGGGGATGTTCTCTTGCGTCAGGATCACAGGACGCGACACCACACTCGCCAGTCCGCGCGAGGCAATCGCCTGAATCTTCGCCAGAAAGCGCACACCGTCGAGCGTACTGACCGGCGCCGTCGCGTTGAGCAGCACACCCACGCGAGACCCGATGGAGACGCCCCCCGACCAGTCCACGCCCAGCGAATCGAGCGCTTCCTTGCGCACATCGATGATCCATAGCGACAACTCGATATGGCGACGTGGCGCATCAAGGCGCGAGACGAGTCGCTCGATGCGCTCGACCTGTTCGGCCGTGCCGCGCACCAGCAGGCTATTGCCCGCCGGATAGGCCTGCACGATGAGCTGGCCGCGCCCGCCCTCACCCACGCTACCGGGGCGCGTAGGGGGCAAAAGCGGCGGCGCGGTATTGAGAGCTGCGGGCGGGGAAGTTGCGTCGGTTCCGGGACCCGGCGGCAATAGCGGTGCGGGAACACCCCGTCTGTCCTGGGGCGAAAGCGGCAACTGCGTCGAGGGCGGTAGCAGGCTGCCCAGGCTACCCGCGCCGCCCCGAGCGGTCTCCACCAGTTCCTTGATCACGGACTCCATCCCGGGGATGACGATCTTCTCGTCGCGCATCTGATAGGTGCGATCGGACACGAAGCCGTTTTCCATGCGTACCACACCGATCCGGTCGGGTCCGGCGGCCGGAATGTCGTTGACCGTCGTGCGATCGATCGAGCGCGACGCTGCGAGCACGAGATCGACAAAGACCGGCGGACCGGAAACGTAGAACACCTTGCGGCTCGCCTCGCCGCGTATCGGATAACGTCGGTCGTACAGCCCCGCACTGCGCAGATACGACACGAGATCGGATTGAGTCGCGTGCGTCATCGAGACGGTTGCA
Organism: Pandoraea sp. NPDC090278; assembly: GCF_044772185.1. Taxonomy (NCBI): domain Bacteria; kingdom Pseudomonadati; phylum Pseudomonadota; class Betaproteobacteria; order Burkholderiales; family Burkholderiaceae; genus Pandoraea; species Pandoraea sp. NPDC090278. Next base: position 551,346 of record NZ_JBIVYJ010000002.1, on the reverse strand, counting down.
TTGCGAACCTCGGACGCGTCGTAGATGAAGATCGACTGCCCGTCGTGATACCAGATGAGACCCAGCCGGTTCGCCATCGATTCCAGCAGCGCACGGGCGTTGTTCAAGTCGAAGTCGCCGGTCACCTGCTTCTTCGCCGCCAGATTGCTGACGATGACCGGACGGCCGAGATACGGCGACAACGCGGCGAAGAACACCCGCAGGTTGTCGTTGCGTGCCACGTAGCCACCTGATGCGCCACCCGTCGCCTGGGTCGGCACGGGATCGACGGCTTGCACCTCCTGCACCGCTTCCACCGCACGTTCCGGCTTGGGCGCGCGCTCACGCACAGGTTCCGGTGTCTGCGGTAGCACCTGCGCCTGCGGCGCGATCACGGCAGGGGGCGCTGTCGCTGGCGAAGCGCCGTCGAGCGAGCCCGCCGAGGACAACGCCATCGCCCACGAGGCGACGGCAACGTTCGAAACGCCTGCGGCGAGCATCGCGCAGACGACGTAGTGCATCCTCTTCATCGGGCCAACGTTCGCAACGCGCCTGCGGCACTGGTCGGCGACATCCCGATCAGTTCCTTGATCTCCGTGGAGAAATGCGACGACGACGCATAGCCGTTGCGCAGCGCGATTTCCGTGAAACTGTCGTTCCCCTGTGCGACTTCAAGCATCGAGCGCGCCATGCGCCAATCGCGCAACGCGATCTTCGCGGATTCCCCCAGCGCGCCCCGGCACAGCCGCCGGAAGTGCGAGTACGACACGCCGTACTTCGTGCACATGTGACGCAACGTGCCACCAGCGGGTGCGCGCGTCAGCAAAAAGCGGATCAGGTCGTACGATTCGCAACGGCGCAGCACGTCGAGCATCGTGCGAAAACCCTCGCCCGGTGCAGCCATCTGACTCAGGAACCACAGCTCGCACTGCCGACGGTCAGCCCATGGCGCCTCGACCGGCACACGATGCAGCACAGGCACGGCGCAGCGCCGGTAGTGGTCGTCAGAGTCGTTGCCCATCGCGTGCGCTTCGTCCATAAACGCCAGCAGCTTGACCAGCACGTTGCAGTGCAACCGTTGGTAGTGCAGGGTGCCGCCTCTGACCAGCAGCGTCCCCTTGCCGTGCATCAGCAATCCGCGATACCCGGGACTCAGTTCCAGTCGCGTCGGCCCCACGTTGCCAGTCGGTTGCAGCTCCAGCAACAGGCTTCGGGTGGACGGCGGCGAACACACGAACCACACGCCGCCGCATGCCAGCGCGTACGATTGGTTTTCGCACAGCGCTTGCGCTTCTTCCATGATCTTCATGCTTCTCATCGACCACCTCACTTCCCGTCGAAGCCCGACGGGTCTTCCGTTTCACTATTCCGTGGCATGCGCCGCCGGCGCGTCACATGCCGCCAATTTCCTCATATAGCTCCTGACTTCCGTCGAACGACGCCAGCCATATCTGACGTATGAACAACTCTCGCCAGCTGTTTTCCGAGTCTTCATCGTTGTCGTCCTCGAGCGTGCCGACGTCGGGCGACGGCGAATCGATGCCCGACACGGGCGGCTGCCCCTGCGACGCCCCTTGCATGCCGCGTACGCGCTCAGCGAGCGACACTGGCGTCGGTTCGTTGCCGACATCTGCGGACATCGGCGAGAGCGTCGAGACGCCTTCAATGGTGTTCATGGTCATTACCTGTCGTAGTGAAGTGCCCTGTAGTCGGGGCAATTGCGGCGGGCTGTGCCGCGTCGAAATCGGCGTCGAGGCCCACGCCCATGTTCGCCATTCGCTCCGTCTGAGCCAGGCCCGTCGCCAGCGCAGCGACGCGCTCGCCGAGCGACCTGAGCGCGGGCGCGAGCATCGCGTGCAAGTCCGCCTTCGATGCGTTCGGATCGATATCCAGCGCCGCCTCGGCCCGCGCGACGTAGTCGTCCGGGTCGTACTCGATCACGGTGCTTCCCCGGTGCACGGAGATGCGCTCGTCCGTCGCTCTGAATTCGAGCTTGAGCGATGCTTGGCACGCGGCTTCTACCCGCGCACGAATGTCGTCGCGACGAGGCTTGAGCCGCACCGGCAACACGATCGTCACCGGCACGTCGGACGGCACGCCTGCGAAGGTGCGCAACGCGTCGTCGAGCGCAGCGAGCAGTGCCTCCGGATGGCGTGACGCGCACCTCAGCAAACCGCGCACCTGCTCGATCATCTCGCCGCGCCAGCGCAGGCACATCTGCTCGGTGCGCATCAGATGCGCCACCACGTCTTCGAGCGCCATCGCCATACCGTCGCGATACCCGGCGTGCATCGCACGTGCGCGTTGTCCCTCCATCGTGCGCTGCGTCTCGGCGACACGACGCTTCGCCCATCGACGAATGTCGTCGTCGACGCGCTCGGTCCGGGTCCCGCGAGCCAACTCGTCGCGGCTCACGACGACACCGTCAATGACGCGTGTCAGGGGGGGAATGGGGATGCTTCTTGGCATATTGCAAAGCCGTCACGAAAAGTCGCACGTCGCGCGCGTCGGGCATATCGGCGGCGCAAGCATCGAGAGGGGGAAACAGCAATGGCAAGCGCTGACGAAGCGGTTCGCGAAGCGATGCACTCAGCGCCATGAGTCGCACAAACCCTTCGCCGAGTAGTTCACCGTGCGAGGGCGGCGCAGCCACCGCGGACGGCACCGCATCGAGCACTGGCAACCGGGCGTACGCATAGGCCCACCGGGGCAATCCGAGCAACGCAGCGCGACGGCACAGACTCGCCTTGTGCACCTGACATCCCATCAGATAGGCCACCTGCGGCAACAATCGCCAGTTGAGTACCCAGGGCCGCTCGACGATGCCGATCTGATCGAACGGCCAGTGATTGTCGAGACGGAATCCGGCGATGAGCATTTCGTTGATCACGGCCCGCTGACGCGGCGACGAGAACTGCGTCGGATAGCTAAAGCGCACCGGATGGATGTACGACACCAGGTCGAACATCATCGTGCGCCAGTTCACGGCCATCGGACTCGGTGACTCGTGCAGGTCGGGCGTCGGGTGCAAGGCCATCATCGGCCCTCCGGGACTTGCGCGGCAGCACTGCGTCGCGGCCACCTTACGCGCGTTCTCAGCGCCGCAGCGAGCACCGCGCAAGCCAGCACGCCGACCACCAGGAGCGGCCAGAGCGGGCGGCCTTCGTTCGTTCGCTTCTCGACGGGCAACGGCGGGCTCGCACTGAGCGAAACCGGCTGGCGCGAGAGCACGACGGAAATATTCTCGTAGCGCACATCGTCAAAACTGTTCTTGAGAAATCGTCGGATGTCGTTGATCAGCGCCGTCGCATCGAAGTCGTTCCGATACACGACGACAGCGGAAATATGTGGGCTGGGCATCGGTGCATTGCCAGCCTGCGCGTCGACGTCATAACTCACATGCACGCGTGCCGCGAGTACGCCGCTCATCAATCGGACGGACTGCTCCAGTCGCTGCTCGATCGCGGAGTACAGACGCGCCCGCTCGGCGCGGGGCGACGCCACGAGCGAATCGGGCGGGAACATCTGTGCGATCTCCATACGGGGACGCGACGGCAAGTCGTACGTCTTGAGCCAGTCCACCGCTCGCGGAAAATCGGCGGCGTCGACCGAAATCGAATAGCCCGCCTTTCCCCCGTCGGTCTTCTGCGTCGCGATGTCGTGACGCAGAAGAACGGCAGCCACTTCATTGGCCTGCTGCTGGTCGAGCGCGCTGAGCAGCGTCTCGGCTTTGCGGCACCCCGTGAGCGCCAGCACGGCAACGAGGAGAAAGACGTAGCGACGCATTACCGAAGCAGCGCCTCGACGGCCGCCACCGATTTACGCGCGAGCGAACTCGCCATGCCGACATCGATGCCGTACACAGAGAGCCGATTCTGCAAGTCCATTGCACTCTCCGAATTAGTGGGATCGAAGCGCGTCACCGCCGCCGCGATGCCTGCACGGTCCGCTTCGAAATCGGCCGACAGATTGGCCACCGCGTTCATGAAACGCGACTCCAGCGTCTGGCCTGCAGCCGGATCGGTCGCAAGCACCGATGCGTCGGGGTCCAGCGACCGGACCGATAACAGCGAAGGATCAAATAGCATGACAGCCTCGTTCGATATGTCGGTGAATGCACTAGCATTCGATGGCACGCGACGGCGTGAGCATCAGAACTTGGAGATGACCCCTTGCACCGTGTCCTTCAGTGTCTTGACGGTGCCGGATTGGGCTGCACGCATCGTCGAGTAGGCGGCCATGGCCGCCTGGAACTCAGCCATGCCCTCCGATTCGGTCGGCTTGCTCTTGATCTTAGCGATCGCTTCGTCGATACGCTGCTGCAAGGCCGCCGTCGGGCCGTCGAAGTCCTTCGACAACTGCTCGAGGTAAGTCAGGTCGTCGCTGTTCACTCCCGGAGTATTCATAAGCATCGTTGTTCCAAGCTCCTGTGCGGCATTACTGCCGGTTGATAAATCGCCACTGATGCGGTCCGTCTTTCACATATGCGGCCGGACCATACGCATACGATTGCTTTGCCGTCCAGTCGTCGCGCAAGTCGACGTTGAAGTGCACCAGACGCTTGCCCCACCGCTGCTCGAAGGTCCGCATAAAGCCATAGAGACGGCGCAGCTGCACATCGTCGAGTTCCGTGCTGATGTGGAACGTCACGCCTTCCGGCGTATCGGTGCGCAGGAACGGGACCCTCTGACGTTTGAGCGCGTCCTCGGCTTCGCCGTTAGCTTCGGTTTCGTCATGCAGCGTGATGTTCACGCGATGGGCATAGGGAATCCGCTCCAGCAACGCCTGGCGGAACTGCGCCATCTCCACGTCGGACAACCCCTTCTGCTTGCGATTGATCCATAGCTCCGGCACGGCCGGGTCGTCGAGCGAAAGCTTGAAATACACCAGCTCGGTGCGCGTTGTATCGATCCACTGCGTGATGCGCGCGTTCTCTTCGTCGAGTGCGACGAGCACCAGCTTTTCCCGCTTCATGACCTCTGCGCCGAGCGCGCGCGCCAATGCGTTGCGTGCATCGCCGTCTTCCGTCAACACGTAGAGATGACCATCGTTGCCGGGCAACACGGTGGCGTGACCGCCGAGCGATTCGAGATACTCCGACACGCCTTGCGCCTGACGTTGCGGCTCCGAGCGCCAGTAGAAGAACCCGCTTGCGACGAGCAGCACGACGACAGCGCACGACCAGAACGCCTGCTGCCAGCGGCGGCGCCCACGCGCCGGGCTCACCGTGTCGTCGAGCCGCGTCTGAGCGCACAAGCTGCGCTGTACTTCGTCGGACCATGCTGCGTCGACACGCTTCACACCCACGCGAACGTCGCCGATGCGCGCGATCTGCGAGGCGTCGATGGCGACTTCCGCACCGGCACCTTCGTTGAGCACGCGTACGAACAGTCCCTCGCGTCCGGCGTCGTCGACCAGCACTTCGAAGTTGTCGCCACCTTCGCCGTCCATCGGCACATAGATGGCGTTGGGCGGCATTTCCGTCTGCCAGCCGCGATCGAATGTGGGATCGCTGGGACCAATGACGAAGAGCGTCACCCCGGGCGGCAGCGCGAACTCGCAGCCGCGCATAGGGCCAGTCAGCAGACGTAGCACCGCCCCTTGGGGAATGTCGTCGATCTCGTCGGGTCGGAGGTCTGATTCCATCATCTCTTCGCGAGCAAGCGATACCGGACTGTCAGTCGACGTCGTCGGTGTTCGTCGTTCGCGCTCCCCTCAACAATGAATTCGTTGAGGCTGAGAATACCGACCCGGGATCAGCGATTCATGATGGGATTCTTCGCATCCGGGAGATGCGTGATCAGGACTTCAAAAATCCGCTGCGCTATCGCGCGGCTGGTGCGGGCTGAGTGGGCAGAAGGGGGGATGGGCGTTGTGCGCGCTCGCGATTCATGGCGTCGAGCTTGCCCTGAGCGGCGACGTCGCCCTGTGCAGCGGCCTTCTCGTACCACAGGCGTGCGCGCTCGGGATCGGGCGTCACCACGCCGTAGCCACGCTCGTAATAGCTCGCCACGATGTATTGCGATGGCAGGTCGCCGCCGCGCGCCGCTTTTTCGTACCAGGTGAAGGCCGTCTTGTAGTCTTTGGGCACGCCCCGCCCGATGAAGTACTCGTTGGCGATGGCCGCTTGCGCCTGCACGTGGCCCTGCTTCGCGGCTTTCTCGTACCAGAGGTTGGCCTGAGGAATCGATTTGTTCACGACGTAGCCGTCGTCGAACATCTTGCCGTAGACGTATTGCGCCTGCGTCATGCCCGCGTTGGCCGCCCGTTCCAGCCATTGCACAGCGCCGTTGGGATCGGCCGTCACCCCCTCGCCGTTGAGCAGCATCATCGCGTAATCGAACTGCGCCAGGCGATTGCCCTGCTCGGCAGCGCGGCGAAACGCATCGAGCGCCTGCGTTTGCTGGCCCGCCTCGTACTGATGCACGGCCTGGTCGGTGAGAGCCTGCGCTGGCGCCTGTGCGGCAGCGACCGCGTAGGGCACCGGGGCACACGCAACGCCTGCAAGCACGATGACGGCACCGGCAAACACGCGGCGCAGGGCGAACGACGTCGGGACGGTACGGGTCATGGCACACCTCCGGGAACGGACGTACGCCTATTGTGCGCCAAACAAAAAGCCCCGGCTTGGACCGGGGCTTCGGGGTGAGAGCGCGGTCGCGCTATCGTGCTTAGACACTTAAGCGCTTACGGCTTGATGTAGGAATATCCCTTTTGCTGCAAGCGCGTGAGTTCGACCACGCCGGACGGCGTGAAGTCCGCGTCCAGCACGAACTGGTCCTTCTTCAGATTGCGCTGCTTGAGCGTGATTTCGCACACCTCGAACTTGACGCCGCGCGCGTGCAGCGCCGAGATCAGCGGCCCGACGGTCGCCGCATCCTTGTAACTCTCCATCAGAAAATCGACGCCCTGCGAATGCGCGACGACCACGATCTTGGTGTCCGGCACCGTGTCCAGCTGGTTGCGGATGTTGCGCAAGCCTGCGAGTGCTTGATGCTCGGCGTCGTTGATGTGATACACGACCTTGTCTTCCGCAAATGCCGACGTGGCGGGCACAGCAAAAACGGTGAACAGGAATGCGGTCAGCAGGCCGCGCAGCAATGTCTTGATCATGGGAGTCCCCCTTCGCGATATCGGGTGTTGGCGATTGACGTTATAGATGCGAGTTACGTGTAACCAGCCGCATCATAGCGCGACAGCCGGATTCTCGCGATTTGCCGGGGCGACGTCACACGTCGGAGCGCGGATAGCCCGCGTCGAGATAGCGGGAGATGGTGGACTGCTCGTCGTCCTGCGGTGGCGCTGACGGCCTGACAAAGTGGCTTTGCCAGGCATCCTCCGCTGAGTAGGCAGGCGGTGGGCCGGGCGGCAGCAACTCAGGTAGTTGCCCGGGCAACGCGTACGGCGGCGGCGGATCACCGTACGGACGCTGGACTTGTGCAAGCGTGTCGCTCTGCACCTCGGGGGCGCTCGGTTCGGCAGCGATGTAGTGCGGAGGTCTCAGCCCGTCTTCCCTGCCATCTCGGACCGAGCGCACGCTAGCGATATGCGTGCGAAACGCATCGTGTCCACGACGAGCCAAATGCAGTGACGACTCAAGCGTTTGCCTGTCCCTCGCCAGGTTCGCCGTGCGATAGTCCGGCGTCATGTCGATGAGCAACCTGTTCGCCGCCCGATCGAGCGACCCGATGCCGACATCCGAATTGAGGCGGCGAACCGAATATAGCCGGACACCCGTCTCCGAGTCTCGGGCGACGAAATTGTAGGCCGTGGAAATGCGTATCGCGGTGTCTACTCTGGCCATGACTTCTCCGAAAAATGAAAAACCCGCCAGACGCGTGATCTGGCGGGTTTCCACTTTCGGTCAAGCGTTCACCGGCAGCCGTCGCGATTGCGGGTGAAGTATCGGTTCCGTGACATCTCGGGCGTCATCCCAGAGGATAACGGTCGATTCGCGCAAGCCGCGGGCTCAGGCGGTCACTTCCGACCAGCAGTTCGGCGTCTCGTACAAACGCAGACGCACCAGACGCAGGTCGCGACCGTAATGCGCGTCGAACACATGGCTCAGCTTGTCGAACGCGGCAGCCGCGAGATTCTCGACGGTCGGCACGCGGTCGAACACCACGGTCTTGTGGTCGGGCATCGTCTCAAGGAAAGTGCGCACAGCCGTGTCACCTTCGTAAACGAGGAACGCATGGTCCCACACGGAGACCAGATGCTCGTTGGCGAGCGCCTTCACGTCGGCAAAGTCCATCACCATGCCGTTGTCGGACGCACCGCTCTCACGGCTCACTTCGCCTGCAAGCGTGATTTCGAGCACATAGCGATGCCCGTGCAGGTTACGGCACTGGCTTCGGTGATCGGGAATGCGGTGGCCCGCATCGAATTCGAGTTTCCGGGTAATCGTAATCACAGCAACGGCTCAGGGAATATTCAGGTATTTGTGCGTCTGCATCGACAACGACCAGCGCGGGTGCGACTTGCAATAGTCGATCGCCAGCTTGGTATTCGTGTCCCGCAACGGGCCATCCATCGGTTGCAGATAGAAGTGCGTGAAGTCGAGCGCTTCGTAATCGGTCAGCCGCTGACGATCCTGCGGCACCACCACCTTCAGTTCGTCGCCACGCGTGACGACCATTTCGGCATCGGCCTTCGGGCTCACGCACACCCAGTCGATACCTTCAGGAATGGCTTGCGTGCCATTGGTTTCCACGGCAATGCGAAAACCCTCGGCATGCAGCGCAGCGATCAGCGGGGCGTCGAGCTGAAGCAGCGGTTCACCGCCAGTACACACGATGAAGCGGTGCGCGCGGTCATCCTGCGGCCACAGGGCGACGACCTGTGCGACGAGGTCGGCCGGCGTGCGGTACTTGCCGCCGTTCTCGCCATCGGTGCCGACGAAGTCCGTATCGCAGAACTGGCAGACGGCGTCGGCACGGTCCTCTTCGCGCCCGGTCCACAGGTTGCAGCCTGCAAACCGGCAGAACACGGCCGGGCGTCCGGCATTCGCGCCCTCGCCCTGCAATGTGTAGAAGATTTCCTTTACCGCGTACGTCATGATGCTCTCGATTCGACTATGAAGAATCAGACCGCCTGGCGACCCTGATTCTGGTTACCGCGTGCGCGCCACTGCTCGTAGCCGCGCTGGCGCAACTGGCACGCCGGGCATTCGCCACATCCGTAGCCCCACGGGTGCAGCACGCTGCGCTCGCCCAGATAGCACGTGTGCGTGTCTTCGCGCACGGTCTCGACGAGCACGTCGCCGCCCAGATCCTGCGCCATCTGCCACGTATCGGCCTTGTCGATCCACATCAGCGGCGTCTCGACGATGAAGCGCTGGTCCATGCCCAGATTGAGCGCGACCTGAAGCGCCTTCATGGTGTCGTCGCGGCAATCGGGGTAGCCCGAGAAATCCGTCTCGCACATACCGCCGACGAGCACGCGCAAACCGCGGCGATATGCAATGGTCGCACCAATCGTCAGAAACAGCAGATTTCGTCCCGGCACGAAAGTGTTCGGCAGATTGTTCGCCGCCATCGCAATCGTGGTTTCGCGGGTGAGCGAGGTTTCGCTGATCTGACCGAGAATCGACAGGTCGATCATGTGATCGTCGCCCATTCGCGGCGCCCAATGCGGAAAACGTTCGCGGAGCTTGGCCAGCACGTCGGTGCGGCATTCCAGCTCGACGCTATGGCGCTGGCCGTAATCGAAACCCAGCGTCTCGACGCGCGCGTAGCGCGAGAGCGCCCACGCGAGGCAGGTGGTCGAATCCTGTCCACCGGAGAACAGAACCAGAGCGGAATCGGTGCTTGTCGTCATGATCATGCGCTAGCAGTATCGCCCTTGCCGTCGGAGCATCGAGGCATCGCGACAGTGGGGGCCGGGGCACGCGCTAGCGGCTGCCATCGAAGATCGGACCTTTCGGACATTCGGGACGTACGGAAACCGAAGTCTCGACGTCCCCGGACCTTCCGGGCAACCCGCGTGCGGGAGTTGTCACGCGATTTTGAACCGCGTTGCCCCGCGCAGCTATCGCCGGGCCGTTATACCCATCATCGGGCAGCGTTTTCGGTCAAACGCAAAAAGGGCTTGCGATATGCGCAAGCCCTTCGAATTTGGTGGCCTGGGTCGGAATCGAACCAACGACACGCGGATTTTCAATCCGCTGCTCTACCAACTGAGCTACCGGGCCAAGAGAAAAGCGATTATAGAGAACGAATACGCTTTGCGCAAGCCCTTCCTCTAAAAAATCTGCAGCGAAGCGGCATGACGGCGCCATTGCGCGCGCCACACCGCCGTTCCATCAGGTCTTGCTCTTGGAAAGTTCGACGCCCAGTTGCTTGAGCTTACGATACAAGTGCGTGCGTTCCAGCCCGGTCTTCTCGGCCACGCGCGTCATGCTGCCGTGTTCCTTGGCCAGATGGTAAGCAAAGTAAGCGCGTTCGAAGGCGTCGCGGGCTTCGCGCAGCGGGACGTCGAAGGAGATGTCCGCCGACATGCCTGCACCGGCAAGACCGCTCACGCCGTCTGCATCGCTCACGCCGAGCGGCACGTGATGCGAGGCCGTACCATTCAGGCCCGCCCCCGCGTGACGCGGCTCGCTCTCGCCGAAGACACCGGCTTCGAGCGCCTCATCATCGCCTTCGAAGGCGCTTGCCGCCCCACCGGACGCTTCGCGTTTGCCGCGCGCCAGCCCCTGCTCCACCGCCTGCAACAGCTTTTGCAGGGCGATGGGCTTCTCGAGGAAGTTGAGCGCGCCGATCTTCGTCGCCTCGACGGCGGTGTCGATCGTGGCATGCCCGGACATCATGATCACGGGCATGGTCAGCAACTGCTGTGCCGCCCATTCCTTGAGCAAGGTCACGCCGTCGGTATCGGGCATCCAGATATCGAGCAGCACGAGATCGGGCGTGTGTGCGGCACGGAAAGCGCGCGCTTCCTGCGCGTTCTCCGCCACCTCCACGGCATGCCCCTCGTCGCTCAGAATCTCCGAGAGCAGCTCCCGGATCCCCATTTCGTCATCCACCACCAAAATGGTTGCCATTTACGCTACCTTCGTGTGTTCTGCCGGCTTGCTGCGCGGCAGTTCCTGGTCGTCAGCCAATTGAGTAAACAAGATCGAAATCTGTGCACCTGCACTGCCTTCGCCCTCGGGTAAAGACCGGTTACGGATATCGATACGCGCCTGATGCTCGTCGATGATCTTCTTGACCATCGCCAACCCGAGCCCGGTGCCCTTCGACTTGGTCGTCACGTAGGGTTCGAATGCACGGGTCAGAATGCGCGCCGGAAAGCCCGGCCCATTGTCCGTGATCGTCAGACGCACTGCTGTGCGCTTCGGTTCGCCGGGATGCACATCCGTTCCTGCGTATTCTACTGTCTTCGTTTCCACCGTGATAAGAGGGTTTTCGGTTCCGCCGACCGCATCTTGAGCATTCTGCAGCAGATTATGGATAACCTGCCGCAATTGCGTCGAGTCTCCGCGAATTTCCGGCAGCTCGGCATCGAGGTACGGACGGATCGTGCCGCGCCCCTCATCCACACCGTACAACGTCAATACCTCGCCAATCAGCTCGTTAAGTTGCAACGGATGCATGATCGCGGGCGGCAGTCGCGCATAGTCGCGGAAATCGTCCACCATGCGTTTCATCGCCGCCACCTGATTGACGATGGTCGTCGCGCCCTTGCGCAGCACTTCGGCGTCGGCCGGCGGCAGCTTGTCGAACAGCTTCATCTGCAAACGTTCCGCCGAGAGCTGAATCGGCGTGAGCGGATTCTTGATCTCGTGCGCCAGACGTCGCGCCACTTCGGCCCATGCCACCGAGCGCTGCGCAGAGATCACGTCGCTGATGTCGTCGAACACCACCACGTAGCCGCCGCCTGCGCTGGTCGGCACCCCGGCCACCGCCACCATCGGCTCCGGCAGATGCGAGCCGCGCACCAGCAGCGTCACGCCGTCGGTTTCGCCTGGCAGCGTCAGACCGATCTGCTGCTGCCAGTGCCCGCCCGGACCGAGGTCGGCATTGGCGTCGCGATCGGCGAACGCGCGACGCAGCGTTTCACCGAACTCTACCAGCGCCGGAATATGTGCGGGCGAGCGATTCAATTCACCCTGAAAACTTTGCTTGAAGATGCGCTCGGCGCCCGCGTTGGCCGTCGTCAGTCGGAAATCGCGGTCGAACACGAACACACCCGCCGTCAGGCTCGACAGAATGGACTCCAGGTGCGCCTTCGAACTTTCCAGCGCGAGACGGTTGCGCTCCACCGTGGCGCGCGCGTCGGACAACTGGCGCGTCATCGCATTGAACGCCTGCGTCAGGAAACCCAGTTCGTCATTGGTGCGCACTTCCCCCTTGGGCGACAAGTCGCCAGCCGCGACTTCCTGCGTGCCGCGTGCGAGCAGGAACAGCGGACGCGCCAGCTGACTGCCGAGTGCCAGCGCGAGCATCATCGCCACGAAGGTCGCAAGGAACAGCGATAGCGTCAGCGTACCGATGTACATCTTGCGAAGGCCCGTGCGTCCCAACGCCTTCTCCTGATATTCGCGATAAGCGTTCTGCACGGCCTCGGCGCTCTTGGCCAGATTGGCCGGGACCAGTTGGGTGACTTGCAGAAACCGTTCGTCGTCCTGCAACGACGACGTGTAACTCGACGGAATGCGGATCACCACCCGCCAGCGCAACTGATCGTGTCCTTCGTGCCGGTCGTAGCCTTCGCTGCCACCTTCGATGGCCGTGTAGCCACGTGGCTGCGTGCGCGCTTGTCGCAACATCAGCGTCGTGGGCAGATCGGGCACCAGCGCGTTGAAGTTGCCGGAGGCCGAGGCCAGCACGCGACCGTTGCCGTCGACGATGGTCGCGTCCTGCAAGCCGAACTGATCTCGCATGCGTAGCAGCGTGAGCGTGCCGCCCTTCTCGCCGCTCGATGCCAGATTGTCGGCCACCAGTTGCGCCTTCGCACTCAGATCGGACAGACCGTTGTTCAGGATCGCGCGCCCGAGTTCGAGACCGGAATCGAGCGCCGTTTCGACCCGCACGTCGAACCACGATTCAATGCTGCGCGAGACGAATTGCAGCGACACGAGATAGATGATGCCGCCCGGCAGCACGCCCACCAGCGCGAAGAAGATTGCGAGCTTGGCGAGCAGTCGCGTGCCGAAACGTCGCTGGCGCAGCCGCACGAGAATGATCCAGACGAGCGCGCCGACGATGAAGACGAAGATGAATGCGACCGCGATATTCGCGGTGTAGAGCAGCGAATAGTAGCGATCGAAGAATTCGGTATTGGCCGACGCGAGCGCAAGCAGGCCGAACAGACCGATGGCGACCAGCGCCATCGTGACGATCAGCGTGCGGATGACGATGTGCTTGAGCAGGCCGCCGCCGTTATTTGACACGGGCAGCTCCGGGCGGGAGGGCCGCATTGAAGGCCAGTGGCAATTTGCTCGTCGAACGCGAAACGGCGTTCGCAGGACTCGTCGCATCGGGCGACGCAGTCATGCCCGTCAGGCCGAAGCTCGCAGGTGCGGCAGACGGTGCCAGCGTGATCGGCGCAACTGCGGCAGAAGCCGATGTCGACGCGGAAGCAGATGCCGCCACGGGCAGCGCCGCAGCAACGCCTGCCACCGCCGGTGCGGACAAGCTCGCCGACGCCGGCGGTTGCGCGGGGGTGAACAGGAAGCGCGTCCAGTCAGAACTGAGGTTCCAGTCGCGATTGTTCACCGCGTCGATCTGGAACGGCTTGGGCATGAGCGCGTTGTCGAGCCGCATGCGCACCGACACCTGATACTGCGTGCCCGGCTTGGCCACGCCCTTCTCGATCACGCGCCAGCCGCTGACATTGCGCACGAGCGCGAGTGCTTCGCGCAACGAACCGAAGCCGAGTTGCAGGCCGCCGCTGTTGCTGTTGCCGTTATTGCTGGAGACACGGTACTGACGCGTGAGCGGCTGGAACCACAACCGCACGCTCTGAGACGTATTCACGACCTTTTCGTCGAACCAGTACCAGCGCGAGCGGGTCAGTTCGAAGTCCGTCGTGAAATAGAGGGAGATGCCGCGATTGACGGCATCTTCGAGACTGCTATTGAGCTCGAAGGCGAAGCGTGCGTCGAGCGACCAGCCGCCGTCCGACGGTTCGAGCCGGGCCTCGCGCACCTGGATTTCGTTTTCGGCGCGCGCGGGTGCCGCGTAGCCGAGCGCAAAAACGCACAGCAGCAGTGGCAGCAGGCAGGCCAGTAGCCGTTGGGAGAAAGTCACCGTTTCTGGAAGCGAGCGTAGTAGAAGCCGTCGTGGGCGCCGCCAGGGGTCATCAGCAATTGCCCGGGAGCGTCCAATCGTACCGCATCTGTGCGAACACGTTCAAACCATTGCGCTTGCTCCTCGTTTTCCGCCGGAAAGACAGAGCACGTCGCATAGATCAGTTCGCCGCCCACGGCCAGCGTCTCCCACAGCGCGAGCAGAATCCGGCGCTGCTCTTCGACCAGCGCGGCAATATCGGCCTCGCGACGCAACCAGCGAATGTCCGGATGACGGCGCACGATGCCCGCCGCCGAACACGGCACGTCGGCCAGAATACGGTCGAACGGCACGCCGTCCCATCCCCCGCCGGACCATTTCGACGGATTGCCCGCATCGCCAATGCGCACATCCGCTTCCAGCCCGAGACGTTCGAGATTCTCGTAGATGCGCGGCACGCGCGTGCGGTCCGATTCGAGCGCCGTGACCTGCACGTCCGCCATTTCCAGCAGATGACCGGTCTTGCCGCCAGGGGCTGCGCAGGCATCCAGCACGCGCATGCCCGGCGTCGGATTGTCGCCCAGCACCAACGGCGCAGCCAGTTGTGCACCGGCATCCTGCACCGAGACCCATCCGTCGGCGAAACCGGGCAGACGATCGACCGGCACCGCCTGCGCCAGACGCAGCGCCACCGGGCCAATGACCTCGGCCTCCATGCCCGCCTGCGTCAGCGCCGCCTGCATGGCGTCCACGCTGACACGACGCGTGTTCACGCGCAGCGTCATCGGCCCCCGGCCATTACCAGCAGCCAGCAGCGTCTCCCATTGGTCGGGATAGGCGCTACGCACGGTGTCGATCCACCAAGTCGGGTAATTCCAGCGCGCTTCGGGTTGCGTCTCGATCTGCGCCATCAACGCGCTGCGCTCACGCAGGAAGCGTCGCAGCACCGCGTTGGCCAGCCCCTTCGCCGCCGCCGTGCGACGCTGCGCGGCAATGGCTTCGACCGCCTGATCGACGACCGTAAATTCGGTGTACGCAGCACCTTCGGCATCGTCTTGCAGCAACGCGAGGGCACACAGGAGGATGTCGCGCACGCGTGCCTGCAATGCTGGCTTGACGAGCACGGCGAGCAACGCGCGGCTGCTGCCCAGACGTCGCACGGCGCGGTAGGCGAGATCTTGCGTGGCAGCACGCACGGTCGGTGCGCACTGTGCGGTGGCTTGCGTCAGCGCCTGCGGCAATGCGGTGCCCTTCTGGACGGATTCGACGGCCTGTGCGGCGCGTTGCAGCACATAGGCCAGGGATTCGGTGGGCAGACTCGGTTGCGGCATGGGTGTTCTACAAACAAACATGCCCGCACGACGGCGGGCATGGGAGGGTAACTGGACGGCTGTCGGCCGACAGGATATCAGACGGGGTATTGGCCGGTGCGCGCCATCTCCATCAGACGCGCCACGCGCTCTTCGGTCGCCGGGTGGGTCGAGAACAGGTTCGCGAGCCGCCCGCCGGACAGCGGATTCATGATCATCATCTGCGCCGTGGCCGGGTGCTGCTCGGCCGTATCGAACGGAATCCCTTGCGCGTAACGATGAATCTTGTCGAGTGCCATCGCGAGCGACTGCGGGTCGCCGGAGATCTCTGCACCGCCCCGGTCGGCTTCGAATTCACGGGCGCGCGAGATCGCCATCTGGATCAGCGAGGCGGCCAGCGGCGCGAGAATCGCCACGGCAATGCTGGCGATCGGATTGGCCGGACGGCCGTTTTCGTCGCGTCCACCGAAGAACATCGCGAAGTTGGCGAGCGCGGAAATCGCACCGGCCATCGTGGCGGAAATCGTCGAGATGAGAATGTCGCGATGCTTCACGTGGGCCAGCTCGTGCGCCATCACGCCACGCAGCTCACGGTCGGAGAGCACGCGCAGAATGCCGGTCGTGGCCGCCACCGCAGCGTTCTCAGGATTGCGGCCGGTCGCGAACGCGTTCGGGGCGTCTTCGTTGATCAGATAAACCTTCGGCATCGGCAGACCGGCACGCTGCGACAACTCCCGCACCATGTTGTAGAACTGCGGTGCGCTGGTCTCGTCGACTTGCTGCGCGTTGTACATGCGCAGCACCATCTTGTCCGAGAACCAGTACGAAAAGAAATTCATCGCGAGCGCGAACGCCAGCGCGAGCATCATGCCCTGCTTGCCGCCGATCATGCCACCCACCACCATGAACAACGCGGTGATGGCCGCCATCAGCAGGGTGGTCTTCATCCAATTGAACATAGTGTTCTCCTCTGCAAATCCTTGATGACCTCATGGATCACGCACTTTGCGTGTCCTCGGGCGTTAGATGGCGTCGCTTAACGAAAATTCAACGTCCCCGGCGCCAGTGTCGACTAATTTTTCAGACGTTCACCGGGTTTGCATGCGACTTCGAAGACGTTTTACGCCATTTTCGCGCTGTTTTGATGTCCGGAACGTCGAATCCCAAAATCAATCGGAAGGCGCGAAACGCTCAGCTCGTCGCGCCAGCCGTGAAGACGTCTCCCGTCGCCAGCGCAAAGCCCGCCAGGAACTCTCGCACCGGCAGGCGCTTGCCGCCCGGCTTCTGGCACTCGGTCACGCGCAGCGCGCCTTCGCCGCAGGCGATGACGATGGCGTCAGCGCTCACTTCGAGCACCGTGCCGGGGGCAATACCCGGCTTGCCCGCCACGGCGCTCGCGCGCCAGAGCTTCACGGGCGTGTCGTGCACGGTGCCGAGCGCGCCGGGGAACGGATCGAACGCCCGCACCTGCCGCGCCAGCGTTTCGGCGGGCTTGTGCCAGTCGAGCACCGCTTCCTGCTTGGCGATCTTCTCGGCGTACGTGACGCCCGCCTCGGGCTGCGCTTCGGACGGCAGATGGCCGTCGCGTGCGAGCCGTTGCAACGCCTCGACGATCATCTTTCCGCCCAGCGCCGCCATACGGTCATGCAGCGTCGCCGTCGTATCTTCGGGACCGATGGGTTCGGCTTCGCGTGAAATCATCGCACCGGTGTCGAGCCCGGCGTCCATCTGCATGATGGTGATGCCGGTCTCGGCGTCGCCCGATTCGATGGCACGGTGAATCGGCGCAGCGCCACGCCAGCGGGGGAGCAGCGAGCCGTGGATGTTCAGACAGCCGTAGCGCGGCAGATCGAGCACTTCCTGCGGGAGGATCAGGCCGTAGGCCGCCACCACCATGACGTCGGGCGCGAGGGCGCGCAATTGCTCGATGGCCGCGGTGGCCTCTTCCGGATACTTGCCGTTACGGCGCAGCGACGGGGGCTGCGCCACCGGCATGCCGTGTTCCTGGGCGTAGCGTTTGACGGGACTCGCCTGAAGCTTCATACCACGTCCAGCGGGACGATCGGGCTGAGTAAGCACCAACTCCACAGAGAAGCCAGCGGCATCGATGGCGGCGAGCGCGGTTTGTGCGAATTCCGGTGTCCCGGCGAAAACGATGCGAAGCGTCATGATGGACTTCCTCCTGCGGGGTGCTGACTTGGTGCAAATTGAGTGCTGCCGGGGGCCCCGGCGGATGCGACGACTTACTGAACGGCGGCGGGTGCCGCCGAAGCAGCAGAAGCCGTGGCGGGCGCTGCGGGCGTGGTCGGCACGAATGCCCGGAAACGCTCGTTCGTGTCGCCTGCGCGGCCGCCCTGCCAGATCTCGCGCCAGGCATCCGGCACCGCGATGCGGTTCGCCGCCTTGTCGAGCACCAGCAGCGTGTCGCAGCGTGAAGCGTCATCGAGACTCGGGAGCTGCACCGGGCGCACGTCGATGAAATAGTCGAGCATGGCCCGCTCCGATTCACCCACGTTGAACGAGCCGATGCAAGCGCTCGCTCCGGATTTTCCTGCCCCTGTCGTCTCCGTCGTCTTCATGGCTTTCGTTGCCCGCGGCACTTGCGACAGCGCCTCATGCAACGCGGCGAACGGCGTGCGATAGCTGCGCGCTTCGTTGACCCACGGCAGCAGCAGCGTCGAGAGCGTTCCCCAGACGAACATCAGCCCGGCGAAACCGAACACCAGTGCACCGAGCGCACGGCGATGCACGATGGCCGTCACCCACAATGCCGCGATGACGAGACCTGCGAGGAACAACCCCGGCGAGAACGGCAGCACGTAATCGAGCGGCAACCATTTGCCGATCGGGCCTGCGGCGACGTGTCCGTTCCCGGTCAGTTGCAACCCCCAGCGCACCCAGAGGAACACGCCAAGCACGCTCATAAGCACCAGCGCCACGCCCGACCACGTCTTCTCCAGCCACGTCGGCAGACGCACGCCTGCGCCCAGCACGGCGATGGCCGGGAAGAGCGACAACATATAGATATCGCGGATGGCCGACGACACTACCAGCGTCAACACGAACAGCACGGCGTAGAGCCACAGCATGGCGAGTTCGGGGTGTTCGCCGACGAAGCGTCGCAGACGTCTGCTCGCGCCTTGGCGCAGTTGCGATATCACCGCCCCCACGGCGAGCCAGCCCGCCGGGAAGGTCAGCCCGAGCAAGCTGGTCACGTCGTTCCAGTACGACTTGCGCTCGCCCCCGAGATGCACGAAGCCGAAGAACCGGCCGAAGTTGTTATCCCAGAACCACTCGATGAACAGCGGCTCAGACGCGTGCCAGAACAGCATCGGCCAGACGATCAGCCACGGCAGCGATGCGAGCAATGCCCAGCCGAGCGCCGCCACGTAACGACGCGTGCGATACGCGGGCAACACGAAGACGGCCAGCGCCGTGAGGCCGAGCACACCGGGAACGAGCAAGCCTTTGCTGAGGAACGCGATGCCAGCGCCCGTGCCGAAGAGTAGCCCCCACAGACGGGCGGAATTCTCGGCTCGGGCCAGACGCGCGAGCGCCGCCAGCGCGAGTGCGGCACCGGCCAGTTGCGGCACGTCGGCCGTGAGTTTGTGAATGTTTTCGATGGCCCCGAAGCTGCCGACCATGAGCATCGGCGCGAGCCAGTTGAAGGTGCCGGTGCCGTAGAGGCGCTGCGCCAGACGTCCTACGCAGATCACGGCAATGACGAGCCACACGAGCACCGCGAACTGCGCACCCTGGAACACCGGCAGCACGGCGGAAGTCGCACGCGCGAACATCGCCCCCGTCCAGTACATGACGGGCGGCTTCTCGACGAACGGATCGGCGGCCACGCGCGGCACGATCAGATCGTGCCCCCGGAAGAAGTTGAGCACCATACCGACCGAATACGGCTCGTCGGCTTTCCAGGGGTCGCGGTCGAACTGGCCCGCGAGCAGGAACGCGAACAGCAGCGCGGCGCTCAGCCAGAAAACAAAACGGGTACGGGAAGACAACGTAGGCGTGGCGATGGACATCTCGTCAGACAGTCGGGGTGATTGGCCCGACGGCAGACGTTCGAGACGCCCCGTCGCAGCAGCAGAAGGCGGGCGCATGGCCCGCGAGCGCTGCAAGTATAGAGGACTTTACCGGCGCACCCAAACCTGTCGGCAAGGGGTGATTGGGTGCGCCGTAGCGATCAGGCGCGTTCGGCCTGCTTCTTCATCTTCGCCTTGATGCGGTTGCGCTTGAGCGGCGAGAGGTACTCGACGAACACGCGTCCCTTGAGGTGATCCATTTCGTGCTGAATGCACACGGCGAGCAGATCGTCGGCGTCGATGACGAACTTCTCGCCCTTCTCGTTGAGCGCTTCGACGCGCACACGATCGGCGCGCTCGACTTCGTCGTAAATGCCCGGCACGGAGAGGCAGCCCTCTTCGTAGACCTTCTGTTCGTCGCTACGCCACACGATCTTCGGATTGATGAACACGCGCAGTTCGTCGCGCGTTTCCGAGAGGTCCATCACGATGACTTGCTCGTGCACGTCGACCTGCGTGGCCGCGAGGCCGATGCCGGGGGCGTCGTACATGGTCTCGGCCATGTCCTTGACGAGTTGACGGATCCGGTCGTCCACCTCAGTGACCGGCTTGGCCACCTTGTGCAGACGCGGATCGGGATATTGAAGAATTGTCAGTAATGCCATGATGAAAACGGGAATTCGCCGCATTGCCTGTTGGGCGGGCGCACACGCAAAATCGTGCGATGACGGATGCGAGCGGCAATGCCTGTCACACGCCCCGTCTGCTCTGGCCCCCCGGTCAATGCTTACCGGATGATGAAAAATTTTAGCATAGCGCTATCGTCGACGCTGGCGGCCGACGCGCCCCCTGCCACCCGTGACGCCCGTCCCGCCTGCCTCACGAGCCATTCCTGCGCGTTGGGGAACGAGAATCCCGCCCAATTCGAGGCAACGCTTTCCAATGGGCAGATCGGTGCGGACCGAGAGGAAATCAAGGACTGGTTGCGCTTGTGCCACACGCCGGGTGTGCCGCCAGCGGCGGTCCGACGTCTGCTCTCAGCCTTCGGTCCGCCCGGCGCAATCTTCGGGGCGTCGCGCGGCGCGTTGTCCGACGTGGTGCCGGTGGACGTCGTCGGGCGGTTGCTGGCGCGCACGTCTGCCGAATTGTCGACGCAAATTGCCAGCACGCTCGAATGGGCGGGTCGACCAGGATGCGCCGTCGTCACTCTGTCCGAAACCGCCTATCCGCGCGCGTTGCTGACGTTACTGACGCTCGGCGACACACCGCCGATCCTGTACTGCCGGGGCGACGTAACACTGGTCAACCGGTCGGGAGACGGCGGTGAGCGGGCCGTGGCGATAGTCGGCAGCCGTCGCGCTTCGCCACAGGGACGCGACAACGCACGGCACTTCGCCCGGGTGCTGGGGGACGCTGGGGTTGCCGTCGTGTCAGGGCTTGCGGCGGGGATCGACGCGGCCGCCCATGAAGGCGCACTGGAGACGTCCGGGGGCACGTGTGCGGTCGTCGGCACTGGCGCGGACATCGTCTACCCGACACACCATCGCGTACTGGCCGAAAAGATCGCCGAACGGGGCCTGATGTTGTCCGCGTTTCCGATCGGCACACCGCCCCGGCCCGAGCACTTCCCCCGTCGAAACCGGCTGATCGCGGCACTCGCCCGGTGTACGACCGTCATCGAAGCAACCACGCACTCCGGCTCGCTCATTACGGCGCGCCTTGCCGGTGAATTGGGACGCGACGTCCTGGCCGTCCCCGGATCGATTCACTCGCCGCACAGCCAGGGCTGCCACGTGCTCATTCGGGACGGGGCCACCCTCGTCGCTTCGCCGGACGACGTGCTGGAAGCCCTCGGTATGACGCCATCCGTCCCGGAACGCACCGTCCGTGGCGAGCGCAAGCGTCAACGTCGCCCCTCGCCCTCCCGGGCAAGCGGCGCAACGCCGGATCACGGCAGACGGAACGCTCAAGGCGGCAATGACGGGAACGCAGCGCCCCTGCCGGGAGTCCACGTCAGTCTGAAGCAGGCGAAGGCGGACGTGAGCCCGGTCGGCCCCGCAGACGCTCCGGCGGGCATGACAGCGGTTCTGAAAGCGCTGGGGTATGATCCCGTCAACGCGGACACCCTCTGCGAGCGCACCGGCCTCGGTATTGCCGACGTGCTGGCGCAACTGGGCGCACTGGAACTCGGCGGCCATGTCGCCCGTCTGCCGGGCGGCCGGTTCAGCCGACGGACTTTAGCCGACTGATGTCGGCCCACTGCAGTCCTGCCACGAGGGTCAAACAACGCGCTTCTGCCCGTCACCCCCAAAACACAGCAACCGATATCACCGACACCATGCCCGTTTTCGATCCCGTCGCCGACCGTTCTGCACTGGCTGCCGCGCTGGCCGGGGGCAACAAGCGTCTCGTGGCCTGTCTGTGCGCGGCGTGGTGCGGCACCTGCCGTGAATACGCGCAAACCTTCGAGCAACTGGCCGCGAAGCATCCCGAGCTGTGTTTCGTCTGGGTGGATATCGAAACGCACGCCGACTGGCTCGACGACCACGACATCGAGAATTTCCCGACATTACTGGTTCAGGATGCACCGCAATCGGCCGGTCAGGCTCGCTTCTTCGGCCCGGTACTGCCAGCCATCGGGATTCTCGAGCGCATGCTCGACGCCGACGTGCTGGGCAACGCCACGGTCGCGGCCCCCGCGCTGCGCGAGCATCTGCGGGCCGCGTGAGCCCGCGTCGGCCCCACCCTTGCCGACGGCTTGCGACGCGCTTATGATGTGCCGCTTTCAGGCACGCCTTGTGCCCGATCCGACGGCAACGCCGGATTGGCTATATGTTATAAAGCCAACGAATGTCGCCTGGCGACACCCCCTCAACATTACCTAACGTCATGTCAAAAGCTCTGATCATTGCCGAGAAACCGTCCGTCGCGAATGACATCGCGCGGGCGCTGGGCGGCTTTACCAAGCATGACGAGTACTTCGAGAACGACGATTACGTCGTCTCGTCGGCGGTTGGCCACCTCGTCGAAATCGGCGCGCCGGAAGACTACGAAGTCAAACGCGGCAAGTGGAGCTTCGCCAACCTTCCCGTGATTCCCCCGCACTTCGACCTCAAGCCGATCGCCAAGAGCGAGTCGCGTCTGAAGGTGCTCACCCGTCTCATCAAGCGCAAGGACGTCGATGTCCTGATCAACGCCTGTGACGCGGGGCGCGAAGGGGAACTGATTTTCCGTCTGATCGCCCAGCACGCGAAGGCCAAGCAGCCGGTCCAGCGTCTGTGGCTTCAGTCGATGACGCCGCAATCGATTCGCGACGGCTTCAAGCGTCTGCGTACCGACAACGACATGCTCCCGCTGGCCGACGCCGCGCGCAGCCGTGCCGAGGCCGACTGGCTGGTCGGCATCAATGGCACGCGTGCCATGACGGCGTTCAACAGTAAGGGCGGCGGCTTCTTCCTGACGACGGTCGGTCGCGTGCAGACGCCGACGCTGTCGATCGTGGTCGAGCGCGAAGAAAAGATTCGCAAGTTCGTGTCGCGCGACTACTGGGAAGTCAAAGCCGAGTTCGTTGCCGCAGCGGGCTTCTACGAAGGCCGCTGGTTCGACCCGAACTTCAAGCGCAACGAATTCGATCCCGAGCAGCGCGATTCACGTCTGTGGAGCGTGGCGGCCGCTGAGTCGGTCGTCGCCGCAGTGCGCGGCAAGCACGGCACTGTCACGGAAGAATCGAAGCCGTCGAGCCAGCTCTCGCCGCTGCTGTTCGATCTGACCAGCTTGCAGCGCGAAGCCAACAGCCGCTTCGGTTTCTCCGCAAAGAACACGCTCGGTCTGGCGCAGGCGCTGTACGAAAAGCACAAGGTGCTGACGTACCCGCGTACTGACGCACGCGCGCTGCCGGAAGACTACCTGGAGACCGTCAAGGAAACGATGACGGTGCTCAAGGAGAGCAACAACTATCACCAGTTCGCCAATCAGGTCCTGAACAAGGGCTGGGTCAAGCCGAACAAGCGGATCTTCGACAACAGCAAGATCAGCGATCACTTCGCCATCATCCCGACGCTGCAGGCGCCGAAGAACCTCTCCGAGCCGGAGCAGAAGCTGTACGACCTCGTGGTCAAGCGCTTCCTGGCGGTGTTCTTCCCGGCCGCCGAGTATCAGGTGACGACCCGCATCACGGAAGTGGTCGGTCATCACTTCAAGACCGAAGGCAAGGTGCTCGTGCAGGCCGGATGGCTCGCCATCTACGGCAAGGAAGGCGCCGACGACGGCAAGGACGCGAAGGACACCAAGGAAGATCAGCCGAATCTCGTGTCGGTCGCCAAGGACGAAAAGGTCGGTGTCGACAAGGTCGCGGCCGTCGGTTTGCAAACCAAACCACCTGCACGCTACAGCGAAGCGACGCTGCTTTCCGCCATGGAAGGCGCGGGCAAGCTCGTGGAAGACGGCGAGTTGCGCGAAGCGATGGCGGGCAAGGGTCTGGGCACACCGGCTACGCGCGCGGCCATCATCGAAGGCTTGCTGACGGAAAAGTACCTCGTGCGCGAAGGCCGCGAGCTGCATCCGACGGCCAAAGCGTTCCAGTTGATGACGCTCCTCCGCGGCCTGGGCGTGGACGAACTCACGCTGCCGGAACTCACGGGCGAATGGGAAGCCAAGCTCTCGCAGATCGAGCGAGGCGGCCTCAAGCGCGACGAGTTCATGCACGAAATCGCGCAAATGACGCAGACCATCGTCAAGCGCGCGAAGGAATACGATTCCGACACCATCCCCGGCGATTACGCGACGCTCACGACGCCGTGTCCGCATTGCGGCGGTGTGGTCAAGGAAAACTACCGCCGTTTCGCCTGCACGAACTGCAACTTCTCGATCTCGAAGATCCCGGGCGGACGTCAGTTCGAAATCCCGGAAGTCGAAGAGCTGCTGCAGAACAAGACGATCGGACCGCTGTCGGGTTTCCGCAGCAAGATGGGACGTCCGTTCTCGGCCATCATCAAGCTCTCCCCCGATGACGAAATGGGCTACAAGCTCGAATTCGACTTCGGTCAGGACAACGGCGACGAAGATGGCGAAGCCCCGGACTTCACGGGTCAGGAGCCGGTCGGCCATTGCCCGAAGTGCAACGGTCGCGTGTTCGAGCACGGTATGCGTTACGTGTGCGAAAACGCCGTGGCGAATCCGAAGACCTGCGACTTCACATCGGGCAAGGTGATTCTCCAGCAGGAAATCACGCGCGAGCAGATCCACAAGCTGCTCACCGAGGGCAAGACGGACTTGCTGACGAACTTCAAGTCGTCGCGCACCGGTCGCACCTTCAAGGCGTATCTGGCCAAGCAGAAGGACGGCAAGATCGGCTTCGAATTCGAGGCGAAAGCCCCGAAGAAGACCGCCGCGAAGGCGGGCGACGGCGACGCGAAGGGTGACGAAGGCGACGAGAAGGCCGCCCCGGCACGCAAGACGGCGTCGAAGACCGCAGCGTCCAAGGCACCGGCCAAGAAGGCGGCCGCCAAGAAGACGACGGCCAAGGCCAAACCGGCGACAAAGACCGCGACCAAGACGGCAGCGTCGAAGTCCGACGATGCCGCCTTCGACGAAGACGACGCACCGTTCTAAGTACGTCACGCCCCCCGATGGAGTCCCGCGGCTTCATCGGTTCGGGCAATGAAAAACGGCCACCTCCTCACGGAAGTGGCCGTTTTGCTATCTGAAGCCAGCGGCTGACGTCGCTGGCGTCAAGTCAGGCTGCGTTACATCTGAATTTCGGTGGCGGAGTTCGTCGACATCTTCGGCGGCACCCAGCGCTCGGCGGCCGAAATGCCTTCGTTCTGGCGGAAGTACTCGACCGTCAGATCGATGAAGCCACGCGTCTTTGCCGACAGATACTTGCGGCTTGGGTAGACGAGCGAGACGTCGATGGGCGTTTGCGAATAGTTGCGCATCAACGCCACGAGGTCACCGTCGCGCACATCGTTACCCACCAGGTACGACGGCAAGAACGCGATCCCATGCCCAAGCAACACCGACTGACGTAGCAGCGCCGTGTTGTTGCAGATGAGCTTGTTCTGCACGCGCACACGGACTTCGCCGTCCGGCCCGGCAAACACGCGGTCGTCGCTCCAGAACTCGCTGGGCAGACCCAGCACGCCGTGCTCGCCCAGCTCTTGCGGCGTGACCGGTTCACCATGTTCGGCGATATACGCGGGCGACGCGCACAGCATCACACGCGTCTCCGCGAGCACGCGCGAAATCAGGCTTTCGCTGTTGATCATGCGCGTGAGCAGAATGCCGCAGTCGTAGCCTTCTTCGACCAGATCGACGGCCCTGTCGGTCAGTGTGAGATCGACCACGACCTTCGGGTGCAGCTCCTGATACTTCTTGACCAGCGGCGCAAGATTGCGCACCCCGAACGACACGGGCGCGACGACCTTCAAGGTGCCTTTGGGGTCGCGTGACGCACTGGAGATGAGGGCGTCGGCTTCATCGACTTCGTCGATGATCTGCCGACAGCGTTCGAGATACACCTGCCCGGCGCCGGTCAGCGACAGGCTACGGGTGGTGCGGTTGAGCAAGCGAACGCCGAGATGCGATTCCAGTTCTGCGACGTGCCGCGTGACCACAGCGGCGGACAGATCCATCTGGGCGGCCGTACGGGCGAAACTCCCGTTATCGGCCACTTTGACGAAAACGCGCATCGATTGCAGACGGTCCATGTTGTTTCCAATCGTGATGTGCCGCGTCGTTCCGGCAGAAGCGCAAAGGGCGTATGCGCGTATGGGCAGACCGGCAAGCTGCCAGCACTGCGGATACCTGGGGAAATTCGCTAAAACCCGCGGGCACCGGTCGGACCGCCGCCCCGGCGGTTCCGGGGCGAGCCTCGCGCGTGCCGCCAGGGCTGTCGACACGGCGGGGACTTCAATAAGGCGCTAGCTTACCGTAGACGACAAAAAATTGCCTGCCGCGGCAATGATTTCGGTGCACGTCAGGCGTGCCGCGTGCGCACCGCGACGCAAGAATTCACTTCCAATGCGGCGATTTGCGCAACGACGTCCCGCATTGCAGGCGTCTCACGCGGCTTGCATGCCGCCGACAAGGCTGTTTGACGCAGGTCACGGCGCGTCGCGCGTGGCGGGGCTAGAGTCGAGTGTCTCCTATGTTTCGGGCCTCGTCATGAACCCCCTTCCCATTTTGTCGACGCCTTGCGCCAGTTCCCCTGACGATCCGCATGTCGGCAAACCGTGTCCGGGCTGCACATCCCGCAGTTTGGGAGCAGATCCCGGGCATTCGCGCTGCCGGACCCGCACAGCGCCGCCGTCTCCGGCATCGGCCAGTCCCGTTCAGTTCGACGCGCGTCTGCTCAGCCGTTACGACGTGAACGGACCGCGCTACACCTCGTATCCGACCGCGCTGCAATTCCACGACGATTTCGGTGTGGGCGACTACGCCCGCGCCGCCGCGCAATCCAAGCGCACCGGCAAACCGGTCTCGCTGTATCTGCACGTGCCGTTTTGCGACACGGTGTGTTTCTACTGTGCGTGCACCAAGATCGTGACGAACAACCGCGCGCATGCAGACGCCTATGTCAAGCGTCTTCACGCGGAAATCGCGCGGCAGGCGACGTTGCTCGGCGCTGGCCGCACGCTCGCACAGATGCACTGGGGCGGCGGCACCCCGACGTTCCTCTCACTGGAACAGATCGCCTCGCTCGTCGACGCCATCAGCCGTCACTTCGTCATGACACCCGACGACAGCGCCGAATACGCCATCGAGATCGATCCGCGAAGCGCGGGGCCGGCGTCCATTCGTGCGCTTCGCGCCCTCGGCTTCAACCGACTCTCCATCGGTGTGCAGGACTTCGATCCGCGCGTTCAGGAGGCGATTCACCGCGTGCAGCCTCGCGCGCTCGTAGAAGCGACGCTGGACGCTGCGCGCAACTGTGGCTTCAAGTCCGTCAATTTCGATCTGATCTACGGCCTGCCACATCAGACGACCGCATCCTTCTCGAACACGCTCGACGCTGTCATCGAGATGGCTCCGGAGCGTTTGTCGGTCTTCAGCTACGCGCATCTGCCGCAACAGTTCAAGATGCAGCGCTGTCTGCCCGACGCGCTGCCGGACGGTCCTGAAAAGCTCGCGTTGCTGCAAACGATCATCGCGCGGCTGACGGCCGCCGGTTACGTCTACATCGGCATGGATCACTTCGCGCGCCCCGACGACGAACTCGCCCTCGCGCAAGCGGCTGGCACGCTGCATCGCAACTTCCAGGGTTACAGCACGCGGGCCGATTGCGATCTCATCGGTGTGGGCATGTCGGCCATTGGCCGTGTGGGCGACAGCTATGCGCAGAATGCCAAGACGCTCAAAACGTACTACGACGCCATCGACGCGGGCGGTCTTGCGATTGCGCGCGGCGTGCAACTCGATCGGGACGACCACATCCGGCGCGATGTCATCTCGCGACTCATGTGTCACATGACGCTGGACTTCAGCACAATCGAAGATGCCCACGACATCGACTTCGTCGCTTACTTCGCGAGCGAACTCGGCGAGCTGGCCGATCTCGCGGCAGACGGGCTCGTGGCCATCGATGCACACGGACTGCGCGTGCTACCCGCCGGACGCCTGCTCGTGCGTGTGGTGGCGCAAGTTTTCGACAGCTACCGCCGCAGCACCGCCAACGCGCGATGCGCCAAGGTCATGTGACGTCGACAGACCGCAAGCGCCGGGGCACGCAAACCGTCGCATGAAAGCAAAACGCCCGGTGGGATCTCCACCGGGCGTTTTTCATTCTCGACGGCATCGAAGGGTGATCGATGCCGCACTCGAATGCTCAGTTGCGTTCAGCAGCAGCGGCCACCGCTCTTGCCACCGTAGCGCGCCTCCTGCCGTTCGCGGAAGAACGCCTCGTAGCTCATGACCGGCCGATCCGGATGCGTGGCCTGCATGTGCGCCACATACGTGTCGTAATCGGGCAAGCCGACCATCAATCGCATGGCCTGTCCCAGATACCGTCCGACCTTACCGACTTCATCGAGCATGGGGTGTCCTCCGCTGTGCGTCCACGTGTGCGCCGTGCTCAGACCCGCTGCCCGGAGGGCATCGGCTCGAACGGCGTTTCCTGGGCCGTCGGCTTGTTTTCCCGACGGGCGATGAGGATGGTGCGCACCCCGAACACCGCGACCGCGACCACGACGAACATGAACACACCGGCGAGCGTCGCGTCGACATAGTCGTTGAACACGATCTGCTGCATCTGCGCGACCGACTTGGCCGGGGCGAGCAGCTTGCCCTCGGCAAGCGCTGCCTGGTACTTCGCGGCGTGTGCGAGGAAGCCGACCTTCGGATCCGCGTCGAACATCTTCTGCCATCCGGCAGTCAGCGTGCAGGCGAGCAGCCAAAGCGTGGGCAGCACCGTCACCCAGGCGAAGCGCTCGCGCTTGAGCTTGAACAGCACGCAGGTCGCGAGAATCAGCGCGATGGCGGCCAGCATCTGATTGGAGATGCCGAACAGCGGCCACAGCGTGTTGATGCCACCCAGCGGATCGACCACACCCTGATACAGGAAGTAGCCCCACGCTGCCACGCACAAGCCCGTGGCGATCAGATTCGCGGGCAACGACTCCGTGCGCTTGAGCGATGGCACGAAGGTGCCGAGCAAGTCTTGAAGCATGAAGCGTCCGGCGCGCGTGCCTGCGTCGACGGCCGTCAGAATGAACAGCGCTTCGAACAGAATCGCGAAGTGGTACCAGAACGCCATCATCGCTTCGCCCCCCACCACCTGATGGAGGATGTGGGCCATGCCGACGGCGAGCGTCGGTGCGCCACCGGCACGCGAAATAATGGTGTTCTCGCCAACCGCTTTCGCGGTCGAAGTCAGCACCTCCGGCGTGATTGTGAAGCCCCAACCCGAGACGACTTGCGCCACGGCTTCCGGCGTCGTACCGATGACTGCTGCCGGGCTGTTCATCGCGAAGTACACGCCCGGGTCGATCACCGACGCGGCGACCAGCGCCATGATGGCCACGAACGACTCCATCAACATACCGCCGTAACCGATGAAGCGCGCGTTGACTTCGTTATCGAGCAGCTTGGGCGTGGTGCCCGACGAGATCAGCGCATGGAAGCCGGACACGGCGCCGCACGCGATCGTGATGAAGAGGAACGGGAACAGCTTGCCCGACCAGACCGGACCGTTGCCGTCGATGAACTGCGTAAACGCTGGCATCTTCAGCTCAGGGGCGACCACCAGAATGCCGATGGCGAGCGCCAGAATCGTGCCGATCTTCAGGAACGTCGACAGATAGTCGCGCGGTGCGAGCAGCAGCCACACCGGCAACACCGACGCCACAAAGCCGTAGCCGATCAGCATCCACGTCAGTTGCTTGCCGTCGAACGTGAACAGCGGCGCCAGCGTAGCGCTGTCGTGCACGCTCTGACCGAAGTAAATCGCCGCCATGAGCATCACGAAGCCGATGATCGAGACTTCGCCGATGCGGCCCGGGCGAATGAAGCGCGTATAGACGCCCATGAACAGCGCAATCGGAATCGTCAGACCGACCGTGAAGGTGCCCCACGGCGAGCCAGTGAGCGCCTTGACGACGATCAGCGCCAGCACGGCGAGGATGATGATCATGATGAGGAACGCGCCGAACAGCGCGATCACACCGGGGATCATGCCGAGTTCGGACTTCACGAGATCGCCCAGCGAGCGGCCGTCGCGACGCGTCGAGATGAACAGCACCATGAAGTCCTGCACCGCACCGGCGAACACCACGCCCGCGAGAATCCAGAGCATGCCGGGCAGGTAACCCATCTGCGCGGCGAGTACGGGCCCGACGAGCGGACCGGCACCGGCGATGGCGGCAAAGTGATGGCCGAACAGCACGTAGCGATTGGTCGGCACGTAGTCGAGGCCGTCATTGTGACGCCATGCGGGCGTCATACGTGTGCCGTCGAGTTGCGCCACACGGGTGGCGATGAACTTGCTGTAGAAACGGTAAGCGATCAGATAAACGCAGACGGCTGCGATCACGATCCAGAGTGCGCTGACGGTTTCGCCGCGCGATAGCGCCACCGTGCCGAGCGCGCATGCGCCGACGACGGCCACCGCTGCCCAGGGCAGTTGTTGCCAGATACGATTCATTGTCTCTCCTCGGAACTGCCTGCTTAAGGCAGCAACCCGGGACGGTGCCGTTGCGACACTGTCCCGCCTCTTGGTGTGACACCGTGTCGGTGTCCCGAATCGCAACGCGGAGCGCTTTCGCTTGCGGCTCGCTGGCGCGCCCCTCTATGGGGGGGGGTGACGACAACGAAGACCGGTGGCGAAGCTTGTGACCATCACCGATGACAATCGGCCCGGTCCGCACATGCATGCATGCGCGCCTGCCAGACACTTCATCAACACCAGGAACAGACTTGCGAGTTACACTCGGCAGCCCCGGCCACGATTCGGCGTGTAGTATTGGCGTTTGCCCGACGCGCCACAAGCGCGAAACTACGCAGGTCCGCTACGTGCTAGTACGTAGCGCAAGCCCTTAAAACAAGC
The DNA here is from genome assembly GCF_044772185.1 of Pandoraea sp. NPDC090278. NCBI lineage: Bacteria > Pseudomonadati > Pseudomonadota > Betaproteobacteria > Burkholderiales > Burkholderiaceae > Pandoraea > Pandoraea sp. NPDC090278. Next base: position 520,250 of record NZ_JBIVYJ010000002.1, on the reverse strand, counting down.
GGTCGCGGCATTGCAGGCTTATCGAATGCCATGAATCTCCGACAGAAATTTTTCGTCCTGTCGCTGCTGCCGGTTGCGTTGGCGATGGTCGCCATCGCGCTTGCCGTGCGACACCAGGGTATTGAGCTATCGCGCGCGCAGCACGAGGCCGTACAAACCACATCGCTGGCCAACAAGCGGGCCGAGCTGCTGCATTACGTGGGGCTCGCGCGCAACGCCATCGAGCCGCTTTACAACGGCCCGGATACGCCCGCCGCGCGCGAAGCCGCCCTGGCCACGCTCGCCCGAATGGAATTCGGTCAGGACGGCTACTTCTTCGTCTACGACCTCCAGGGCCGCAGCCTGATGCATCCGCGTCAGCCGGAACTCGTCGGCCACAATCTCTGGTCGCTCAAGGACGAGTCCGGTGCGCCCACAATCCAGCGTCTCATCGCAGCAGCCCGCGCTGGTGGTGGCTACGTTCAATACGCGTGGGAGAAGCCGTCGCGCCAGCAGCAGATGACACCGAAGCTCGGCTACGTCATCGCCCTGCCGCGCTGGAACTGGATGATCGGCACGGGCATTTATCTCGACGACGTTGAAGCGACCTTGCGCGAATCGGACGATCGCGCACAGGCGAACATCGACCGCACGCTGATCTGGATCACGCTGATCGCGTCGTCGTGTCTCGCCATCGTTGGCCTGTGCGGCCTGGTGGTGAACATCACCGAACTCAAGACCGCCGACGCCAAGCTGCGGCAACTCGCGCGTCAGGTCGTAGAGTCGCAGGAGCTGGAGCGTTCGCGCATTTCGCGCGAGTTGCACGACGGCATCAGCCAGTTGCTCGTCTCGGTCAAGCTACTGCTCGAATCGGCGTCGATGCGTCTGCCGGGATCGCCTGCGGCCGCCAGCGCCACACTCGGCGTGGCCATCGAACGGCTGAACGGCACGCTTGGCGAAGTCCGGCGCATTTCGCAAGCGTTGCGTCCCGCCATGCTCGACGATCTGGGACTCGCGGCCGCGATCGAGCAACTCGCCCGGGAGTTCGGCTCGCACGCGGGGCTTCCCGTCGAGATGAACGTCGAGGGCGATGCGCCGACGCTCGACGACAACATCAAGACGATGCTCTACCGAATCGCACAGGAAGCGCTGACGAACATCGAACGTCACGCGAATGCGTCGCGAGTGTCGATTTTGCTCATCTTCAAATCCGACGGCATTCATCTGTCGATTGCCGACGACGGACGCGGTTTCGACGTCACCGACGTGCATCACGATCCCCGCCACGGTATCGGCCTGCGCAATATGCGCGAACGGCTCGACGCCGTGGGCGGTGCCCTCGGCATTCAATCCTGGCCCGGCCTTACGACCATCAGCGCGTGGGTCCCGCTCACACCGGCCGCAGTGAAAGCGGCACTTCGCGCAACCACTCGCAAATGATGCAAGCTCACCCCATCCGACTCCTGTTGATCAACGACCACCCGCTAGTGCGCGACGGCCTGCGCGCGCGATTCGACGCGGCACCCAACTTGCAGGTCGTTGGCGAAGCGGGCAACGCGCAGGAAGCCCTGACCCGTGCGAAAACGGCATCGCCCGATCTCGCCCTGATGGACATCAGCATGCGCGGTACGAACGGCATCGAGCTGACGGCGCAGTTTCGTGAGCAGTTTCCGCATATCGCAGTGCTGATTCTCTCGATGCACGACAACGCGGAGTATGTGCGTCAGGCCGTACGCGCCGGTGCGCGCGGCTACGTGCTCAAGGATGCGCCCGCACACGAGATCGTGACGGCCATCGAACGTGTGGCACGCGGCGATGCTTACTACAGCGCTGCGATTGCCGCGCGTGTCGTACAAGCCTCCACATCGCACGCCCCCATCGATTCGCTCACGCCCCGCGAACGTGAAATCCTCACGCGCATTGCGCACGGACTTGCGAACAAGCAGATCGCCACGGAAATGGACCTTTCGGTGCGCACTGTGGAAACCCATCGCCTCAACATCAAACGCAAGCTCGGCATCGAAGGGCAAGCGGAGTTGATCAAGTTTGCGGTGGAGAATCGGCTGTAAATCGGTCGTGTCTTGCTGCCACGCTACGGCTGAAACGGGTTGTACACCTCCACGCCAGTGTTGGAGAAATCTTTGACGTTGCGCGTGACGACGATCAGCTTGTGCACCAATGCCGTGGCCGCGATCAATTTATCGATAGGGTGCTCCGAGTTCGGCACGCGCATACGTGCCCAAACGTTACAGATCTCTTGGTCGACCGGCAGTATGTCGTTGGCGTAGTCGAGTCTTAGTTGGGCCAACCAAGACTCGATCAGCGATGCCTGTCGAACATCGTTTCTGTGCCGGAGCACCTTAACCCCACGTTGCAGCTCGCCCATCGTGATGACGGATAGGAAGCGAGGTGCCTTACGCCGATCGGTCATTCGCATGAAGCGTTGAACCCCTTCATCGCCGCCTCCCCTCTTTCGGCTCTCGCTAATGACATTGGTATCAAGTAAGTACATGAGGCATTCGGAACTTAGTTGATCCGCTCGAAGTCGCTATCGAGACCGACATTCGGCATGGCTCGCAGCGCTTCCCCCAACGACCGGAATCTCGGCACCCGCGCCATACGGTCCAAAATCATCAGAACCTCCTCCTCCGGTGTTCTGCCACCCTCGGCAGCCCTCGACTCAATCGACCTCATCAACTGCTCGTCGATTCCTTCAATCAACATCATGTGCATAGACATCTCCTTCAGTACATAACCAAAAACCGCCATCCAAATCAAACATTCGGATGACGAGATAAATGCTAGCACCGGAGGACTTTCGAAAACCGGCCAGCGCGTTGAATTGCGCACCTTTCGGAAGGATCACAAGGCCACAAGGCAATAAAAAATCCCGCCGAAGTTTCCCTCGGCGGGATCGTGCTGCGGACTCAGCATTGCAGCCGCACTATCGTGACGTTGGCGACGTTCGCGATGTATCCATCATCGCCAACATCACGACTTCAGACGGCGCTCGATGTCGGCCTTCGTATCGAGCAGCGCCTGCGGCAGATGATGTTTGAGCGTGTCGAACAGTTCGGCGTGAAGCTTGAGTTCTTCATGCCACGCGGCCGGGTCCATCGACGTGACGTCGTCGAACTGCGCAGGCGTGAACGACAGTCCGTCCCAATTCAGATCCTCGTAGCGCGGCGTAATGCCGAAGGCGTTCTCCGTGCCCTGTGCAGTGCCGTCGATACGACCCAGCATCCATGCCAGCACGCGCATGTTCTCGCCGAAGCCCGGCCACACGAACTTGCCGTCAGCCCCCTTGCGGAACCAGTTCACGCAGTAGATCTTCGGCAGCGTGGCACCCGTCTTGTCGAGATGCGCGCCCGTGTCGAGCCAATGCTGGAAGTAGTCGGCCATGTTGTAGCCGCAGAACGGAAGCATCGCGAACGGATCGCGACGCACCACGCCTTGCTGGCCAGCGGCCGCGGCGGTCGTCTCCGAGCCCATCGTCGCGGCCATGTACACGCCCTCGGTCCAGTCGCGCGCTTCCGTGACCAGCGGCACCGTGGTCGAGCGGCGTCCACCGAAGATGAACGCATCGATGGCCACGCCGGCCGGGTTCTCCCAGTCGGCATCGATCGACGGGCATTGCGACGCGGGTGCCGTGAAGCGCGAGTTCGGATGCGCCGCCTTGCGGCCGGTCTCCTTCGCACTCTCGGGCGTCCAGTCCTTGCCCTGCCAGTCGATCAGGTGCGCGGGCGGCGTATCGGTCAGACCTTCCCACCACACATCGCCGTCGTCTGTTAGCGCGACGTTGGTGAAGATTACGTTCTCGCCCAGCGTCGCCAGCGCGTTCGGGTTCGTCTTCTGGCTCGTGCCCGGCGCTACGCCAAAGAAGCCCGCTTCCGGGTTGATGGCATACAGACGGCCATCCTTACCCGGTTTGATCCATGCGATGTCGTCACCGATGGTCTCGACCTTCCAGCCGTCGAAGCCCTTCGGCGGAATCAGCATGGCGAAGTTGGTCTTGCCGCAGGCCGACGGGAACGCCGCCGCGACGTGGTACTTCTTGCCCTGCGGCGACGTCACGCCCAGGATCAGCATGTGTTCGGCCAGCCAGCCTTCGTCGCGGCCCATCGTCGACGCAATGCGCAACGCAAAGCACTTCTTGCCCAGCAACGCATTGCCTCCGTAGCCCGAGCCGTAGCTCCAGATCTCGCGCGTTTCCGGGAAGTGAACGATGTACTTCGTGCTGTTGCAAGGCCACGCCACGTCTTTCGCGCCAGCAGCAAGCGGTGCACCCACGGTATGCACGCAGGGCACGAACTCGCCGTCGTCGCCGAGCACGTCGTACACAGCGCGCCCCATGCGCGTCATGATGCGCATGTTCACCGCAACGTACGGCGTGTCGGACAACTCCACGCCGATGTGCGCGATCGGTGAGCCGAGCGGGCCCATCGAGAACGGCACGACGTACATCGTGCGGCCCTGCATGCAGCCCTGGAACAGTCCGTCGAGCGTCGTGCGCATTTCGGCCGGATCGATCCAGTGATTGGTCGGACCGGCGTCTTCGCGCTTCTCGCTACAGATGAACGTGCGATCTTCCACCCGCGCGACATCCGACGGATCGGACAGCGCGAGGAACGAATTGGGGCGCTTGGCGGGATTGAGCCGCTGCATTGTCCCGGCGGCGACCATCTGTTCGCACAAACGGTCGTACTCCTCTTGCGAGCCGTCGCACCAGACGACACGCTCGGGTTGCGTAATCGCCGCGATATGCGAGACCCAGTCGATCAGCTTGCGGTGACGCACCCAACCGGGCAAATCACGAGTAGCAACATTGGACGAGGAAGAGGCGTTGAGCGCATTAGCGCTCACACTGGCTTGCGTCATGGGGGTTGTCTCCATGCAGAGTCGGGGAAATCGAAGCAGACGTTGAAATACCGGTGGGTGCGAGCACCGGTCGTCCTTATATAAGAGCACCGTGCAGGCGCCCTGCGTGACCGGGCGGTCCATCCGGTTGGGGATACCGGAAGGACGTCACAGTTGGCGTCTCACTCACCCGGTCCGACTCGCGTTTGCGGGGTGGGTTCGATTTTTTGCCATCGTGTTTAGGCGGTTTCGCCATGGTTGCCAGGACACCTGCCATACTATGCAAAACGAGGCGTCAGCATACCACCGCAAAAATTGCGCCGGTGCTGCGTCGCAACAAGGCGGCGAAGGGGTTGCCACGCCTCGCGCCGCCCACGTCCAGAACAAGCACGCCCGCCCGTCGGGGTGGGCTCCGACAATTGTTCCGTCTGTGCAGAATGTCGCCGTTCTGCGCCGATCCGATTACGCTTTGCCATGAAAATTGCCATTCTCGACGACTATCAGGACGCCGTTCGCAAGCTCGATTCCTTCTCCCTTCTGGCCGGTCATGACGTCAAGGTCTTCAACAACACGGTAAAAGGTGTCGGGCAGCTTGCAGCCCGGGTAGGTGAAGCCGAGGTGCTTGTTCTGATTCGCGAGCGCACCGCCATCACGGCGCAACTCATCGACAAGCTGCCGCGCCTGCGCGTCATCAGTCAAACCGGTCGCGCCGGCAATCACATCGACATCGACGCCTGTACCGCACGCGGCGTGGCCGTGCTCGAAGGCGTCGGTTCCCCCATCGCACCGGCCGAACTCACCTGGGCGCTGATCATGGCCGCCCAACGCCGCATTCCCCAGTACGTCTCCAGCCTGAAGCACGGCGCATGGCAGCAATCGGGCCTGAAGTCATCGAGCATGCCGCCGAATTTCGGGATGGGGCAGGTGCTGCGCGGCCAGACGCTGGGCCTGTGGGGCTACGGCAAAATCGGTCGCCTGATCGCCGGTTACGGCAAGGCGTTCGGTATGGAAGTGATGGTGTGGGGGCGCGAAGGTTCGCGCGAAGCGGCGACCGCCGACGGTCTGCGCGTGGCGAACAGCAAGGAAGAACTCTTCACGCAAAGCGATGTGCTCTCGCTTCACCTGCGCCTGAACGACGACACGCGTCACATCGTCAAACTGGAAGACCTCTTGCAGATGAAGCCGACGGCGTTGTTCGTGAACACGAGCCGCGCCGAACTGGTGGAAGAGAACGCCCTCATCACGGCGCTGAACCGCGCGCGCCCCGGCATGGCCGCCATCGACGTCTTCGAGAGCGAACCGATTCTGCAAGGCAATCCGCTGCTGCGCCTGGAAAACTGCGTGTGCACGCCGCACATCGGCTACGTCGAGCGCGAGAGCTACGAGCTGTACTTCCGTGTCGCCTTCGAGAACATCGTCAACTTCCTGAACGGCGATCGTTCGCACGTCGCGAATCCGGCGGCCCTGCTCGGCTTCGGACGTTAAGCCTCCGCGACATCGCTACAGCGCCGACGCAACGTCGGCGCAACCACTCGGCTGTCTGGCTCGCAATTACATCGACGCCAGATGCCGCAGGAAGGTCTCGCCGTCCTTGCGGCCCAGCGCGAACGCAGGCGCCATGTTCTCGGGGCGCGTGTAATCCCAGCTTGAAATCGGCACCGGCTCGGACGGCTGCACATACAGCCGGTCCTGTCCGCCATGATGCTGCGTAAAGATCTGCGGACGCGGATAGCGCCGCGTCACCATCACCAGCACTTGCCCGGGCGTGGCATCGAGTGCATCGACCGGCACGTTATCGACCATCCCCCCATCGAGCACCGCCCGGCCGCCACGTCGCAGAATCGGCGTGAACGGCGGCGTGCACGACGATTGCAGCATCAGATCCGCCAGTTCCTCCGTCGTACGGCAGTCCTGCGCCCGCACGAATTCCGGACGGAAACCCAGGCTGCGGGCGAGCGTCGGATGCAGCGTGCGTCGCCAATGCTTGTCGATGTTGTACGCCACCAACCCGGCCGCTGTTGCGCTACGCGGTCCCAGCCAACGAGGGATGTGCGACACCCCCACGCGAATCTCAGGCCCGGCAGCGAGCTTGTCGAGCTGACCGTCGTAGATGTCGAGCAACGCCTGACGATAGATGCGGTAATGCGGGAACACCCGCTCGCGTCGCAAGAGGTTGCCCCAGTACGCGTTCTTGCGATTGCCCGCGAGCGCCTGTCGGTAGTAATCCATCACCCAGTCCGACGCGCGCATATGCAGCATGCACGCCGTGGCCGCACCGGCCGAAATGCCGGTGATGACACGCGGACGCAGCGGCACGTCGCGCGAGACGCGCTCCCAGAATCCGGCCTGCCACCAGCAGCGGTTGCCGCCACCGGCAAAGACGATCTGATCGAACATCGGGGTCTCCTCTGAAACGGCCTCGCAACGCCGCCGTCAATTCGTCACAGCAACGCGTAGGTCGTCGTCGCGTGCACGGCCATCTTGCCGGACGCATCGAAAATCTCGATTTCGCCGAACACCAGATTCTTGCCACGACGCAGAATCCGCGCGATCACGCGCAGATCGCCGTCGGTCACAGGACGCATGAACTGCGTGTTGAGCGTGACCGTCGTCATCGGCTGAAAGCCCCCGAGCGCAGCAGACAACGCCACCACCATCGCCGTATCGGCCACCGCCATGAATACCTGCCCGCAGATCACGCCGCCGCCGTGTTTGAATGCGGCATCGAACGGCAACCGTAGCTCGCTCTCATCGGGGCCGACGGCCTCGATTTGCAGATTCAGTTGCCGCACCCACGGCGAGACGAGTTCTTCGAGCATCTTTTGCGCTTGCACCAGCTCCATCCTGTCCATCCTCCGTCGTCATGCTTGTTTTCGTGACGCCGATGATAGCCCCAAAACAAACGCGCCACCCGGTAAAGGGTGGCGCGTAGAGCAGACACTCGGGACCGCTCGGAAGCCTTCAGGACGACTGAAGGACGCCCGATGCAGAGCGCTTAGCCGTTCGTCTTGTCCTGATGAATACGCTGGCTCTGATGGTTCTCGCGATGTTGAACACCGGACTGCTCACCTGCGCTCACGTGGCCGTTCTTGGCGGCGTGTGCTTCGGCGGCGTCGACATGCGCCTGGCCCTTCTCGAGGCTACCGACCTGCTTGTTGTTCAACGTCCCCGCCGCTTGCCCCTGGGCGATGCGCTTCTCCTGATTGACGTTACGCTGCACGTCCGACTGCAGGCGCTCGGACGACTTCGACGTCGGATTCGCCACCCGGTCGTTGTGCTTGAGCTGACCGATCTTTGCGCTTTCCTTGTTCTGCGCGTTGGCGATGCGGGCCTTCTGCGCGGCGGTGTCACCGGTGTGATCGGCGTGAGCCTGCATCTTGTCGATCTTCGCTTCGCCCTTCTCCAGGCTCGACGCTTCCTTGGTCGTCAACTGGCCGCTCTTCAGGCCGTTCTCGATGCGTTGCTGCTGATTGATGTCGCGCGCCGTTTCGGACGCGGTGCCCTGGGCGAACGCCTGCGAGGCGAACACGCCACCGAAAGCCACGGTCACAGCGCTCAGAATCAGAGTTTTACGGACGTTCATGATGGAATCCTTATGCCTTAGGGCGTTTTGCTTCGTCGGAGACTCGACGGGGGGATCGCACCTGCCGGCGGAATTACCGGCGATTTGCTGCGTCCTTGACCGTAATAACGAAGCCCGAAGACGGCTCGCCGACAGCCGTCGTGTAACGCGGCAGTCCGAAAAGTAACGACGTGTAATCGCGGTGACGGGGTCCGCTTTCGCTATGTCCATGAAATCGTTGGGACACCCGCAGACAGCGCCGTAACGTTTTGATACAGTGGTGCCCATTTGGCCGGTACGCCCCACCTGTCCCGACATTGAAGACATCGAAGGGGCGCGCCACTCCGTTGTCTGTCAGCCCCCTTACGCGAACAAGCGAGTCAAGAAGGAGCCTTCACCATGCAGAGCACCAGAGACGATCTCGGCAAACTAGTCTTGCGCCTCACCCTCGGCATCCTGTTGTTGTTTCACGGCGTCAGCAAAGTCATCAACGGTGTCGGGTTTATCGAGGGCATGATTACGTCGCACGGTCTGCCAGCGTTTCTCGCCTATGGCGCATATCTGGGTGAAGTCCTCGCCCCGGTTCTGCTGATTCTCGGCGTGCTCACCCGTCTGGGTGGTCTGCTCGTCGTGGGCAACATGCTCGTCGCGTTCTCGCTGGTTCACCTGAGCCAACTGGGCGATCTGTCGAAGACCGGCGGTTGGGCACTGGAATTGCAAGGCTTCTATCTGTTCATGGGTCTGTGCGTGATCCTCTTCGGCGCTGGTCGTTACAGCGTGTCGGGTGGTCGCGGCGCCTGGGACTGATCCGCAAGGAACCGAAAGGCGCGAAGGCGTCCCCCTCGGGAACCAGACGACGTGTGACAGGTCACGCGTTTCGTCAGCACGGCCCGCCCTTGCCGACCCCGGCAATGGCGGGCCGAGTCGTTTCGGAATGTTGCAAACACGGGCGCTGGTAACGCTGAGTAATACAGCCGTTGCACTTTGCAACTTGTTAGGTTCACTGATGACTTACTCTGAAACTGCCAATTCCGGCAGTATCAAAAGGAGTCAACACCATGCGCAAACTGAAGATCGCCGCCGCGTCGGCAATCGTTGCCGCCACCGCGATGTTCGGCGTCGCCCATGCCGCGGACACCCCTGCGCCGGCCACCGGACCGCACGCCGCCATGCATCACATGCGCGGCGACCACGGCCCCTGGGGGCTGGGTAACATCAGCAAGCTGCACGACCAACTGAAGCTCAACGCGCAACAGGAACAGGCCTGGCAGCAAGCGGTCGCCACGTCGAAGCAGAATCGCGACGCCATGCGTAAGAACGGCGAGCAATTCCGTCAGATGATCGGCCAAGCGAAGGACCAGCAGGTGCTCGATCTGGCCGGCATGCGTGCCGCCCGCGAGAAGGTGTTCGATCAGAACCGCCAGCTTCGCAGCCAGACCGAAGATGCGTGGCTGAACGTGTATAACGGCCTGAATAACGACCAGAAGGTGCTTGTGAGCAATGCCATCAAGGCACGCTGGGCGAAGATGAAGGCCTGGCATGACAAGGCGATGCAGCATCGCGGCCAGATGCACAAGGGCGCTCCGGCTCCCGCACCGACCCCGGCACCTGCCGGTCAGGCACAATAAGCGCGAGGCCAGCGCCGCCGGGCGCGAACGCCCGGCATGTTGTGAAACGCCCGATCCCTTAACCGGGGATCGGGCGTTTTTTTCGTTCGGTTTTCGCTTAAGTCTCGCTCCAGACCCGCAGCAGGTTGTGATAACAGCCCACGAGCGTGCGACGCGCCGTCTCGTCCGCGTCCGTCGTGTTCAGACGCTGAATGGCGTTATCCATGTCGAAGAGCAAAGTGCGCTGCGTGTCGTCGCGCACGAGACTCTGCACCCAGAAGAAGCACCCCACGCGTACACCGCGCGTAATCGGATTGACACGATGCAGGCTGGTCGCCGGGTACAGCACCATGTCCCCTGCCGCGAGCTTCACCTGATGTGCCCCGTACTGATCCTCGATGACGAGTTCACCGCCGTCGTATTCGTCCGGCGACGCGAGAAACAGTGTGGCGGAGATGTCGGTGCGGATGCGCATGCCGCTGCCCGGTTGCAGACGGATCGCGCCGTCCACGTGGTTGCCGAAGTGCATGCCTTCGCCGTAACGGTTGAACATCGGCGCGTAGACCTTGTTCGGCAGCGCGGCACTGATGAACAAGGGATTGCGCTCCAGCGCAGCGAGAATCATGTCGCCGAGTTCGCGGGCGACGGGCGAACGCTCGTCGATCTGCTGGTTCTGTTTGACGGGTGCGCCCTGATACCCCGCCGTGGCAAGGCCGTCGACCCAGGCGTCGCCCGCGTTGTCGAGCTTGCTACGGACCCAACGGACCTGATCGGCGGTGAGGACATTCGGTATTCGGAGCTGCATGGGCGGCGTCCTTCGAAGAAAGCACAAGGCCCGAATCCGGCCAGTGATGCCGGTTCGCGCCTTGTATTGTGCGTCATTTTGTGGGGCGTGGGATGGCGCTTCGCTCAGCGCTCAGGCCACCCCGAAGTCCCCTCGGGCAACGCTCTGAAGCCTCAGAAGCGTCAGAATCGATAGGTCCCCGTGAGCAGCGCCGTGCGGCCGATTCCTGGCGTTGCGCGGCCGCCGTCCGACTGAATCAGCCCGTCCCAATACGTCTTGTTGAACACGTTGAGCAGGTTGAAGCGGATGTCGTACTTCGGCTGATGGTAGGCCACAGTGGCATCCCAGCGCGTGTAGCCGCCCACCCGAATCAGGTTGGTGTTCGCTGCGTAGCGCATCGACATGTAGTTCATGCCGCCGCCCACTTCCCAGTGGCCGAGCGTGTACGTCGACCACAGCGTGAGCGAGTGACGCGGCGTGTTCGCCAGCACGTTGCCCTGCGTACCGTCGTTGGCCTGCACGACCTGCGAGTTCAGGAACATGTAGCCGCCCATCACTTGCCAGTTCGACGTGATGTGCCCCGTCGCGCTCACTTCCGCACCGCGAATGCGCACCTTGCCCGCATCGCTGTACTCGCCCGTCGTGCCGGTCTGCGTGCGTGCGTTGTTCTTCGTGACCTGGAACAGCGCCGTGCTGATCGAGAGGTTGTCGTCGAACAGATTCCATTTGCTGCCGACTTCGAACGACTCGTTCGTCTCCGGCGGCAACGCCTGCGTGTTGTTGGTGACGGTCAGCGTCTCAAGCGCCGGATTGAACGACGTGCCGTACGAGAAGTAATACGACTGCGCTTCGCTCGGCTGATAAATCACGCCCGTGCGCACGCTCGTGTAATTGACGGTCTGCGTCGCATAACCCGGTGCGCTGATCGTGTTCGAGAGCTGCGCCTTGTAGCGATCCCAGCGAAGACCGACGATGATCTTCCACTGCTTGTTCAGTTCGATCGTGTCGTTCGCGTAGAACGCCACCGTCTCCGCCGAGCCTTGTGCGAGGTTGCCGGTCGACGTCGTAACGTTCGGCAGGCTGGCGAGGTACGCCGTGCTGTTCGCCGGAATCCAGCCAAGGAAGCCCGACGCCTGCCCCGCGCCCGTGCGCAGATATGTCTGATTCTCGTACGTGTCACGGCCCAGTTCCGCACCGGCGATCAGCGTGTGTTTGATCGGTCCCGTGTCGAACTTCTTCACCACGTCGGTCTGGTTGAACAACGCCGTGTCGGTGATCTGACGGTCGTGGCTTTGCAGCTGGACGGAGAGCTGATCGAGCGAGTACGACGGCAGTCCCGGCGTCGGCCCGGTCGGCAGCGTCGTAAAACCGCCCTTACCGTTGGAGATACCCACCGCGTGTGCCGACGTTTCGATCGCATCGATCGAATAGCGGCTGTAGTTCGTCTGGTTCGTGATCTTCAGGCTGTCGTCGACCTTGTGCTCGATCTTGGCCGTGACACTCACGACGTCCTGCACGGTGCGGTCGGTCGTCAGCCCGTAAAACTGGTTCTTCGGAATGGGCAGCGGGTTGCCGTTGAAGCCAACGGTGCCGTAGTCCGGCATGTCGCGGTTATGCTGGACCAGCGCGGAAAGCGTGATTTCCGTGGGCGTGCCGATACCGAGCTTGAGCGTCGGCGCGACGCCCCAGTCCTGGTTGTACAGCACGTCGCGCGTGGTGTGGATGTCCTGACCGAAGCCGTTGATACGGAAGGCGGCCGTGTCCGAGAGCGGATGATTGAAGTCGAACGAGCCGCGATACCGGTCGTTCGTCCCGATCGTGCCCGACACTTCGTTCAACGGCTTGAGGTTTGCCTGCTTGCTCACCTGATTGATCACGCCCCCGGTCGATCCGCGCCCGAAGAGCATCGACGACGGGCCTTCAAGCACTTCGATGGCGTCCAGATCGAATGTGTCGCGATAGTACTGACCCCGGTCGCGGAAGCCGTCGAGATAGATGTCCGTCCGCGCGTTGAAGCCACGCAGGTTGATGTTGTTGCCGATCTGCCCGCCCTCAGCGCCGCCCAGCGTAATCGCGGGGGAGTTGCGCAACGCGTCGGCGAACGACGTCGCACCCTGCGCCTGCATGACCGCCTTGTCGATGACCGTGACCGTTTGCGGAATGTCGCGGATCGCTGTGGGCACTTTGCCGCCGACCGTCGACATGTCGCGCATGTACTCTTCGCGAATCGACGTGCCGGAGACCTCCGTCTGCGGCAGTGCCGCCGCGGGTGCGGAGGCAGCAGGTGCGGCGGGTGTGGCCGCCGGAGTCGCAGAATTGGTGACGGGCGCGTTCGGTGCGGTGCTTTGCGACATCGCATTCGGGGCGTAGGTAACGGCGAGCGGCGTGGCGAAGATCGCCATCATCGCCAGAGCCAGCGGCTTGCGTTGCATCATGGTGATTGAAAGTACGACGGAACGAGTGAGTACGAATGCGTACAAATGCGTGCTCGACGGCACGACGTCACAGGAGTGATCTGGGGCGCGAATATAAATAGGAATGATTTTCATTACAAGACACGCAGGTTGCGGTAACTCACTGAAATCACTCGGTTTTTTGTAATACGTCGTAACACGTTCGCACCATGTCGGTGCGAGTACGCGGTAAGGCGATGAAAGCATTCAGATTGCTTCGTCGACCTGCAATCGCTATTGGCCACTTCGCCCACATGAAACACAGGGTTTTCACTAAGGGCGAAGACGCAACGAAAGCGGAACTTTCGCGCAATTTGCAGGCTTGACGGGCATTGCGGCGGTTTTGACTGTCGATATCGACGTGTTCGAGGGTGTTTTCGTGCGCGGCCGGATGGAGAGCGCATCAGCCGCTATCGATATGACAACGACAACGCTAAGCAAAGCCGAATCGCTTATTGGCGTATGCGCGATCCGTCGCGATACAAGTGACGACGACGCAGCGCGCCGCATGTTGCGCTATCGCCCTGTCCCGTCGTTCACATTCCTGTGCACGTTCACGGCGCTCCCGCTCACCGCTCTCACCTAGCATCGCTCATGACTCGCCAGCCCGATTCCGCTCGCCTTGCCCTCGACGACCCCGGCAACACCGACGACACCTCTCTTTCGTCGCCGCCTGCGCGCCGACGCTTCCTTCAGCGCGCGGGCACCGCGATGCTCGCGGGCGGTGCGCTCAACGCGCTTGGCATCGCGGGGGCGGCCGGTGTTCTGACGCATAGCGGTCAGACACGCGCGGCCAACGCCCCGCTCACGCTGCGCATCGGTTATCAGAAGTCGTCGACACTCATCGTGCTCGCCAAGGCGCGCGGCACGCTGGCGCAGGCGCTGGCCCCCCACAACGTCACGCTGACGTGGCACGAATTCACAAGCGGGCTGCCGCTGCTCGAAGCGCTCAACGTGGGCAGCATCGACTTCTCGGCCGACGTCGCGGACACGGTGCCGGTGTTTGCCCAGGCGGCGGGGGCACGCATCGCCTATGTCGCGCGCGAGACCCCGTCGCCGGACGCCGAAGCGATTCTCGTCCCGCAGAACTCACCCATCAAAACGCTTTCGGATCTCAAGGGAAAGCGCATCGCCGTAACGAAGGGCGCGGGCGTGCACTATCTGCTCATCGCAGCATTGCAAAGCGTTGGTCTGCGAATCAACGATGTGCAGCCCGCCTATCTCACACCGGCGGACGGCCGTGCGGCGTTCGCCAGCGGCAATGTCGACGCCTGGGTGACGTGGGATCCGTTCCTCGCGAGCGTCGAGCGTCAGGACAAGGTGCGCACCCTGACCACCGCACGCGGACTGGCAGGCTATCAGCGCTACTACCTCGCCACGCCCGCCTTCGCGCGCGATCACGACGCCGTGCTGCGCGACGTCTATCGCACCTTGCGCGAGACCGGTCAGTGGGTACGCACCAACCCGCGCGAAGCGGCGGCCCAGTTGTCGCCGGTGTGGGGGCTCGATGTCGCCACAGTGGAAGCCGCCAACAAGCGCCGCAGCTACGACGTGCAGCCAGTCGTGCGCGACGCCGTCGCCGAGCAGCAGCGCATTGCGGACGTCTTCACACAGGCGGGGCTGCTGCCCAAGCGCATCGACGCCGCCGATGCGACCATCTGGCAAGCGCCCGCCTGAGGGTTCCGGACACCCCGGCACATCACCGTGGCGCGCGCATGACACTCCGGGGCATCCAGAACGATTCTTTAAGGTATTTCCGACGGAATTAAGACACCTGTTTATACTTCGGAATGTAATACCTAAAGCATTCGGCCGGAGCCCCCCCGGAACGGCCTTGGCGTCTCGTTGGCATGCCGACGGGATGACATCATGAAATTCGCAATACCGGCGCATGCCCTCGCGGCCCCGCCGGTTTTGCTTATTTGCCGTCCAAGGACAATGCAAGCCAACAGATCGCTCTTCTTGCTCGGACCGATGCGGGTCGAACAAGGCAAACAGGCATGCGCCGTGAAATACACGAAAGCGCGCGGCCTGCTCGCCTATCTCGCCCTGCAACCGGGCTATCACACACGCGGCGCGCTGGCCGATCTCTTCTGGCCCGACGAAGACGGTCAGGGCGGTCGCGACAAGCTCAAGCGCATGCTGTTCCATCTGCGCGACACCCTCGGCGACGAACTCTTCGAATCCGATCGTCAGGTCGTGCGTCTGCGTCCGGAAACCGGGCTGTGGATCGACGCGCATGTCTTCGCGAGCATGATCGAGCAGGCGAACCGTACGCTCGACGCCGTCACCGGGCTCGATCTCGCGGCGCACCTCCAGCATCTGGCGGACGCCGTCGCGCTGTATCAGGGACCGTTCCTTCACGGTCTCTCGGTGCGCGACACGCCCGATCTCGAACAGTGGATCGAACTCCAGCGCGATGAATATCAGCGCCGCCGTGTCTTCGGTGAACGCCTGCTTGCGGACGGTTACGCACGTCTGGGCGATCTCGATCAGGCGCTGGCCCACGCGCGTCAGCTCGTGGCGCTGGCGCCCTTCGACGAAACCGGCTGGCATTGCCTGATCGCGCTGCTGCTGCGCGCCGGACGTCGCGACGATGCCGAGGCGGAATACCGCCGTCTGTGCGACATCCTCCATGAAGAACTCGGCGAGTTGCCCGGCGACGCGCTGACGCAACTGCTGGAGACGCCGCCCGCGCGCATGGAACAACGCGCGACCGGCCCCGAGCGTCGTCAGATCACCGTCGTCGCGATCGAACTCGCACCCAACGGCGTGGACGATCCCGACCAGCTTGTCGCGATGATGCGCCCGCCCCTCGTGCAGTGCGAGACGATCCTGCGCCAGTCGTGGGGCTACACGTTGCGCACCCCGACCGGTGGCCTGCTCGGCTACTTCGGCTACCCCACGGCACTGGAAGGTGCAGGACGTCATGCCGTTGAAGCCGCCATGCGCTGCGTGCAGGCGAGCACCGTACGCGTCGGCATCGGTGTGGGCGTGCACACCGGTCTCGTGATCAGCTCGGCGGCCGACGACAGCCCTGACACGGGCGGTCGCGTCTCGCGCTCGGCCACGCAGCTCGCCGACATGGCACTGCCCGGCGAAGTCGTGATCTGCGACGCCACGCAGCGCCTCATCGGCGTCGCCATCGCCACGACGGCACACGGCAGCGTGCGCGAGCGTCACGGCAATCGCGAGATTCCGGTCTTCCGCGTCAATCCCGATCCCACGCCCGAGCGTCGTTCGCGCCGCCGCGCCGCCACGCTCTTCGGCCGCGACGCTGCACTGGCCGAACTCGCCGCCGCCCATGCGGCCATGCGTGACGCCAGCACCGGCCACGGTGTGCTGGCACTGGTCATCGGCGAAGCGGGCATCGGCAAGACAGCACTCGTGCGTCACTTCGTCGAGACGGGCGGTCTGCGCTCCATCGATCTCGCCTGTGCACAGGACGGCGCAGGCACGCCGTTCCATCCGATTGCGCGTTGGCTGCGTGCCCAGTCGACGGTTGAGGCTTCGCAATTGCCGCAACCCGCGCTGCTCGCCCTGAGGCGTCTGCGCGCCCTGTTCGACATGCATGCCGACGGCAACGTGCCGCATGCGTGGAAGCAGGCCGTGCTCAACGAAGCACCGACGCTGCTCGCTGCGCTGTTGCCGGACGGCGGCGTCATCACGCTCGACGATGCGCACTGGGCCGATCCGTCCACGCAGGAATTGCTCGCCGTGATGGCGGAGAATGCGCCGGGCGGGCGCTTGCTGATCGTCGGCGCGCGCCCGGAATTCGAGTTGCCCTGGCGACATACCGTCGGACTTCGCCGCATCGATCTCGCACCGCTCGACGCGGGCGCCGCAGCGTCCATCGTGCGGGCCGCTACGCCGCGCGTCGCCCTGCCTGCCGCCATGCGCGAGCGCATCGTGCATCTGGCCGAAGGCGTGCCGCTGTTCCTTCAGGAACTGGCACGCGCGACGGCCGCGCAACAAGGCGGACGCAACGCTGCGAACACCATGCCGATGCCTGCGAGCCTTCAGGAATTGATGATGGCGCGCATCGACGCAGCGGGCAGTGCCAAGCCCGTGGCGCACTTCGCGTCGTGCCTCGGCCATGAGTTCCACGCGGAATTGCTGGCCGCCGCGAGCGGCCGTTCGATGGCGCTCGTCGAGCGCGCGCTGGACACGCTCGTCGCCTGCGCCCTCGTGCAGCGTCAGGATCTCGGACGCTACGTCTTCCGTCACGCACTGCTGCATAAAGCCGCGTACGACGCTCAACCGCAAGAGCGCCGACAAGACGCACACCGCCGCATTGCGCTGGCGATGCGCGATCACGCCGCCGTTCAGACCGAACCCGAAGTGCTCGCGTGGCACTTCCGTCAGGCCGACGAACCCGACGCCGCCATCGAGCACTATCGCCTCGCGGGCGAGTATGCGACCGGCCGTCAGGCGTTCCGTGAGGCGTGTGCGCACTATCAGAGCGCGCTCGACGTGCTGCGTCAGACGGGCACCAGCGCACAGACCGCGCCGCGCGAACTGCAACTGCGCATGGCGATGGGCGTGCCGCTCGTCTCCCTGCACGGTTACGGCTCGGAGCCTGCACGTCACAACTTCGAGACGGCACTGGCGCTGGCACAGCCGATGGGCGACGACGTCACGCTCTTCCCCGTGTACTGGGGACTGTGGCTCGGCTCCAGTTCGTGGAGCGACTTCGAGCGCAGCACCGAACTGGCGCGCAAGCTCATCCTCATTGCCGAGCAGGCCGATGCCTCGCCGCTGCTCGCGCACGCGTACTACGCGCTGGGCAACAGCCTGTGCTGCCACGGCGACTTCGGCGGGGCCATCACGGCGCTGGAAACCGGTCTGGCGCATTACCGCCCCGAACACGCCGACACCGGCCTTGGAGAAGACGCGCGCATCACGGGCCTGTCGTTCCTCTCCTGGGCTTACTGGTTCACGGGACGTCACGACGCGTCGCTCGCCGCGAGCGAAGAAGCGCTGGCGATGGGACGTCAGCAGGGCCGCCGTTACTCGTTCGCCTTTGCGCTGGTGTTCGCGGCGATGCTGCGACGCCTGCGCCGCGAAGTCGCGCCTGCCGAAGCACTGGCTAGCGAGGCGACCGAAGTCGCGTCCGAGATCGGCGTAGCCCTCTGGGCGCTCGCCGGGCAGACGATTCGCGGGTGGGCGCTTGCATCGCGCGGCGATGTGAACGGACTGGAGCGCATTACCGACAGCGTCGGTCGGCTCAGCGAGACCATGGGTGGCGTCGAAGGGATGTTCTTCGGCCTGCTCGTCGAAGCGTGTGCGGGCACCGGCGATATCGCGCTCGGTTTGCATGCAGCAGAGCGCGGCGCGCACTTGTCGGCGCGTCGCAGCGACGGGCACTGGCAGGCGGAGTTCCTGCGTCAGAAGGGAAACTTCCTGCGTGCGGGACATCACGCCGACGACGCGATCCGTCCGTGGCTCGAACATGCGTTGCAAATCGCACGAGCACAAGCCTCGCCCATGTTGACGCTGCGCGCCGCGCACAGTCTGTTGCGTCTGGGCGGAGGCAACGCACCGGACGCGCTGAGCGACACCGAATGCATGACCGTGCTGCGCGATGCACTCGACGCCCTGCAAGGCGGCGAGACGTTGGCGGACGTGCAGGAAGCACGCGCCACGCTGGCGGAGGTAGCCGCACGTCATACCGGTAAGACCGTAGCGACGCGCCCTGCCCGCTACGGCAGTTGAGCGACGATTGATGCTTGTGGGCGTCGCGGTGCGCGACGCTCATCGGCAGCAGCGAGCATATGCGGGGCCTGCTTCGGCCCCGCTTTTTTTCGCGCTTTTGCGTCGCGAATAGACGCTATCAGCGACTTCGTATGTCTACGCCGGGGTCGGCCGCTATATTGAAGCGACCGGCTCCCCCAGGCCGACACACCGAACCCAACATGCCCATCGACCCCTTGCGCGCGAACCTCGGCGCGGCGCCGGACGCACGCCTCGCCAGTACCGGCGCACCTCTCACGCTCGTCAGTCCCGCACCTTCCGCGACGGCATTGCACACGTCGCACGAAGTCGTCGTCTCGGGCAGTGTCAAGCGCCGTCACTCCTTCGATCTGTGCGCGCTCATGCGCCTGCCCACGCAGTTGACCGGGCCGCTCGACGTCGTCTGTCTGTCCGGTCGCAAGGTGCGCAGCGCGAATGAGTACAAGGGCGTACGGCTCACGGCACTGCTCGACGTCGCGCAGTGGCGACTGCCACAGGCGCGCGACTTTACGCGGGCGTATGTGCTCGCTCAGGGCGCGGACGGCTACACCGTTATGTTCTCGTGGCATGAGCTGTACAACACGTCGATTGGCGTTGGCGCGCTGGTCGTCTACGAACGCGACGGTCAGCCGCTCGGCGACGACGAGGGAGGCATCGGCCTAATTTCGACCGGCGATCTGCGTGTCGCGCTGCGTCAGGTGCGTGCACTCAAGCGCCTCACCGTCCATCTGGCGGAACCGTCAGCCCTCTGAGGGCAATCGCAGCGCGCGTGCGCCGCCTACACTGGCGGCACTTTCCCTCACGGCGACGCGAATCATGACGGCATCTTCCGGAAAGCCTCTCGCAGCAGGCAAGAACGCCATCGGCCACTGGCGCATGCCGCCGGAGTGGCATCCGCACGCCGCTTGCTGGATGGCGTGGCCGGGTGGTTCGGTCATCTCAAGCGCGCAGCGCCAGCCACTCATGGACGAACTGGCCCGCATCGCCCACGCCATCGCCCTGTTCGAGCCGCTTCGCATCGCCGTCGACTCGGCGCATCTGGGCGAAGCGCGCCGCGCCCTGCCCGACAACGTCACGCTCTACCCTATGCCGGTCGACGATCACTGGATGCGCGACACCGGCCCCACGTTCCTGCTCGACGACGCCCTCACCCCGCACGCGCTGTGCTGGAACTTCAACGGTTGGGGGAAGCCGTGGATGCAATGCATCGAGGCCGACGCGAAGGTCGCGCAGTGTGTAGCGAGTGCGCTAGACGAGAAAATGCCGATGACAGCATCGCTCGCGCCCATCGTGGCCGAAGGCGGATCGTTGCTGGTCGACGGTGACGGCACGCTGATCGTGACGGAGACGTCGATCCTCAACCAGAACCGTAACCCGGGACTGACGCGCAGCGAAGCCGACGCGGTGTTTCGACATTGGCTCGGGGTGACGAAAGTCGTCTGGCTGCCGGGCTCCGCGCTCGATACGATCACCGATGGGCATGTCGACGGTATCGCGAGCTTCGTGCGCCCCGGCGCTTTGCTGGCGACGGGTGCCGAGGGAGGTGACGAGCGAGCGCGGGAGATGCGTGAAAACCTGAAAGCGCTGCTCCTCGCGCGCGACGCCCGGGGACGGCACTTCGACCTCGGCCTGCTACGCGCGCCCGACTTTGATGCACTGCCCGTCGATCTCGCCACCGATGCCGACTTCGCGCCGGAGTATGTGAACTTCTACCTGCCGAACGGCGGTGTGGTGATGGCGTCCTTCGGCGACGCGAAGGCCGATTCACATGCCCGCGACATCTTGAAGCGAGCGTTTCCCGAGCGACGCGTCGTACAGTTGCCGTTACGCGCTGTCGCCCGGCGTGGGGGCGGCATTCACTGCTGCACGCAACAGCAGCCGGCGGCGGTGCTGGTCTGAATCTCTACTTCGCCGCCGTCTTCTTCGCAGTCGCCTTCGTTGTTGTCTTCTTAGCTGTTGTCTTCTTCGCTGTCGTCTTCTTCACCGCAGGCATCTTCGTAGCGGCCTTCTTCACCACAGGTTTTCGGCGCGGTACCGGCGCAGCATTCGCGCCCAACTGCGAGCGCACCCGCTGCTGCATGTCGGCGATATCCGAATCGAGAATCAGACGGCCACGCAACTTCCCGTTCATCCGCTTGATATAAGTGCGCGCCTCCTTCATGTGGAAGTGCATCAGTTCGCGCACGCGCTCGGCATCGCCTGCACGCGCCGCGTCCGTAATCTCGCGGTGGATGTTGACGTTGGCCGTGCCGAACTTCTCGTGTTCGCGACGCGGCGTCTCGTTACCGAACACGATCAGCTGACGAATCATCTCGTTGACGAGCTCGCACGTGAAGCGCAGGAAACTGTTGGGATTGGCGGCCGCGAGAATGTCGTGAAAGTCGACATCGGCCTGACGCTGACGCAGCAGCTCATGACGGTCGTGCGACGCCGGACTGCAACACGACATGTTGTTTTCGAGCGCCGCGAAATCGGCTTCGGTCAGATGCGGCACCGCACCCGCGGCGAGTTCGGGTTCGAGCAACTGACGCACCGTATAGATGTCGTCGATGCTCACTTCCTTGAAGAAGAGATAGTTCTGCATGAGCTGGAACGTGCGCTCCAGCGGCACTTCCACGACCATGCCACCGCCCGACGGCCCGGTGCTCACCTTGATGAGTCCCTGCACCTCGAGCGACTTGAGCGCTTCGCGAATCGTGCTCTTCGACACGCCGAACATCTGCTGCAATTCGACTTCGCGCGGCAGACGATCGCCGGGCAACAGATTGCCTTCCGTGATCAGACGCTTGATGGCTTCGGCGACCAGATCGCCTCGCTTTTGCTGTTTGATTTCCAACGGCTCTCGCACCGTGTGTGCATCCAATGCCATGTAGCGCCTCAGGAGTCTGTTCGCACTTGAAACATGCGTCACCGCAGCGGTGAACGCACGTCGTGTCTTGCTTTCCGGGTTGTCCCGGATCGGAATTTTTTCCGATTGACACGGAAAATCATTATACCTACGATCAAATCCATCCTATTTATCATAATAAATATGACGGATAGGGAAAAAAGGCGTTTGACCCCATGAACGATTGCTCCCCGAATGGAGACCAAATTGAATCGTCGTGAACTGTTGAAGCTCGCCGCCGCGGCGTCTCTGCCCGGCTCTCTATTCACCGCTCGCGACGTGTTCGCGCAAAGCACCGGGGCCATTCAGCTGGCGTGTCCGGTGCCCATGTCGGGGCCGTTCGCCGCCAACGGCAAGTTCGCCGATCTGGGCATGAAACTCATCGTCGAGCAGTACGGCAAAGTGCTCGGCCGTCCGCTCGCCTACACCACGCTCGATACCGAAGGTAAACCCGCAACGGCGATTCGCCGCGTGCAGGAAATCGCGCAACAGAAGGGCGCTCGCTTCTTCGCGGGCGGCATTCTCTCCTCGGAAGCGCTCGCCATGGGCAAGGAAGCCGAGAAGGCGGGCGGCATCTTCATCACCACGGCCGGGGCCGACGAAATCACCGGCAAGGACTGCAACAACGCCACGTTCCGCTGGTCCGTGCCGACCTTCGGTGCGATCGAGCAGACGGTGCGTCCGCTCATCGAATCGATGCCGAAGGCCAAGCGCTGGTACACGATCACGCCGCAATACGTGTTCGGCGAAGGGTTGCTCACCGCCGCGAAGAACATCTTCAAGGAGAAGGGCATCGAGCACGTGGGCAACAGCTACCACTCGCTCACCGAAAAGGAGTTCTCGGGCTATCTGACGAACGCCGCCGCTGCGAAGCCCGACGTGCTGCTGATCCTAAACTTCGGCTCGCAGTCGTCCGACACGCTGCGTCAGGCCGTGAGCTTCGGCATGAAGAAGAACTGCACGATCCTGATGGCGTGGGCCTCGGGTCTGGAGCAGTTCGAGACGCTCGGCGCGGATCTGTGCGAGGGTGTGTACTTCGGCGCGCAGTACTGGCACGCCGTGGCCTCGCCGCTGAACCTCGATCTGGTCAAGCGCACGCAGGACCGCTTCAAGCAGAACCCGAACTACAGCCTTGCCGGGTCGTACATCTGCACCAAGCTCATGCTCGACGGCATGGTCAAAGCGGGGAGCGCCGATCCGAAGGCGGTCATCGCGGCGATGGAAGGCCTGAAGTACGACGGTCTCACCGGACCGGAAGAGATTCGAAAGGGCGACCATCAGGTGCTCAAGAACTACTACCTGCTCAAGGGCAAGGCGAAGGCGAAGATGAAGAACGCCGACGACTATGCCGACATCGTGAGTGCAGGGAAGTCGTTCCTGCCGCTCGACAAGACCGAGTGCAAGATGGCCTGACGCCGTCGCGCTTCTTTCGCGCTTCTTTCGCGCTTCTTTCGCGCTTCTTTCGCACGGTCTGAAATCTGTATCGCTCGCGGGGACGCACGTCGTCCCCGCATGTGTCGTCTGTGCTGCATCCGCTTGCGAAGCGAATGTATGCACAAGGTGTTCCACGTCTGCTCCAAAGCTCTCCGGGACGCGCATGAACGTCTACTTGCTCCAAGTCATCAACGGCGTCGGGATCGGGATGTTGTACTTCCTGCTCGCCGTCGGCCTATCGATCATCTTCGGCCTGCTGCGCTTCGTGAACTTCGCGCACGGTGCCTTCTATCTCCTCGGCGCGTACTTCTGCTATCAGGCATTGCAATGGGGCATGTCGTTCTGGCTCGCCCTCATCGTGTGCCCCATCGTCGTGGGCGCGCTCGCGTGGATTGCCGAGAAAGTGCTGCTCTCGCACATCTACGAGAAAGCGCACGAGTTCCATATTCTCGTGACGGTCGGCCTCGCACTCGTCGTGCAAGAAGCCGTCATCATCATCTGGGGGCCGTTGGGCGATAACGTCGCCGTGCCCGAAATCCTCGACGGCGTGGTGATGTGGGGCAACTTCATCTATCCGAAGTACCGCCTCTTCCTCATCGGCTTCACCGCCGTGTTCGCCGCCGTGCTCTGGTGGTTGCTCGAAGGCACGCGCCTGGGCAGCGCCGTGCGCGCGGGCAGCGAGTCGTCGGAGATGGTGTCCTTGCTCGGCATCAACGTGTTCCGCGTGTTCAGTCTCGCGTTTGCTCTGGGCGCAGGCACAGCGGCACTTGCGGGCGTGCTGGCGGCACCGGTGCGTGGTGTGGAACCGTTCATGGGCATCGAAGCGCTGGGCATTGCGTTCGTGGTGGTCGTCATCGGCGGCATGGGCAGCTTCGCCGGGGCGCTGGTGGGCGGTCTCGTGATCGGCATCGTGCAGAGTCTGATGAGCACGATCTGGCCGGAAGGCGCGCGTCTCATGATCTACGTGGCGATGGCAGCGGTGCTGCTGATGCGTCCGCACGGCCTGCTCGGGAGGGGATGATGCTCGTACGTTACCGTTTTTGGTGGCTCGCCGCCGCCGTCACGCTGATCCTGCCGGTCGCGCTCTCGTCGGGGACGCTGGCCACTGAAGTGCTGATCTACGCGCTCGCCGTCCTTGGCTGCAACTTGCTGCTGGGCTACACCGGCCTGCTGTCCTTCGGTCAGGGCATCTTCTTCGGGCTGGGCAGCTACACGCTGGGCATCATGCTCACGCGCTGGTCGTTGCCGATGCCCGTGGCCATCGTCGCCTCCATCGTGCTGGGTGCGACGATAGCGGCCCTCGTCGGCAGCTTCGCCATCCGGCAGAAGGGCACCTACTTCGTGATGCTCACGCTCGCGTGCGCGCAGATGTTCTACTTCTTCGCCTATACCGCCACGGACTGGACGGGCGGCGACAACGGCCTGCTCGACATTCCGCGCAAGTCGCTGGCCATCGGCGGCAAGACGCTGATCCCGCTGGAGACGCCGTGGCAGTACTACACCTTCGTCGCGGTCATCTTCCTGATCGTCTTCGCCTGGTTGCTGCGGGTGGCGGACTCGGTGTTCGGACGCACGCTGTTGGCCATTCGCGATAACGAAACGCGTGCGGCGGCCATCGGCTATCACGTGAAGACGTTCAAGCTCGTGGCGTTCGCTATCTCTGGCGCGGTGACGGCACTGGCTGGCGCGCTGCACGCGCTGATGACGGGCATCGCACCGCTATCCAACATCGAGTACCACACAAGCGAGATGATCCTCGTGATGACGGTGATCGGCGGCACGGGCAATCTGTTCGCTTCGGTGCTGGGCGCAGCGTTTTACGTGCTGGCTGCCGACTGGTTGTCGACGCTGTGGCCGCGGTGGCTGCTGCTCCTCGGCTTGCTGCTCATCGCCGTGAGTCTGTTCATGCATCGCGGCTTGTGGGGCGTGGGCGAGTCGCTGTGGTATCGCATCACGGGCCGCCGCAGTACGTCGAACGGCAAACTGGATACACAGAGTACGCAGGGAGACCCGACATGAGCGACGTTCTCATCGAAGCCTCGGGCATCGTCAAACGTTACGGCAAGTTCACCGCGCTGCACGGGGTCGATCTGCGCGTCGCTCCGCGCACGGTGCACTCCGTGATCGGTCCAAACGGCGCGGGCAAGACTACCTTGTTCCACATGCTCACAGGCACCGTGCCGGTCTCGGGCGGACGCATCCTGTTCGACGGTCACGACGTCACGACCGAAGCCGATTACCGTCGCGTGCAGCGCGGCATCGCCCGCTCGTTTCAGGTGACGGCGCTGTTCCAGAACCTGTCGGTACGCGAGAACCTGCGTCTGGCCGCGCTGGGCGTGACGCCGCGTCAGGCGCTGTCGTCCTGGCGCAAAGCTGACGGCGCGCGCGCCTGCGCGGCCGTTGTTGACGACGTGCTTACGCGACTCGCGCTCACGCGTCACGCCGACACCGCAGCGGGCCTGCTCTCGCACGGACAGCAGCGACGTCTCGAAGTCGGCATGGCGCTCGCCGCGCGTCCCAAGGCGATCTTTCTGGACGAGCCGACATCCGGCATGGGCATCGACGATCTCGACGACATGAAGCAGCTCATCCGTGGCCTGCGCGACGATCACACGGTCGTGCTCATCGAGCACAACATGAACATCGTGATGGACATCTCCGACACGATCACCGTCATGCAGCAAGGGCGCGTACTCGTCGAAGGCAAGCCGGATGCGATTCGTGCCGACGACCGCGTGCGCGCCGCCTATCTCGGCAACATGATCACGGGAGGCCGCGCATGATTCTCGACGTCGCAGGCGTTCACAGCTATTACGGCAAGAGCCACATCCTGCAAGGCGTGTCGTTCCAGATCGGCGACGGGGAACTCGTCACGCTGCTGGGTCGCAACGGTGCGGGCAAGTCGACGACGCTCAAGACTGTCGCCGGAGTGGTCACGCCCAAGGCGGGCAGCATCACCTTCATGGGCAAGCCGGTCGCCGGGCAGCCCGCGCACCGCATCGCAGCGCGTGGGGTGTGCTTCGTGCCCGAGCATCGCGGCATCTTCAAACTGCTCACCGTCGAAGAGAATCTGAAGCTGGGCGCACGGCGCGATTCGCCGTGGCAACTCGCCGACATCTACCGCATCTTTCCGCGCTTGCAGGAGCGTCGCAAGAACGGCGGGGCACAACTCTCGGGCGGCGAACAGCAGATGCTCGCCATCGGGCGCGCGCTGATGAATCACCCCCGTCTGCTCATGCTCGACGAACCCGTCGAAGGGCTGGCGCCGGTGATCGTCGAAGAGATCGTGGCGCAGTTAAAGCTCATCAAGCAGGCGGGCGTGGCCATCCTGCTCGTCGAACAGAATCTGGAAGTTTGCACGCAGCTCGCCGACCGGCATTACATCGTCGAGCAGGGCGTGATCGTGTATGGCGCAGACAACGCGGCGTTTCTCGCCGACGAGGTCGTCAAGGACCGCTATCTCGGCGTCGGCGTGGCGTAGCCCGCCCGACTGGCGTCGACGCGTAACTCTCAAGGACAGGAAAACATGGAACGTCTCGATCAACCGGCTGCCGCAGTGCGCATTGACGGTGCGCGTCTGTGGGACAGTCTCATGAAACTCGCGCAGATCGGCGCGACCGAGAAGGGCGGCGTCTGCCGTCTCGCGCTCACGGACCTCGACCGTCAGGGTCGCGATCTGTTCGTGACTTGGGCGAAGGAGATCGGCTGCACGGTGCGCATCGACGCCATCGGCAACATCTTCGCGCGCCGCGCCGGACGCAACGATGCGCTGCCGCCCGTCATGACCGGCAGCCACATCGACACGCAACCGACCGGAGGCAAGTTCGATGGCAACTACGGCGTGCTGGCTGGCCTCGAAGTGCTGCGCACGCTCAACGACAACCACATCGTGACGGAAGCGCCGCTCGAAGTCGCCGTCTGGACGAATGAGGAAGGGTCTCGGTTCGTGCCGGTGATGATGGGCTCGGGCGTCTATGCAGGTGCGTTCACGCTCGAACACGCGCTGACGCAAAAGGATCGCGACGGCATCAGCGTCGCCGAAGCGCTGGGCGGCATCGGGTATGCGGGCAGGACGTCCGCCGTTGGGCAGGCGGGCGACGTCGGCGCGTATTTCGAGGCGCACATCGAGCAAGGACCGGTGCTTGAAGCACACGAGAAGACCATTGGCGTGGTGCAGGGTGCGCTCGGTCAGCGCTGGTATGACGTCACCATCACTGGCATGGAAGCACACGCAGGCCCGACGCCGATGGAACTGCGTCGCGACGCCCTGCTGGCCGCTGCGCAACTGATTCAGGCCGTGAACCGCATCGCTTGCGAGCACGCGCCGCACGCGCGCGGCACCGTGGGCTGGGTCGACAACTATCCGAACTCGCGCAACGTCATTCCGGGTCGCGTGAAGCTCTCCGTTGACCTGCGTGCGGCGGACGACGCCACGCTCGACGCCCTCAACGCGAAGCTGCGCGCCGAGTGCACGGCGCTGAGTACGAAGGGCATCGACGTCGTCATCGAGCAGGTCGTGTACTTCCCGCCGCAGCCGTTCGCGCCGGAACTGGTCGACGCCATTCGCACCGGCGCACAGACGCTCGGCTATTCGTCGATGGACGCCATCAGCGGCGCAGGGCACGACGCGGTGTATCTCGCCCGCGTCGCCCCCACGGCGATGATCTTCGTGCCGTGCAAGGACGGCATCAGCCACAACGAAATCGAAGACGCCGATCCGGCCCACCTCGAAGCGGGTTGCAACGTGTTGCTGCAAGCGATGTTGCAACGCGCCGGAGGTGCCGCATGAAAGTCATGATCGCGCGGATGAATCACGAGACGAACACGTTCTCGCCAGTGCCGACGCCGCTCGAAGCCTTCGGCAATGAAGGGCCGACGTTCGATGCCGACGCTTATCGCGACAACAAGGGCATGCGCACGGCGATGTCCGCGTTCATCGATCTGGCGGAAGCCGCGGGCGCGCAGATGGTGACGCCTGTCTCCGCGAGTGCGAATCCCAGCGGTCCTGTGGCGGCGAGTGCGTATGACGAACTGTGCCAACGCATCGTGGCGGCGGCCACCGGCGTCGACGCGATTCTGCTCGATCTGCACGGCGCGATGGTCGCGGAAAACAGCGACGACGGCGAGGGCGATTTGCTCGAGCGTGTGCGCGCCGCTGCACCGGACACGCCGATTGCCGTAGCGCTCGATCTGCACGCGAACGTCACGCCGAAGATCGTGGCGAACGCCGACATCGTCGTCGGCTTCAAGACTTATCCGCACGTCGATATGTACGAGACGGGCGAGCATGCCGGGCGTCTGCTGTTCGAAATGCTGGCTGGCAAGCGTCGTCCGAAGGTCGTGTGGCAACAGCCGCCGCTGATGGTGCACTCGCTGCGCAGCACGAGTCATGGCGGTGCGATGAAGCGTGCCCTGGACGCCGCACGCCGCGCCGAAGCCGAGGAGGGTATCCCGGCGGTGTCGGTGTTCTCCGGCTTCTCGCTCGCCGACATTCCTGCGCCGTGCATCAGCGTGGTCGTGACGGCTGACGAAAGCGAAGACGGCATCGCGCGCGCCCAAGCGGTCGCCAATCGCATCGCTGCGCAGGCGTGGGACGAGCGTGACGGCTTCGTCTATCGCAGCGCGCCGCTTGAGGCATCGATTGCCGAGGCAAAGCAACTGGCGCAGGGCGCGGACAAGCCGGTGCTGCTGCTCGACCACAGCGACAACTGCATGTCGGGCGGCACATGCGACACGATGGACGTGCTCGAAGCTGCGTTGGCAGGCGGGCTGACGGGCATCGGTGTCGGTCCGCTGTGCGACCCCGAAGCGGTGGCGACGTTGATCGCCGCAGGCGAGGGCGCTCAGGTCACGCTGGCGCTGGGTAACAAGCGTCCGTTGACGCAATTGGGCATCACCAAGACACCGCCGGTGCTCACCGGCATCGTGCGCAAGATCAGCGACGGCGAATACGTCGTGACGGGACCGACTTACACGGGCCAGCGTTGCTACATGGGACGCACGGTGCTGTTCGACATCGGCGCAGCCCGCATCGTGGTAACGGAGCGCACACACGAGCCGTGGGATCATGGTGTCTTCACGTGCGTGGGACTCGATCCACGCAGCGAACGCTTCCTGCTGCTGAAGTCGCGTATGTATTGCCGTCCGGTCTTCGTGCCCATCTCGGCCGGTCTGGTTGAGTGCGACAGCAACGGCGTGACGAGCTCGAACTACGCGCTGTTCCCGTTCTCACGCGTGAATCGTCCGGTGTATCCGCTGGATTCCGAGGTGACGTTCGGCAAGTAGTCGTGCGGTGGCGAGCCTTCCCGGTTCGTCACCTGTTAACGTTGTCAGGTGCGCGATGCGACGTCGCGTCCTACGCTGAGGTTTTGGGCCGCAACGGTCGATGCCGATTCAATCGGCGGCGACGGTCTTCGGCCGAACTGCTCTGATCGTCACGATCGTTCGGAGGGCCTCACGATGCGCACCGACATCGTCATCATCGACGCCGCACGTACCGCCATCGGCGAATTCGGCGGCACATTGCGGGAGAAGCCGCCCGTCGACCTCGGAAGCGCGGTCGTGGGCGCACTGCTGGAACGCACCGGCATCGCGGGCGACCGGGTCGATCAGGTGGTGTTCGGAAACGTCCACCAGACGTCCGCAAGCGATATGTACCTTGCGCGACGTGTCGCCCTCGGCGGCGGTATTGCACCGCGCGCAGGTGCGTTGACTGTCAACCGGCTCTGCGGCTCCGGTCTGGAAGCCGTGCTCCTGGCCGCGCAGTTCATCGATTCGGGTGAAGCCGAGACCGCCATCGGCGGCGGTGCGGAGACGATGAGCCTCGCCCCCTATCTGCTCCCGGCGAATCGCTTCGGATCGCGCCCCGGCGATGTCGTCGCCACCGACTCCCTGATGGGCGGCCTCACCGATCCGATGACCGGCGCCCACATGGGCGAACTCGGCGAGCGTATCGCGGCGTCCTACGACATCGACCGGGCACAGCAGGACGCTATCGCGCTCGCCTCGCATCAACGCGCCGCTCACGCTATCGAGGCGGGTTACTTCGATGCGCAGATCGTCCCCATCGAAGTCGGTTCGTCACGTAAGCCAGCCACCTTTACCCGCGACGAGCGCGTACGACCCGCGCCTTCCGGCGACGATTTCGCTCAACTCAAACCAGTATTTCGTCGCGACGGCGGCACGATTACCGCGGCAAACGCGTCCGGCGTCAACGACGGCGCATCGGCCGTGCTGGTGACCACGTTACAAAACGCGAAGTTGCGACGATTGCGGCCAATGGCGCGCCTCGTCGCCCATGCACGCGTGGGTGTGCTGCCCGCGCAAATGGGTATCGGACCGGTCGTCGCTACGCGAGAAGTGCTTAAGCGCGCGGACCTCTCGATTCGCCACATGGGCGTGATCGAGCTGAACGAAGCCTTCGCTTCGGTCGTCGGGGCATTTCTGAAGGAGATGTCGCTCGACGCGGAACGCGTCAATCCGAACGGCGGCGCCATTGCGCTCGGTCATCCGGTCGGGGCGACCGGCGCAGTCATGGTGACCAAGGCCGTGCATGAGTTGCAACGCTCCGGCGCGCGCTATGCACTCGTGACCACCTGCATCGGCGGGGGGCAGGGAATTGCGGCGATCTTCGAGCGGCTGTAAGCGCGATTCAGACGCTGACGGCAACAAAAAAGGCGACGCGGAATTCCGTCGTCGCCTTTCTCGCATTTCACGTCGATCCGCGCTTACTCGTCGAGCACCTTATTGCCGGTCTCTTCAAACATCGACACCGCGATGAGCGACACGATCACGCAGGCGATCATGTACCACGCCGGGGCCATCTTGTTGCCCGTCACGCGAATCAGCCAGCCCGCGACGAGCTGTGCCGTTCCACCAAACACCGACACCGAAATCGCATACGCACTCGACATGTAGCCCGCACGCAGATGCTTCGGAAAGTTCTCCGGCATCAGCGCATACGCAGGGGCCGAACCCATCGTGTAGCAGAGCATCAGCACGATCAGTGCGGCCAGCACGACCGGCAGCGACGGGTAGTTGATCATCACCCAGAACGCCGGATACAGCAGCACGATCAGCGCCACACGGCCGAACATCGTCAGCGGCTTACGCTTGCCCATCTTGTCCGACCATGCGCCGTAGATCGGGCACATCACCAGCGAGATCGTGCTGGCAGCAACACCCGCGAGCATCGACATCTTCGGCGGCAGGCCCAGGTACTGAATGCAGTACGTCGGCATGTAGTACATCATCACGTACGTCGACACGGACATGCCCGCAATCGAGAAGATCGTGAGGAACCAGTTGCGCACATACAGGCCACGCTTGGGATCGTCGCGACCGGCGACGGCCTTCGCCTTCGGCGGCTCTTCCTGAATGTGACGACGCAGGTAGATACCGACCGGTGCGATCAGCGTGCCGAGCAGGAACGGAATGCGCCAGCCCCAGCTGTGCATGGTGTCGTCCGAGAGCAGGAAGCCAAGGCTCGCCGCCAGACCCGAGCCGAGCAGGGCGGCTGCGCCCTGACTGGCCAACTGCCAGCTCGCGCGGAAGCCACGGCTCTTCGCGCCGCCCACTTCCAGCAGCGTGGCCGTCGCCGCACCGAACTCACCGCCCTGCGCGAAGCCTTGCAGCAAACGCGCGCTCACGATCAGCAGCGGTGCCGCGAGACCGATCTGCGCATACGTCGGCGCAAGACCGATGGCCGCCGAACCCACGGCCATCAGCAGGATGGTCAGCGTCAGCGCAGGCTTGCGGCCAGCACGGTCGGCATAGCGACCCAGCACGATGCCGCCCAGCGGACGCATCACGAAGCCCACCGCGAACACGGCGAACGCGAGCAGCGACGACGTGATGGGGTCGTCCGCCGGGAAGAACTGCTTGCCGATCGTCAGCGCAAAGTAGCTATAGACCGTGAAGTCGAAGAACTCCAGCAGGTTGCCGATGACGGCAGCAAAGACGATCTTGCGTTGCTGTGCGGGCGACATCTGCACGGCCGTCGACGACGCTGCGCCGTCACCCTGAAACGATTGCGATTGCGTGGCGGTGCTCATGCGCGGTCCTTGGCAAGAAAGCGTTCGACCAGACGCGTCCAGAAGGCGGCACCGATGGTCAGATTGTCGTCGTTGAAGTCGTACTTGGCGTTGTGCAGCATCGGCTTGCCTTCGCCGTTACCCAGGCGGATGAAGCAACCCGGCACCTTTTGCAGGTAGTACGCGAAGTCCTCGCTGCCAGCGATGGGCGGGAACGGCGAAATGATGTGCTCGGCGCCGACCAGTTCTTCGGCCACGCTGCGGGCAAATTCCGTTTCCGCTTCGCTGTTCACCAGCACCGGATAGCCACGGATGTACTCGATGTCGGCGCTCGCACCGAAGCCTTCGGTATGCGACTTCACCAGCGCGCAGATACGCTCTTCGAGCGTCGCGCGCACCTTCGCCGAGAACGAGCGCACGCTCAGTTCCATCGTGGCGTCTTCCGGAATGACGTTCGGTGCGAAACCGGCATGGAACGTACCGACGGTCACGACTGCGGCTTCGGTCGGGTCGATGCTGCGCGCCACCACGGTTTGCAGCGCCATCACGAGACCGCTGCCGATCACCACCGGGTCGATGGCCAGATGCGGACGCGCCGCATGACCGCCACGGCCGTGAATACGAATCTTGACGGTGTCGCACGCGGCCATCAGCGGACCGGCGCGAAAACCGAACGTGCCCGTGGCCACGCCCGGGTGGTTGTGCAAACCGAAGATCGCTTCGCACGGGAAACGCTCGAACAGACCGTCGGCAATCATCTGCTCGGCACCGCTGTTCGAACCGGCTTCTTCCGCCGGTTGGAAAATCAAATGGACGGTGCCGTCGAAGTTGCGCGTCTTGGCGAGATGTTGGGCTGCGCCGAGCAACACGGTCGTGTGGCCGTCGTGGCCGCAGGCGTGCATCTTGCCGTCGTGCACGCTGGCGTAGGCGAGACCCGTCTGTTCGTGAATCGGCAGTGCGTCCATGTCGGCGCGCACACCGACCGTGCGACCGCTCGTGCCCGCAGTGAGCGAGGCCACCACGCCGTGACCGCCGACGTTACGCGTGACCGTGTAACCCCAGCTTTCCAGCTTTTGCGCCACATAACGCGACGTGTCGACTTCCTCGTAGGACAGCTCGGGGTGTTGGTGGATGTGGTGACGAATGTCGGCCAACTGCTCGCGCGCGTCGGCCAGATCGCTCACCTCGCAATAGCGAATCTCGCTCATCGGGGGCTCCTCTCTAGTTTTTGATTAACGCGGAGTATTGCACCGACGAAATTTCCCACCGATGACCATCGACAGGTCAAAATGTTGCTTTCCGAGCAACAGTCGGCCGTGCGGCAATATAGGGCAAATGTCCGTATCGACGAGCAAAACCGCAGTCTATTCAAAGAGTTGCCTTTCTCATTCGACGGGAGTCGGCGACGTTGCAGGGCTGGCTCTGCGTTATGCGCCAGACCGGTGCATCCGCTCGAACGCAACAGTGAAACAAACATGAACAACGAATCGTGGATGGATGACATTGGCGAGCGTCCGCTCAAATATCTCGCCGAGATTGCCGCAACCGGGGGCGTACGCATGGCTGCCGAAGCGCTCAGCGTAAATCCGTCCGTCGTCAGCCGACAGATCGCCGCGCTGGAGCGGCGGCTGCGATTTCCGCTCATCGAGCGACGCGGGCGCAACGTGATCGTCACCGAAATCGGTCAGGTGCTCATCGACTATTACCGCGACGGCCAGCGGCGTCAGCGTGACTTGTCGGCGCGGCTGGAGGAGTACCGGCACCTGAAGCGCGGACGTGTCGCCATCGGCGTGGGCGAAGGGTTTATCGGACGCCTGATCGCGCAGGCATTACAGCGCTTTTCGATGAGCTATCCAGACATCCTCGTCGAAATCCGCTCCGGCCCCACACCGGCCGTGCTCTCGCTAGTGCGCGACGACGTGGTCGACATCGGCCTGTGCGCCCGCTCGGACGACGACCCGGCCATGCGCATCCATCCGTTTGCCGCCAAGGCCCTGTGCGCCGTCGTCGCGCCTACGCATCGCTTCGCGAAGATGGAGAGCGTGCCGCCCTCGGAACTGGCGCACGAACGGCTCATCTTCATGACCGAAGCGCACGGCGTGCAGCACTTCGTGCACTCAGTGCTCGACACGGCGCGTCTGAACGTGACGCCCGCCTATCGCGTCGATCTGTTCAATACCGCGCAGACGCTGGCCGCAGCCGGTCTCGGCGTCGCCTTCATGTCGGCCATCACCGCGCGGCGCGGCATCGAACTCGGCGAGCTGGTCGCGGTGCCCATCGATCACCCGATTGCCGCCGGTTTCTCCAGCCAGATGATGACCCGCGTGGGACGCCGTCTCTCGCCTGCGGCGGACCATCTGTGGAAACAACTCGCGCAGAGTCTCGCGAATCGATGAGTTGACGATGTCTGCGTTGGATGGGGACGGCTTGGGTCGGCCGTCGGGAACGACGCCGTAGATGGCGTATGATCGGCCGAATGTTGGACCCGTTGGCTAAGCCCGCCCGATCAATTCATGACGACTGACTCTAACCAACCCGCCCACCGGCGACTCCGCGCACGCTTTGTCGCGATTTCCTGGCGAGATCTCGCCGTCTCCTTCGGCCCCGTCGTACTCATCGCGATTGCGGCCATCTGGCTCGCCGTCTGGCTCGTGCAACCGGCCCCGCCGCGCACCGTCACGCTGACCGCCGGACCGGAAGGCAGTTCGTTCTGGACCGCCGCGCAACGTTACAAGACCATCCTCGCGCGCGATGGCATCACGCTCAACGTGCTGACCTCAGAAGGCTCGCGTCAGAACGTCGAGCGTCTGGCCGACGACAAGCAGAATGTCGACCTCGGCCTCGTGCAGGGCGGCGTGTCGCAAGGTCTTGATACCGACGGACTGGTCTCGCTGGGGAGCATGTTCTACGCGCCGATTTCCGTCTTCTATCGCGGCGAGCGCGTAACGAAGCTCTCCGACTTCGCGGGCAAGCGTATCGCCATCGGCCGTGAAGGCAGCGGCGCGCGCGCGCTGTCGCTCACGCTGCTCAAGGCGAACGGCATCGAGCCAGGCGGCCCGACGACCCTCACCGCTTACGACGGGCAGGAAGCCGCGCAGGCGCTGATCGACGGACGTGTCGATGCTGCGATGCTCACCGGCGACACTGCCACCGGCCCCACGATGGGCAAGCTGATTCGCACCCCCGGCGTGCGGCTGATGGACTTCGCGCAAGCCGACGCCTACACGCGCCGCTTCACCTATCTGAATCAGTTGACGCTGCCGCGCGGGGTCTTCGATCTCGGCCGCAATCTACCGGCGCAGCCGGTGCACGTCATCAGCCCGACGGTCGAACTCGTCGCGCGCGAAAGTCTGCATCCAGCGCTCTCCGATCTGCTCATCGAAGCGGCGCGCGAGGTCCACGGCAAGGCCAACCTGCTGCAACGCGCGGGCGAATTCCCGTCCGCCCAAGTGCATGAGTTCCCGATTTCCGACGACGCCGCGCGTTACTACAAGTCGGGCAAGGGATTCCTGTACCGGCACCTGCCGTTCTGGATTGCGAGCCTCGCCGACCGGATCGTCGTGCTGCTCGTGCCGATCATCGTGGTGCTGATCCCGGCATTCCGGTTGGTGCCGTCGCTATATAGCTGGCGTGTGAAGTCACGGCTGTATCGCTGGTACGGTGCGCTCATCGCGCTGGAGCGCGAGGCGCTGGCCGACGATGCTCACACGGAATACAAGAACCTGCGGCACCGGCTCGACGCCGTCGAGGCCGCCGTCAACCGGCTGAAAATTCCGCTCGCGTACGCCGATCAGTTCTACGTGCTTCGCGAACACATCGGCTTCGTGCGTGCTCGACTCGACGCGATGAATGCCGAACCGGGCGCTTCGGGCAGCGAAGCCGTTCAGCAGGCAGGCGACGCAGCGACAGAGAAGACGTCGAAAGAGACTTAAGCATCATTCCAAAGAAAGGCTTATGCAACGCATAATCTGCACAAGCTTTTCTTATAGCAGGTGGCGGCGCACACTGCCGACAGTCACGGGCCGGAAGATCGGCCCGTCCTAAATTCCAACGCTACTGATTCTTTGGTATGTCGTCGCCCCGTCCCGCTCACTCCTGCCGCCCGTCGTCATCGTCGACGGCTCCCGTCTCATCCGCATTGGCCGAATCGCGATGCGTAGGCACTGAACTCGCGCGCTGCGCTTGCAATGTGCGTCCGGTACGAGACGACGATCTTCCAGCCATCACGGCCATCTACGCCCATCACGTGCTCACCGGGTCAGCGTCGTTCGAAGAAGTGCCGCCCGACGAAGCGGAGATGCGTGCGCGCTGCGCGAAGGTTCGCGACGCAGGTCTGCCGTACCTCGTGGCGGAACATGAGGGCAGGGTGCTCGGCTATGCGTACGCCACGCATTACCGCCCCCGTTCGGCCTATCGCTTCACGCTGGAAGACTCGGTGTACATCGCCGCCGATGCCATCGGACAAGGGGTCGGACGTGCATTGCTACTCACGCTCATCGCGCGGTGCGAGGGCGGTCCGTGGCGACAACTGATTGCGAACGTCGGCGACAGCGGCAACCGGGCGTCGCTCGCGCTGCATGCCGCATGCGGTTTCGAGCACGCGGGCACACTCACGTCGGTCGGCTTCAAATTCGGCCGTTGGGTCGACACCGTCCTGATGCAGCGCTCGCTGAACGCCGGAGATACCACGCTGCCGGAATAAGTCCGAGTCAGTCAGACCGTCAAAACGGTGACGCGCGGTCCAACTCCTTGTAGTGCCGGAAGATGCCCGTGGTGTTAAATGCGATGCGACGCGACGACTTCAGATACGCCGCAACAAGCGGCTCGCGCGCGACGGCGTCACGCACTGACTGACAGCGCGGGAATGCCTTCGCGAATCCCGACATGGCGCGGGGAAACGCGTAATACAACCCCTCGATCACCTGAAACAGCGACAGGTCGGCGTACGACAGCGCGCCTTCGCTGAGCCATCCCCCTGCGTTCGGATTGTTCGCCAGCACGCGCTCGAAATAGCCGAAGAATTTCGGCAGACGGTAGTCGATCAGGTCCGCAGTCCGCTTGCGCGCCTCTGTCTTCTGATTGCTGTAATAGAGGCGACTGGCGATGGGATGATGACCGTCGTGCACCTCCGCGACGAGGTCGGCCATCGTCAACTGCAATTGATTGACCCAACGTCGCGCGCGTGGCGATTCGCCGACCAGACCCAGCAACGGTCCTAGATACGCGAGGATGTTGGCCGTCTGTCCGATCAGTTCGTCCCCAGAGGGATGCCGGACACGCAGGAAAGGCGGCGCGATGGGAGGATCCATGCGCGCCGGATCGTCCATCGTATGCAGCAGACCGTCCATGCCCTGACCCGGGCCGTCCTCCTGAACGATCTCCACATACGGCGTGCCGCTGGCCTCGAAGGCGAGGCGGACAAACTCGCCGCGCCCTTGCAGGCCCGGCCAATAGAACAGCTCGAAGGTCATGCACCCTCCTCAGGCTCAGGAAGCGCCTGGCTGCATCTCCACGCGATTCTTGCCCTGTTGCTTGGCGCGATAGAGCGCCAGATCCGCCGACTCGATCAACGAGGTCGACGCCATGTGCGTGCGCGGCACCAGCGCCGCGCCGCCGAGACTGATCGTCACATGCCGGCCGTTGGCCGACCCCACGTGCGGAATCGCCATCGCTTCGATCTGTGCACGCACCTTCTCGGCAATCGCTGCCGCCCCGGTGGCCGACGTGTTCGGCAGCACCATCACGAACTCCTCGCCGCCGAAACGCGCCGCAAGGTCGGCCGGACGCGCCGCCGCTTCCGCAATGGTGTGTGCCACGCGGCGCAACACGTCGTCGCCCGCAATGTGGCCGTAGGTGTCGTTGTAGATCTTGAAGTTGTCGACGTCGATCATCAGCAGCGCCATCTCGCGTTGCTCACGCAAAGCGCGACGCCATTCCGCGCCGAAGTATTCGTCGAAGTAACGACGGTTCGCCAACCCGGTGAGACCGTCGGAATGCGTGAGGCGCTGCAACTCCAGATTCGTCTCAAGCAGTTGTTGCTGACTCTCGCGCAGCGCCCGATAGGCTTCGTCGCGCTGAAGCAGATTCATGTACGAGCGCGAGTGGTAGCGAATGCGCGCGACCAGTTCGATGGTGTCGGGCAGCTTGACCAGATAGTCGTTCGCCCCCGCCGCGAACGCCTCGCGCTTGATCGTCGGCTCTTCCTTCGTCGAGAGCACGATGATCGGGATGTCGCGCGTGAGCGGACTTGCACGGTACTGACGCACCAGCGACAACCCGTCGGTGCCCGGCATCACGAGATCCTGGAGAATGACGGTCGGGCGCGTCTGTTCGGCGACGCGCAACGCGTCGTCCGGATTCGAGCAATAGTGAAAATCGATGTTCGCTTCGCCGGTCAGCGCGCGGCGGATCGCTTCGCCCACCATCGCCTGGTCGTCGACGAGCAACACCATCGCCGACGATTCGCTCAGGCTGCTCTCGGTGCCGATGGGTGGCGTGGCCGGTTTGGGTTGGCGCGGGGTTGTCGTCATCGTTATTCGTCCCTCTGTTTTTGTCCCACAGTCATACGGTGCCGAACAGCGTCACCAATTGTGGCGCGATGATGTTCAGCGGCAGGATTTGCGACGCGGCACCGGCTTCGGCTGCCGCCTTGGGCATGCCGTACACCGCGCTCGTCGCGCGATCCTGCGCGATGGTCATAAAGCCCTGCGTGCGCATCGCACCCAGCCCTGCGGCGCCGTCGCGGCCCATGCCCGTCAGCAGCACGCCGACCGCGCGCGAGCGCCAGTTCTCGGCCACGCTGCGCAGGAAGACGTCGATGGACGGACGATACACCGCATCCCTGGGTTCGTCGGTATACACGCAGCGGCCGCTGGCGTCCACCCGCAGGTGACGGTTTCCACCCGCGAGCAGGACCACACCCGCCGTGGGACGCTCGCCCGCCTCCACCAGTCGCACCGAAAGCGGTGTCTGCTGATCGAGCCACGCCGCCATACCGGGTGCGAAGGCGTCGTCCACATGCTGTACGACGATCACACCCGCCGCGAAGTTCGCAGGCAGGCGTCCGAGCAGGGTCGCCAGCGCGGCCGGACCGCCCGCCGACGCGCCGATGGCCACCAACGCATCTGTCTCGGGCACGACGCGCGGCACCACGACCGTCTGCGGTATGCGGGCGTCGGCCTGCTGCGCCGCCACGGCTTCGATCTTCGCGAGCAGCGACGAGGCCGGACGCGCCAGTTCCGCTGCCCCCAGCACAGGCGTATCGACGGCATCGACCGCACCGGCCCCCATCGCGTCGTACACGAGGCTCGCGTGGTGGCCGACGTCCGACGTCACGATCAGAATCGGGCACGGGGTGCGACGCATGATTTCGCGCGTCGCCGCCACGCCGTCCATGACGGGCATGACGAGATCCATCAGCACGAGGTCGGGTGGCACCGGCGCGCACATCTGTACGGCTTGCGCGCCGTCGTGCGCGACCCACGCCACTTCCAGGCCCGGACGCTGCGCAAGCGTGCGGCGCAACGCCTCCACCGCGATAACCGAATCGTTCACGATGCCGATTTTCATGACCCCGACTCCCCGATGAGATCCACGACAGCACGCAGCAGCGCGTCGTCATGGAAGCTGCCTTTCGCGAGGTAATAATCGGCACCCGCATCGAGTCCGCGCTGCCGATCTTCCTCGCGATCCTTGTATGAAACGATCATGACGGGCAATTCCGCCGTGCGCGGGTCGCGTTTGATCAGGGTCACCAGCTCGATGCCGTCCATGCGTGGCATGTCGACGTCGGTGATCACCATGTCGAACGTTTCGCTGCGCACTGCGTTCCAGCCATCCATGCCGTCGATGGCGACACTCACGTCGTAGCCGCGCGCGGCGAGCAGCTTGCGCTCAAGCTCGCGCACGGTGAGCGAGTCGTCCACCACCAGCAAACGTTTGCGACCGCGTCCGCTGGTCTTCGCGGCGCGCATCGGCAAGCGCTCCAACGACCCCATTTCCACGGCCTTCGCGATTGAGCGCACCAGATCGGCCGTGTCGATGATGAGCAGCGGTGAGCCGTCTTCCGCCAGCGCCCCGGCAGCGATGTTGGGCAACTTGCCGAGCCGCACATCGAGCGGCTGCACGACGAGCATACGCTCGCCGAGGAACTTGTCGACGGCCAGCCCGTAGCGCGCCTCGCCATCGCCGAACACCACGACCGGCTGATCGCCGGAAGTGCCAGCCGGTTCGGTGCCGCACAACACCTGCTGCGCGCTCACGAGCCCGATCTGTTTGCCGTCCAGCGTGAAATGCGGACGCCCTTCGAGCATGTCGATGTCTTCCTGCGGCAGCGCCAGCGTGCGCGACAGGCTGGCGAGCGGCAACGCGTACGGCTCGCCCGCGATCTCGACCAGCAAACTGCGCACCACCGACAACGTGAGCGGCAGTTGCAGGATGAACTTCGTGCCGCGCCCGGGCGTGTGTTCGATGCGCACGGTGCCCCGCACCATCGCGACCATCGCGCGCACCGCATCGAGGCCGACGCCACGCCCGGAAACATCCGTGACCGTGTCGCGTAACGTGAAGCCCGGCAGCATCAGGAATTCAAGCAACTCGTTGTCGTCGAGATGACGTGCGGTTTCAAACGCAACGAGCCCCCGCTTGACCACCGCCTCGCGCACGCGTTCGATGTCGATACCTGCACCGTCGTCGGACACGCTCACGAGCAGCAGCCCCGCGCTATGGCGAGCGCTGAGCGTAATGACGCCCTCAGCAGGTTTGCCTGCCGCCTCACGCACTTCCGGACGCTCCAGCCCGTGGTCGACGGCATTGCGCAGCAAATGCCCCAGCGGCGCTTCAAGCTGATCGAGGATGTCACGGTCGACCTGTGTATCCGCGCCACGAATCTCCAGTCGTGCCGGTTTGCCGAGCGAGCGGCCCAGATCGCGCACCATGCGGGCGAACCCGCCAAGGCGGTCGTCGATGGGGCGCATGCGGCACGCGAGCGCCTCGTCGTATAGACGCTGCGACAGTTGCGTCGAGCGCCGGTCGAAGTCGTCCAGCTCGTGAATCTGTTCGGCCAGCAACTGACCGCCGACACCGAGCGCGCGTCGCAGGTCCGCGAGCGCCGAGAGCAACAACTGACGGTCTTCGTCGGAACGGTCGGCGACTTGTGCGAGTGCCGAACTTACGCGGTCGAGTGCGTCGCCCGCGTCGTGCTGATGACGTTTCAGGCGTTGCAACGATTGCGCGAACGGTTGCGACCAGCGCGACGCCACCAACGCCTCGCTCGACAGGCGCAGCAGTCGGTCGAGGTTGTCGGCGGAGACACGCAAGGCGCGCGAAGCGCCGTCGCCGGTGTCCGCGTGTACGCCCGGCTCGGTGGTGTGTGTGTCGTTCTCGCGCGTGTCGCGTGCTTCACGCGTGTCGGGAGACGTCGACGGCACCGCGTACCCCACGACGCGCGGGAGTGCGAGACTGTCCCGCACGTAATCATCGTCAGGTGCGGGCGTTACGGGCGAGATGTTCGAGGCGTGCGAAACAGGCGCTTCGGCGTTCGCAGCGTCGCTCTCCCCCGTCTCCATGCCGTAGCTGGCGTAATCGAACGCCGTGAGTTCGCCGGAGGCCCCCGG
This sequence comes from Pandoraea sp. NPDC090278, assembly GCF_044772185.1. Taxonomy (NCBI): domain Bacteria; kingdom Pseudomonadati; phylum Pseudomonadota; class Betaproteobacteria; order Burkholderiales; family Burkholderiaceae; genus Pandoraea; species Pandoraea sp. NPDC090278. The sequence goes on along the minus strand of NZ_JBIVYJ010000002.1, from coordinate 478,308 downwards.
CGCGGGCGACGCATCACCCGTCAACGCAGAAAGCTCACTGGCGAACGATGAGACGAACGCGTCGATCTCTGCCTTGCCTGCGCCTTGCGCCCAGTTCGGATCGCGCCCGGGCGGGTGTGCGAGACGCATGAGCAGATCGACACCTTGCAACAGGCGGTCGATGATCGATACGTTGAGCGCGAGCGCACCGTGCTGCGCCGCGACGAAAGCGTCCTCCAGCACATGGGCGAGCGAGACACCCGCCTCGACGCCAACGATACGCGCCGCCCCCTTGAGCGAATGCGCGGCGCGCATGCATGCTTCGAGTCGCGCCGCATCGGTCGGCGCGCGTTCGAGCGCCAGCAAGCCGTCGCCGAGGACTTGCGCCTGCGTCTCCGTCTCCATGCGGAACAGGTCGAGCAGCGTGGCGTTCTGCAGATCGTCGCTCATGCGAGGCTCCGGTCGAACGCCGCGCCGATGCGCAGCGGGTCCAGCACACCGACAATGTGATCGCGCCACGGCAGCACGGCGACGGCAAAGCCGTCCGACGCGCCGAGCGCCGTCGCGGGCACTGCACCCATGGATGCGCGTGCAGGCGTCACCGTGCCGTGCACTTCCGTCACAGGAAATGCGCTCAGATGATGCCCATGACGCAACGCCAGCAGTCGCGCCGTGCTGGCACGCAGACTGTTCGCCTGCGGCGTTTGAGTTTGCGGCGCAGGCTGCACGCCGAGCAATTCGCCGAGTGACAGACACGGCACGAGCGCACCACGCAGATTGACGAGCCCCAGCAACGCCCGCTGCCGATGGCCCGGCACGGAATGCCAGCCGCGCATCGGTGCGACTTCTTCGATGGTGGAGGCGGGCAGGGCAAGCCATTCGTCCGCCAGACGGAAAAGCAGCAGCGACGCACCGCGCTCGCTCTCCTGCTCGCCGGGGATGGCACGCCACGGAGTCGGGTCGACCGGCACCACGGGCAAACGGTCGAGTAATTCCGCCGCCTGCCGGTGCAGCGCGTTGCCGTTCGCTTGCAAGGGCTGCTTGGGCTGCGTGGCGTTCGCAGAGGCTGACGAAGAAGGTTTGCGCTCGCCGGACACGGGACCGGTCTCAGGCGCGGATTCGCGGTAGGTCATCGATGTCGGTTCCCGTGGCGATGCGTCTGATCATGCGATTCGGTGGTCGTCCGCGAAGTCGTGCCCGCACGTTCGGTACGTTCGGCACGCTCCAGCAAACGTCGTGCGCCGGTGGCATCGCCGCGCGCGTCGAGCAGCGCAGCGCAATGCACCAGCGCTTCATAATGCCCTGGCTCCAGATAGAGCGCGCGACGGTAATGGATGAGTGCGCCCTGTGCGTCGCCCCGCGCATCTTCGACCAGCCCCAGCAGATATTCGGCTTGCGCATTGGCCCGGTCGATACCCAGCACCGCACGGCACAACGCCACGGCACCTACGAAGTCACCAGCGTCGGCGGCGGTTTGCGCCTGTGTGAGTTGCACAGCGATGTCCGCTTTGGCAGTGGCATCGACGTGCTGAAAAACGCCGGGGCGCGGAGAATCGGGCGGCGGCGTGACAAGCGTCACCGGCGCAAACGTGCGCGAGGAGCCGACGCCCGTCGAAGGCGCGAGCGGGGCCTGCGCTTGCGCAGACGAAGGCAACGGCGACACGTGCGAGACATGCGAAATATGCGGCAACGCAACGCGATGCTGCGCCACTGCGTCGAGGGCACTCACTGGCGGCGCGGGGCGGAAGGCGTCGAGCGTGCCCGTCGGACGCGACAGACCTGCCGACGTCTGCACGTCGCGCACCGGCCCCGCCACGCGGAACGAAAACGCCTGCACGTGCCCGGTCGGTGCCAGCCCGTTGCTGGTCAGCGTCCCTCCCTCTGCCGGTCCGGCGAAGAGCGTCGCTCCCAAGCGCATGAGTTGCTCGAGCGCGGCGATGGCGCGACGTTGTCCGTCGCGGTCGAAGTAGATCAGCACATTGCGGAAAAACACGTAATCGAACGTGCCCAGCCGATCGACGAGCGACGGATCGAACAGATTGCCCGAGTGCCAGCGCACCTGCGTACGCAGCGCACCGATCACACGAAGGTTCTCGCCCTCAGGCGTGAAGTAGCGATCTCGGAACAGCATCGTGCCCGGTGGGCCGCGAAACGAATTGCGGCCGTAGAGTCCCTCTCGGGCGACGGCCAGCGCGCGTTCGCTGATGTCGAGCGCGTCGATGGTGAAGTCGTTCGCACCGAGGCCCGCGTCGAACATCGTCATCGCCATCGAGTACGGTTCTTCGCCAGTGGAACACGGCAAGCTCAACAGTCGCAGCGCCTGTCCTTCGCGCACGGTACCCCGACGAGATTCACGCTCCTCATGGACCATCTGCGTCAGCGCGGTAAAGGCATCGCGATGCCGGAAGAACCATGTCTCGGGCACTACCACCGCCTCGATCAGCGCCTGCAATTCCTGCGGCGATTGCTGCAGGCGCTGCCAGTAACGCGAGTACGGCGGCGCGTCCTGCATGTCCGGCGATGTGGTGGAAAGGGCGGCAAGACGCACGCGTATCGCACGTTCGATGGCGTTCGCGCCGAGCGTATCGGCGTCCAGCCCCATCGTGTCGTACAGCAAGCGTTCGATGTCTCGCACGTGGCTCATGACGACGCCTCCGTTGCGTTCGCTGCACCCGCATCGCGCGCATCGTCCGCGCCCTCTGCCCCGTCGGCCAGTGCGTCCTTCGCTGCGTCGAACAACATGGCGCGCGCCTCGGCCGTCAGCAACTGGTCGACGCGTACCCACTGCACGAGCCCGTCATCCATATCGAGCACCGGGCCGAGATAGCGGCCTTCGGGCAGGTCGACGCCGCTCGTCTGAAACGCCGACGGATCGGCCCGCAAGGTATCGGTCGCGCGCTCGACGAGCACCCCAAGACGGCGAGCGTTCGGCCCGGGCGCGGGGTAGTGCACGAGCACCAGCCGTGTGGAGCGACGCGCGGGCGCATCGCGGCCTGTCGCGAGCCGCGTCAGATCGATCACCGGCACGGACTCGCCACGATAGCTGAACGCGCCTGCTACCCATGCCGGTGCGGCGGGCAGACGCTTGAGCGCCAGCCACGGCAGCACCTCGGCGACGTGGCCCGCTTCGATGACGTAGTGATCGGTCGCGATGGCGAAACGCAGGAACAACATGGCGGTGTCCGCGAAATAAACGACGTCAGACGAGTCCCGTGGGCGGGAGCGCCTGCACCTTGAAGCGCGACACCCCGCTCTTGAGACCGTTGGCGACGTGATTGAGCTCTTCGATGGCCTGACTCGACTGCTGCAACGATTCGGCCGTCTGCTGCGCAGCCTCGGAGAGCTGCACCAGCGCCTGATTGATCTGCTCCGCGCCGGTGGCCTGCGCCTGCATGCCTTCGTTGACGACCTGGAAGCGCGGCGGCAGCGTCTGCACTTGCGCAATGATCTGCGCGAGCTGATCGCCGACCTGACGCATCTCGTCCATGCCGCGACGCACTTCCTCGGCGAACTTGTCCATGCCCATTACCCCGGCCGACACCGCCGACTGGATTTCCTTGATCATCTGCTCGATGTCGTAGGTCGCCACGGCCGTCTGATCGGCCAGACGCCGGATCTCGGTCGCCACCACCGCAAAGCCACGACCGTACTCGCCCGCCTTCTCAGCTTCGATAGCCGCATTCAGCGACAGCAGGTTGGTCTGATCCGCGACCTTCGTGATGGTCGTCACCACCTGATTGATGTTGCCCGCCTTCTCGTTGAGGATGCCGAGCTTGCCGTTGACCGAGCCCGCCGCGTCCATCACATGACGCATGGCGTCTTCCATGCGCGTGAGGCCGACGTGGCCGGTGCCCGCGAGCGACGCCGCATGATCGGCCACGCCCGCCACTTCGGTCATGGTGCGCGCCAGATCGCGCGACGTGGCGAAGATCTCGCGCGAAGTCGCGCCGATCTCGGTCGTGGTAGCCGCCGTCTCCGACGCAGTGGCCTGTTGCTGACGCGGAGTCGCAGCAATCTCGGTCACCGACGTCGTCACCTGCAACGCCGACTTCTGCGCCTGCCCGACGAGGCCCGTCAGTTCGTCCGTCATCCGGTTAAAGCCCGACTCCAGCGCGCCGAACTCATCGCGACGCGCGAGATCGAGGCGCTTCGTCAGATCGCCCGCGCGCATGACTTCCAGAATCTGCATGCCGCTCGCGAGCGGCACGCTGATCGCTCGGAACAGCATCCAGCCCGCCAGGATGGCCACCGCGAGCGCCACGCCCAGCGTGATGAGCAGCGTGGCCTTGGCGGCCGTCACGGCTTCGTTGATGTTATGGGTCGACTCGTCGGCGAAGGTCTTGTTCGTGTCGACCAGACGTTGGATCGCAGAACGCCCCCGGCCCCATTCGGGGTACAGCTGGTCGGTCAGCATGGCGCGGGCGGCGGGCAACTGACCGTCGGCCACGAGCTTGAGCACCTGAGTGCTGATGCGCCCGTACTGCGTGCGCACGCCGCGCACCTCGTCGTATTGCATCCGGTCGACGGCACGATTGACGGTCGTGCCGTAATCCTTGATCCAGCCGTCGATGCGGGCATCCGCCGAGCGCAACGTGTCGAGGTCGATCGCACGGGTCTTGTCGTTGTCGTCGATGGCGACGACCTGCTGGAGCAATTGATAGCTCTCGAACCACGCGCCGCGCAGCATCGTGCTGTAGTAAAGGCCCGGTGTGGAATCGGATTCCACGCTGTGTGCCTCCACTTCTATGGCGGACAGTCGCGTGTAAGCGATGCCGGCCATGAGGGCCATCAGGGCAAGGATCAGGCCAAAACTGGCCAGAATGCGATGTCGGATCGACCAGTGTTTCACGCCGCGCTCCCGTTCGTGTTCACGCCCGGTGCCGGGGAGGGCGACGCGGGCCTTTTTGAGGTTACGCCGATTCTATTACAGCGGCCCGGCCGGGCAACGCCGGTCAGGCCGTGTATTTGGGTTTATTTCTGATTTGTCGCGCACTCCCGGACACGGCTTGTGCCCGGGTGGACCGCTGTCAGGATGCCGCCGGATGCTCCGACAGTCAGCGGGTCAGTTCGCGCAGCGCGTCCGCCGTCATGGGCGCGAGGGCCAGCGGGGTGGCAGCGGCGGTAAGCGCCCCCAGCGACGCGGCATTGCCCGGGGAGACGCTGCCGTCCGGCAGGTACAGGTTGTTCTCGAAGCCGATCCGGGCGTGGCCGCCGTGCAACACTGCGGCCAGCGCACACTCGGCCTCGCGCGGCCCGAAGGCGCACATCGCCCACGGCGTGGCGTCGGCGGCTTCCCCAAGCCCGTCCGCACCAACTTGCCAGGCGGCGAGGAACGGCAGCAAGTCCGACGGCGACGACAACTGCCCTTTGCTGTAGCGGCCGAGCACGAACAGCACCCAGTGGCGGCCGGGACGAATCGCGCCGCTCGCGCGCAAGCGCCAGTAGTGCGCTACGTCCTCGGTGTCGTAAAGGATGTATTGCGTGGTGATCTGCTCGCGCCACAGCCAGTCGAAGAACGCCTCGGCAGCAGGGGCGTGCGCCGCATCGGGCAGCACTTCACGCAACGCCACCGAAATCGCTTCGGGATGCAGCGCGTGCACCGTCGCGATCTGCTGCTCCGGCGTGTAGATGCCGACCGCCTCGGTCGTCACCTGCAACACCAGCGCGTCACCCACTGCGCGACGCACGGCCGCAATGCCCGCCGCGTAGTCCGCGACTTCAAGGCTGTGCGTGCCGTCTGCCTTGCGTACATGCAGATGGATCATGGCCGCGCCTGCGTCCAGACACGCCTTGGCGCATTCGCCGAGTTCCGTCGGCGTCATCGGCAGCGCAGGATGGTCGACGTGCGTGCGGCGCGCGCCGTTCGGTGCGACGGCCAGCGCGTAGTTTCGTGTCATGCCACGCCTCCGGCCTTCACGCCGGTGACGTCGGCCACGGCGAGCGCCAGTCGCTCGACGATGCGGTCGATGTCGCCCGGCTGGCAGATGAACGGCGGCGCGATCAGCGCATGGTCGCCGTGAACGCCGTCGACGGTGCCGCCCATCGGGTAGATCAGCAGACCACGCTCTTTGGCAGCCGTCTTCAAACGCGCGTGTGTCTTATCGGCCGTCGGCAGCGTTTGCTTCGTCGCACGGTCGGCCACGAATTCGACGCCGACGAACAAACCGCGTCCGCGCACGTCGCCCACGTTCGGGTGATCGGCGAACACTTCGCGCAGACGTGCACGCAATTGCTCGCCGCGCGCCTTCACGTTCTCCAGCAGGTTCTCGTCGGCAATCGTGCGCTGCACGGCCAGCGCCGCCGCACACGCCATCGCGTGTCCGAGGTACGTATGACCGTGCTGGAAGAAGCCCGAGCCACCGACCACAGCGTCGAAGATCTTGTCAGAGCACAGCATCGCGCCGATCGGCTGATACCCCGCGCCGAGGCCCTTGGCGATCACGAGGATGTCTGGCGTCACGCCGTCTTCTTCGCAGGCGAACAGATAGCCGGTGCGGCCCATGCCGGACATCACTTCATCGAGCAACAGCAGTACGCCGTACTTGTCGCACACGGCGCGCATGCGTTTGAGGTAGTCGCCCACCGGTGGCACCGCGCCAGCCGTCGCGCCGACCACGGTTTCCGCGACGAACGCGATCACCGTGTCGCCGCCGAGTTCGAGAATCTTCGCTTCGAGTTCGTCTGCCAGACGCTGCACGTAGGCGGCGTCGCTCTCGCCGTCGAGCCGCTCGCGATAAGCAAAACACGGCGAGACGTGATGCGCCGGTACGAGCAACGGCAGGAACGGCTCGCGTCGCCAGGCATTGCCACCGATGGCGAGCGCGCCGAGCGTGTTGCCGTGATAGCTCTGACGTCGCGCAATGAAGAACTGACGCTGCGGCTGGCCGACCTCGACGAAGTATTGACGCGCGAGTTTGAGCGCCGCCTCCACACCTTCGGAACCACCGCTCACGAAGTACACATGGTTCAGATCGCCGGGCGCGCTCGCAGCAAGCGTGTCGGCCAGTTGCTCGGCCACTTCGGTCGTGAAGAACGACGTGTGGGCGTACGCCAGTTGCGCCGCCTGTTGCTGCATCGCCTCGATCACGCGGGGATGTCCGTGACCGAGGCACGAGACGGCAGCGCCGCCGCAGGCGTCGAGATAGTGCTTGCCGTTGCTGTCGATCAACTCGATTCCCTGACCGCCGACCGCGACGGGCAACGTCTGGCGCGGATTGCGGTGAAACACGTGCGTCATGCCTGAACCTCTGACGGAAAGATGGTGCAAAACGAGACTGAACGGCGGGTGGCCGCCGAGCCATCGGTCTCGCGAACGATGCCGCTCAGTGTAGGCGCATCGTTCATCGTTTGCAACATATGTTTCACGTGTTTTGCGAACGCAACACTTCGCTCAAGACCATTACCACACTTGGTGTTTCACCGCAGGCCACAGGCCCAGAGGAAAGGGCGTGCGCGCTTGCGGCATTTCATGCAACAATCGTTACATTCTTTCGCCGCCGTGTTGCTATCCCCCAATGACACAAGCCACAGCGCTGCCGCAGACGCTCGACCAGCTCAACGCTCTGCTGCGTGAGCGCTACTCCCAATTGAGCCCGCAATTTCAGGCGGGCGCGCGCTTTCTTCTCGACCATCCGCAACGGGTGCCGATCAGTTCGATGCGTGCGATTGCCGCCGAAGCGGGCGTGCAACCGGCCACCTTCGTGCGACTCGCGCAGCATCTCGGCTTCGACGGATGGCACGGCCTTCGCGAGTTGTTCCTCGAATCGATTCGTCTCGGACCGCAGCCCTACGCGAGTCGCGCGCGGCAGGTGATCCGCGAGGGCGACGCCGCGCGCATGGTGCCCGAGATGTTCCGCGTGCAGCACAACAACCTCGATCTGACGGAAGCCGGCGCGAACGACTCGCTGAGCGCGGCCGTCGATCTGCTCGCGAATGCGGGGACGGTGCACGTGGCGGGCTTTCGCGCGTGCTTTCCCATTGCGTTCACGTTCCAGTACATCTACCGCCTGTTCCGGCCGACGGTGCACCTCATCCGTGGCGAAGCAGGCACCCTGGAAATGGAATTGCGGGCGCTCTCGGCGCGCGACGTCGTGGTGGTGATCAGCTTCGCGCCGTATTCGAACGAAGCGCTGATCGTGACGCGCGCGGCCCGCGCCGCCGGTGCGCGTGTGCTGGCGCTCACGGACTCGACGGTCTCGCCGCTCGCGCTCGATGCGGATGTGACGGTGCTGTTCTCGCACGAAAGCCCGTCGTTCTTCCCGTCGATCACGGCGGGGATTGCCGTGGTGGAGACGCTCGTCGAAATGCTGCTCGCCCGCAAGGGACGCGGCGCCGTGCGTGCGCTGGAACTGGCCGAAGACCAGTTGCACGGCACCGGGGCTTACGTCAGCCCGTCGGGCAGCGGCTCGACCACCGCAAACACGCCCGTGTCCCGGGTCAAACCGGACGCGTAAGCACTGCGCGCTCGCGACGCAGCACCACCGCGAGCGCTGCACTGCCCGCGATCAACGCGGCAGTGAACAAAGCGAGGGCGACGGGCATGCCGAAGCGATCGGCGAGCCAGCCGCTGGTAACGACCGGCACCGAAAAGCCGAAGTACGCGAACAGGAAGTACCCAGCGGCCGCCCGCGCACGCAATGCTGGCGCGACCGCCGAATTAACGGCGGCCAGTCCACCCAGATAAGTGAAGCCGTAGCACGCCGAACTGGCGACGGCAGCACCCGCGAGAATCGCGGGCAGGCTGACGTACACCACCCCCAGCGCGAGCACGACGAAGCCCAGCGGCACCAGCACCAACCCAATCCGAACGGCGCGCACCGGGGCCATGCGGCGAGCCGCTGGCTGGAACAGCAGACCGGTCGAGACGACGAAGAACGTCGCGAATCCCGCCCACGCGGCATGTCCGTGCGCAGCTAGCGCCGACGGCACCACACCGATCACAACGCCCACCGCTGCCCATGCCAGCAGGATCGCCATGCCCAGCGGTACCGTTCCGGGGGCGAGCACCGGCCAGCGCAACCACGGCACGTTCGGGTGACGTGCAGGTGCAGGCAGGGCGGCGACGGCGAACGCCGCAATAAGTGCCAGCGGCAGATACGTCCACAAGCTCAGCGGCGGCAACATCGATGGCGCGACGATCAGGCAAAGACCTGTGACGAGCGCACCAGTGCCGAAGCCGAGCGATGTCGCCGCTGCGACCAGCGCCGCACCTCGCGTGGCCGCGTCTTCGCGATCTCCGTACAACTCCGTCATGTAAGCCGTGCCACTGCCCGCAACGAGGCCGGTCGCCAGTCCGTAGCAAGCTCGCGCGCCACCGAGCGCGACCAGCGTCGGCCACTCCAGCGTCAGCCATGTGCCGACGAGACCCAGCAGGAGCGCGACGGCGAGCGGTAACCGACGTCCCACGCGATCCGACAGCCCTGCAAGGAACAGCAGCGCTGGCACCAGCGCACCGACGTAACACGCGAACGCCAACGCCTGCGCCCCCGTGCCATAACCGCTCGCCGCCGCGTAATGCGGCACCAGCGGCGCTTGTAGATTGACGGAGAACGTCACGAGGAAAAGTTGTACGGCGAGAAGCGGGATCGCCCAACGGGGCGGCGGGGAAGTCGTGGGGAGCATGATCGGAAAGAGAACATCGGGGGGACTCTGCGCAAGGCTCAGCGCAGTGTTCAGTATTGCCAGCGCCTTAATGCAGTGCAATTATTGAATTGTCCTGAGATCAATTTTCGCCCCCATGTCAGCCCCTGCCCGCTATCTCGAACACGTCGAACGGCTTGCCGACGCCATCGCGTCAGGCGAACTCGCCTCGGGCACGCGCCTGCCGCCACAGCGCGACTACGCCGACGCACACGGGCTCGCCACGTCCACGGTCACACGCATCTATACCGAACTCGCACGACGCGGCCTCGCCGTGGGCGAGATCGGACGCGGCACCTTCGTGCGTTCGCCCGCCGTGGGCGCAGCCGCCGCCTTTGCGCAGTGGGCACCGGCCCCGGGCGCGCTGGGCGGCGTCGATCTCGCCTTCAACTACCCGGTGCTGCCCGAGCAAACCGAGGCGTTGCGGCAGGCGCTACGTGAGATGGCGTCCGGTGGAGATTTAAGCGCGTTGCTCGCCCACTCGCCGCACGACGGACCACCGGCCGACAGACGCGCGGCAGCGCAATGGCTGTCGCGCCGCGACGGTGTCGCGGTATCGCCCGATTCGCTGGTCGTCTGCGCGGGCGGGCAGCATGCGCTGGATGTGCTGCAACTGGCGTTGTGCCGCGCGGGTGAACCGGTCGCCGTCGAGGCCCTCACATACCCCGGCTGGAAGGCGCTCGCGGCCATGCGCGACGTGCCGCTCGTCGCCGTCTCAATGACAGCCGACGGGCTCGATCCCGCAGCGCTGGACAAGCTCTGCCGCCACCATGCGGGACGGCTGCGCGTCGTCTACACCATGCCGACGCTGCACAACCCGCTGGGCGGCGTGACGCCGCTGGCGCAACGTCTGGCGCTGGTGGAAGTCGCGCGGCGTCACGACTTGCTGATCGTCGAAGACAGTGCCTACGGCTTTCTGGTCGCGGACGCCCCGCCGCCGCTTCGCCTGCTCGCACCGGAACGGACGTTTGAAGTGTGCAGCCTGTCCAAGCCCGCCGCACCGGGGCTGCGCATCGCCTATCTCATCGCCCCGTCCGCCCTGCTGCCGCGTGTGCACGCAGCGATGCGCGCCAGTGTGTGGAGTGCCGCCCCGTTGATGGCGCAACTGGCCTCTCGCTGGCTCTCCGATGGCACGATGGACCACTGGATCGACCGCAAACGCGCACTGGCCGCACAGCGACAGGCGATTGCCATGCAATGCCTATCCGGGCTGGATTCGACGGGGTATCCCGGCGCCTTCCACCGTCTGGTGCCGCTCCCCACGTCAACGCCCGCCCTGCGCTGCGACGACATCGTGGCCGCGCTGCAAGCGCGTGGCGTTGCGGTGACACCGGTCGATGCGTTCGCGGCCCCGGGCCAGACCGCACCTTCGGCCATTCGCGTCGCCCTCGGTTCGCCCGGCAGCGACGACACACTGCGGGCTGCGCTCATGCAGGTGGCCGACGTCGTCAGGACAGCCGGGAATCACTGACGCCACACGGCGACGCGCTGAGATGACGCCGCTGCCGGTTTCTTTTATGATCGACGTGCTTCCTGCGGCCGCACGCCCGGCGCAACATCCGGTGCGCCATCGCCAGGCGTCGCGCAGGCTTCGTCCCCTGTCGACAATATCAAGGACTCCGAATGTCGCTCATCCACTTCTCCCGCGCCCGTTCGCTCGCGCTTGGCACGGCGCTCGTCGTGGGCGCCGCCCTGGCCGCCCCCGCGTTCGCTGCGTCGAACCTCTCCTTCATGGGCAACTCGCCGCTGGCTTACTGGAAGCAACGCGACACCGCGTCGTTCGCCAAAGCCGCGCGTACCGTGCTGACGGAAAAGCAGGACAACGAGACCACCGACTGGACCAACGCAGGCACCGGCAATTCGGTGGCCATCGCTGCGCAGATCACGCCGACCAACACGCAAAAGGACGGCGAGCGCACCTGCCGCGATCTGGTCGTACTGCTCACCGCCAAGGGGCAGGAAGTCACGCTCAAGCTCCCGGCCTGCAAGGCGAACGACAAGGCCGAATGGAAGCTGCAAAAGCGCGGCACGCCCTGATCGGTCTCGATCTGTCGCCTGCGACAGACGCTGCTGGATAAAAAAATCGCCGGTTCCGAGATGTCGGACCGGCGATTTTTCTAGGGCGAACGATTCAGGCTGACGGCGTCTTGCCACGCCGTCAGCCTGCGAAACCCGTCATGCAGCGGCTGTCTTCTTGTGCCCTTCGACGTCCGGCAGCAGGATCGTCACGATGCCGAGCAGCGGCAGATAAGCGCACACGTGATACACGAAATCGATGCTCGTCGTGTCGGCCAACTGGCCCAGCACCGCAGCGCCCACACCGCCCATCCCGAACGCGAAACCGAAGAACAGACCCGACACCGTGCCGACCTTGCCGGGCATCAGTTCCTGCGCGTAGACCAGGATGGCCGAGAATGCCGACGCCAGAATCAGACCGATCAGCACCGTCAGAATGCCCGTCCAGAACAGGTTGGCGTACGGCAGCATCAGCGTGAAAGGCGCAGCACCGAGGATCGAGCCCCAGATCACATACTTGCGGCCGATCTTGTCGCCCAACGGGCCGCCGATCATCGTGCCCGCCGCCACAGCGAACAGGAAGACGAACAGATGCACCTGTGCGCTCTGCACCGACACGTGGAACTTGCTGATCAGATAGAACGTGAAGTAGCTGCTGATGCTCGCAAGATAGAAGTACTTCGAGAAGATCAGCATTAGCAGAATACCGATGGCGAACAGCACCTTGCCCCGCGACAACTGCACGGTGCCGCCCCGGCGCGCGGCCTTCTTGCCTTGATTCGCGGCGCGCTGCACGGCGTACCAGCGGCTCACGTGATACAGCACGAAAATCGCGACGAGCGCCGCCACCGAGAACCACGCCACGCTGCCACGGCCATTCGGCACGATGATCAGCGCCGCCAGTAACGGCCCGAGCGACGAACCGACATTACCGCCGACCTGGAAGAACGATTGCGCCATGCCGTGGCGTCCGCCCGAGGCCATGCGCGCCACGCGCGACGACTCCGGATGGAACACCGACGAGCCCATGCCCACAAGCGCCGCCGCGACCAGCAGCATGCCGTAGTTCGGGGCGACAGCCAGCAGCAGCAGACCCACGAGTGTGAAACCCATGCCGACCGGCAGCGAATACGGCTTCGGATGCTTGTCGGTGTACAGGCCCACGACCGGTTGCAGCAGCGACGCTGTGATCTGATACGTCAGCGTGATCAGGCCGACCTGTCCGAAGCTCAGGTTGAAGCCAGACTTCAGCAGCGGGTAGATCGCGAGAATCAACGACTGGATCATGTCGTTGAGCAGGTGGGAGAAGCTGATCGCAGACAGCACGCGGAACGCTGTGCCCTGCGCCGCCGGTGTATTGGCACCGGGAAGGGACGTTGCAGGTTGACTCGACATGGGTTGGATTGACGTCTAAGGCTTAAGAAAACGGATGCTGAGTGTCGGTATTCGGGCGAATGGGTGCGAATTGACCGACCTATGCAGGAAAGTTGGGATTAGTCCCAATTTCCGCCAGAAATTTAATGAGTGAAGTGTAGAGCATGCGTAAATCGTCGTTGCGCCAACTTTTGTCGCGATTACGCCATCCCAGTGTCACGCAAATTGCGGCCAGAAGGCCCGCTGACGACGCTTCACAAGCGCGCCGAAAGCAGGCCGCGCGCGGGATTGGCAAGCGCCCTTGACGCCCATCTGCCGGGCGTTGTGCGGGTTTATCGGGGGTCGGACACCGTCGGGGATTCGTGTAGAGTCAATTGACGAGTTGTGCCGTGCAGCACGCGTGCACCCAAGAAATGCACCGCAGCACACGTAGGGCCCCACTCTTTCCTTGGTTGGCAGCGAACATGATTCAACACTCCAGAGTCGTGCAGTGGCTGGTGACCGGACTTGTCGTGGCGGTCACGCTTGCCGTCGTCCTTTTCCTGGGCTGGCTGCGCATTTATCACATGTCGCAGTCGATTCTTCAGGAAGAAGCGGCCCGTCAGCGCGACGCGATCGAGCGCATCGTCGCACAGGCTGAAAGTACGCTGCGTGGTGCCACCCCGTGGGTCGGCCGCTCGTGCAGCGAAGTCAGCACCTCGCTTCAAGCCGCTGGCACCCTCAGCCCCTACTTCCGTTCCATCTGGCTCGTCTCGCGTGGTCAGCTCTATTGTTCGTCGGTCATTCGTTCAGATGCGGCGCTCAACATGCCCCTCCCGGCGGACCTCGTGCCGATGCTCACGGGCACGCGCACGTTGCTCGTGAGCGGTACGCCTTACGTACGCAACACGCCTGCGCTGGCGCTGTACGTGCCTACCTCGGCCACGGACGGCGTACTCGGGTTCGTCGACGGCATCTACCTCACCGAGACGCTGCACAGCGTCAAGAGCAGCGATCTGGCGTGGACGGCCATGACGGTGGGCAACGTCGCGCTGACCTCGGAAGGGCCGCGTCTGGAATCGGCAGGCGTTGCGACGCGTGGGGCGCAGATATCGCTGACGTCGGAACACTTCACGACGTCGCTGGCAGGCAGCCCCTCGCTGATGCGCTCGCTCGCCACCAGTCAGGCACCGATCTTCCTGTCGTTCGGCGGCATCGTGGCGTTTTTGCTCGGTATCCTGACCTTCCGTCATTTCGGGCCAGCGCAATTCATGAGGCGTCAGATCGCGCATGGCATCAAGCGCAACGAATTCAAGGTGTACTACCAGCCGGTGATGGAACTGGCCACCGGCCGTTGCGCGGGGGCCGAAGCGCTGATGCGCTGGCACCATCCCGTGGCCGGACTGGTGCGCCCGGACGCCTTCATCCCCATTGCCGAAGACAATGGACTCATCATCGAGCTGACGCGTTCGTTACTGCGCCAGATTCGCAACGACGTCGCCAAGGGCGCGCTGCCGCAGGGCTTTCACATCGGCATCAACATCGCGGAACGTCATCTGCGCGACACCACCATCATTCACGACATCGAGCGGTATTACGGCACGCTGAACAACACGTACCCGATGGTGGCCGAGATCACCGAGCGCTACGTGATTCGCGACACGGCCGCCGCACGCAACGTGATGGCCGAGTTGCAGCGGCGCGGCATCGAAACGGCGCTCGACGACTTCGGGGCCGAAAACAACTCCATCGGGTATTTGAAGCGCTACGACTTCAACTATCTGAAGATCGACAAGGAATTCCTGCCTGTCACCGAAGACGATGTGGTCACGCGCAACATCTGCGATTCCATCATTCATCTGGCCGAGCGGCTGGATATGACGATCGTGGCGGAAGGGGTGGAAAACGAGATGCAGGCGAATTACCTGCGCGGGCGCAACGTCACTTATGCGCAGGGATATTTGTTCGCGCGGCCGATTGCGTTCGATGAGCTGGTGCAATACGCGATTGCGCATGCGGGCACGGGACTGACGGCCGTGAAGACCAGCACACCGACACGCGCACCCTTGACGTCGCTGACGCCTCGTAAGGCAGGCTGAGCGCCATGCAGTACAAAAACGCCGGACCCGTGAAGATGACGGCTAACGCCGGTCGTCACCGGTCAGGCGTTTCTGCCAGACGGCACCGCAACCGCTCAGAAGACCAACTGCGGCATGTTGCTGCGTGGCGCAGGTGCTGCCGCCGCGCGTGTGCTGTCCCGCATTTCGGCGCGCAACAACCACAATCGTTGCGCGACGAAACGTCTGAAGCGCATTTCACCCGCGGAGAAAGAGATTTGCATCTGATGTCGCTTGCCGTTGGGCAGCGTGCGAACCAGACGATAGTATCGAGCCCCGTCAACCGTTTCCTTGATATTCCTGACGCGCATCATTTCACCCCGTTTCTGTTGTGTCAGGTGAGTAGGCACTTCACTTCGGTAAACGTCGCATTCCCGGTCATCCCACTTCAGACTTGTTGAAGACTTGAGTATTTCACGTCTGAAGCAATACGAACCGGCTTTGGGGGGGCATGCGGCAAAAATCAATGTAGTGGAGAAACGTCCCCCATTCGCCCCCCAAATGGGCGTTCGAAGCGAGCTTCGTTGGTGCGCCGCAACAGTTCTCTGTCCAGCCCTCGTACTCGCTGGTTCGCCCACCCTCTACAATGCGGCCACCTGCTGTGTTTGATCGAAAAAATCATTATGGTTTCCGAACCTTCTTCAACGCCGGACAGTGTTTTACGCAACGGAACGGGTGATGCCCTCCAGGTGAGCGGCTCGCTGTGGCTGCATCGTGGCAATTCCTCGCTTGGCGGCCAGGCGCGCATCGCGCTGCTCGAACACATTGCGTCGCAAGGCTCGATTACGGCAGCCGCTAAGGCGGCGGGCATGAGCTACAAGGCTGCGTGGGACGCCGTCGATGCCATGAACCAGCTCGCCGGTGAACCGCTCGTCGAGCGCAGCACCGGCGGACGCGGCGGTGGCGGCACGCGCCTCACCGCGCGCGGCGCGAAGCTGGTCGCGGCGTTTCGTGCAGTGGAAGCGGCGCAACAGCAGTTCCTCGCGCGCGTCGCAAACGATCTCGAACATTTCGACGAGCAGTGGCCCGTCATCGCACGGCTCGGACTCCAGACCAGTGCGCGCAATCAGTTGCACGGAACGATCACGGCCATTCGGCACTGCGGCGTGAACGACGAAGTGACGTTGACGTTGCCCGGCGGCGAAGCGATCACGGCGTCGCTCACCCACCACAGCACCCAGACGCTCGGGCTCGCGGTCGGCGGACAAGCGTTCGCACTGATCAAAGCGCCGTGGATCGAGATTGCGCGCGGCGCGGATCTCGCAGGGTTGCCCACGGCGAACCGGTTATCCGGCACCGTGGACACAGTGACCGACGATTCAGGTCAGGCAGAAGTGATTCTGGCGCTGCCCGGCGGCAGCCGTCTCGCGGCCGTCATGCCGCAGGAGACGCTCACCGCGCGCGGCCTCACGGCGGGCATCGGTGCGACGGCCGCATTTGCCGCCGTCAGTGTGATCATCGGCGTGATGGCCTGACACCCATAGCAAAGGCCCGGCATGCCGGGCCTTCTTCATCATTGCGCGTCGCCGTTACATCGCAGGGGTTTCGCAAACGGGGGCGGACTGGCGATCCGCGTCACGTCGATCCAGACGCAAGCTCAGCAGCGCGACGCCCACGCCCACCAGCGGCACCAGCGCCGCCACCCAGGGCACGGCCGTCAGTCCGGGGCCATGCTCGATGACGAAGCCACCGAGCCACGCGCCGATAGCGTTGCCAAGATTGAACGCAGCGATATTGAAGCTCGACGCGAGACTTTCGCCCGCCCCCGACGCCTTCTCCATCACCCAAATTTGCAGCGGCGCGACCGTTGCGAACGCCGTCGCACCGAGCAGGGCCACGAACACGATGGCGAGCCATTGCGAGTGCAGCGCGAACGTCATCAGTCCGAGTACGACCGAGAGCGATAACAGGCTGCCCAGCACCGTGCGCACCACGTGACGATCCGCGAGCTTGCCGCCCAGCAGATTACCCACGACCAGGCCACCGCCGAAGATCAGCAGAATCGGCGAGACCGCGCCTTCGGAGAAGCCCGTCACCGTGGTGAGCAACGGCGCGATGTACGTGAACACGCCGAACACGCCCACCCATCCCAGCACGGTCGTCAGCAACCCGAGCAGCACCGGGCGACGTGCCAGCGCACGCAAGTCGGCACGCCAGTCGCCAGCGTCTGCCGGGGCCGCGATCTTCGGCACGAACCGGGCGATCACGAGGAATGCGAGGGCACCGATGACCGTCACGGCCCAGAAGCTGGCGCGCCAGCCGAAGTGCTGCCCCAACCACGTGCCGAACGGCACGCCAAGAATGTTGGCGACGGTCAGGCCCATGAACATCACGGCAATTGCCGACGCACGACGTTCGCGCGGCACGAGACCCGTCGCGACGACCGACCCGACGCCGAAGAACGTGCCGTGCGCGAACGACGTCAGCACACGCGCCGCCATCAGCGCGCCATAGCTCGGCGCAAGCGCACAGGCGGCGTTGCCGATGGTGAAGATGGCCATGAGCACTAGCAGCACCGTCTTGCGCGGCCAACGAGCCGTGGCGGTCGTCATGATGGGCGCGCCGACGACGACACCCAGCGCGTAGCCGGAAATCAATAGACCTGCGGCCGCAATCGACACGCCGAAATCGGCGCCGACGTTGAGCAGCAGGCCCATGATCACGAATTCCGTCACACCGATGCCAAAGGCACCGGCGGTCAGGGCATAGAGAGCGATAGGCACAGAAAACTCCTGTCTGAAAGACTGAATATCGGGCAGGCTCTGCCGTCGAATCGATATGCCGAATTTGTTAGCCATCCGACGCGCGTGAACCGATGTGCGGAATATAGACGTCCCTTCATTGATGAAATAGACTGCGCGAAGGAAATTCATTTGTGACTTCAAGTCACAAGACCACGCAAACGCCGTAACCTCAAAAATCGAGGACACCTCCGATGGGCCGACAGGACGTCAACCGCTCAGGCGACATGGAAGTTTTTGCGCGGGTGGTGGAGCTGGGTGGCTTCTCGGCGGCGGCGCGTGCTTTGCACATGACACCGTCAGCCGTGAGCAAGCTCGTCGCGCGACTCGAAGGGCGGCTGGGCGCGCGACTCTTCAATCGCTCCACGCGACGCTTGCAACTCACCCCAGAAGGCACCGCATTTCACGAGCGCGCATTACGCGTGCTGGCCGACATCGACGCCGCTGAGCGCGAAGCAGCGGCGGGCGCGGTGCCGCGCGGTTTGTTACGGGTGAATTCGAGTGTGCCCATCGGCACGCTGTATCTGCTGCCGGTTCTACCGGCATTCCTCGCGAAGTACCCTGAGATCCGGCTCGACCTGACGCTCACCGACACGGTCGTCGACTTGCTGTCACAACGTGCCGATGTGGCCGTGCGTGCCGGTCCGTTACGGGACTCACGGCTAGTGGCGCGCAAGCTCGGCGAGAGTCGCGTGCACGTGGTGGCATCGCCCGACTATCTGGCGCGCAACGCGGCGCTGAAAACACCGGCCGACCTGATCCGTCACAACGTCATGGCGTTCAATTTCGAGCGTCACATTCAGGGGTTGCCGTTCCTCGACGGCGCGGGCGGCGTCACGTTGTATCCGCCTGCTGGCAACGTGCTGGTCAGCGACGGTGAGACCATGCGCAAACTCGCACTCGAAGGGCTGGGACTCGCGCGCCACTCTCGATATCACGTCGACGCCGATCTGCGCGACGGCCGTCTCGTGACCGTTCTCGAAGACTACAACCCTGGCGATCTGGAGCCGGTGCATGCCGTTTATGTGGGACAGGGCGGCCACTTGCCCGCCCGCGTCCGCGCGTTTCTCGACTTCCTTGTGGAGAACGTGCACCTGCCGTGTTGAAGTCTTTGTGGCGGCGGGCGCTTACGTTCTCTTCACGCTCTCCTCATGCCGTCTTCACTGCGCGATGCGACCAGACGAACAGCGGCCATGCGAGTGCTGCGCAGATCATGCCGCCCGCCCAGACCAGTCCCCATCCGCCGAGCGAGAGCAGCAGCGGAATCGCCAGCGGCGTGAGGAACATCGTCAGGAAGACACCGGTGTTGCCGATGCCCAGCGCCGTACCCGCGCGGGACGCCCCGGCGAGCGTGGCCAGTTCCGTGAAAGCCACGCCGTGCCACGCCGAGGCAACTACACCGCCCACAATCAGCAGCACGATCATCACCGGGGTGCCGTGCGCGAGCCACTCAGGACGCATCGAAAGTAATCCCACCAGCGCGCCCAACATCGCGAACACCACGCCGACCACCAACGTGCAAACGCGCAGATAGGCGGGACGGTTGCGGCGCTTGTCGGTGAAACGTCCGCTCCACACGCGTGTGATTGCCGCGCCCGTCTGCACAGCCCCCAGCGTGAGCGAAATCGTCAGCACGCTCACATGGGCGAAGTCGTGCAGGAAGACCGTGCCGAAGGTGAGCACGGCGATTTGCGGCATGGCGAGCACGGCCATGCCGAGCGCGGTGCTGAGCAGGCGGGCGTCGCGCAACGGCGTATAGGCGGCAGCAGGGCGCCCGTTGGCGCTGGTCGATGTGGGGCGCGCCGCTTCATGCAGTTCCTCGGGCGGTTCGAGCAACCACAGCCATGCCATGCCCGATGCGGCCACACACGCGACTGCCAGGCCGATGAAGACCCCGCTGAAACCGAAGTGGACCGCCGTCCCCGGCAACAGCAACGCACCGATCCCGCCGCCCATCGGCACCGCGCATTGCCGCACGCTCATCGCGAGACCGCGCTCGCTGTCGTGAAACCATCGCATCACGGCGCGTCCGCTCGAACCGTTCACGCTGCCGCCCAGCACGCCGATCGCCAGCATTCCGGCCGCGAGCATCGGCATCGACGGGACGAAGTGCGTCGTCGGCACGACCCACAGGCCGAGGCCAAGCAGCGCCGCCGCTGTCACCAGCAATCCGACGAGCAACACGCGCCGGTCGCCCCATCGATCCGTGAGCATGCCCCACGGCAATTCCGAGATGGCAATGCCAAGGCCGATCATGCCGAGCACGAGGCCGAGGTCGCCGTTGGCCAGTGCGTACGCGCTGCGCATCTGCACGGCCGTGGCGGGAATGCCGCCCATCGCCGCCGCGAAGCTGGCATTGGCCGCCACGCCGACGCCCAGCACCTTCCAGCGATGGTTGCGGTTGAGTTGTGGGACGGCGGCATCCGGGGCACGCGGCACAGCAGTGACCGGAAGACGATTCGCCGCAGCAGGGGCAGAGCAAAGACGTTCGTTCATAAGTGACACGGTGCGCGGGGGGGCAAACACACGGCTCTCAAAGGGGGAAGGGAGAACTGGGGGCATCCCGGGGTCGCGCTTACGCGTAAAACCGGATGCCATGCTCCGCATCGTACGGAGGTACAATCCATCGGAAAAGCGGGAAAACTCGATGACATATATCGCGTTTTCCGGATTAACTCCAATGGCCTGCCGACGCGTCGTCAGTCCCTCGCAAGTCACGTGTCCGTCCCACGAATCGCCGTTCTACCGAGTGCCGCCATGAATGCCCGCGCCTTCGATCTGACCCAGCTACGTACGTTTATCGCCATTCACGACGCCGGTAGCATTTCGGGCGCCGCCGAACAGATCTTCCTGTCGCAATCGACCGTCAGCGAACAGTTGAAGAAGCTCGAAGAGCGGGCCGGACAGTCGCTGCTCGTCCGCTCACGCAAGGGCATGCGCGCCACGCCCGCAGGCGCGCGGCTGCTCGGGTACGCGCGTCAGATCACAGCGCTGTCGGAAGCGGCGTTCGAGGACCTTCAGGGGGTGTTGCTCGACGGTGAGCTGCGCATCGCGATCACGGACTATTACCGTCCGCACGACGTCGCCCGCGTCCTCAAGCGATTCACGAGCCTCTATCCGCGTCTGCGCCTGCATGTGAGCGCCATGCAGAGTTCGCAGATCGAGCGCTCGGCCATGACGGGCGAGCATTTCGACGTAGGGCTTGCGTTACGGCTGATGAACGAGGACGTGACCGATGGCACCGCGACCCACGATGACCTCGGCGGGGCGTCGGCCACGCTGGTGCGTCGCGAGCGGCTCGTGTGGGCGATGGCCGCGACGCAGACGGCCCCCGTCGACATTCCGCTGCCGCTCGTGACGCTTCCCCGCACGTGCGCGTTGCAAACGCTTGTCGCGGGCGTGTTGGAGCGGCACAAGGTGGCGTACCGGGTATCGCATTCGGCGGCTGGGGTCGCGGGTATGCAGTTGGCGCTGGCCGCCGGGTTGGGGGTGTCCTGCCTGAATGAGTCAGCGCTCACGCCAGAGTTGATCGTCTGCCCGCCGTCGCTCGGCCTGCCGCCGCTGCCGCGCGCCGAATTCCATCTGCTGCCGGGACGCGCCGATGAGACCGACCTGATCCGGCATGCGCGCAATGCGCTGTTGCGCCTGTTCGCGTGATACCTTTGCCGCTGATCTCGTTCTTGCCCGCAATTTGCGGTTGCCGTCATGCCGGAAGCCACGCCCAATCAACCGATTCGTCTGAATTTCAACACCCGCCGCGCATTGCTGTTCGCGCTGACGGCAGAGCGTCTGTCGGCGTTTTACGAGCATGGGCAATGGATGACGGACAAGCAGGGCGCGACGCTCGCCCAGATGTGGCTGTCGCGTTCGAAGTTGCAATTGCCGCTGGATGAGCGCCGTTTGCTGTCGTCGTTGAGCGACGATTTCGCCCGCGAGCTGGCGGGCACGCTCTCACGCGAAGCCGGGCTGTACACGGCGCATGAAATGACGGAGTCGCTCGACGCGGACTATGCGTACGCGTCGGTGGTGGCGCAGGACCTGCTGGAAGATTGCACGCGACGCCTCGTTGAAGCGGGCATCACGGAATAAGGCCGATCGCCCACGAAAGCGCCGCTATTTGCGCGCAGAATGGTCCGATACGTTGTCAGGTCTTGATACCGCGCTCTTGCACGAGTACCCACGGCGCGACGACGACGGCCCACAGTTCGGGCGTACGCGCGGCGAAGTCCGCGGCCGTGTCGGCCTGCATGCGTTGCACCATGCCTGACGTCAGCCATTGCGTGACGGTGGGTTTGTCGTCGTTGGCGACGGCTTCGGCAACGGAGACGAGGTCGACGCCGGGCGTGACGAACAGCAGAACGCCGCGTGCGAAGAACGACTCCAGATCCTTCCAGTCGATCTTGGCGGTTTCACCGAGCAGGCGCAGATAGGCCTCGCTGGGCTGGGTGGACGCATCGGAGGACGTGGCGGGGGTCGAATCGGTGGGCTTGGCGGAATCCATTACAGCGGCCGGTGAAGAAAACCCGCATTGTAATGCGCCCCGGCGAGCGCGACGGTGGTAGCATCGGAACCCCGCGTGCGGGCCGGTGTCGCAGTCACATGGCACGGCTGCCGCGAGGTGGCTAACGTTTTACCGAGGACCCCGCATGCCCAAACAAAAAACCGACCCCAAGCTTGAACAGGCCCTGACGCGCGGCGACCTCGCCATGCGCCAGATCAACTCCGCCCGTGCAACCGCGCTGCTGCGCTCGCTTGGCGAGATGATCGTGGCGGCGTCGGCGACGATCGGCGTCGAGGCAACGGTGGATGTGCCGAACGGCGACAAGGTCTACGATCCGGAAGACGGCGTCTGGCCGCAGGCACTCGTGGTGTCGTTCGACGGCCCCATCGAAGAGATGGACGAAGAAGAACTGCGTACGGTGCAATTGATCGCTGACAAGCATCCCGAGACGTTCGTGGCGGTGTGGCACCGTGCGGACGGCAAGATCGGCCGTCAGGAAGCGCGTCCGCTCGCGATGGTCGCGTTCCTGACCGACGTCGAAGTGCCCTGGCTCGACGACGACGCTTAAAGGCTGCGTCGATGCAAATGAGGGACGGCATCACTGTCGTCCCTCATTTGCACGCCTCTGAAACCGCCGCCCCTGGCTCACGCCGGGGCGGCGGTTTCGTTTGGGCGCTACTGACGCTGCACGGCGTCGCACGGCCCCGTGCGCGGGCGTCGTTGCCAGACCGCAATCACAAGTCCTGCCGCGATGGCCGCAGCACCGAGTACGCCGGTCTGGCTGAGCGCATCCCCAAAGACGAGGAAGCCGAACGTCGTGGCGAACAAGGGATCGCTCGTCTCGATGATCTGCACCTTACTCGCTTGTCCGTGCGCCACGGCACGCGTCGTGAAATAGAAACCGCCAATCGTGGGCAACACAATCAGTGCACCCAGCGTCAACCACTGCCAGCCGACGGGCAGCGCGAATCCCTCCTGCATCAGCGGTATCGACAGAAAAACGCTTCCGAACCCGAACAGCCAGACCAGCTGGGGCAGTCCAGCACCGACGCGAAACCATTTCGAGAAAAAGATGAAGAGGGCGTAGCCGCATCCACCGGCCAACGCCAGAACGATACCGTCGACGGTCCCTGAAATGCCGCCCTCGGCAAAGCACATCACGCCGACGCCCGCGACAATGACCAGAAAGGCCGCTCGCTTCTGCCACGTGATGCGCTCCCCGAGGCAGAGCGCGGAAAGCACGATGGTGGCTCCGCCAGCGGCGTAGGTAAGAAAGGAGACGAGCGGAATCGACGCCTGAGCGAACGCTTTCGTCTCGAAGAAGTAAAGACAGAAGATGCCGAGGAACGAGAGACAGGCGAAGCGCGGCCATCGGGAAGCAAGCGCCGCCGTCTGCCTGCGCAGCGCTTGTGTGCGGCTGCACAGGGCGAACACCAGCACGAACGCCCCGAAGCACCTCCAGAATGCTAGCGACGCCGACGTCGCCCCTTGCTCAAACCCTATGCGCGTCAACACCCCGATCGTGCCATTCAGACCAGCCGCCACCAGCGCAAAGGTCTCGGAGCCAAATCGCGCTTCGGGCGCTTTAGACGATTCAACACTGATATCTCTCTGCTCCACGATCCCCTCGATAAGCTGTGCGCTTCGGGGGGAAAGCGTCGCCAAGAAATTCGAGTCGGGATTGTGCCAGCAGATGCCCATCGGCTGACGCGACTTCAGCGCCGAATGAGCGATTTCGGAATTTACGGAAGACGCAGCGCGTGGTGCGTCATCCGTCAACGAAGGCGACGCAACGTCGCCCATAAAAACTCAAATCGACGCCAGCGCAAACGTACTGCCAGTAGCGATCTTGTCGACGGCACCGCCCTGACGGAAATGCAGGGCGTCGAATTCGCCGAGCACCGTCGCATTGTCGCCGTGCACGTGCAGCGCCACGCCTTCCGGAATCGCGACCACGCTTTCGTCCGGATTGATCGCCAGATACTCCGCCAGACGCTCCTCGCGCGATTCACCGTTATGTCCCGACGGCTTGCCGCTGATGAAGTGCGGGTTCACCTGAAACGGCACCACGCCCAGCGCCTTGAGCGTCGGCGGCTCCACAATCGGCATGTCGTTCGTCGTGCGGATGGTCGGGCACACCACGTTCGCCCCCGCGCTCCATCCCACATACGGCATGCCCGCGTTCAGCCGCTCGCGCAACAACCCCACGATGCCCGCGTTGTACATCCGGTCGAGCAATACGAACGTATTGCCACCACCGACGACCACCGCTTCCGCTTGCTCCACCGCCGCCCGCGCATCCTTGTGATGATGGATCGACGTCAGCTCGTAACCGAATCGCTCGAACGACGGCTTCACGCGCGATTCGTACTCGTCGAAACTGAACGTGATGCCACCCGCGTACGGCACGAACAGCACCCGCTCCGCGCGACCTTTGAGCACCGCATGCACCTGTTCCTCTGCATGCTCCAGATAGCCCGACACGCCCTTGCGCGAGCTGCTCATCATCAAGATCTGTTTCACGACTTCATGCCTCCTGGGCCGATGGTCTTTTTTGGGGGAAACGTCGAGTGTACCCGTCGCACGAACGATCAAATTCATATCGAAAGGAAACGCCACGCCGCATTCTCGGCGTCACCCCTTCATTTCTCATAAAGTGAAACGCCATACCGAATGCTGCAACTGCACACGAAAAATCGGGCATCGGCGGCAAAGCCTTATGGCGTCGATGTCATACGCAAACCCTTATCCCACCTATAAGCCGGGCGGGTGCGAGGACGCGAAATACCGGGTTTCCGAGTGACCTGAGAAGGATTACACTCAGACTCTTATATAAGACTGACCCCGATTGCCCCATAACGTCTGCTCTCCTGACGATGTGACCGTCGCGAAAAGCGTCGGCACACCAGCATTAGAACGGACGGAGTCGCGTCAACCTGGTTTTCAAACTCGAGTACAGCATCATGACTTCCACTTCCAAGCGTGGCGGCCTGACGGTCGCAGACAATCTGATCGCGTTCATCGAAAAGGAAGCCCTGCCGGGCACCGGTGTCGATGTCGACGCGTTCTGGAAAGGCTTCGACGCCATCGTCCACGATCTCGCCCCGAAGAACCGCGCACTGCTCGCCGAGCGTGACCGCCTGCAAGGCGAACTTGACGGCTGGCACCGCGCCAACCCGGGCCCGATTGCCGACGCCGCCGCCTACCGCGCCTTCCTCGAAAAGATCGGCTACCTGCTGCCCGCCCCGGCCAGCGTGAAGGCCACGACGGCCGAAGTCGACTACGAAATCGCCGAACAGGCGGGCCCGCAGCTCGTGGTGCCGCTGTCCAACGCTCGCTACGCCCTGAATGCCGCCAACGCGCGCTGGGGCAGCCTGTACGACGCCCTGTACGGCACCGACGCCATCCCCGAGACCGGCGGCGCCGAGAAGGGCACCGGCTACAACCCGAAGCGCGGTGAACTCGTGATCGCCTTCGCACGTGGCTTCCTCGATCAAGCTGCTCCGCTGGCCGAAGGCTCGCATAAGGACGCCACCGGCTACGCCGTCGAGAACGGCAAGCTCGTCGTAACGACCAAGAGCGGCAAGACGACGCTCGCCACCCCGGCGCTGTTCGCCGGTCATCAAGGCGACGCCGCGAAGCCGACCGCCGTGCTGATCAAGCACAACGGCCTGCACTTCGAAATCCAGTTCGACGCGAATCACCCGATCGGCAAGACCGACGCCGCCCATATCAAGGACGTGCTCGTCGAAGCCGCCGTGACGACCATCATCGACTGCGAAGACTCGGTCGCCGCCGTGGACGCCGACGACAAGGTCGACCTCTATCGCAACTGGCTCGGCCTGATGCAAGGCACGCTGACGGAAGAAGTCGCCAAGGGCGGCAAGACCTTCACGCGTCGTCTGAACGCCGACCGCGAGTACACCGGCGCCGACGGCCGCGCACTCAAGCTGCATGGCCGCTCGCTGCTGTTCATCCGCAACGTCGGCCATCTGATGACGAACCCCGCCATCACCGATCGTGAAGGCCACGAGATTCCGGAAGGCATTCTCGACGGCGTGGTGACCGTGCTCGCCTCGCTGCACGACCGCAAGCATCGCCTGAACTCGCGCACCGGCTCGATCTACATCGTCAAGCCGAAGATGCACGGCCCGGTCGAAGTCGCGTTCGCCGACGAACTGTTCGGTCGCGTCGAAGACCTGTACAGCCTGCCGCGCAACACGCTCAAGATGGGCATCATGGACGAAGAGCGCCGCACCAGCGTGAACCTCTCGGCCTGTATCGCCGCCGCTGCCGCACGTGTGGCGTTCATCAACACGGGCTTCCTCGATCGCACGGGCGACGAAATGCACACCGCGATGGAAGCCGGTCCGATGATGCGCAAGGGCGACATGAAGTCGTCGGCATGGATCACCGCGTACGAGAAGAGCAACGTGCTGGTCGGTCTGGCTGCGGGCCTGCGCGGTCGCGCGCAGATCGGCAAGGGCATGTGGGCCATGCCGGACCTGATGCACGCCATGCTCGAACAGAAGATCGCGCATCCGAAGGCCGGTGCGAACACGGCCTGGGTGCCGTCGCCGACAGCGGCTACGCTGCACGCGCTGCACTACCACGTGGTCGACGTGCAAGCCGTTCAGCAAGAACTCGAAAAGATCGATTACGCGAAGGAGCGCGACGCGCTGCTCGCCGGTCTGCTGACGGTGCCGGTCGTGGCCAAGGCCGAGTGGAGCGCTGAAGAAATCCGCAAGGAGATCGAGAACAACGCGCAGGGCATTCTCGGTTACGTCGTGCGCTGGATCGATCAGGGCGTGGGCTGCTCGAAGGTGCCGGACATCAACGACATCGGTTTGATGGAAGACCGCGCAACGCTGCGTATTTCGAGCCAGCATCTGGCGAACTGGATGCGTCACGGCGTGATCACGCGCGAACAGGTCGAAGAGACCATGAAGCGCATGGCTGCCGTCGTCGATAAGCAAAACGCCGGTGACAAAGCGTACGTGCCGATGGCGGGCAACTTCGACAACTCGCTGGCGTTCAAGGCCGCAAGCGCGTTGGTATTCGAAGGTCTGACGCAACCGAACGGCTACACCGAGCCGCTGCTGCACAAGTACCGTCTGGAACTGAAGGCGAAGCAACGCGGGTAAGCAAATAGCGCGGCCCAGTCGCGCGATCGGGTATCACCCCAGAGGGCGATACCCAGCGAAACGGCACATGATGAATGTGCCGTTTCGCGTTTACGTTGCGATGTCGACAGACGAGGGGGGGCGATAGCCAACACGGTCCTGCAGCGGAAAACTCGTGGGTATGCCGTCGTGTATGGCGGTATTGCCGTACGGCCCGGCGTAAGAGAGGACTACGGCCCCCTTTCCCGCTTCGCCTGCGATGTCGAGCGCGACGCGAAGAAATATCCACGGCTTGTGCGGCACTTTGCCGAAAGTCGCAATGACCTCATCATCGCGATACAACGTCACATGGCGCTCCGTCGGCACCATAGCAATGACCGGAAATGCTCCATTGATTGAACCCCGGATCGAGGCACATGTTTCGATGTCTCCATATAGGAGGACGATGGCGCTTTCCAACCGGGTTTTGTCCTCGGCACAGGCACGCAGGATCGTCCTGCCCAAGTCGCCGCCCACATGCTCCCGAACGTCCGGCGGCAAGACGCCTCGCTCGCTCTCGCAATCGATCAATACGGTGTATTTGTCGGCGAGTACATCGTGCAGCGCCCGCTCGACCGACGCGTGGATATCGTCCGAGGGCAACGTTTGGCGCAAGGCAGCAGACGTTAAGACGGTGGGAGGTAATGCGGAAGGAGAGAACATAATCGATCGCTTTTTCGAAGGGGACGAGAGATGAGCACGACATTCATCGTGCGCGCAGCGTCGAAGCACAGACTTCCACTTTTCGCCTCGTATCGAAGTCAAGCGCGGAATGAGGTAGTCTTTCCACGTGTTTGTCAGACCTCCCCGTCCACTCGAAAGCTCGCTACGCATGGACCCCGCCATCGCTCTGCAACGCGCCGAACGGCGTGCGCTGTCATTCCTTCTCGTCGCATTGGCGATCTTCATCGCCACGCTTTTCATGCCCGTTCACTTCCTCACCGGCTGGATTCGCGCCGCAGCCGAAGCGGCGATGGTGGGCGGGCTGGCGGACTGGTTCGCGGTCGAAGCACTGTTCCGTCGCATTCCGATCCCGGGACTCGCGCGGCATACGAACATCCTGATCCGCAAGAAAGACGCCCTCGGCGACGGCCTCGCCCGCTTCGTCCGTGAGAAGTTTCTCGACACGCCTTCCGTCGTGCGGCTCATCGAGCAACAGAATCCCGCAGATGCACTCACCCGTTGGCTCGGTTCGTACGAGAACACGCGTCAGTTGAGCGCCGTGCTGGTGAAGGTGACGAGCGGTGTGCTCGACGTGATGGACGAGCGCAACGTGCAAGCCTTCATCCGCCGCGCGCTCGACACGATGATCGACCGCCTCGATCTCTCACAATCGGCAGCAGCGATTCTCGACACGCTCACGCGCGACGGACGTCATCAGGCACTGCTCGACGAAACGCTCGACTATCTCGTCGAGTTGCTCAACGAGCCGCAAACGCGCGAGTTCATTTCGGCGCGCATCGTCGACTGGCTCAAATCCGATCATCCGAAGAAGGAGAAGGTGCTGCCGTCGGAATGGATCGGTAACAAAGGCTCGGACATGATCTCGGCAGCCGTGACACGGCTGCTTGCGCAGATGGAAGCGGACGAGTCGCATCAGTTGCGTCAGGCGTTCGACCGTGCCGTGGCGGGACTGATCGAGCGACTGAAACACGACGCCGAATTTCAGGCGAAGCTCGACGGCTTCAAGACGCAGTTGAAGGGCGACACTGCGCTGAACGCCTACGTGGGCGGTCTGTGGAACGAATGGCGCGACTGGGTAAAGCAGGATCTCGCGAAGGAAGATTCGGTAATCGGCGCAAAGATCAATGGCGCAGCAGCATGGATCGGGCAGGAACTCGCGCGCAGCGAATCGTTGCGAAAGGCGCTCGACGCGCAACTTAGAGATGCGGCCGGGCGTATGGCCCCGGGCTTTGCCGATTTCGTGACAGAACACATTCGGGCGACGGTGCATGGCTGGAACGCGGAGCATCTGTCGCAGCAGATCCGTCTCAGCGTGGGGCAAGACCTGCAATACATCCGCATCAACGGCACGCTCGTCGGCGGATTGATCGGTGCCGTGCTGTATCTGGTGGCGCAGGCGCCGGTGTTGATTGGGTAATGCCCCGCTTTTCATGGCCGGGAGAAGTCATCAGCCCCGGCGGTCATAAAAGTCCATATTTAGATCTGTCCATGCACTTTTCTTTATCCCCAAATAGTCGGTCAACTTTACAAACCAGTGCCGATCATCCGGTCGGAATTGTTCGTCTTCACGACGGTTATTTTTGTCAAAAAACCAGGGCTGATCGCTTTCCCCGTTCCCTAACTCATATCCATTTCGGTGTGCGAACGCCATTCTTCTGATGTACGTATTTTTAAGAAACTCATCCTGGAATTTGCGCGCATCGTCGGGATGCATGAACTTGTCTTCAAAGAATACTGGTTGATAGTCACGCCACGCCTCTGCCATTGCCTCGAAACCCCCGCCGTAGGCGAGCAATACGGATGGACGGTCACTAATTTGCGTCATTCTTCCATAAATCTCCTTGCGGCAATCTGGCATGAGCGTGATGTGTTCGTCGGTCGTACCCGTAACGACAATCTCGTGATCCCATCGCCCGTCTTCTTCCGGGTCATTACAAAAATTCCTAATCGCAAGCGTCTTTATCCCCAGATCCGACGCCACCCGCAGCGCCGCTGCCGGTAAACTATTTTTCCGAGGATTCGCAACGACGGTAAGCGAATACCCATCCCCTGGCCCCTGGTTGTACATCCTGGAAAGCGTCTCCCGAATATCGTCGAGGATTTCCTGCCTTCTATTCCCGTCTACGGGCCACTCTCCAACGATAGCCACGGAAGTTCCGTAACGTAGTAAGGCAGACACCGCTTTTTCCAACATGTCGTCGGAGGTCGCTATAGGCCGATCGGGATCAACCGCCTGAGTGCTGATCGACGGTGCCAACGGTGCATTCGGATTGACGTTCATGAGTTTCTCCTCGCAGGTAGCGATGTGGAAGGGGCATTGCTGTCCGTCGGCGTTTCGGATCGAAACCGGAGGCGGCGGTACTATCCACGCCTTCGCTACGCCGAAGACAACTCCAACATAGAACCTGCAACCCAACTCGATTTTCAAAATTCGCTCGGGGACTCGTGCGCCACTCCCTCCAACATCGGTGCCGTGCTGTATCTGGTGGCACAGGCACCGGTTTTGACGGGACGTTAGACCGTCGGGATCACCGGCGGCCTAATGCCTTATCGAAGGGTGCAAACGTATCAGTGCAGTGCTTGTGACTGGAGCGAGGGGGGCGTGTCCAGGCTCTGCCCGGATGACACGTCCTCTGCCTTCACCTTCGCATCGTTCAGGTTGTTCGGCGCAAGGCATTTCGGCACCAGCGTTACAGAGGTAAGTTTTGCCCTGCGAATATCACCCGCAGTAATCGCTACCGCCAGCCCTTCGAGGTTGTAAGTGATCGTCGCGATGACATCCTCATCCAAAGCACACTCTTGCGACGTCTTCGGATCGCCGCACAAGCCCGAGATAATGATGTGAATATTGCTGCTCGGTCCCGATGCTATCCGCTTGAGTTCGGCATGAAGATCTGAAAAGATCGAACCGTTATCCCCATAGCCGCCATCGGGCGGGGTGTCTGCAATCAGAATAATGTTCGTTCCGCGCTTGGCTTCTTTGAGAACGCTACTTGCAACCGACGGACTGTCCGCCCCATAGACGACCAACACCTGCCCGATCGCGCCTCGGTTTATCGAGTTAGCCGTCAAAAGTACGTCGCTGAACAGATCAGGTCGCTCGTTTCCAGATTGCTCTCCCAAGATTGTGAGGTGCGCAGCGTTAATGTGATTTTCCCGCTCGTCAGCGCTCGCGTCGCGATCAAATCCAATGTTCACGCATTCGCCGCACCTGAAAGCCTCTGCCAACTTTGACGCGAGCTGGCCGCCCTCCCTTTCCTCTCCGGTCAGGACGACAAATTCCTTATTAGAAGCGGCAAGGAATTTTGACGACACGGCTGCGCTCATCACATCTAACAATTCCCTTTCGGCGCGTCTTTGTCCGATATCTCCAAGCACCATGACGACGTTTTTGCCTTGAACATGATCAAACAACGCTGTATCCAGTGACGGAGGCGTTGCCTCATCTTCCGTCACAGCGGAAGTCGGGGATTGATACACCAGGGGCGGATTGACTGGACCCATTTCCATATTGCTTCTCCTTGAGATTCAAAACGGATTTAACGTCAAGGCGTGACCGCCATCTCGCAGACTCACGAAATCGGTCGAAGTCACGACATGTGTTCGCGCGAACGGCACTGCGCGAAATCATCCTTCTCCTGCCCTCGTCCTGGAACTTGCATGATTCGCCCCCGCTGCGCTGCGGTTTTGCCCGCGCTGACCCGGCAGTCCTCATATCCTTTGCGCCTCGAATTGCCAGCTTCACGATCCGGCGACACCGAGATTGAGACAACGCCCCATCCCACCGGCGGGTCGAGCCCCCCGACTCAATATCCGCCTTGTCGGACACACACAACACTCGTCACCACGCTCCGTTTCGGTGCATTCCGCCGCCCACCGAGATTCCACGCGGGCCTCGCCTTTGTATCGATGAAATTTATCGATATATAAAAAATCAAAATTATATTTATACAAGACCCTTCCCTATAGTTCGGTCCGAATCGCGCCAACTCTCGCAAGCGCGCGGACTTAGACCTTAGAGAAGCACACCTCATGAAGACCACGATTCTGGCCCGCCTGGGCCGTGCCAGCTTTATCGCCGCCATTGGCGTCGCCGCCACCGCCGCACACGCACAAAGCAACGTCACGATTTACGGCCTGATCTCGGGCGGCGTGGGTTATGTGAGTAATACGGGTGGCAGCAAGAATTGGCAGGCACTCTCGGGCACCAACCAGAATCCGCGCTGGGGCTTCCGTGGGTCGGAAGACCTCGGTAACGGCACCCAGGCCATCTTCACGCTCGAAGCAGGCTTCAGCATCGTGAACGGCACGGGCGCGCAAAACGGCCGTGCGTTCGGTCGCCAGTCGTTCGTCGGCCTCTCGGACAAGACGTGGGGCACGTTCACGCTGGGTCGTCAGTACGACACGATTCACGACTACGTCGGCCCGATCATCATTTCGAGCAACGGCGTGAACATCGGCGATAACGACAACGGCTACAACGATCTGCGCATGCAGAACTCGGTGAAGTGGGTCAGCCCGACGGTCGGCGGCTTCCACGGCACGGCGCAATACGGCTTCTCGAACTCGGCCACGGGCTTCCGCAACAACAACGCCTACAGCTTCGGCCTCGGCTACAAGTACGGCGACTTCGACTGGAACGCCGCGTACGCGCAGTACAACAATCCGTATAGCGGCACGAACAACGACGGCGCCATCGCCAACGACTACGCCAGCCCGCTGTTGATCTTCTCGAAGAGCGCCACGCGTGCGAACGTCTACGCGAGCCAGCAACGCATCTTCGCCACGGGCGGTTTCTACCGCTGGGGCCCGGCACTCATCGGCGCCATGTTCTCGGACGTCAACTACACGTACCTCGACAACTCGCACCTGCATCTCCAGAACTACAACCTGACGCTGAACTACAACGTCACCCCGGCGCTGGTGCTGGGCGCGGCGTACGGCTTTACGTCGGGCAAGTACGATGTGATCAATACGCGTCCGCAATGGCATCAGGTCAACCTGCAAGCCGACTACTGGCTGTCCAAGCGCACGGACGTCGCACTCACGCTTAACGCACAGCAAGCCGCTGGCGACGCCAAGTACGCGCAGCTCTTCGGCTACGCTGCGTCGAGCACGAAGCGTCAGATGGCCGTGACGCTGGGCATGCGTCACACGTTCTAATTCAAGCGGGTTCGACAACATGACCACAATGACCGAACTGAACGATACGACGACCGAAGACCGCCAGCACAGCCGCCGCAGCTTCCTGCGTACGTCGCTGGCTGCGTCGATGGCCACCGTCGGTGCATCAATGACCGGTAGCGCCTTCGCGCAAATGACGAAGACCGAAGGCGCGTCGCCGCTCACGGCAGAAGGCTCGCCGCGTCGCACGGTGATCATCGACTGCGACCCGGGTCAGGATGACGCCGTCGCGATCCTGATGGCGTTGGGCGCAAGTGACCAGATCGACCTCAAGGCGCTGACCGTCGTCGGCGGCAATGTGCCGCTGAGCCTGACCGAGCGCAACGCGCGTATCGTGCGCGACTGGGCCGACAAGACCAAGACGCTGCCGGTGTACGCCGGTTGCCCGAAGCCGCTCATGCGCGAACTGGTGACGGTAGCGAACGTGATGGGCCGCTCGGGTCTCGAAGGCGCGCCGTTGCACGACCCGCGTGCGCCGCTCGCACCGCAGCATGCCGTCACGTATCTGATCGACACGCTGCGCGCAGCGGCACCGGGCAGCATCACGATCGTCGCCATCGGGCCGCTCACCAACATCGCCACGGCACTGACGGCCGCGCCCGAAGGCGCGAAGGCCATCCGTGAAATCGTGTTGATGGGTGGTGCATGGTTCGAGCGCGGCAACTACACCCCGGCCGCCGAATTCAACATCTTCGTCGATCCGGAAGCCGCGAGCATCGTGCTCGGCGCTGGTGTGCCCGTGACCATCGTGCCGCGCGACGTCAGCCTGAAGACGCTGATTACGCCAGATCGCGTTGCCCCGTTCCACGCGCTGAAGAATCGCTGTGGTCCGATCGTCGGCGACATCTTCAATGCTGCGCTGGCGTATCAGAAGCGTCGCCGTGGCGTGGACGAGGCCCCGATGTACGACCCGTGCACCATCGGTTATCTGATCGACCCGACGATGTACGGCGGCCGTCGCGTGAACGTGGCCGTGGAGACGACGGGACAGCTCACGCTGGGTGAGACGGTGGTGGACTGGAACGGTCGCACGAAGCGTCCGGTGAACGCGCTGTGGCTCACCGATATCGACGCCGACCGCTTCTACGCCACGCTACTTGAGCGCATTTCGCGTCTGCCGTAATCGGACGGCAGCGTCACGTAGAAGACTGAAGCGAGCGAACACGGCGGCCCATCGAAAAGATCGGCCGCCGTGTTCGTACGTATGGACTGACGATGGACGCGCACGAAGCGCATTCGATTCACGTCACCAGATGTTGCGCGATCCAGTCGCGGCAAGCACTCACCTGCGGGCCGCGCTCCTTGCCGACGAGCGACATCAGCGCAACGGTGCGCGTCACACGCGGGGCGATGACGTCGAGCGCCACGAGCGCGGGGTCATGCAGGTGCAGGGTGTAGAGCTTGGGCAGAATCGCCAGCGCGAGGCCGCTTCGCACGAGCGCATAAAGCGGTTCGGTGTATTCCATGCGGTACTTCGGTTCGAGCCGCAGGTTTTGCGACCCACCCGTGCGTTGCAAGGAATCGCTGACGTTGCCGCGCACGAACACCGCCAGATCGCGCTCGGTGAGTTGCGACCAGCTGACGGACTCGGCGGACGCGAGCGCATCGTCGCGACGCGCCACGAGCACGATCTCGTCGTCGAACAGATCGTCGCAGCGAAAGCCCTCGGTGTTGGCCGCGTGACCGGCCTCGTCGGCTTCGTCGCGAATGCCGACACCGAGGTCAATCTCGCCTCGGGCGAGCGCTGCGACGAGCTCACTGTTCGGCAAATCGGACAGGGCGAAGCGCACGTTCGGATGGGCGTCTCGCAAGCTGCCGAGCACCGGCAACAAGCGGGCGGCGACCGACGGAATGAAACCGATGCGCACCGTCTGCGCCTGCAGCGTGAAGGTGCTCGTCATGTCGTCGAACGTACCGCGAGCGGCGTTCAGCAGACGCTCCGCCAGCGGCAGGATGGTGGTGCCCGCCTCGGTCAGCGTCAGACGATGGGCCGAGCGCTCGAAGAGACGTCCGCCGAGCAGGAACTCGATCTGACGGATGGCGGCGGTGAGCGCCGGTTGGGTGACGGAGAGCGCCTGCGCTGCCTGCGTGAAGCTGCGCGAATGGGCGAGGGCAACGAAGTACTGCACCTGTCGCAGCGTCAGCGCGGGCAGCGGCGGCACCTGCGGCGTAGCGGTGGACGAAGCCGTGGAGGCGACCGGCGTTTTGGACGTGGGCGTCTCGCCCGCGCGGCTCGCAGTGTTTTCGTTACGACGGGACGAAGTCGCCATGGCGCGCTCCAGAGGTGCCAGCAGTGTGTCGGACACAACAGTTTTGCGACGCCAGCCAGCCGGGACGGCCCCAAGGAAGCCCCGGAATCCGCCAGCGTCGCGAAGAATAGATTCGAATTATCGAATCATAAGTAATTTCATTTTTTATTTATAGTCGCACGCACGTAAAGTGCCACGCAAAGACCTTCTATTCTTGGCTTATGCAGACCTCTTCTCCTGAGCACAACGAGCGCACGGCTCCTGCCGGGCACGGCCAATCCCATGCAGCTACCGCCCCCGGCGGCTGGCTTGAGCGCCGCTTCGCCATCGGCAAACGCGGCTCGAGCGTGCGCACCGAAGTGCTCGCCGGTATCACCACATTTTTGGCGGCGGCCTATCTGCTGGTCGTGATTCCGTCGCTGCTCGCCACGGGCGGCATGGATCGCGGCGCGGCCACCACATCGGTCATGCTGGTGTTCGTGTTGTTCTCGTTGCTGATGGGTTTCTACGCGAACCTGCCGTTCGTCGTCGGCCCCGGCATCGGCGGCTCGGTCATCGTCGGCGTCACGCTCGCGGCCACCGAACACGTTGCCTGGCAGACGGGCATCGCCATCGCGTTCCTCTCCGGCCTGCTGTTCTTGCTGCTGACGGTGATCGGCGCCCGCAGCGTCGTGGCGCGTTTGATTCCGACGGCCATCAAGCTGGGCCTCGGCGCATCCATCGGGCTGTTCATTGCGGTGCTGGGTGTGCGTAACGCGGGCATGGTCATCGCCAATGCCAAGACGAATGCGTTCGCGCTGGGTGACTTCAGCAAGCCGGGCACCATCGTTGCGCTGATCGGCCTGGGCGTCGCGGTTCTGCTGCAAGGCCGCAAGGTGCCGGGCGCAATCCTCTGGTCGATTCTGATTGCCGCGCTCGCCGGTGTGCCGCTTGGCGTGACGAAGGTCCCCGAGTCGTTCATCTCGCTGCCGCACAGCATTGCGCCGGTCGCGTTCCAGCTCGATCTGAAGAGCGCGCTGACGATCTCCGCACTGCCGTATCTGTTCGCCTTCTTCGCGGCGGAATTCTTCTCGACGCTGGGCACCACGCTCGCTGTCGGCGGCAAGGCCGGTTTGCTCGACGAGCACGGCAACATGGAGAACATCAACCGTCCGTTCCTCGTCGATTCGATTGCCGCGACGGGCGGTGCGCTGCTGGGCATTCCCGCACTGACGGCCCTGGTCGAGTCGGCCGCTGGCGTGGAAGCGGGCGGGCGTACGGGTCTCACCTCGATTGCTGCTGCCGTGATGTTCGCGCTGGTGTGCTTCTTCGTGCCGGTGGCGCTGGCCATTCCGAAGGAAGCTACGGCCCCAGCACTGATCCTGATCGGCCTGTCGATGTTCAGCACGATCCGTCATGTGCCGTTCGACGACTTCAGCGACGCGTTCCCTGTGCTCGCGATGGTGCTGCTCACGCTGCTCTCGAACAGCTTCGGTACCGGTATCGCCGGTGGCCTGCTGTGCTACGTGCTGGTCAAGGCGCTGATGGGCCGTTTCAAGGAATTGCCGTGGGGCCTCTACGTGCTGGCCCTGCCGCTGGCGTATTACTTCTGGACGGTTGTGGGACGTCACTGATCGACCTGGCGGCGAACGACGCGTGTCGCGCCGCCCCCCTATGCCGATGACTTCACCAAGACAAGACGTTATGACAGAGACACCGGGCCACGTGCCCGCCGCACGCACCGGCGTGCAGATTCAGCAAGCGCATCGCACGTTCTTCCATGCGATGCCGAAGGTGGAATTGCATTGCCATTTGCTCGGCGCAGTGCGTCACGACACGTTCGTGGCGCTCGCCGAAAAGTCGAACGCGCCGCTCGATCGCGCCGAGATCGACGGCTTCTACACGCGCGGTGAAAAGCCCGTGGGCGTGCTGCGTGTGTTGCGCGCGCTCGACGAACATCTGCTGACCTCGCCGGACGATCTGCACCGCATCGCCTACGAATATCTGGCGGACGCCGCCGCGTACAACGTGCGCTACAGCGAGTTCTTCTGGAACCCGACGGGCACCGTGCGCACGTCCGGCATTCCCTACGCGAAGGCTCAGGACGCCATCGTTGCCGCCATTCGTGACGCCCAACGCGATCACGACATCGTCGGTCGTCTGATTCCCAGCATCGACCGCGAGGCCGATCCGCGCGAAGCCGTCGAGATGGTCGAGTGGATGCGCGCGCATCGCGCCGACGAAGTCATCGGCATCGGCATCGACTATCGCGAGAACGACCGACCGCCCGAGCTGTTCTGGAAGGCGTATCGCAACGCGCGTCTCGCAGGCTTCAAGACGACGGCGCACGCGGGCGAATTCGGCATGCCGTGGACGAACGTCGAGACCGCTGTCGAGTTGCTCAAGTGCGACCGCATCGACCACGGCTACACCATCGTCGACGCGCCGGATTTCGCGCGCGAATGCGCCGAGCGCGGCATCGTCTTCACGGTCGTACCGACGAATTCGTACTACCTGCGCACGCTCACGCCGGAGCGCTGGGCCAAGGATCACCCGATCCGTCGCATGCCCGGCCTCGGCCTGAAGATCCATCCGAATACGGACGATCCGACCCTGCACAAGGTCAACCCCGCGCAAGCCTGGGAGCTGATGTTCAGCCACTTCGGCTTTTCGCTCGGCGACCTGCGCGAGTTCATGCACAACGGTCTGGACGGCGCGTGGATCGACGACAGCACGCGACGCGAGTGGCACCGCAGCTTTGCCGCCGACTTCGATATCGCGCGTAATGCACTGACTCGGTCGTTGGCGGGCTGACACCGCCGCGACAACGCTTTTCCTTGGTCTCACCCGACCTTCAGCCGCCTCCGGGCGGCTTTTTTTGCCTGACGCTTTACCCGACGACCGGTCGTACGCGAAAAATTTCAAATCGAATTGCGTAACTCGTTCAGCGCGAGATGACCGCGTCAAGCGCCAACGCTTCGTACCCGGATGCCATGAAAAAAGCCGCCGACCTCATGCCGGTCGGCGGCTTCGCATCGCTTGGGGTCGATGCGTGGGTGCTGCGGTACTGCTGTACTACAGGGACGGTCAGATTACGAACGGCTGTCCTGTGCGAACACGTTGCGGTCGCTCAGTTGTGCACGAACGTCGGCGCGGGTCAGCGCTGCGGCGACCGGAGCGGCGTCTTGCGTTTGGGCAGCGGCCACCAGCGGTGCGCCGGTTTCGCTTTGCAGCAGTTGACCGTTTGCGGCGGCCTGGACCAGTTCAGCGCGGACTTCGGCACGGCTCAGTTGGCTTTGCGTTGCGGCCGGGACGTCAGGCGTATTGTCGTTGTAACGAGCGTCTGCGAAAGCCGAGGCGGAAACGAACGAAGCGGCGGCAACAACGGCAGCAAGGATACGGGTGTTCATGGTGAGACTCCTGTCAATTTGATTGAATACTTCGGGTTCAGCTAGCGTTCGGGGCATCATCAGCGTCGAGGCCGGGGGGCACTTCGTTTTGCTGCGTTGCGGTGTCCGTCGCGTTGGCATGAGTGAATCTTAGGGAAAACCCGTGGTTTTTTCGCAACTGAGCGTCTACGAAATGCAACCGATCGTCCGATTCGAAAAAACTATTGAAAATCAACCACTTAATGCCGTTGAACAGGATATGTGAGGTGATTTCGGCCCGTTTTTGAGCCGTTTTTGACCGGCATGCCGCTGTGCGCAACAGGGTCTTTAGCGCGATGGGGTTTATCGCGAAGTGCGTCAGCAGTAGAGTGACAACATGATGAAGTCAGCCGACATCGTGGCTCGCAGGGTGCGCCGCACCGCGGACGATGCCGGTCAGTACAGGAGCATTACCATGGCTGCCCTCGGTTCTTTCCTTTTGCTGGCGAGCGCTTCGCTGCTCACCGCGTCGTATCTTCGCAGCCGTGCCGCCCATTCGCGCCGTCAGCAGGAAGCCCGCGTGCGCGTGACGCGCCGC
This sequence comes from Pandoraea sp. NPDC090278, assembly GCF_044772185.1. NCBI lineage: Bacteria > Pseudomonadati > Pseudomonadota > Betaproteobacteria > Burkholderiales > Burkholderiaceae > Pandoraea > Pandoraea sp. NPDC090278. The sequence continues at coordinate 438,738 of NZ_JBIVYJ010000002.1, read as the reverse complement.
TGATTGGCCGTTGACCGGTCCGTCGAGCGCCGATTGCGCGACGGCCGGAACAATTTGGCTTAACTGAGCGTCGATTATTTCATTTTTAGCAATGCGTCCTTATCCAGGACCGCGTTTTTCTCCTTGTGCCGCGAGCGTAGATTGGCGGCAATGACGGCGCCCATGGTGGACGTCTCGCCAGACAGGAGAAATGAAAATGAAACACGCTCTGTTCGCATCGACCCTTGCCGCCGCCCTGCTGAGCGCAGGCGTCATGACCAGCGCAAGCGCTGCCGAAAACACGCAGCCGCCCGCCCAGCCGCAACAAGTTCAACAGCAAGTTCAGGCACAGACGCAAGTGCAGGCACAACCGGGTGCAGTCGCTGCGCAAGCCGGTTCGGTGGTCTCGCCGGTGTATGAAGTGCCGGGTCGCACCAACCGCGCCGGTTCGATCTACTTCGGTCAGTAATCCGCGCAGCAAAAAAACGGCAAGCCGGGGAGCCATCCACCGGCCTGCCGTGTTCCCGCAAGCGCGGGATCCTTCCCTCCAGATTCTCCCCCGCAGCAAATCCGCTTCAATAAGTCCGCTTCATCGCCTTCGCACACGCGGCAGACAGACATCCCACCCCCAGCACGTACACCGCAATCCACCACGGCTTGTGTCCGCCGTACTCCAGCAGCGTCGCGGCAATCAATGGCGTGATCGAACTGGAAACGATGCCCGACACCTGATAGACGACCGAGATGCCGGTGTAGCGCACGCGCGTGTCGAACAGTTCGCAGAACAACGACGCCTCCGGGCCGTACACGAACGCGTACACCACGCCCAGCGGCACGATCACAGCAAGCGACACCCACCAGACGTTCGACGAGAAGTGCATCACCGCGAGCGCGGGAATCGACGACACGCCACAAGCCAGCGCCCCCCACGCGAACACGCGACGCCGCCCGACGCGATCCGATAGCTTCGACGCGTAGGGAATCGTCACGACCAGCACGAGCGCAGCGAGGGTGACGGCCAGCAGAATCGGTGTCTTGGGAAAATGCAGTGTGCCGACGAGATAGGAAATCGCGAACACCGCATAGACGTTGAACACCACGCCGTCGATATACCGTGCGCCCCAGCCGAGCAACACGTTGCGACGATAGTCGCGCACGATCTCGGAGAGCGGCACGTGCGCCACGTGCTGACTGTCCTTGATGCGTGCGAATTCCGGCGTCTCCAGCACGCGCAACCGGATGAACATGCCCACGGCCACGAGCACCAGACTCAGCATGAAAGCGAGACGCCATCCCCACGACATGAACTGCGCGTCGGTCAGCGTCGACGAGAGCAGGGCGACGACGCCCGTCGACAAACAGAGGCCCACCGCCAGCCCGATCTGCGGATACGCCGCGAACTGACCGCGCTTGTCGCGTGGCGCGTATTCGAACGCCATCAGCACCGCACCGCCCCATTCGCCGCCGAGGCCGATACCTTGCAGCAATCGCAGGAAGAGCAGGATCAGCGGCGCGGCGATGCCGATGCTGTCGTACGTCGGCACGAGGCCGATCAGGAACGTCGACACGCCCATGATGGTGAGCGTGACGATCAACAGCGGTTTGCGTCCGAGCCGGTCCCCGAAGTGTCCGAAGAGAATGCCCCCGAGCGGTCGCGTCGCAAATCCCACCGCGTACACGGTGTAAGCGAGCGCCGTGGCGACGAAGGCGTCGCCGCTGGGGAAGAAGAGTTTGTTGAACACGAGACCGGTGATGGTCCCGTAGAGAAAGAAGTCATACCACTCGACGGTCGTGCCGATCAGGCTGGCCAGCGCGACCGTGCGCACCGCTTTTTCGTCGTTGACGGCATCGCGCGCGCCAACGCCGGTGAGAACCTGTTCCATTGCGCCTCCTGTTGATGCGCCGCGCCCCGGCGACGCGCTGCGACGCACCGGTCTGCGCCGGGCGTCTGTCTCCTGATGTCTCGGTGCCGCCCATGCCGGTGACCGGTGCGCGACTATCGTTTTGATGATGGATGTTGCGGGGACTGCGGGTAAGACGCGAAAACACGCAAACGGGGACTACTGGAACAACGACAACGTCGACAACACCGGGCGACGAACGCGACACCGCCCGTTCAAATCAGGTTCAGGCCACAGCACCGATGAAGTTACGTCCGCGCGGACCGTCGAGCGCGGCCGCGATCATCGCCGTCGATTCCGGCTCGCTCACGCCGTACGCAGAGAATTCCGTCGCCACGCCCAGCCCGTTGAGGAAGGCCGTCAGCCGCTCGGGTGCGCCTGCGATGTCGCCGTCGAACACTTGCGCCAGCACGGCGTCGCGATCGGCGCGGCGGCCGATGGCCAGACGCATCACCGTCGGCAGCGTGAACGAACACGCGATGCCATGCGGCAAGCCGTGACGAATCGTCATGTCGTACGAAATCGAATGCGCCAGCGCCGTCTTCGTATTGGAGAACGCCATGCCCGCCTGAAGCGCAGCGAGCGCTGCCTGCGAGCGCAGCGTCATGTCGTCGAGCGCTGTCATGAGACTCGGCAGCACACGCATCATGTCGCGCGCGGCCGTCACGGCGAAGGTGTCGGAGACGGGATTGGCGTTCACGTTCCAGATCGCTTCGAGCGCGTGGGAGAGGGCGTCGAGACCGCTCTGCAACGTGACGCTGCGCGGCAGGGAACGCGTCAGCACCGGGTCGACGATGGCCGCCTCGGGCCACGTCTCGGGCAGATGCAGCGAGTACTTCTTGCGCTTCACGTGGCGGTCCCACAGTGTGGCCCACGGGGTGACTTCGCTGCCGGTGCCTGCCGTCGTGGGAATGGTGATGAGCCGTTTGGTGCGCGTAGGACGGAAGGTGCCACCGGCATCGAGCGCGTCCACCAGCGTGGCGAATCTGTCGTCGTCGCCAGCGACCATCAGCAGCTTGGCCGTGTCGAGCGCACTACCGCCGCCCAGCGCCACGATGACTTCGCATTGGCCGTAGCGCCGCCAGAAGTCGCCGTACATCGGCGCGAGTTCGCGCACATCCGGGTTCGGGCTGACCTGATCGATCACGCCCGCGAGCCGTTGGCCCAGCAGCGCTTCGATGCGCCCGGTCATGCCGAGCGCACGCGCCTCGGGCATGGTGACGAGCACCACGCGACGGTTGCCGACAAGCTCGGGCAGGGCGTCCAGCACGCCCGGACCGAAGTGGACGTCGACCGGATTATGGAAACGCGAACGTGCAGTCATGATGGTGTTTGGGCCGCCGCGCCGGATGACGTTGCGATCGATTGGCGAAGATTGAGCTGGATTATGGTGAGCGCCGTCCTATACTTCCAATTCACATTTTTTCGTCAATCTATTGATAAAACCTATACCTCGTCACGGGAGCGACATCGATGCGGATTACCCAGTTGCGTTCGTTTCACGCGGTCGCGCACCACGGCAGCGTCACGCGCGCCGCGCAGGCGTTGCACGTCAGTCAGCCAACGATGACGACGCAGATCCGGGCGCTGGAGGAAACGTACGGGGTCGAGCTGTTCTATCGCCACGGTCGCGGGCTGACGCTGACGCCGACCGGCAAAGCGCTGTACTCGGTGAGCCTGCGCATCTTCTCGGACGAAGCGGAAGCGCTTAGCCTGCTCAAGGAGCATGGCGGGCTGCGTACCGGGGAATTACGGCTGGGCGCGGTGGGACCGCATCACGCGATGGAGATCGTCGCGGCGTTTCAGCCACGCTTTCCGGGAATTCGCATCTCCGTGCGGCCGGGCAATTCGGAGGAGATGATCGAGAGCCTGTTGGCGTATCGCACCGACGTCGCCGTGCTGGCGCGTTATCACGACGACGCGCGTCTGCACGCCGTGCCGTATCGCACGCATCCGGTCGTGCTGCTGGTGCCGCGTACGCATCGCTTCGCGCGACGCCGCAGCGTCAAACTGGCCGATCTGGCGGATGAACCGATGTTGATGCGAGAACCGGGGTCGACGACGCGTCACGCGCTAGAAGCGGCCATGCAGGAGGCGGGTGTGGTGCCGAGCGTGGCGATGGAGATCGGCAGCCGCGAGGCGATCCGCGAAGCGGTGATTCTCGGACTGGGGATCGCGGCGGTGTCCGCACGCGAACACACGCCGGATGAGCGGCTGGCGACGGTCGCCATCGGCGACGCACGCGTCGAGACGACCACCGTCATCGTCTGTTTGGCCGAGCGGCGCGAATCGCGCGCCATCGCGGCCTTTCTGGACGTCGTCGCCGGGCTGGTGTGATTACAGGTACTGACTGGAGGCCAGCACGACGGCCGACGCCACAAGGCAGTAAATGCCGAACAGATACCAGCGACCGTGTTCGAGCCAGCGCGACAGCCAGCGCAGCGCAATCAGCCCCGCGAGGAAGCTGAACACCATGCCGATGAGGCTCGGCGTGAGCACCGACATGAAGTGGCCGGAGAGCGTCTGAGCGCCGCCCGACTTGTACAGACGGTAAGCCTCTTTGACGATGACCGGCGGCGTGAGCACAACGGCCAGCGCGAAGCTGAATTCCTCGACGCGCACCTTGTCGAGACCGCGCAGCATGCCCGTCGAAATGGTCGAACCCGAGCGCGAGAAACCACGGAACGGCAGGCAGATACCCTGCACCGCGCCGATCCATGCGGAGTCGCTGCCGCGCATCGGACGGTCGCCCATCGGCGGACGCTTGCGGCCCGAGATCAGAATCAGAATGCCCGCCATCGCGAGACCGGCGGAGATGACGTACAGATTGCCGAACAGATGCTCGATCTCGGCATGCTCGGAGCCGCGCATCAGCACCTTCTCGATGAAGAACATCAGCGCCAGACCGATCACGCCAGTGAAGGCCGTCGCAATAATGACCTGCTTCGCGTTGTGAATGAAATCGTGCTTCGACGAGAAGTAACGTTCGCGCCACGACTTCCAGAAGTAGACGATCACGGCGAGCATGGTGCCGGTGTGCAGCATCACGAGCAGCAACGTCATGGCGGGCGTCGACGGGTCGAGACCCATCAGCTTCTCGGCCATGATGACGTGTGCCGAACTCGACACCGGGAGCAACTCCGCCACGCCCTGCACAATGGCGAGCACCAGCACTTGCAAATAGTCCATGCGCAATCCTTGAGAAATGGGCAAGGACAGTACGCCAGCATGATGACGTTTTTGTGACAGTCATATGACGGCGGTGCCGGTCACCTGCCCCCAACCGGCTGCCGCGCATCATACTCCGTCAGAATTGGCCGTAAATGAGGTCCGCGAGAGGCCGTGAATCCAGGCGGCAACGCACGGCTTCTTGCCGCATTTCGCGGTATTTCGCAGTGACAGGCGCGACGACCTTCGTTGCGCCTGTCGAAACGACAGACTGCTTACTTGCGAAGCGCCTGATCCAGATCGGCGAGCAAGTCGTCGATATGCTCGATGCCGATAGACAGACGCACCGTCTCCTCGCTCACCCCGGCCTTGCGCAGTTCGTCCGGCGACAACTGGCGGTGCGTGGTCGACGCCGGGTGTGTGGCGAGCGACTTGGCGTCGCCGATGTTGACCAGACGGGTGAAGAGTTGCAGGGCGTCCTGGAACGCGGCACCGGCGGCGTGCCCGCCTTTCACGCCGAAGGTGAGGATGCCCGGGCCGCGTCCCGACAGATATTTCTTCACCAGCGCATGGTCCGGATGCTCCGGCAGGCCCGCATAGTTCACCCACTCCACCTTCGGATGCGTCTTCAGATACTGGGCAATCTTCAGCGCGTTGTCGGTGATGCGGTCGAGGCGCAGCGCGAACGTCTCGATGCCCTGAAGAATCTGGAACGCGTTGAAGGGCGAGATGGCCGCACCGGTGTTACGCAACGGCACCACACGCGCGCGGCCGATGTACGCAGCCGGACCGAAGGCTTCCGTGTACACCACGCCGTGATAGCTCACATCCGGTTCGTTGAGTCGCTTGAAGCGGGTCTTGTGTTCCGCCCACGGGAACTTGCCCGAGTCCACGATGGCCCCGCCGAGGCTCGTGCCGTGCCCGCCGAGATACTTCGTCAGCGAATGCACGACGATGTCCGCGCCATGCTCGAACGGGCGCAGCAGGTAAGGCGACGGCACCGTGTTGTCGATGATGAGCGGAATGCCGTGACGATGCGCGATCTCGGCGAGCTTCGCGATATCGGTGATGTTGCCCAACGGATTGCCCACCGACTCCGCGAAGATGGCTTTCGTCTTCTCGTCGATCAGCGGTTCGAAGGATTCCGGCTCGCGCGGATCGGCGAAGCGCGTGGTAATGCCGGAGAGCGGCAGCGTGTGCGCGAGCAGGTTGTAAGTGCCGCCGTAGAGCGTGCTGGCCGCGACGATGTTGTCGCCTGCCTCGGCAATCGTCTGAATCGCATAGGTGACAGCTGCCTGACCGGACGCGAGCGCCAGTGCCGCCACCCCGCCTTCGAGCGCCGCGACGCGCTGTTCCAGCACGTCCTGCGTCGGGTTCATGATGCGCGTGTAGATGTTCCCGGGCACCTTGAGGTCGAACAGGTCCGCACCGTGCTGCGTATCGTCGAAGGCGTACGCCACCGTCTGATAGATCGGAACGGCCACGGCACGCGTGGTCGGATCGGGACGATAGCCGGCGCGCACGGCCAGTGTTTCGAGTCGCCATTGCGGCGTTTGTGACGTGGTGTCGCGTTTGTCGTTGTTGTCTGCCATGTCGAGAGTCTCCGGATGAATGTGACGTTCCATTGGCGGAACGAATCGACGCATTGCTTAGGTCTCCGATGGCATTCTAATCTGCGGCACCGCGCCGTCTTATCTCCGATGCATGGATGCTTAGCGAGGAACGGCCGAAGGGGTCGCAACCGTTCGTAATATGGCGAACGACACGGTGGCGGAAACACACGCTAAAGTCCGGCACATAGCGGTGCCAACACCGGCGACCGCACGTCCTGGCGAAGACTCCCTATGCCCGCTACGTCACTGCCTTTTTCCTCTCGCGCGCGTCGCGCCGTCGCATCGTTCGCCATCGCCCTTGTGGCGATGTCCGCGCTCTCTTTCGTCGGGACCGGCATCGCCGAGGCGCAGGAAAAGCTCAGCATCCCGTCACTGGACATGGACGCCAATGGCGCCCCCGTGATGATCGACGCCTATCTGTTCCGTGCGGCCAATGCCAGCGCGCCAACACCCGCCGTGGTCTTCATGCATGGCTGCAATGGCATGTTCTCGCGCAAGGGTGCTATCGACCGTCGCGAACTGGACTGGGCGCAGCGGTTCAATGCGCAAGGGTATGCGGTGCTCATGGTCGACAGCTTCACCTCGCGGGCGCAAGGCAGCGAATGTGCGAAGGGCGGGCCGGTGCGCCCTTGGGAGGAACGCCCACGCGACGCTTATGGCGCGTTGCGTTACCTGCAATCGATACCGGGCATCCGGCCGGACCGGATCGCGTTGATGGGCTGGTCGCATGGTGGTGGCGGGACAACGCTATTTGCCATCGGCCCGAAAAGTCCCGGCCGCACGCAGGACGCGACGTCCGCGCCGGACTTCGTGGCCGCCGTTGCGTTCTATCCCGGCTGGTGCAACGCGAAGGCACAAGGTGCGAACTGGTCGACGAAGATTCCGCTGCTGGTGCTCACGGGTGCGGAGGACGTCTGGACTCAAGCGGCCCCGTGCGACGCGTTCGTGAAAGACGTCACCACACAAGGTGCGCCGGTGACGTTCCACATCTATCCGGGCGCGTATCACGACTTCGATTATCCGAATCTCCCGGTCCGCTCGCGCCCCGAGTTCACCAATCCGAAAACCCACGTTGTGCCGATTACCGGCACCCAGCCCGAGGCACGCGACGACGCGATAAAACGCGTTACCGAATTTTTGGCAACAGCTTTTGGGAAGTGAGTTTTGCGGTTCTTTCCGACGGACGAGGAATGGACTGCCGCAGAGGCACGCCAGACGGGCCTCTGTAATCAGATCACGCAGATCTATTCACAGGCCATCCACAGCTTAGTCACAGAAATTTTGTAGATTTCCACAGGAAATCCACCGGCTTATCCTAGTTAAACACACAGGATATCCACCACATATCCACGGGATATTCACCGGTTATCCCCGCCGTTTTGCCGACTTTTACCCCACCTGTCCACCGCATATCCCACGGGTATCCACAGGCTTACCCACAGCACTGCCACAGCTTGCTAACAAGGTTATCGACAGACTTGTCCACAGTCGTTGCGCTACCTGACGGAGCGGGTCGAAGTGAAAAGCGAGCGCCCAAAACAAAATCGGCCGCGAAAATTGCGGCCGATTTGGTATCGGAGACTGCTTGCCCGGAGTCGCGGCGCGCTGAATTAGCGCTGGCTCACGGGGTTACGGCAAGTACAGCGATTCGCAAAAGCGATTAGTTACCGAAGTAGGTCGTACCGGCTTGTTGCAGGCCGCCAACCGAACCCATCGTGACCGGGGCGCTGGCCGTTGCCGGTTGTGCGCTCGGGACTGCCTTCGGATACACGGTGTCGTGTTGCACCACGAGACCGGCCTTTTGTGCCTGCACCAGTTCTTCACGAACTTGAGCGCGGGTCAGCACGCTGGTTTGCGGAACCCACGAGAATTCCGAGGGACCGTCGAAAGCGTCGCTAGCGAAAGCCGAACCGGCCGAGACAGCCAGCATTGCGGAAACGAGAGCCGAGGTAATAAGAGTGCGCTTCATGGTATTTCTCCTGTCTGTTTGAAAGAGGCGATGTTCAATTCATCGTCGACAGTTGAAGTGTATTAGTAGCACCTATCGCAATAAAGTCGATAATTGTCTATTCTTAATTTCTATTTTGGAAATAATTGGGAACTTCTCGGAGTGTCGTGAAGCATATTTTTTCGTATACGATTTACTCCTCCTGAACCGCAAATAAAGACGGGACGCCTGTATCAGGCGTCCCGTCGGGCTACCGCGAATATCCGGCTGGCCGCTTATTTCGCGGTTGCTTCCTCCGGTGCCACGGCCGTGGCGCCGGTTCCAGCCGTCTGGGCGAGCACCGGTTTGAGTGCGACGCCGGTGTGGCTAGCCTTGACCTTCGCCAACTCGTCGGGCGACGTCGCGGCCACCACGGTGCCGCCGTCCTTGCCGCCCTCCGGCCCCATGTCGACGATCCAGTCGGCTTCGGCAATCACATCGAGGTTGTGCTCGATGACGACGACCGTATGCCCACCGTTCACCAGCCGGTGCAGCACGTTGATCAGACGTGCCACGTCCGCCATGTGCAACCCGACTGTCGGCTCGTCGAGGACGTACAGCGTGTGCGGCGATTTCTGTCCGCGACGCGTAATGTCATCGCGCACCTTGGTCAGTTCCGTCACCAGCTTGATACGTTGCGCTTCGCCACCCGACAACGTCGGCGACGGCTGCCCCAGCGTGAGGTACCCCAGCCCGACGTCCTTCATCAGTTGCAGCGGATGGGCAATGCTCGGCATCGACGCGAAGAACTCGACGGCTTCATCGACTTCCATCGTCAGCACGTCGCCGATGCTCTTGCCGCGCCACGTCACCGCCAATGTTTCGGCGTTGAAGCGCTGCCCGTGGCAGACGTCGCACAGCACCTTCACGTCCGCAAGGAAGCTCATACCGATGGTCCGCACGCCCTGACCTTCGCAGGCCGGGCACCGGCCCTCGCCCGTGTTGAACGAGAAGCGCGACGCCGAGTAGCCTCGCGCGCGGGCTTCGAGCGTGTCGGCGAACAGACGTCGGATCGTGTCCCAGAACCCGATGTAGGTGGCCGGGCACGAACGCGGTGTCTTGCCGATAGGCGTCTGGTCGACTTCGAGCACGCGGTCGATTGTCTCCCAGCCCGTCACGGATTCACACCCGTGCCACGCATGCACCACCGGACGACGCGGCTCTGCGGGCGCCTCCGACTTCGCGCGCGGCTTGCCGTCCGCCTTCACTGCATGGCGCACCGTGCCCTTACGCGCACGACGCTCCGCAGGCGACGACATCACCGAACGCCCCACGGCATCGAGCAGGTTTGTCATCAGCACATCGCGCGCGAGCGTCGACTTGCCGGAACCGGACACACCCGTGATCGCCGTGAGCCGCGACAGCGGCAGCGAGGCCGTCACGTTCTTCAGGTTATGAAGCGTCGCCCCGTGCACCGTCAGCCAGTTCGGCGGGATGACCTCAGCACCATTTGCGCCCTTCCCCCCCTTCGCCGGTGCAACGACTTCCCGGCGCGGTTGAATCGGATGCTGCAACGGATGAGCGAGGAACTTGCCGGTCAGCGAATCGGGATGCGAGGCGAGATCGTCCACATTGCCCTGCGCGACGAGCATGCCACCGCGCTTGCCTGCTCCCGGACCGATGTCGATGATGTGATCCGCGCGACGAATCGTGTCTTCGTCGTGCTCGACCACGACCAGTGTGTTGCCCTGGTCGCCAAGTTTGCGCAGCGCGCCGAGCAGAATGCCGTTATCGCGCGGATGCAAGCCGATGGTCGGCTCGTCCAGCACGTAGCACACGCCCTGTAGATTGCTGCCGAGCTGCGCCGCGAGACGAATACGTTGCGACTCGCCGCCCGAGAGCGTCGGTGCAGCGCGATCGAGCGTGAGGTAGCCGAGACCCACCTCTTCCAGAAACTCCAGACGCCCCTGAATTTCGCTGATCAGATCGCGGGCGATGCTCGCATCGCGACCTTGCAGTTCGAGGCCCTGAATCCACTGACGCACGTCCGTCACGGTCCATTGCGCGACGTCGGAGATGGCGTGTTCGTCGAACGTCACCGCACGCGCCACACCGTTCAGGCGCGCGCCGTGGCAATCCGGACACGGCTGATCGCCCACATCTTCCGGCTCCTGATCCTGCGACGGCAGCGAGTGCTCGCGGCCGCGATTGTCCTGATTGAGGACGGTGTCGTCGAACGCTTCACGCTGTTCGCGCGTGAGTGCGAGACCCGTACCAACACATGTCGTGCACCAGCCGTGCTTGCTGTTGAACGAGAACATACGCGGATCGAGATCCGGATAACTCGTGCCGCACACCGGGCACGCACGCTTGACCGAGAACACCTCGATCTCGCCCACGCCTTCGCCCGGTTGCTCGTCGGTCATCGTGTCGCCCAGACCGTCGAGCGGGGCGAGCAGATGCATCACGCCCTTGCCCAGCTCCAGCGCCGCCGCCAGCAACGTGCGCAGCAAGCCTTCGTTCTCAGGCGTCACTACGACATCGCCCACCGGTAATTCGATGGTGTGTTCGCGGAAACGGTCGAGCTTCGGCCACGGATCGACCGGCAGGAAAACGCCGTCGACCCGCAGATGCGAATGGCCGCGCGCCTTGGCCCACTTCGCCAGATCGGTGTAAATCCCCTTACGTCCCACCACCAGCGGTGCGAGCAGTCCCACGTGCTGGCCGCGACGGTCGCGCATGAGTTGCGCAACGATGGAGTCTGGGCTTTGCGCCGTCACCGGCGCGCCGTCGTGAATGCAATGCTGAATGCCGAGCTTCACGTACAGCAGACGCAGGAAGTGCCAGACTTCCGTGGTCGTCGCGACGGTACTCTTGCGTCCGCCACGCGATAGACGTTGCTCGATGGCTACCGTCGGCGGAATGCCGTACACGGCGTCGACTTCCGGACGCCCCGCGGGCTGCACGATGGACCGCGCATACGCGTTGAGCGATTCGAGGTAACGGCGCTGTCCTTCGTTGAACAGGATGTCGAACGCGAGCGTCGATTTGCCCGAACCCGACACACCGGTAATGACGCTGAACTTGCCGCGCGGGATCGCAACGTCGAGTGACTTCAGGTTGTGCTCGCGCGCATTGACGATGCGAATGTCATCGCCTCCCGCAGGCTTGCGATGTGCACGGGCTGCGCGCAATGCGGTTTGCAGCGGCATCCCGGCATCGCTCGACGCTTTGCCCGATGCCACAGCCCGTGCGGGTGCGACCACCGTGCGTTCGTACTCCGCCAGCGCGCGCCCGGTGTGCGACCCGTCGCAGGCCACGACATGCGCGAGCGTCCCTGCACACAACACCTCACCACCGCCTTCGCCACCTTCCGGTCCGAGGTCGATGATCCAGTCGGCCGCACGCACCACATCCAGATTGTGTTCGATGACGAGCAGCGAATTGCCACCGTCGAGTAACTTGCCGAACGCGCGCATGAGTTTCGCAATGTCGTCGAAGTGCAGCCCGGTCGTCGGTTCGTCGAAGATGAAGAGACGGCCACGATGCGCGACCTTCTGCCCGCTCGCCGTCTTCTTCTGTGCTGCTTCCGCAAGGAAACCGGCGAGCTTCAAACGTTGTGCTTCGCCACCGGAGAGCGTCGGCACCGGCTGGCCGAGCTTCACGTATTCGAGACCGACGTCCACGATCGGCTGCAACACGCGCAGCACGTCGCGATCCGACGAGAACAGCTTCACGGCCTCGTTGACGGTCAGTTCCAGCACGTCCGACACGCTCAGTTCGCGCATCGTCTCGCCGGGGATAGCGCGCTGGATCTTCACGTCCAGCACTTCGGCGCGGTAGCGCTTGCCGTCGCAGTCCGGGCAACGCAGATAAACGTCACTCAGGAACTGCATTTCCACGTGTTCGAAACCCGAACCACCGCACGTCGGGCAACGGCCATTGCCGGAGTTGAAGCTGAACGTGCTGGCGTTATAACCGCGTTGCAGCGCGACCGGTTCGGCCGCGAACAGTTTGCGGATTTCGTCGAATGCACCGACGTAACTTGCCGGATTCGAGCGCGCCGTCTTGCCGATAGGCGACTGGTCGACGAACACGACGCCCGACAGTTGTTCGGCACCGATCAGTTCGTCGTGCGCCCCCGGGGCTTCGGTCGGGTCACCGAAGTGACGCGCCAGCGCCGGGCTGAGAATGTCCTGCACCAGCGTCGACTTACCGGAGCCGGAAACGCCGGTCACGCAGACGAGGCGGCCCAGCGGAATGTCGACGTCGACGTGCTTGAGGTTGTGCTCGCGGGCACCGGTCAGTGTCAGACGCGGCGTCGCCTCGTCCACCGGACGCGCGCGCCAGTTCGACGCGTTCGCCACATGCTTGCGGCCGCCGAGGTAGCTGCCGGTGAGCGTGTCGGCCTGGCGCACTTCTTCCGGCGTGCCGTCGAACACAATCTGCCCGCCGCGCTCGCCCGGCCCCGGTCCCATATCGATGACACGGTCGGCGGCCAGCATCACGGCCGGATCGTGCTCCACGACGACCAGCGTGTTGCCCGCGTCGCGCAACCGATGCATCGCAGCGACGATGCGGTCCATGTCGCGCGGATGCAATCCGATACTCGGCTCGTCGAGCACGAACAGCGTGTTGACGAGCGACGTGCCGAGCGCCGTCGTCAGATTGATACGCTGCACTTCGCCGCCGGAGAGCGTGCGGCTCTGACGGTCGAGCGTGAGGTAGCCGATACCGACGTCGCACAGATACTTCAGACGCGTGCCGACTTCCTCTTGCAGCAACTTCAGTGCGTCATCGAGCAGGCTCGACGGCAACGTCAGCGAATCGAAGAACTGACGCACACGCGTGATCGGCATGAGCATCAGATCGTGCATCGTCAGACCGGGCAGCGCTTCGAGTTGCTCGCGCGACCACGACACACCACGCGGCATGAAGCGCTGCGCGGGCGGCAACACAGCGTCGGCATTCTCTTTCGAGCCGAGTCGCCACAGCAGGCCTTCGGTCTTCAGACGCGCGCCGCCACACGTGTCGCACGTGGTGTAGCTGCGGTACTTCGAGAGCAGCACGCGGATGTGCATCTTGTACGCCTTCGACTCCAGATAGCCGAAGAAGCGGCGAATGCCGTACCACTGCTTGTTCCACTCGCCTTGCCAGTCGGGGTCGCCTTCGATGACCCATTCGCGATGTTCGGGCGAGAGCTTCGACCACGGTGTATCACGCGGGATGCCTGCTTTGCCTGCGTACTCCAGCAGGTCTTCCTGAATCTCTTTCCACGCGGGGGTCTGAATCGTCTTGACCGCACCGCCGCGTAGCGTTTTGCGTTCGTCGGGAATGACCAGACCCAAGTCGACGCCGATCACGCGACCGAACCCGCGACACGCTTCGCACGCGCCGTACGCGGAGTTGAACGAGAAGAGCGCGGGTTGCGGATCGGCGTAATGCAGGTCGCTATCGGGGCAATGCAGGTCCTGCGAATAGCGCCAGATGTCCGGCTCGCCTTCTTCGGCCAGCACATAGACGTTCACCCGGGCGCGGCCGCGCTTGAGCGACGACTCGATGGCCTCCATCGCGCGCGCCTTTTCGGTGTTCTGAAGGCGGAAGCGGTCGGCGACGACGTCGAGCACCTTGCGCGTGCCCTCAGTGGTCGTGATTTCGCGCTCGGCCTGCACGCGCGTATAGCCGGACGCGGAGAGCCATTGCTCTACTTCGTCGGGGGTGACGCTGCCGGGCAGTTCGACCGGGAAGGTGACGACCAGACGCGGATCGCTCTGGGCGGTGCGCGCCATGAGGTCGGCGTAGATCGTCTCGGGCGTGTCGTGACGCACCGGCTGGGCGGTTTCGCGATCGAACAGCGCCGCCGCGCGAGCGAAGAGGAGCTTGAGGTGATCGTTGAGTTCGGTCATCGTGCCGACCGTCGAGCGCGAGCTGCGCACGGGGTTGGTCTGATCGATGGCGATGGCGGGCGGCACGCCTTCCACATGGTCGACCTGCGGACGGTCCATGCGGTCGAGGAACTGGCGGGCGTAAGCGCTGAACGTCTCGACATAGCGGCGCTGGCCTTCGGCGAACAGCGTGTCGAAGACCAGACTGGACTTGCCGGAACCGGACGGACCGGTCACGACGGTCATCTCACCGGTCTGGAGATCGACGTCGAGGTTCTTGAGGTTGTGCTGGCGGGCGCCACGAATACGAATGGCGTGGCTGGCCGACGGGTCGGGTTTCGAGGAGGACTTGTCCACTGGGTATCAGAGCCGTATCAGTGCGAAAACGACAAAACGACAGAGCGCATACGCGCCTCGGGGGAACTACTGTATCAGGCCGATACGACAGCCGCTGGCAGCATCCAGACGTCGCCGGCACGCTGCGATTGTACTGTATATTTGTACAGCATCCATCCAATCCCCCATTCGCGGTGGTCTTAATCCGATCAAGTCCATCGCGCCACCTCACATCACTGGAAACCATGCCCAAAGAGTCCCAGCCCCAAAGCCGTCCGCTTACGTCCGTCCTAGAAAAATTTGCATGTTTAGGCATCGAAATGGATGCCATTGATCGACGCGGGGATGAGCAATCGGACCGCGTCCCTATCGGGACAAACAGCGCAGATGCATGCGCTCGCACACGTGCTTACGACACCGGTCGGTGAAATCGATGAAGAAAATTCCGATTCTTAAGCGTTGCATCACCTAATCCCCCTCCATCCGTCACCGCACGATAGGTCATGATATGATGCGAATGATTATCATTAACCTCAAAAGCTGCTAGATCAGCGACGGTTGCCGGTTCAGGCGACCAAGCCAACATCATGATGCGTGACGACAACGGGGAACGCAAAGATCACGCACGCGCGGACGCGTCCGGCGTGGCCGCGCTCTATCACGATCATCATGGCTGGCTGCGCAACTGGCTGCATCGCAAACTCGGCAATCACGGCGACGCCGCCGACCTCGCACACGACACTTTCGTGCGTCTGCTCAGCAAGGACACGCCCGTCTGCCCGCGCGAACCCCGCGCCTTTCTCACCGTCGTCGCGCAAGGGCTGGTCGCCAATCTGTATCGCCATCGCAAGATCGAAGCCGCTTATCTCGACACGCTCGCCGCACAGCCCGAAGCCGTCGCCCCCGATCCCGAGACCCGCGCCATCCTGCTCCAGACACTCATCGAGATCGACCGTCGCCTCGACGGCCTGCCGCCTGTCGTGCGCCGCGTCTTCCTCATGTCGCAACTCGACGGCCTCGCACAGCGCGACATCGCCGAGACCGTCGGTATCTCCATCGCCACCGTGCAACGCCATATCGTCAAAGCCCTGCACGCCTGCTGCTTCGGAGACGCCACATGAGCCGCCCGATGCCCGCCGACCAGAGCGCCGTCAACCTCTCCGCCACCACGCCGCTACCGGAAGCCGTCACGCTTGCGGCCACCGAATGGTTCGTCCGTCTGCAAGCCGTCGGGGCCAATGACGCGGATGCCGACACGCACGCCGACTGGCAACGCTGGCACGACGCCGACGCGCGACACGCGCTCGCGTGGCAGCGTCTGGTGGACTTTGGCGCGCACCTTCGGACGATTCCGCCGCTGGTCGCGCACAACACGCTCGTGCGTGCCAACGCGAATCAGAGCCGACGCCGCGTGCTCGGCCTCATCGCCGTCGCAGGTGTGACGGGCGCGGTCTGGTCCGCCAGCGACTCGAACACCGTGCGCGCCTGGCGTGCCGATCTGAGTACCGGCGTCGGCGAACGCCGCACGGTGCAGCTTGCCGACGGCACCGTCCTCGCGCTCAACACCGATTCCGCCGTCGACATGCACTTCTCGCAGGACGTGCGTCGTCTGCGACTCGTGCGCGGGGAAATCGCCATCACCACCGGTGCGGACGCCGACCACGGGCATCGCCCGTTCTTCGTCGACACCGCGCAGGGCAGTCTTCAGGCGCTCGGTACGCGTTTCGCCGTCCGTCAGCACGACGACAGCGCTGCCGTGGCCGTATTGGAAGGCGCGGTTCGTGTGGTCCCGGCCAACGCGGCCGATGCCGCCGTCGTTCTCACCGCCGGGCAGGGCGCCACCTTCGACGCCACGGCCCTGCGCTCACGCTTCGACGATGTGGGCGTCGCCAATGCCGCCGCCGCGTGGACGCAAGGGATGCTCGTCGTGCACGCCATGCCGCTCGGCGCGTTCCTCGCCGAACTAGGTCGCTATCGACGCGGGCATCTCGGCTGCGCGCCGGAGATCGCACGCTTGCCGGTATCGGGCATCTATCCGGTCGACGACACCGATCGCGTGCTCGACATGCTGTCACGGGCCTTGCCCGTCGACGTCCAGCGCTACACCCGCTGGTTCGTGCGCGTTCAGCCGGGCAGCCATGCGAACGCAAACACCGGCCGTTCACCCACCGAAGTGCCGACGCGTCGCGCCATCGGCGGCGACCGCACACACACCTGAAACAGCCGTCGCCAACGCGACGAAAAATTTTTTGACGTCGGACTGAGGGGTTTTCGAATCTCGCGGGGCATAGACAGGAAAGCCCAATTCGATGTTTCGATGCTCCCAGGAAAGGAAACCGCCGTCATGTCTTCTCACGTCAGCCACACGCTCTCGCGTGCCGCACGTGCCCGCACGCCCGTTCATCACGCCAGTCACACACACCGCGCCGTCGCCCTCGCCGCCGGGGCGCTCTTCACGCTGACCGCCCTGTCAGCACTGACCGTCTTCACGTCGCCGGACGCGCATGCACAGACACCGGCACCGGCGACCACCGCCGCACGCGCTGCGCAGTCGCTGCACATCCCCGCCGGTTCGCTGCAGCAGGGACTGGTCGCGTTCGCGCAGCAGACGGGCCTGATGATCTCGTACGACGCCGCCCAGATCGCCGACAAGCGCACGGCAGGCGTCTCCGGCACGTACACGCCGTCGCTCGCCCTCGCGATCCTGATCGAAGGCAGCGGCCTGCAAGCGACCGGCCAGCCGAACGGCGGCTACATCGTCGCGCCCGGCCCGAACGCCACGGCAGGCGCGGCCACGGGTGCAGCCGTGGCCCTGCCGCAGACCGACGTGACCGCCCGTGCCGAGCGCGACGTCGCACGCGGCCCGGTGGTCGGCTACGTGGCCACGCGCAGCGATACGGCGACCAAGTCGGATACGTCGATCATGCAGACATCGCAATCGATCAGCGTGATCCCGCGCGATCAGATGAACGATCAGGCCGTCCAGACGGTGACGGACGCGCTGAAGTACGCCGCGGGTGTCAACGCCGATCCGTTCGGCAGCGACACCCGCGCCGACTGGTTCTACATTCGCGGCTTCAATGCCGACGTCTACTGGGACGGCCTGCGTGTGCCGCAAATCGCGAACCGCCCCGGCAGCTACGCCGCCGTTCGCGTCGATCCGTACACGCTTGAGCGCGTGGAAGTGCTGCGCGGACCCAGCTCGATCCTCTATGGCGCAGGCAACCTCGGCGGTCTCGTCAATCTGGTGAGCAAGGCACCGAGCGCGGAAGCCTACCGCGAGATCGGCGTCGACTACGGCACGTTCGACCGTCGTCAACTGCGCGTGGACATGACCGGCCCGGCCAACGAAGACGGCACGCTGCTTTATCGCATCACCGGCCTTGGCCGGATGTCGAACGCGCAGACCGACAACGTGAGCGACGACCGTCTGATGATTCAGCCGTCGATCACGTGGCGTCCGAACGCGCAGACGAGCTTCACGTGGTTCGTCAATTACATGCAGGACAACATGGGCTCGTCGGTCAGCTACGGCCCGGCGCTGGGCATGGTGAAGGACTCCCGCTGGGGACGCATCGACCGCGATCTGCTCACCGGCGATCCGTCGTTCGACCGCTATCGCAAGACGCAGGTCGCCACCGGCTACCGCTTCGAACACCGCGTGAACGACGCGCTGCAATTCCGCTCGACGGCACGCTTCACGCACATGGATCTCGACTACAAGTCGATCTATGGCACCGCGCTGCTGGCCGATCAACGTACGCTGCAACGCACGGCCTATCAGGCCGCGCCGATCCTGAACGGCTGGCAGCTCGACAACAACGTGCAGTACGACACGAAGACCGGCCCCGTCGCGCACAAAGTGGTCGGCGGCGTGGACTTCCAGACGCAGCGCTTCCTGAACCGCGTGTGGTCGGGTTCCGCACCGTCGCTCGATCTCTACGCACCGGTTTATGGCGTGAAGGGTGTGTTGCCCGCCAACCCGACGACCAGCACCGACCAGACGCAAACGCAGCTCGGTCTGTACCTGCAAGACCAGATGCGCTGGGACCGCTGGTATCTGACGCTGGGCGGCCGCGAAGACTTCACGTGGTCGACGACCGACAACAACATCAACAATTCGTCGGTCAAGCAAACGCCGAACAAGTTCACGTGGCGCGCGGGCCTGCTGTACGAATCGGCCATCGGTCTGTCGCCGTACTTCAGCTATTCGACGTCGTTCCTGCCCACGCTCTCGACCAATCTGGCGGGTGCACCACTCCAACCGACGACGGGTCAGCAGTACGAAATCGGCGTGAAGTACCAGCCACTGAACACCGATGCTATCTTCACGGCGTCGCTGTTTAACCTGACGCAGCAAAACGTCTCGACCGCCGATCCGACCAACACGCGCAACACGATTCAGACGGGCGAAGTGCGTTCGCGCGGCGTGGAGCTCGAGGCGCGCATGAGCCTCACGTCGAAGCTCAACATGGTGGCGAGCTACACGTATCAGGACGTGGAAGTCACGCGCAGCAACAACACCGATCTGGGCAAGCGTCCGTACGGCGTGCCGCGCAACATGGCGTCGCTGTGGGCCGACTACAACTTCGGCAATGTGGGCGACGCCAAGATCGGCGCAGGGGCCGGTATCCGTTATCTCGGCCAGACGGCGGGCGACTCGGTGAACTCGTTCTCGGTGCCCAGCGTGACGCTCGTCGACGCATCGCTGCACGCCGACATCGGCTGGCGCTGGCGTCTGCAACTGAACGCGACCAACCTGTTCGACCGCACCTACGTGGCGGGCTGCAACACCACCGTGCAGTGCTACTACGGCACCGGCCGCACGGTGATCGGCAGCGTGACCGCACGCTGGTAAGTCGCCGACGATGTGGGAACGAGGCGTTATGCATGCCTCGTCCCCACATCGCTAACGTGTCGTGAATACCTTGGGGAGTCGGCCCGCATCGATGGAGTAGCATGGCGGCATCCGGGCTCTCCTTTGCACGACATGGGCGCAATTCTCGCGGCGCGCGGCACCTTGCAGCGCGCGCTCTCGTACCGCACCGCCGTCCTTTCGGACAGCCAGCGTCGCTTTAGATGGCTGGCCGCCGCTATGCCGCTCATCATGCTCGCGGCGTGCGCCAGCGCTCCCGCCCCCGAATCGTCGCCTGCGACCGGGCACACGGCATCGGCGCCGCCCCTCGCGCGTTACAACATCAGCCGCTTCCCCATCGAGCATTACGATCAGGACGTCGATCACTGGATCCGGCCTGACGCCCCCGGTTACGATCAGCCGCTGCTTTCCGCGCAGGAACAGACCCGCCGCTTTGACGCGTTTCGCGCGCGCTACTTCGGCACCGCGCCGCGCGATCCGTCGCCGTGGAACGGCACGTGGCTGGCTACATCGCTCCTGAATGCGGGCGGTGCCGCCCAGCTTGCCGATTCGCAGGCACGCCGCGTCAGCCGCTTCGACAATAGCCGCCCCGGTATTCGCAAGACGTACGGCGAGAACTTCCAGCCGCACACACAGGCGTGGATCCGCGCCATCGAGTCCAACATGACGCTCGCGCAACTCGACGCCGATCACGCCAGTTGGCAATACGACCCGCGCCGACGCGGCATCACCGTCGACAACGCACTCGTGCGACTGCTGCCGACGAACGATCCCGCGTTCTACGATTTCCGCGAAGCGGGCGAAGGCTATCCGTTCGACGCCTTGCAGGATTCTGCGCTGCGCCCCGGCACGCCGGTCTACACGCTCGCACGCAGTCAGGATGGCGCGTGGCTGCTCGTGTATTCGCCCGACCTCATCGGCTGGATCGATGCGCGCAAGGTGGCGTCCGTCGACGCGCACTTCGTTGCCACCTGGCGCGCCGCCGCACAACGCGGTCTCGGTGCCGTCGTGCGTGGCGATACGACGTTGAGCGACACCGCCCCCGGCACCACCTCCGCCATCTACCGAACGTTCGCCCCCATCGGCACCGTGTTGCCGCTCGTGCAGTCGCGAGACGGACGTCAGATGGCGATGTTCCCCATCGCCGACACGCAGCGACAAGCGCAAGTGCGCATGGCTGCGCTCGACGCATCGAGTTTCGTGCGAATGCCGTGGACGCTGACGCCACGCCACATGGCGCAGGTGATGAAGCAGCAGATCGGACGTCCGTACGGCTGGGGCAACACGCTCTTCTACAACGATTGCTCGGCCGAGACGCGCAGTCTGTTCGCGCCGTTCGGCGTGTGGCTGCCGCGGCATTCGTCCGATCAGTTGCGCGCTGGCAAGCGCACCGATCTGCGCAATGCCGACATCGACACACGCCTGCGCACACTCGCCGAGCGCGGACGTCCACTCATGACGCTGATCCACATCAACGGTCACATCATGTTGTATCTGGGCAATGCGGAACGCGACGGCGTGAGTGTGCCGATGACGTATCAGAACGTGTGGGGGTTGTCGCCAGCGGATAACAGCCGTCGCAATGTGATTGGCGGCTCGGTCATCCTGCCGTTGCTCAAGACCTATCCGGAAGACCCGGCGGTACGTTCACTCGCTGGCAAGCCGCTGTTCGAAATCAGCGTGATCGGCGATGACGAATCGAACGAGTCGACGCCATCACCCGGCGTCGACTCCCCGGAAGAGATGCCGCAGTGATCAGAAGCGTTCGGCCCTGAACGGTGTGGGATCGACCACAGGCGAGTCGCCCGTCATCATCTCCGCGACGAGGCGTCCCGTCACCGGTCCGAGCGTGAGGCCATGATGCGCGTGACCGAACGCGAACCACAGGTCGCGATGCCCCGGCGCGGGGCCGATGATCGGCTTCATGTCCGGTGTGCAGGGACGGCGTCCGAGCCACGGCACTGGGTCGACGCGTTCGCCGAGCGGGAACGTCTCACGCGCCAGCGGTTCGACGGCCGCCAGTTGCACTGGTGTGGGCGGCGTGTCGCGCAGGCCGAGTTCGACGCCCGTCGTCAGACGAATACCGCCCGTCATCGGCGTGATGAGGAAGCCGTACTCCGCATCGAGCACCGGTTGATTCAGCTTCGCGTCCGGCTGCGCGCGATAGTGCATGTGATAGCCGCGTTTGACGGCGAGCGGGAAGCGGTAGCCGAGTGCTCGGGTCACGGTGTCCGCCCACGGTCCTAACGCAACGACCGCGCGACGGCCTTCGATGCGACCGACTTCGGTTTGCACCGACCAGTGCGGCTGCAATGTGGTCGCGTCGCCGGTGAAAATGCGTCCGCCGAGCGATTCGAAATAACGCGCATAGGCGGCGACCAGCGCGCCGGGATCGCTCACCGAATCGGACGCCGTATAACGTAATCCACCCACCAACGCGTGCGTGAGCGATGGCTCGTCCGCACGCAATTGCGCGGCATCGAAATGCTCGAACGGCACGTCGTATTCGTTGCGCCAGCGCTCGGCGTCACGTTGTGCAGCGTCCATCGCAGACGTTGTGCGAAACACTTTCACCCAACCGCCTTCACGCAACAACGCTCCTGCACGAGACGCCGCAATCAGGTCGCGATGCTCCGTCACGCAATGCGCAATCAGCGTGCTGTATTCGCGCGCGATGGCGGCATGACGTGCGGGTTCCGAGTGATACCAGTAGCGCGCGAGAAAGGGCCCGACAGAACCCATCGCGGACGGGTGATAACGCACGTCCGTGGAGCGATTGCGCGCGTAGCGCAGCAGCGTGCCGAGGTCACGCGGAAACGCGTACGGATAGACGCCTTCGCGTTGAATCAGCCCGGCGTTGCCGAACGAGGTTTCGTTACCGGGCGACTTGCGGTCGATGAGCGCAACCGACATGCCGCGTCGCTGCAAGTGCACAGCCACGGAAACACCAACGATACCGGCACCGAGCACTAGGGCGTCGTACGTCATGAGCAGGTGTCCGACGCGCTGTCAGACCATCAGAGAAGGGGGAGGGAGCGGGCTCATGCGCGTCACAGATCACGCGCGAATGAGCACGACGTCCATGCGATGCACGCGCACGGACAGGTGACGAACGGCGAAATTACGCCAGTGCGGTCACGGCGATTTCGACTTCCAGGCCAGCGCGCATGAGCGGCGATTGCACGCAGGCACGCGTCGGGGCGTGGCCTTCGGGCACCCAGGCGTCCCACACGGCGTTGAATTCGGCGAAGTGCTTGGCGTCCGACAGCCAGATGTTCGCGGTCAGCAGACGCGACTTGTTCACGCCCGCTTCGGCGAGCAGCGAATCGATGCGCGTGAGAATTTCGGTGGTTTGCTGCGTGACGGACACGTTGGCGGTGTCGGGGACCTGACCGGCCAGATACACGACGCCGTTGGCGATCACGATCTGGCTCATGCGAGCGTTGGTGTGCAGACGCTTGATTTCGTTCGACATAGGGGGGCACCGTAAAGAAAAAGGCGGGCCGGGAGTCGGCCCGGGTGCCGCTATCTTATACGACGCTTGCGGACTTCCCGCATTGGGACGTCCATCTTCTCAGCGTTGCCTCACTGCCGGATCAGCGCCATCGCGCAATCGAGCACCGTGCGTTTGAGATCGGCCATGCCTTCAGGCGGCAGGAACGGACCCATCATGTGGCGGTAAGAAACGGTCTTGCTGATGGCCGACGTCAGCATGAAGAACATCACGTCAGCGTCGGATACCGGGCGGTTCTGCGCCTTGAGCCAGTCGGCAACGAGCGGCACCATCGCGTCGCGATACGGGCGCACGAGCCGTTGCGTGATGATGTCGAGCCGCTCGCCTTCTTCGGTCGCCGCCGTCGAAAAGAACATGCCGACGTCCGGGTTATCGAAAACGGCTTCTACGAATACGCGCACCGCTTTTTCGATGCGCTCGGACGCGTCGCCCGGCGCGTCGCGCAAGGCATGTGTCTCTTCGACCATCGCATGCGTAAGTGCCGCAATCTGATCAACAACCGCGACCCAAAGCGCTTCTTTCGAGCCGAAATGGTGCGAGATCAACGCAGCATCGACCCCGGACGCTTCGGCAATCTGCCGCACGCTACTCGCATAGAACCCTCGTTGCGCGAAGATGCGACGGGCGTTCAGAAGCAACGCGTCGGCACCATGCGTGCAGTCGCACGTAGGACGCCCACGCGTGCGTTTGCGGGGCGGTTCGGCTTGCGAGAGAGCTTTATCAGGAGTCATTGAGCGATGGGTGGGTCGGATTTCGCGACGGCAATACGCCAAGTCTACCCGACCCGAACGTACCTGCCTCCCCAGACACGTCCTATTTGACATGCTGGGTACACGGTCGCTATTATGCGCTTATTCATCACTTGTTGAATTGGACATTTCCCCCCCAAATGTCTCGCGCAAACCGAATCGTGATTGTCGGTGGCGGTATCGCCGGCTTGATGCTGGCAACTCGTCTGGGCAGAACGCTCGGCCGTGCCGGTGCTGCGCGCGTGACACTCGTCGACAGCCATCCCACCCATCTCTGGAAGCCGATGCTGCACACCGTTGCGGCAGGCACGTGCGACGTTGCGCACAGCCAGGTGGCGTACCTCTCGCATGCGTGCAGCAACGGTTTCACGTATCAGGCGGGACGCATGAGCGGCCTGGACCGCGAGCGCCGGGAGATTGTGCTGGAGGAAATGGAAGGGCACGACGGCAAGCGTTTGCTCAGCGAGCGTCGTGTGCCTTACGACGCACTGGTGCTCGCGCTGGGTTCGCAAGCCGACGACGCATCGCTACCCGGTGTGCGTGACGTTTGTCACTTCATCGACAGCCAGCCGCAGGCGACCGCCTTCAACGCTGCATTGCATTGCGAATCGCTACGTAGCGCCGTGAACGACGATGCGTTGCGCATTGTCATCGCTGGTGGCGGCACCACGGGCGTTGCGCTGGCGGCGGAATTGAGCCGCACGTTCGCGATGGCGGCCGGTTACGGCGATCCGCAGATTTGCGAGCGGCTGAAGCTCACGCTGATCGAGCGCGGACCGCGCGTGCTCGGCGCGTTTCCGCCCGACGTCTCCGCCTCGACACAGGATCAACTCGAACAACTCGGCTTTCGTGTGCTGACAGATACGCGCGTCGTGTGCGCCGACCGTGACGGCTTTTACCGCGACGACGGCCAGCTCATTCCCGGCGATTTGCTGGTGTGGGCGGCAGGCGTGAAAGCGCCGGATTGTCTGCGCGGCATCGGCGGACTGACGACCAACGCAGCGAATCAGGTCGTCGTGCGCGCCACGTTGCAGACGGCGCAGGACGAACGCATTTTCGCGCTGGGCGATTGCGCGTCGTTCACGTCGTCAGGCGTGGGGCAGGGCGAGTGTGCATTGCCGCCGACGGCACAGGTGGCAACGCAACAGGCGGCGCATCTCGGCCGTCATCTGGGCGCGTGGCTTGAAGGCCGCGCAATTCCGCCGTTCGCTTATCGCGACCCTGGCGCGTCGTTGTCGCTGTCTGGCTACAACGCGTTTGGCGCCCTCGGGCGATTCGGCTTTTTCAAAGGTGGCATCGTGCGCGGACGCTTTGCGCAGTGGAGCCACGCCATGTTGTACCGGCGTCATCAGCACGCGCTGCACGGGTTCGCCCGCGCGACGGTGTTGCTGGGCGCGGAAAAACTCGGCGGCCTTCGCGGGCCGCGCATCCGGCTGGCCTGAACATGCGAAGCGATCAAACCAATTGCCCGAACCGAAGCGGCAGCAGCCGCGCCTCTGGGACCGCAGCGTCCTCTTCTTCGTCGGTGTCCGCACCGACGTCCCGGACGTCTCGCACGTCGCGCTCGTCACGTGCATTGCGTGAACAGGGCGTGTGGCAGCACACCGTTGCCATGCTCGACGCCGAGCCGGTCGTCTGCCGACCGGTGATCCCGTACACGCGACGCGCACCTATCGTGCGCGTGCTGGAAATCTCCAGCGAGCTGACGATCACGGTGTCGTGGAACGACGCCACCGGCGGCAACTACGGCGCGCAGATCTGGCGCATCCGCAAGGCGCACCATCCCGGCGTATGCGCGTTGACGAACGAGACCATCGACGTGGGCGATTTCGTTTATCGCCCGTTGTTCGGCGATATCCCCCCGCTCAACGCCGACGCGATGATCTCCGCCGAGGCGATCCGCGTCATGCGCGAGGCCGAGAACCGCGAACCCGAACCGGCGCTGTAATTGCACGCCACACTTTCCACCGTTCATACCCGCGCGCTGAAAAGTAGTTCCCCCCTCCCCCTGTTTGATTTCAGCGTGTTGCCGCCCCTTGAGGGCGGTTTTTTTTTCGTCTGTCCAAAATCAATCCAGAGTGCGGTTAAGGGCTTCGAGTTAAGGTCAGTGCTCTACAGGGTAGGCCGTGGCGAATCTGACGTCGACGAGCGGCCCCATCAGCGCGGCTTCCCTGGCGTGGTTCACTTGCATAGCGACTACTGCGATATCAATCAGAGGGCGCCCGAACTTGTACCTGCGCGCCTCAAGAAATTGCAGCACTAAAGCAAGGTGCCAAATCGCCGTACTCCCGGCATGGACTGGCGAAGGGAATGCGGTCCAATGCATGACCATGAGTTTGCGCAAGTTCTGTCGTGTCACGCCGACGAGATCGGCGGCATCGGTCAGGCCAACAAAGTCGGGCCCCGCCTCAACGAGCTTCGCAGACGGGATCGCACGGTTAATGTCGGCGATCGCGCTTAGCATCGCCTCTTCGGCAGACGTGGAATCACGGGTGAAATCGAGACACAAATGCCCTGCGAGGCCCGTCCCAACCAGCGCGTCGGTGCATCCCGCTTCGCCCAAGCGCTCAATCAAGTCATCCAGATCCGAATCGGCCGGGTCTAATTTGTACGACAGTGTGAATTCGTATTTCATTGGGTATCTCGTTCAAGAACCTTCACTCAAGACCTCAGCCTGATCCACAGCTTGCGGCTCTTCTGGCTTCCTGTTTCTCAAGCAGTTGTCGATTGCGCGCTTCAATTGATTGACGTGATCGTCGGCATCCTTCGGCGTACACCAAATGCTGTTGATGCAGAATCGACCATTGCGACAGGCCGAATCGTTGTCCGGGCAAAACAAGGACCCCCACGCGTGCCCTCTGCCTTGGCGTATCTTCACTGTCCAGCCACACGCTTCGGCGTAGCAAATAGCTTTCTCTATGTCCTTGTTGGAGTGTCTCGGGCGAATCATTGGCAACTGCGAAAGGTTAGTCAGGAGATCGAAGGTTGTCAAACGACAACCAAGGTGATTTGAGGAGTCCGCCGAGCACGAACGCAAGTTCGACAGAGCGTTGCAACCGTTACAACGGTTACATGCACCCATCACAAACCCAATCCCCTTTGGGTTTACGCTTCGCCCACAGCTCACGGCGATGCAGAATGTACGCCCCGGTGAGCCCTCATACGGAGATGAGCGTCGATGACCAAACCCCATATCACCCTGTTTGCCGCCCTTGCGGCGACCGCCGCCATTAGCTGGATGGCCTTTAGTGCGCGCAGTTATGCTGCCGAAGCCGGTGCGCAAGTTCAGACGAATCCCCGGCAAGACGAGATCAAAGCGGTCGTCGATAAGACCATCGCGCCGCTGATGGCGCGTCAGGACATTCCCGGCATGGCCGTCGGCATCATCTTCGACGGACAATCCTATGTCTTCGATTACGGTGTCGCCGACAAGGCCGCCAACAAGCCCGTCACCGACGACACCCTGTTCGAGATCGGCTCCGTCAGCAAGACGTTCACCGCCACGCTCGCGACATACGCTCAGACCACCGGCGCGCTCTCGATCACCGATAAAGTCAGCCGTCTCGCCCCGGAATTCGCGGGCACGCCGTTCGGCGACGTCAAGCTGCTGAATCTCGGCACGCACACCACCGGCGGCATGCCGCAACAGGTACCGGACGACGTCACCAACATCGACGAGATGACCCAGTACCTCAAAGCGTGGAAGCCCGCCAAGCCGACCGGCACCGCACGCACGTACTCGAACATCAGCATCGGTGCGCTCGGCTGGATCACCGCCCGCGCCATGCACGGCAATTTCGCCACGCTCATGTCGGATCACGTCTTCAAACCGCTCGATCTGAAGCACACCTTCATCAAGGTGCCGGAAGATCAGCAGGCGAACTACGCGTGGGGATACAAGAACGGCAAGCCGATTCGCGTCTCGCCCGGTGTGTTCGAGCAGGAAGCGTACGGTGTGAAGACGACCGCCTCCGACTTGCTGCGCTTCGTCAACGCGAATATCGGAAAGGCGGTCCATGACCGGCGTCTGCGTCACGCCATCTACGCGACGCGCACGAGCTACTTCTTCGATGCGCCGATGACGCAAGACCTCGCGTGGGAACAGTATCCGTACCCCGTCACGGTCGAAGCGCTGATCGAGGGTAACTCCACGCGGATGTCGATGGAATCGACGCCTGCGCGCGAACTCACGCCGCCGATGGCACCGGCACCGGTATCGTGGGTCAACAAGACGGGATCGACGAGCGGGTTCGGCACGTATGTGGCCTTCGTCCCGTCGAAGCAGATGGCGATCGTGCTACTCGCCAACAGGAACTATCCGATGGACGAACGACTACGCGCCGCCCATCAGATTCTGACGACGCTCGACGGCACGAACCCCGCGGCCGCATCTGCCAAGTAACCGATGCAGCGTCGGATGGACGTAGCGCTCGTATGTGCCATCGCAAAACGAGCGCTACACGTCACATCGAAACGAAGACGCCCAACGCATGGGATGTGCAAACGCGACGCTTCGGCCCGGTGCTATGGTGCGACGTATCACCGTTTCGCCGACATCACGATCATGATCAAGTCCGTTCTCCCGTTCGCGTTGGGTCTTGCTGGCGTCGTGGCGCCCTCGGCCGCGTCAGCCACGACCGTTTCCACCGAAATTCAGGCATCGGGGCCGCATGGCATGCAAGGGCCGCTTGCAGGGACGTTCGTCGCACCGTCGAATAGTCGCGCCACCGTCCTCATCATCCCCGGCTCCGGCCCGACGAATCGCGACGGCAACAGTCCGCTCGGCGTGAAAGCTTCGATGTACCGTCAACTCGCAGAAGGTCTCGCGCGGCAACACATCGGTAGCGTCCGTATCGACAAGCGGGGGATGTTCGGCAGTGCCAAGGCCGTGCCCGACGCCAATGCCGTCACCGTCGACGACTATGTTCAGGACACGTTTTCGTGGATCGCTACCATTCGCGCGAAGACCGGCGGACGATGCGTCTGGCTGCTCGGTCATAGCGAAGGCGGGTTAATGGCGCTCGCCACGGCGGCACGGCATCCCGAATCGGTGTGTGGTCTGATTCTCGTGTCGACGGCGGGCAGAGCGTTGGGTGACGTGATTAGCGAGCAGCTTCATGCGAACCCGGCGAATGGCACGCTGGCCGACGCCGGTGATGTCGCGATTCGCGAACTGGTGCAGGGACACCGCGTCGAGGTATCGACGCTCCCGCCACCGCTTGTACCGCTCTTCAATCCGGCGGTACAGGGCTTCCTGATCAGCCTGTTCGCGCAGGACCCGACCCAACTGATCGCTCGCGTTCGCGTACCAGTGCTCATCGTGCAGGGCGAGCGCGATCTTCAGGTGGGCACGGTGGATGCCCAACGCCTCAAGCAAGCGCATCCCACCGCGACGCTCGCGCTCCTGCCGGACGTCAACCACGTCCTGAAGACAGTCACGAGCGACGATCGCGCCGCCAACATCCAAACCTACGGCGACGCGACGCTGCCGATCGCACCGAGCGTTGTCGACGCCATCGCCAAGTTCATCGACGCGAATCCGGCACCGAACTGACAACCAACGCGCGCCGGATGCGCATCGACTTACTTCCCGAACACCGTATCAAACGCCGCAGCCAGATCATCAATAAGATCCTGCGGATCTTCCAGACCGATGTGCAGACGGACGATGGGACCGGCATGCGACCAGTCTTCGCACGTGCGTGTGCCGACCACGTTCGACACCGTCGCCAGACTCTCGAAGCCGCCCCACGACGCACCGATGCCGAAGAGCTTCAGCGAATCGACGAAGCGGTCCGCCTGCACGGGCGTCGCGTTGGCAAACTCGAACGACACCAGCCCGTTCGTGCCCAGACAATCCCGACGCCACAGTTCGTGCCCCGGGTCCGTCGGCAGCGCCAGACAGAACACGCGCGCCACGTCCGGCAATCCATCCAGCCAATGCACCACCTCCAGCGCATTGCGCTCGTGCATCGCCAGACGCGCCGCAAGCGTGCGCGTGCCACGCAACACGAGATAGGCATCGTCGGGGCTGACGGCCACGCCTTGCGCGTCGGCCATCGTCGAGAGGGTCTGCCAGACTTCCTGCGTTGTGGTGACGGTGCCCATCATCACGTCGGAATGACCGCTCAGGTACTTCGTCGCGGCCATCACCGAGATGTCCGCCCCGAGCATCAGCGGACGGCATTGCACGCCCGATCCCCACGTATTGTCAGCCACCAGCAGCGCCCCGTGACGATGCGCCAGATCGGCCAGCGCCGGAATGTCGCACATCTCGTAGACGAGCGAGCCGGGAGCTTCCACGTAGATCATCTTCGTGCGCGCCGTCATGTGCTCGGCAGCGTCGCTGCCGTCCGCACGGAAGAACGTGACGTGCACACCCCATGGCTTGAGGAACGTCTCGACGAAATGACGCACCGGCTGATACACGCAATCCGCAATCAGCACGTGATCGCCAGGACGCACGTAAGCAAGGAACACCATCGAGATCGCTGCCAGTCCCGTCGGGAACAGACGCGCGCGATATCCACCTTCCAGCCCGGCGACGACATCTTCGAGCGCGAAGCCCGTCGGGTTGCCCCGCGCGCCGTACGTGAACATGCGCTCCGTGCCGCGACGGCGACGTGCATCGTTCAGATCGTCCATCGATTCGAACAATACCGTGGAAGCACGCACGACCGGCGGGTTGACGGCACGACCGCCAATGACGGCCGTGTCCATGCCACCTTTAACGAGGCGCGTTGCAACACGCGTCGAGCGACCATCATGCGGCGTGTCGTGCTCGGCGGAGGGAGTGGATTCGGAAGACGAAGAAGACGGGGGGGATTGTCGGGACATGGTCTGGCGTAGAGAGGACAGTTCGGACGGTTCAGGTCATGCATCGTCGGCGCGCAGGACCGAGAGGGTCACTTGCGCGCCGAAAGTCACAGCTTACTTCGCGACGGCGGCATCACCAATTCGGAAAGCACCGCGCTCGTGCTCGTCCAGCTGCGCGAGCAGGCCGGTTTCCCACGCCAGATACTGACGCGCGGCCGCTTTGTTGCCATCGTGACGGTCATGCACGAAGAACAGATAGTCGATGCAATCCGCGTCCGGCGGCGAGTCCTGCGTCGCTTCGACCGGCAATCCGGCGGCAGCCCATGCCTTGAACCCACCCGCAAGCACCGAGAACGTGCGCGTGTCCTGCGCATTTTCACGACGCCAATCCGCCACGAACAACTCGGCCACACCGCGCTCGTCGGCGATCAGCACGACATTGCCCGACGCGGGCAACTTCGGCAGACGCGGACGAATCGCCCATTGCGCGCCCGTCGCATGCTCACGGCGGAAGCTCATGCTCGGACGCACGTCGACCACCGTCACGCTGCCGTCGGCCAGCGCCGTCTTCAGCGCCGCGACGTCGATCTCCGGAAGCGTCGTCTCGACACCCGGCGTCGGCGCGGCCAGCGATGCACCGCTGGCGAGACCGTCACGCAACACGTAAGCGTCGTGACCCAACTGACGCAACCAGCTCGCGACGATGGGCGCACGCACACCGTCGTTGTCGAACAGCACCACGCGCGCATGACGCACGCCCACGTACTGATCCGTCGCCTGAATCAGTTGCCCACCCGGCGTATGCTGCGCGCCCGGCAGCGTGCCTGCGGCATATTCCTCAGGCGTGCGCACGTCGCACAGGAACAGCGTGCGCGACGTATCCGTCGCCCATTGCGCAAACGTCGACGCATCCACTTCCGGCACGGCGAAGCGTTCGGCCAGCACGCCGCTGGCTTCGCGCATTTGCATGACGCTGGCAGGCGACACCGCGTCGGGGTAACGACGCGTGCTGCCATGCTCCAGCGGCAGGTCTTCCAGATACCAGCCCTGCGTGCCGTTCTCCAGCGCCATCACCGGATTGGGAATACCGAGGTTGATGAGCGTCTGCGCGCCGATGATGCTGCGCGTACGACCCGCGCAATTCACGACGATGGGCGTGGTCGTGTCCGGCACCAGATCGCGAATGCGATAACCCAGTTCGCCATTCGGGCAGCAGATGGACGAGGGGATCGTCATCTTCAGATATTCGTTGACGGGACGTCCGTCGAGAATCACCACGTTGTCGCCGCGCTCGCGCATGGCTGCAAGCTCACGGGCCGTAACGCGTGGTGTGTGATAAGCCATCTCGACGAGTTCGCCGAATGTCTTCGAGGGCACGTTCACCCCGGCGAACAGCGTGAAGCCCGCCGCTTGCCACGCTTGCGTGCCGCCTTCGAGCACGTACACATCCGAATAACCCAGCGCATCGAGACGCTGTGCCGCCAGCACCGCCACGCTCTGGTCGGTGTCATAGACGACGATGCGCGCGTCACGACGCGGTGCCAGACGCACGATGTCGAGTTCGAGACGGCTGTAGGGCAGCGTCACGCCATAGAAGAGATGCGCCTCGCCGTACTGGCCGTGCTCGCGCACGTCGAACACGGCGATCTCGGCGCCGTCGTGCAGCCATTCCTTGAGCAGGGCAGGCGACACAAAATGAGGAGTGAACGAAGTCATAGCCGGTGTCGTAACGTTAGGTCGTTGATCAATTTCGCCTGCCGCATGCCAGACCGCGCGAAGGCACGCCAAAACGTAGGCATGAGCAGGCCCGCACCGCTCGTGCCAGTGGCATGGGCGGTGTGATGCGGGTGGCGCGATTGGCGTCGCGCCGTCGGTGCGTCTTGTCGCTTGCCGTCGGCGATGCGCGTGCCGACGGTCAGTGCTGCGTCAGAAAGTCAGGGAATCAGCGGCGCGTCTTCACGCCGATATCCATCACCTGGTACGTGCCCTTGGCGAGATCGAACGTGATGCGCTCGGTCAGCGTCTCCAGCGCACGGCCGTACATGTGCAGATGGCGAATCGGCGCGTCGCCCTGAATCTCGACTGCGTGAATGTCGTCCGACGCCAACGCAATGCCGTGGCCCGGGTCCACCACAACGGTGTCGCTTACTTCGAGCGTGCCGACACCAGGCGTCGTGCCGTCGTCGGTACGGCGGTAGACGTAGTTGTATTCCACGCCGTCGACCGCCGCGATGCACGCCCACGTCGTGTGGTTGTGCGGCGTGATCTTCTTGCCGGGACGCATGACGTTCAGATACAGGGCGTAGGTCTTGTCGGCATCTTCATGAATCAGATAGCGTGCTTGCAGCTCGCCGTCAGTCGGCGGCGGGAAGTCAGCCTCGCTCCAAAGTGCGGTGCGCGCGGCGAGCGCCTTGACCTGTTCGAGCACTTCGGCCAGTGCGGGACGCGTCTCGCCCGCCGGGGCCAGCGCGGCCTTCATGGCAGCGATGGCGTCGCTCACAGCGGCCTGACGTTGTTCGGGAAGTTGAGTCGTGGACATGGTGAAAGTCTTCTCCGTAGTGCTTTGTTATGTGAGGTGCGCGGGTGTGGCGCTATCGTGTGTTCGGTGTGGTCGATTCAAGCGTGCGAGGACGGAATCACGCAGGCACCGCATCGCGCGGCACGCTGATCATCGGCGACGGCCGCAGCACGTCCTGCAGGAATCGCTGCGCACGCGCGTGCTTCGGTTGGCTGAAGAACTCCGACGGCGGTGCGTCTTCGAGCAACTGGCCCTGATCCATGAACCACACGCGGCTCGACACGTCGCGTGCGAAGCCCATTTCGTGCGTGACGATCATCATCGTGAGGCCTTCGTCCGCGAGCGAGCGCATGACTTGCAGCACTTCCTGCACCATCTCCGGATCGAGCGCGCTCGTCGGTTCGTCGAACAGCATGAGCGGCGGTTTCATCGCTAACGCCCGGGCAATGGCCACGCGCTGTTGCTGGCCGCCCGAGAGGTTCGAGGGCATCGCGTCGATCTTGTGGGCGAGGCCCACTTTCGTGAGCAGCGTCTCGGCCTGCGCGACCGCTTCGTCGCGCGACATGCCGAGCACCTTCGTCGGCCCAAGAATCAGGTTCTGCCGCACCGACAGGTTCTGAAACAGGTTGAAACTCTGGAAGACGAAACCGATGCGCGCGCGCAATTGGTTGATCTTCATGTCGCGGGCGTTGACGTCCTTGCCCTCGAAGAGAATGCGTCCCTTCTGAATGGCTTCGAGTCGTGTCACCGTGCGAATCAGCGTCGACTTGCCCGAACCGGACGGACCGCACACGACGACAACCTCGCCGCGTCCGATCGTGGCATCGATGCCCTTGAGCACGTGATGTTCGCCGTAGAACTTGTCGACCTTTTCGAATGCGAGCATGGTCATGATCGCGCTCTCCTTCATAAACCGTCTTGAAACCTGCGCTTGCGCCAGTCCCGCGCGCTGGCGGGCGATACGTCGCTCCAACCAGCCTGCGAATCGGGAAATGGCGAAACACAACACAAAATAGAACGCTGCGAGCACGAGGAACGTTTGCAGCGGCTTGGTCAGCGTGATCGTATTGACCTGCGCCGCCGAATACGTCAGCTCCGGCACACCGATCACGTAAGCGAGCGACGTCGCCTTGATGATCGATACGAACTGGTTGACGATTGACGGCAGCATGTTCGCGAGCGCCTGCGGCAGTTGCACGTAACGCATGCTTTGCAGCCACGACAGGCCGTTAGAGCGCGCCGCTTCCATCTGTCCGCGCGGTAGACCTTCGAGACCTGCGCGCACGATCTGCGACAGGAAAGCGCTCTCGTAGACGATGATCGCGCACACGGCGGTGGTGAACGCCGAGACCTCGGCCCCCACCAGCAACGGCACGGCGAAGTACGCCCAGAAGATGATCATCAGCAACGGAATGCCGCGCACGAAGCGTGTCCAGATTCCGGCGAGGCGTCGCATCCAGCGCCACGGCGAGACCTGCGCCAGACCGATCAGCACCGAAATCGGAAACGAAATCACCAACCCCAGCGCCGACAGAATCAACGTGATCGCCACACCGCCGAGCGGTCCGTTAGGCCAGCTACCGACGAGGAACAGTGCGAGATAGTCGTGAAGAATCTCGTACATCGTCAGACTCCCGAGGGCGCCGTGCGGCGCTTGGCGAAGTGCTCGGAGAGCGCCATGAGCGCGAGCGTACCGATCAGATACAGAATCGTGGCCACCAGAAACACGTCGAAGGTACGGAACGTCAGGTTGTCGATCTGACGCGTGCGGTACAGCAACTCATGCACGCCGATCGCCATCGCGAGCGAACTGTTCTTGAACAGCAGCAGCGACTGGTTGAGCAGGGCAGGCAACGCCACGCGAATGCCTTGCGGCAGGATCACGTAGCGAAACGACTGCAAGTACGTGAGGCCGATGGACCACGCGGCCTCCTGCTGCGTATGCGGAATCGCACGCAGGCCCGAGCGCAGGTCTTCCGAGATGAACGCACCGGCGTTGAGCGCCAGCGCGACCGTCGCGAAGAAGAACTCGGTGTTGCCCGCGTTGATCCAGTCGCGCAGACCTTCCGGCAGCAGTTGCGGCACGCCGAAGTACCAGACGAGAATCTGCACCAGCACCGGCACGTTGCGGTGGTACTCCACCACCACGATCACGAAGCCCTTGAAGAGCTTCACCGGCAGGGCGCGCAGCGTGGTGAGCACGATACCCACCACGATGGCCAGCATTCCCGAGACCACGAACAGCTTGAGCGTGGTCAGTACGCCGTCGCGAAACAGCTTCAGGTAACCGTCTTCGAGCAGAAACGAGAGATCGAACATTGTGCGACGTCTCGCTCACTGCACCTTGATCGGCTCGACCTTGTAGTCGCGCGTGAACTTGTACACGGACTTGCTGCCGAGCCATTTCTCGAAGCTGTCCTGCAAGCCGTTCGTCTTGTCGTAGTCGACCAGAATCTTGTTCACGGCGTCACGCAGCGCAGGCTCGCCCTTGTTCATCACCACGCCCCAGCGCTCTTCGAACACCGGCTTGGTCAGCAGACGGTACTGCTGTCCGCCCTTGGCTGCCGCTTCATTGGCGAAGCGCGCGAGGATCAGTTGTCCGGCGACCAGTCCTTCGACCTTGCCCTGTTGCAGCGCGAGGAACGCCGACGAGATGTCGTGGAACGTCAGCAGATTCGAGTCCGGCAGACGCGTCACCGACACCGCCGCCGAGCTGGAACCTTCCGAGGCCGCGATCTTCTTGCCCGAGAGCTGATCGAGCGTCTGCACCGGCGAGTCAGCGCGCACCAGCACGCGAATCGGGGCGACGAAGTACTGATCGCTGAAGTCGACCTGCGCGGCGCGCGCAGGCATCCACGCAACGGCGGCAGCAAGCACGTCGACGCGGCGGGTCTTGAGTTCGGGGATACGGGCGTCGGTCGACAGGGCGCGGTGTTCGAGCTTCACGCCGAGGCCTTTCGCGAGCGCAGTGCACACGTCGACGTCGAAGCCGACGATCTTGCGCGTGGCGGCATCGGGGAAGGCATACGGTTCGCTGGCGTTTTGCGTGCCGCAAACGAGCGTGCCGCGCGCCTTGATGTCAGCCAGCTGGTCGGCGTGTGCCAGGTTCGTGATGCCCGTCATGGCGAGTGTTGCGAACAGCGCGCCAGCAAGGTGTCGTTGCCACATGATCCTGAGTCTCCTTGGGTTTGACCGAAGGGTGTCGATTCATTGTCGTGTGCGCGAGAGCAAATGACGTGAATCGATTAGCGGGGGACCGATCAATGCCGGCTTCCACCCCCGGTCACATAAATATTGCTTGAGTGTCAGGCAGGTTATCCACCAAAATTGCTCAGAACAATTTAATTTTTATCCAGAAAACATTAACGTTTCTGAAGTATTCAGTCAGACGACTATGCGAAATCTCGATATCGATCTGCTGCGGACTTTCGTCGCGATTGCGCAGCATGAGACGTTTGCGGCGGCCGCCACGCGCGTGGGTCGCACGCAATCGGCCATCACGCAGCAGATGCAACGCCTTGAGCAGGAAATGGGTTGCCCGCTGTTCGAAAAGCAGGGGCGGCAGAAGACGATGACGACGGACGGTGTGCGTCTCGTCGCGTATGCCAACAAGATTCTTGCGCTCAACGATCAGGCCGTGCAGGTGATGCAAACGCGCGGACCGGCGGAGAAACTGCGCATCGGCTCGCCGCACGATGTGGCCGAGTCGATTCTGCCGAGCATGCTGCGACGGCTGTCGAAACTTTCGGCGGAATTACAGCTGGAAATCATCGTCGGACGCAGCCCGCATCTGATGGACGCGCTGCGCGATAACGAACTCGATCTCGCGATCTCGACGCGCTACGACGAAGGCTTTCCCGGTATCAAATTGCGCACGTCGCCGATGGTGTGGATCTGTGCCGACGACTTCATCTTCAACGCGTCGGCCCCCGTGCCGCTCGTAATGGCAGACGAGTTAAGTCTGTTCCGTCGCCTGTCCATCGAGCGGCTGAATGCAGCGGGCATCGCGTGGCGTACGAGCTTCATCTCACCGACGCTCACCGGCATCAAGGCTGCGATCAGCGCAGGCCTTGGCGTGACAGCGCGCACCACCGAATTGCTCGACGCCAACATGCGCGTGCTCTCGGAAGCCGACGGGCTGCCCCGTCTGCCCGACGTCGCCTTCTATCTTTACGTACAACCGACGTGCACCAGTCAGGTCCTGCGTGAGCTGTTCGAGTCGACGGAACACATCGCGACGCGCTTCGGGCCGCCGTTTCTGATCGGCGAGTGACGCACGGGCAACTCGCGTTCGACGGTAGTCAGATAATCAATCGCCGTTAGCGTGCTTGAGCAGACTGTCGCGCATTTTCGCGATGGTCTTTTGCGTGCGATCGAAATCGTCGAGGTCGAGTCCGGTCGCCGCAATCAGATCGCGCTGCGCACCCTTCTTGCGCAGCTGCTTCCCTTCTTCCGTCAAGCTGACGATGACCTGCCGCTCGTCGGCGGGGTCGCGCTGACGACGCAGATAGCCGAGTTCTTCGAGCTTCTTCAGGATGGGCGTGAGCGTGTTCGACTCCAGGAACAGCTTCTCGCCCAGCCGTTTGACGGAAACGTTGTCTTCCTCCCAGAGCGCCACGATCGCAATCCATTGGGTATAGGTCACGCCCAGCTCTTCAAGAATGGACTTGTAGGCGCGCCCGTAGGCCAGATTGGCCGAGTACACCGCGAAACACATGAAGTCGCTGAGGTTTGGCAGCGCGGTTTCGGTGGGCTTCGATTTGCTCATGATGTTCAGTTCTCGTGGGTTCGTTCGATTTCACCACAATATACATCGCATCCGATTTAATCGGAAGGTGTTGACTTTTGATTTCGCCTGTCGCATCATTCATCGCATCCGATTGAATCGGATACGAACAAAAGACGATTCGCAGGCAATCTCAACCCAAATCGAAAGGAAAACATCATGGCTAGCAAGATCCTCTACACCGGCAAGACCCACACCACTGGCGGCCGCGACGGTTCCGCCCGCAGTTCCGACGGCAAGCTCGATGTCCAGCTGTCCTCGCCCGGTTCGAGCGGTCCCGGCACGAACCCTGAGCAACTTTTCGCCGCTGGCTGGTCCGCCTGCTTCATCGGCGCGATGGGTCTGGCCGCTGGCAAGCTGAAGATTCAACTGCCGGTCGGCACAGCCGTCGACGCCGAAGTCGATCTGGCCAACGAAGACGGCGCGTACTTCCTGAAGGCTCGCCTGAACGTCAGCCTGCCGGGACTCGAGCGCGACGTCGCCCTGTCGCTCATCGACGCCGCGCACCAGACCTGCCCGTACTCGAAGGCCACGCGTAACAACATCGACGTCGAGCTCAATCTCGTCTGACGCCTCTTTCCCCCCGAGACACAGAAAATGCATTCAGCAACACTCCCCCGTCGCGCCGGTCCTGCGCGCTCGATGCGTGCGCTGGCGGTGATAGCCGCGCTCGCGTCCATCGGTTTGTTCGTGCCCGCATGGACCAATGCGGCGCAGCCGATTGAAGTGACGCAGGCGACGCCAGCGACAACCGCATCGATGCAAGCCGTCGACACGTCCATCCGTCCGTTCCAGTTCCATGCGTCGGAGCAGTCGTTGAAGGACCTGCGTCAGCGCATCGCCGCCACCAAATGGCCGAGCCGCGAACTGGTGAACGACGGCACGCAGGGCGTGCAGTTGGAGACGATGAAGAAGCTGGCGCAGTACTGGGCAAACGACTACGATTGGCGTCGCGTGGAGTCGAAGCTGAATGCGTTGCCGCAGTTCGTGACGAACATCGATGGCGTGGACATCCACTTCATCCACGTGCGCTCGAAGAACAAGAACGCATTACCCATCATCGTGACGCACGGCTGGCCGGGTTCGGTCATCGAGCAGTTAAAGCTGATCGATCCGCTCACGAATCCGACGGCACACGGCGGCAGCGCCGACGACGCGTTCGACGTCGTGATTCCTTCGCTGCCGGGCTACGGCTTCTCGGGCAAACCCAACGAACTGGGTTGGGACCCGGCGCACATCGCTCGTGCGTGGGAGGAATTGATGCGCCGACTCGGCTATCAGCATTACGTTGCGCAGGGTGGCGACTGGGGCGATGCCGTGACCGAGCAGATGGCCGTGCAAGCGCCGCCGGGACTTCTGGCGATTCACACGAACATGCCCGGCGCCGTGCCCGACGAGATCCAGCGCTCGCTCGACGCCCACAAACCGGCACCGGCCAATTTGTCCGCGGATGAAAAGCGCGCCTACGAGCAACTCGATTTCTTCTACTCGCATGGATTGGCCTATGCGCAGGAGATGACGGCACGACCGCAGACGTTGTACGGCATCGAGGATTCGCCCGTCGGTCTGGCCGCGTGGATGCTGGATCACGACGCGCGCAGCTACGAACTCATTGCGCGCGTGTTCGACGGTAAGCAAGAAGGTCTGACGCGCGACGACGTGCTCGACAACATTACGCTGTACTGGCTCACGAATACGGCGGTGTCGTCGGCGCGGCTGTACTGGGAGAACAAGTTGGCGTTCTTCGCGCCGAAGGGCATCAAGATCCCGGTCGCCGTCAGCGCGTTCCCTGACGAGCTGTATCAAGCGCCGGAAAGCTGGGCGAAAAAGGCGTTCCCGAACCTGATCTATTACAGCCGTCCGGCCAAGGGCGGGCACTTCGCCGCGTGGGAGCAGCCGAACGCGCTGACTCACGATTTGCGTCTGGCCTTCAGGCAGGTGCGCTGATCGTGCAGCGTTGAGGGATTTGAGTATCGCGAGAAGTAGGAAGTGAGAAGCAAGAAGGGCGGAGAAGCTTCCGCCCTTCGTCCGTTCCGTCAGGGAGTGTCAGCCCTTGGGCAGCGTGCCCGGACGCAGATACGCGAGCGCATGCGCCACGTACTCGCCCTTGCCGAGTTCCACGCCGTGCTGACGCAGGATACTGTAGGCCGTATTGGTGTGGAAGTAGAACTGCGCGAGCGCCCAGTCGCGCGCGTACTGCTCGCCGGTCATGTCGAAGACGACCCCGTTGGGCAACTCAAGCGCGAT
The DNA here is from genome assembly GCF_044772185.1 of Pandoraea sp. NPDC090278. NCBI lineage: Bacteria > Pseudomonadati > Pseudomonadota > Betaproteobacteria > Burkholderiales > Burkholderiaceae > Pandoraea > Pandoraea sp. NPDC090278. The sequence continues at coordinate 398,423 of NZ_JBIVYJ010000002.1, read as the reverse complement.
ATCGATGTATTCGCCTGCATCGAGCGCATTGCCCGGCAGCGCTTCCAGAAATGCGATGGCGGTGGCGAGGCGCGCTTTGGCTTCGGCGAAGGTGCCGGGGTGCTGGCTGCTGTTCCAGCCTTCGCGTTGAATCTCCTTAGTCGCCTCCGGAATGGCTTCGCCACGCAGGCGATGTACCGGCTCCATCGACAGGTAGCTTGCGAAGCGTGCTTGCGCGGCGAGCGGGTACATGTCCGGCGCGAGACGCAGCGTCATCAGCGCATCGGCATCCTTGCCGTTCGCTCTCTCGTACGCGGCCGCCTTGTCGAGCCATGCGGACTGGCCGCGCAGCATGTGCAGGAATGTAGGGATGAGAAGTTCAGTCAGCGTCATGCGGTCCCTCCAGTGGACTTTTCTGAATACGCGCGGCAAACCGCTCCGCCGGGGCAGCATATCGCGATCACACATATTTCGCAGTACAGGACACCGAAAAAAACTGCTCAACCGTCGCGCTACGTCGTGGCGATCAGCAACTCCTCGGCGTTCACCGGTGGATGCAGGCCGTCGGTACGATTGGCGAAGTAACGTGCCGTGAGTGCGGTGGCGGACACGTGTTGCGCATCGGCAAAACCGTTCTCGCGAGCGAACGCCATCATGTCGTCCGGTGTGAAGAAGCTGATGAACGGCGTGCCGCTTGCGCGCGCACCTTTCTCGGCCATCTCCAGCCCGGGACGCACCTCCGGGTCTGCCATCTCCAGCGGAAGAAGAAACGTCATCGCAAGCGTCGATCCGTCGCCCGCGAACGACGCCACCTCGCGCAGCGTCGCTCCGTTGGCTTCACGCGTCAGATACATGCTTACCCCCGTCGAAACGATCACGGCGGGCTGGCTCGCATCGAAGCCATGCTGCAACAACGCGTCGCGCCACGAATCTCCCGCCTCGAAATTCACGGGGACGAAATGCAGCCAGTCCTGCACGCCGTAGCCCAACGCGACGAGACGGTCGTGTTTCCAGCGCTGCGGCCCCGGCTTGTCGACTTCGAAAATCGAGAGCGATCCGGCGAGTTCGGGATGACGTTGCGCGAAGCTATCGAGCCCCGCACCGAGAATGACGTACTGACGAACACCGCGCTTCATTTCCGCGATGACGAGGTCTTCGATGTACCGCGCCCGCGCGACGATGGACGCGCGAAACGGACGGGTGAACACCGGATGCATGTCGCCGCGCTCGCGCCAGTCGTCCGGTGGGTCCAGTAGACGCAGGCCGACGTCGTCGGCCAGTACGGGGGGCTCGGCGTCGACTTCGAGATGCAACGCGCGCCACAACGCCACACGTGCAGCGGTGCTTTCGGGGGCGATGTCTTTCGGATCGGTCATGAGAATAGCCTCGCGGGATCGGAACGAATTCCCGGATTCTGTCACGAGGTGCATGAGCTTGTCTGGCAGTCGCTATTGATGCTTTCGATGCGCAGGTGATGGGCTCACGACTCTTGATAGTGCTCGGCCATGAAGCCGATGAACGCGCGTACTTTCGGGTTGACGTGGCGCGTCTGTGGATAGAGCGCGTAGTAGTGGCTGCGGCCGAGCGTGCATTGCGGGAGCACGCGAACCAGCGTGCCGCGCGCGAGTTCGGCGCGCACAGTGCGTTCGGTGAACGCTGCGATGCCCGCGCCCGCGAGGGCTGCGGAGAAGAGTGCGGTGATGGCGTCTGTGGCGAATGCGCTGGAGAGCGATACGCGCTGTATCTGTGCGTCCGGCGTGGTGATCGTCCATGCGTCGGGCGAGTTGGGCCTGGCGAAGCGCAGACACTGATGCGACGCCAGCGCGTCCGGCGTGCGAGGCAGTCCCGCTTGCGAGAGATAACCGGGGGAAGCGACGAGCACCGTCTCCGATGCCGTCAGCAATTTCGCCTGAAGGTTGCTGTCGGCCAACGGCGTGCTGCTGATGCGCAGCGCGAGGTCGAACCCTTCTGCGAGCAGATCGACGTACTGATCGCTGCACGACAACGTCAGCTCGATATCCGGATAACGCAGACGAAACGCGGGCAACCATGCGGGAAGTTCGAGCGTGCCGATGGCCAGCGGCACCGTCACACGTAACGGGCCGCTCGGCTGTTCGCGCTCGTCGGTCATGGCGTGCGTCATGGCATCCACGCGCCCGATGATATCGATGCAATGCCGGTGATAACGCTCACCGGCAGGTGTGAGCGAAAACTGACGCGTGCTGCGATTGACCAGCGCTACACCCAGCGCGCTTTCCGTCTGCTTCAACTGACGCGACACACTCGAATGCGACATGTCCAGCATCTCACCCGCCGCCGAGAAGCTGCGAGCTTCGACGAGTGCGTGAAAGATGCGCATTGCCAGCAATTGATCCATGTCGTCGAGCCGTCGAGCCGTTGAAGCAAGGGAATTGGCGCCGGGACCGGGTTTAGCGCACCGGCAGCTTAAGGATCTGCCCGGTCGTCATAACGTCGCCAAACGTATCTTCGATCTCCGCGAGGGCCGCGCGATGCAGTGCGGCGCTCTCCACACGGGTACCGTCGAGACGCGTGATGTCGCGGGTTGCAGTCGCGTCCGATGCTACCACGACGCGATAGCCCAGCGGCGCGGCATCACGAGCCGCACCTGCGACGCACGCATGCGTCATCAGGCCGGTGATCAACAGCGTATCGACACCGAGCTTCTTGAGCTGTGCATCGATATCCGTACTCGCGAACACGCTGACGGACGTCTTTTGCAAGACGATGTCGCGAGCGCGCGGCGCAGCACCCGGTGCGAAGTCCACCGTCTTACCATCCTTGGCGAAGACAGCGGCGCCGGCAGGGGCGACGTGCTGAATCTGGATGACAGGCATACCGGTGCGATCTGCCAGCGCAAGCAACTTCTGCGTGTTGGCAAGCGCCGATGCGCGATCCTTAATCGGCATGCGGCCGGTGAAGTATTCGTTCTGGAAGTCGATCACGAGCACGGCCGTGCGCTTCGGATCGAGATGATCGACGGGCGTTGCGCCGAGCATGGCGCGGATGGTCGGTGCGGGCGCTTTTTTCGATTCGCCTGCGGTGACGGCGGAAGCCGCCATCGAGAGCGACAGTCCGATCGTCGCGAGCTTCAGGGTTTTGAGCAGTGGCTGCATCATGATGAGAGTCCTCCATCGGGGTTTGAGAGGAGCTCAGTGTAGGCACGCGTCCTCCCTCGAACCAGAGGGCGCCGCGCACAGCATTTGTGCAGTGAATGCACGAATCGTAATGCGCTGGATACGCCGACGCCCCTGTGTTGACGCTAAGGGAGCCGACGAACGCTGCGTGTGTTCTAGTTCGACCGAACCATTCTGCGCGCCTGCATGTACGACCTAAGGTGCTCATCCCAAACTTCCGCAAATTTCCGCTTCGTGACCGTGTTGACCATGAGATCCCGAAGGTCCACCGACGCCGCCATCGCCTTCAACTTTTTGAGGGTGTCGTTATTCAACGGTTGCATTGTCCAGTTGACCGTCACCTGCATCGCATCCGCTCTGTCCTGCCACGACAGGTTGGTAAAGGAGGGCGGCATCTCGAACGCTCTCCCGCTACCATTCATCCCCGTATTGCAAATGGACATAAGGAAATTTACGGCCCACTCGAACATTCTTGATTTGTTATGCGGGATGATGAACGCCTCGCCAACGTTGTCCGGCAACCCCGACTCTTCCAGTGCCCACTCGTCGATGCCTAGTTCCCTCATGGCAGCAGAATACGCAACGGAGCCCTGCTTAAAGTTCTCTGAAATCCATTCTTTACAGCCCCGGGTTCCGACAACGTCTCCCAAGCTTTCCCCATAGCGCTCAGAAAAAATTGCCGATAAATCTATTACCGCAAAAATCTTCTCCAGAGCCATCCCCCAATCGCCGAAGTGGGAGAGAACGTCTGTCGCAGCGACACGCTTCTGACCTCGGGTCTTATCGTCGAAGAGACTGCTTACATGGGATCGAATTTCCCATCTGTAACTTTCTCTATCGCGACTCCATGCGGAAGGATCTTTGAGCCTCGCCCGCGCCGAAGCCTTAAGACTTTCCAGCAAATCGAATCGGTCATTTCCCTTAGATCTGCCGACCGCTTCCGCCGAGACGTTGCCAAACTCCGATTTGGCGCCTTCGCAATAATTCTTGATGGATCCATGAAACATATCAGGCCCTAATGCTTCCACCATCCTTGACAGATCATCCCTGAAGAACTCTTGCAACAGCTTGGATCCGGCCCATTGGGTATCTTCGTCGAGACGCGCCAACTTCAAGACGACCTCCCGCAGGACAAAATTCGCGTCTCTTCCGTCATCGGCGATCTTGTCGATCTTTTGTCTCAGTTGATTGGCGAAATGTATGCGCTTTTTCTGATCTTCGGGAACATCCGGCCGCAGAATCGCCAGTTCCTCCCAGTCGGCAAAGATCCCTAGAGGCAGGAAGACATAGCCGGTCGCTTCTCCGAGACACTTGAGTGCACCGGAGGTATCCGCATCGTTAAGCGCCAGATCTATCGGCAACTCCTGAAGTTCCGACTGGGATATCTGCTGAATCCTCTCCGGAACAATTTCGCAGTATTTCCTCAATGCAGCCAGACGATATTTCTCGTCCAAGTCACGGATGTCACGAAGCAGATCCAACACAAATTGTGTTAACGGGCCACCATCGATTTCGCCCAGTTGGTCAAGCAATTTACCCAGTGAATTCTTTGGATCGCCGGTCGATTCCGACGTTGCGTCGCGCTCATCTTTGTCACCAAGGGCAGAAACTAAATCTCTCTGGATCAACTGACGTATCGCCAACTTTTCGTCGGATCCGATGATGCTGGAGAACATCACCATTGAGTTCAGTGCATCCTCCTTGCGGTCAGGACAGTGGTCATCCATCAGTTGGAGGTACTCATCCGCCGGAAATCCCCGAAACTGTTGCGGACAACTTCGGAGCAAAGACGCCAATCCGTCGCGACGGTTTTCCGGGTTGTCCATATCCAACCGCACCTTCACCGCTTCCCGAAAATCTGCCTTGAAACGCTCGTACTCGGGACTTGCTCTGTCGCACAGCCAGTAATGGGCGTCCAATTCCGGCAGTCGCTCTCGCCCTTTCCATCCGGGGTCGCCTTCCCACACCACATCGAACGACGCTGGCGCCACGAACTTCAGATCTGAGGAAATTGTCGATGCGGCGGCCGACCGAGCATCGGGAGGTACTTCGGTAGGCAACAAGGGCTTGTTAGTGATCGGCGCAGTAGAAATCGGATCCATGATCTATCTCCTTCGGTGAACGGAGATTTCATAGTGGTTCCGATTTGTCGACGTCCTTTGGGTTACCGACAGGCGCCTGTCGGATTCCAGTTGTGGCCGATTCGCGTTGGGGGCTTCGCCCTGGGGCATGCCGATATATCCCCCATTTCCGACGCAATCCGGGAGATACCGTTCACCGGCATACGTGAGTGAAAGCCGACGCCTTCCGTGCTGAAGCTGATGGCGCCGACGAACGACGGAGGCGCTTTAGTTCGACCGCACCATGTTGTACTTCTGCATGATGACCCTAACGCTTTCGTCCCCGGGGAAGTCCCTTACTTCCGCGAATTTCCGCTTCGTGACCGTGTTGGCCATGAGACCCTGAAGGTCCAACGAAGCCGCCATGGCCCTCAACTTTTTGTAGGTGTCGTTGTTCAGGGGCTTCATTGCCCAATTGACCGTCAACTGCATCGCATCCGCTCTGTCCTGCCACGACAGGTTGTTAAAGGAAGGAGGCATTTCAAACGCGGCCCCGCTGCCATTCATCCCAAAACCGCAAATCGACAGGAGCTGTCTTTCGGCCCACTTCATCTGGTCCGATGAGTTATGTGGAATGATGAACTCCTCGTCAACCTTATTCGGCACCGTTTTTATCGTGTCGAGACCTAGCAGCTCCGTGGCCAATGCGAATTCCTTGTCGGACACCGAATAATTCTCCGACAACCAAGCTCTAGCCGCTTCCTCGCCGACAATACCGGCGATGGTCTCTCTGCGGTAATCAGACATAACCGTCGCGAAATCTTGCAACGATAAGAATTTCTCGTGACTGTCCGCCCATTCATCAAAACCGTAAAGAACATCCATTACGGCCGCGCATTTTTCAGCGCCTTCCTTACCAAACAACACCCTTCTCAAGGCGAAATTAATATTATCGTAGTATTCATATTGATTGCGAATCCAGTTTCTATAATTTTTGATTCTTGATTTAGCCGATTCTTTAAAATTCTCCTGCAAATTTAGCTGCCCAGTTGCCCGCAATCTGCCATTAATTTCTCTTGAAAAATCAGCAAACTCCAACTTGGCGCTATCGCAATAACTTCCGATTATTGCTAGGGATCTTCTGCCTCCAGTTGCTGCAAACATGCTCGACAGCTCATCCTTGAAGAACTCGCACAGCAACTTGGCACCGGCCGATTGAGTGTCTTCGTCCAGGCGGGCCAACCTCAGGACGATCTCCCTCATGACAAGATTCGCGTCCCTTCCGTCATCTACGATCTTGTCTATTCTTTGTCTCAGTTGGTCGGCAAAGTCGGTGCGCCTTCTCTGATCGGCCGGAACGTCCAGTTTCAGACTCGCAAGTTCTTGCCAATCAGCAAAGATTCCGTGCGGCAGGAAGACGTAGCCGGTCGTCTCTCCGAGACATTTGAGCGCACTGGATGTCTCCGCTTCGCTAAGTGTGAGAATGGCCGGTAGCTCTTGGAGGTCCGACTGAGAAATCTGCTTAATTTTCTCCGGAATGATTTCACACAATCTTGTCAACGCACTCAGACGATATCTCAGCCTTAAAATACTGACATCACTCAGCAGATCCAATACGAACTGGCGCGATGAATCGGCATTACTCTGATCCAAATGTTCCAGGCATCGATCTATCGCAATTTTAATTCTTCTGTCCTGCATCTCCTTTCTGTATGGTCTGTCCTCATCGTATTCAATGTAATTATCCAGCTCCATTAGAATTTCCCAACGCATCCCCCGCTGCGAATCGGATCCGGTGATGTCGGAAAATTGCATCAATTTTCCTAATCTGCCTTCCCAGCTATCACACGATTTTCGCAACAGCTTGTGGTAGTCATCTGCCGGAAACCCCCGAAACTGCCCCGGACTATTGCGCATGAATTGCAGTCCGTCACCTTTATTATTTTTTTCCTCAGTATTCGCAGCTAACCTTACTGCCGCCCGAAAACCGGCTCTGAGGCTTTCGTATTCGCCGCCCGCTTGGTTGTGCATCCAATAGGGGGGGAGCGCTGCCGGAAATTCCTTGTGCCCTCGCCATTCGGTTTCGTCTTCCGACTGCACCGCTCGCGACGCGAGCACTAGATCCGAGGCAATTGTCGGCGCCGCGTCGAGCCGGTTACCGGACGCCGCCACAGGTCGCTCGACGGGCAATTGTGTGTTGTTGACAACCGAACCGGGTGAAATCGACTCCATGATCTATCTCCTTCGGTGAATGGAGACTTCATAGTGGTTCCTATTTGTCGACGCCCTTCGGGTTACCGACATGGACCTGTCGGATTCATCTGGCGACTGATCCACGTTGGGGCCTTCGCCTTGGTGACTGCCGATATTTCGCCCAATCCCGATTAGGCCCGCCAAGCGTTTCCCCAGTCAGTTGCCGCGCGAAATTCACAAGTGCCTTCGGAGGTCGCCGCGTTGCCGAAGCGGCGCGTCGGAAAGTGGAAGTGCGTCGCACTATCGGTGCCAACCTGAAACTCCCACCCACTGAAGGAGTTGCGTCATGCCTCTGACCACAGATGTGAATACAAGTGATGCGACCTATGTCGCACAACTGGCGTCACGGCAGGTCGAGCCAGAACCTGGTCCGCAGGACAATCCGGCCATGGCTGGCGACCTGTGTCGTGTGTCTCACTGCGCGTGTCACGCGATGTTGTTTCCGGACACGGAAAAAAGAGATATTCAGATTTTGGTCACGGCACGCTCGGCAGGGATTCAACGGCTCGCCATCTCGTTAAAGACAAATCCAGACGTGACTGACCCTAGCGAGTCAGGCAAGACAATCGACGAGACGAAAGAATCCGAAGAGAGCGGCAAGGCAAAAGACTCGTATGAAGCCATCCAAACGGCAAAGAACGAAATGCAGAAGGCGGTGTACGACAGGCATCATTCGTCCGAGAGAACCACGGTGCCGAGATCGTTTTCGAAGTTGAGTGAGGATGGGAAGCGAACGGTTTTCGCGGCTACTGTTCATTATGTGTTGTCGAACTCCAGCGAAATCACGCCTATATGGTTTGCCGACATCCTTGACTTTGCTGCGGACGGCGGGCTCATCGGATATTTCCACCATGCCGTCTCGCAGACGACGTATGACAAGCTGAACGATCTGGCGGAAAACCGTTTGGCGAAATCCGTGATCAAAGCGTTCGGTATGCTGCGAATCGAATAATTCGAAGTCCATTCCGGGTTCGCCGCGTGTTTGTGTTTGCGATGTATCGGCGAACCTTGCCGCCACCGCCTTCGTCGCGCAACGCGAAGCTGACGTCGCGGGGCGTACGCTTATCTATCGCTTCAACCTGCGGGAGACGATCGTGGCGTCCGCGCGCGTAAGGACCGACACGATTTAGACGTTGAGAAGCATATGCGACGCGCCTCGATAGATGACGTACACACCGACCAGCACGATCAGCGCGCCCGAGAAGTACGGTGCCTTGCGCGCGAATTCACCAAACCCGCTCCAGCGCCGCGACACATGACGCACGCTCAGCGCTGCCAGTGCGCCAGACGCCACCATCGTCATGGCCAGCCCGATGCTGAAGCACAGCACCAACCCCGCGCCCAATGCAAAACGCTTGAGTTGCAAACACAACAGCAGCACGGTGATCGATGCAGGACAGGGCACGAGCCCGCCCGTCAGACCGAACATGACGATCTGGCCAGTGGTGACTTCGCGCCCTGAGAAGCGATTTTCAATGTCGCGGGCGTGCGCCCGCTCGTGGGCGTCCTGATAGCCGTCGCCGATGGCTTTCAGCGCCTGCGGGTGAGCATGCCGATGGTCGTGGTCGTGGTCATGGTCATGGTCATGGTCATGGTCATGGTCATGGTCATGGTCATGGTCGGCACGATGATGCGAATGCTCGCGACGACTGTCGCGCCATGTGCGCCAAAGCATCCATCCGGCGACCACAAGAATCAGAACACCCGATACCACTTCGAAGTACGGCTCGGACGTTTCGAGGTTCCAGTTGCGCCCGAAGTACATTCCCGCCATGGCGACGAGCCAGACCACCGCCGTATGCGACACCGTTGCCGAAAGCCCGAGCAACACCGCCTGTCCGACGCTGCCGCGAATCGCAACGATGAACGCCGCCATCATCGTCTTGGAATGGCCAGGCTCCAAACCGTGTAATGCGCCGAGCAATATCGCGCTCGGAATGAACAGCCAGGCGCTGCCTTGCTGGAGAAGGGTCGGGAAATCGGCCATTTCAGGAGACTCAGTAGGGTTGTGCGATGCCTCGCAATATACTCCCCACCAGTATATTTGTGTTAGCATTTTTTCATTCGATTTTCAATGGACAGGGGCGCGACGAGCCGTGCACACGATTCGGGACAAGAACAAGCTATTGGCACGCGTGCGTCGCATTCAAGGGCAGACGCAGGCGCTGGAGCGGCAGTTGAGCGAGGAGGGCGACTGCGTCGAAATCCTTCAGCAGATCGCAGCCATTCGCGGCGCGATCAACGGGCTGATGGGCGCGGTTATCGAGGGACACCTCGTCGACCACGTCATCAACGAACCGGATCAGGCTCACCGCGAAGCCGAACTGGCCCCCTTACTTCACGTCATCAAGGCTTATCTGAAATGAGCGAAGTCATGCATCAGGAGTCGCTGCTTCGCTTCGAAGGGCTTACCCGACGTTTCGACGATTTCACCCTTTTCGAGAACCTCCGTTTCAACGCGGGTCCCGGTTGCTTCGCGTTGCGCGACGAAGGCGGTGGCGGCAAGACGACGCTGCTCGGCATGCTCGCAGGCACCGTGGATGCAGGGGATGGAAAGGTATGGATCGACGGGCATTCGATGCAGCGCGAGCCCGACGCCGCAAAGGCCGCCCTGGCCGTCGTGCCGTTCGATTGCATGACCGAACCCATGCAAACCGGCCGTGACTTCCTTGAGCAACGTGCGGCACAGCGTCAGGTGAGCGTGAGCGCAGACATCCTTGATCTCGCCGAGCGCTTCAGCCTGATGCCGCACATGGAAAAGCGCTTCGAGCAAATGTCGACGGGTACGCGTCGCAAGTTCTACCTGACGGCGATATTGTTCGGCGCTCCGCGTGTGATCCTGGCAGATGAACCCACCGGCGGCCTGGACGGTCCTTCACGCGCCGTGCTGATCGATTTGTTTTCTATGCTTGGCAAGGATCACTGCGTTCTCTTTTCGACGCACGATGATGAACTCGCCGAGGGATGTCAGGCAACGACCCTCACTTTTCCCGAGGCATTTGCACGATAGCGCATGCAAGCCAGTGACCCTGTAAAACGCATTGTCACTTGCGACGTTTGAAGCGGTTCGCCAACGCGAACGCGCGGCGAACCCTGAGTTGACTTCGGATTGTTTGAACTAGTAGGCCATCCAGTAATCTTGAATTAAACTCAGAAGAGAGCTCGGATCTCTCAACTGCTTCACAGAATTTAAAGTATCTTGCGACACAGTTCCCATCAAGTAACTTTGAATAGATCGGTTCGACGAAAATCGATACAGCCAAAGAGATGTATCGCTGTTAACTGGACTAAATATCCAATCGACAGTCAGCTTTACAACCTTCTGCTTTTCCGTTTCCGTTAAACTAAAAAACGAATTCGGTATTTCAATCGTGCGGACGCGCCTCATACTAATACGGGACGCCTCCCACATCTCCTGCTTCACTCTCTCGATTTTTATTTCATCGTCCCGCGGCGGCGGAGTGAACAGATCCAGAACACGATCCTTGTATCGTTCTATTTTAAACGTCTCGCCAACCCACCTTCGAATTTCATCTAACTGGATGTCCTCACGCAATCCAGGAATGTGATCGACGATTAAACGCAACACTTCATAGTTTAATTCGTCACTACCCATATTTAGCGCATATATCATCCTTCTTCCGACAGTAAATTCACGACCGGAACTCACAACAAGCAAGTCGTCGACGATATTTTCGATCCTCCTCCTAAGCCTATAATCAAAATAATATTCGTCTCCATTAAACTCCGAAGAAACTTTTCTCAACCTTTCTACGAACTCCCCCACCAACCTCGCATATTGATCAAAGCCATTAACCTTCGAAAACTCCGACATGGCATCATCAACGGAATGTTTCGGAATTATTTCATAAATCAGATCGCAAACCCTGGACGGACCAAATTCAGAAAACATATCCGACAAATTCTCAGAAAAATATCGACAAATTAATTTAATTGAATTCAATCTAAGATCATCATCTATTCGACTCAAACCAAGAATGATTTCTCTATAGACATCATTAATTTTACGTCCATCAATATCGACGATTTTTGAAACTCTGCCCTCGACATTTCTTACAAATTCGGCACTCGCTATCCGACCCTCTTTGGTAGTGGGATCGGCTGCAGCCGCTTTTTGCCACGTCACGTATAAATCATCGGGTAAAAATATACATCCGGTCGCTTCACCAAGGCACCTAAAGGCCTCAGAAATTCGCTCAGCATCAGAAAATGTGCCGCAAACAAAATCATGAAGCCTGGACTGAGGGATTTTTTTTATGTTTTCCGGAGCGATATCACAGTATTTCATCAATGCTGTTAGCCGATATTCTTCGGAAATTCTTTTTATTCCGAAAAATACGTCGTCAAAAAACTCTTGCTCCCACGTGACACCCCGCCCTCTACAGTATTCCAGGAATTTTTCGAGCGATTTTCTAAACCTTAGATCCCCCTCACGGGTCGAATGTTCGTCGCCCTCCAAAGCAGCTTTCAATGCGATCGATATTTCATCAAGCATTACCGGCCTGGCATCACACTTCGATTTGGACGAAAAATAAACCAATCCATCCAGGCGGGTCTCCCAGCCTTCGTAGACTCTAAGTAACAACGATCGGTACTCTTCTGGTGGAAATTCTTTGAATTCGGCACCAAAGCTTTCAACCATATACTCAAGGCCATCGAGCTTTCCATTCAATTTCTTTTCATCTATGCGACATAGCATCTCTCGAATGAGTACCTCCCTAATCGGACTCAAATTTGATGTGTATTTTTTTATTTCATAAATCATCTCATTTTTCTTATCACCAACATCCTTCTCCACCTTAGCTTCAAGCTCCTTTAGCTCCCCCCTCTTGGCGATCACAGAATTTAGCGAATCTCGCTCAAAAATTTCGAACTTGGTCTCCCTATCAGATTTAAGGCTATTTATTTTCTCATTTGCTTCAGCACAATAATTATTGACACTTAAGTTGATCGCCTGCTTAAAATCATCTTTGAACGTCTCGTATTGAGTTCTATTTTTGTCGTATACCCAATACTCTTCAACCGCCGCAGGCAGTCCTAACAACCCCCTTGATTCCCCTTCACTAATGCCCGCGTCCGCTAACGGTATCGGACGCATCACAATCAGATCCGCTGACATTGCTCCGACGCCATCCGACTCAGAATTGCCAGGTTCTGCCGACATCAGTGAAATCGGTGGTGTCGCCACCGTTGACGATCCATTGATATTTTCAATCACGATTCAACTCCTTCTTTGAATGGAGATTTCATAGTGGTGGCAATCTGTTTGAATTCTTGGCGTTTCTGGCGTTTGATTGTCGGATTCACGTTTTCGCTCACTCCGATTGGGTCATAGGCAGCGGCACTCGATGCGCCAATTCGCAAATCGCCCCTGACACGATCCCAAACTGATTTCTCAGGCCGCAATACGGCTGTGTCAATTCGACCTTCAGTGGACCTCGGTGTGACCGTAGCCTTGTGCCATCATTGGCCTATCTCTTAACGCAACGGGAGACGGTCATGAACGGCAGATGGTTTTCGAAGTTTTCGAGCTACCTTTCCACGGTGACCGGGCGTCCGGTCTCGTTCGTGCTGGCGGTCGCACTCGTCCTCATCTGGGCGGTGACCGGGCCATTCTTCGGCTACAGCGACACGTGGCAGCTGGTCATCAACACATCGACCACCATCGTCACCTTCCTGATGGTCTTCCTTATTCAGAACACGCAGAACCGCGACACGGCGGCGATGCACATCAAGCTCGATGAACTGATTCGTGCGATGGAAGGCGCGCACAACGCCTTGCTCGATCTGGAAGAACTCGACGAAAAAGAACTGATCCGCTTCCGCAAACGCTACGAGGCGCTCGCCAACGAGGCACGCCTTGCCCTGCGAAAGGGCACCCCCGATACCGATTCGCCGTTCATCGATGAAGGCGATCACGACGACGATGACCCGGACGCAAAGCCATCGACGTTTCAACGAACGAAATGAGGAAAAACTACCGGTGGAAAGCACCGTTAAAGGGCATCGGACCCGCCGTTGAAACGCAGCACACGGGCGTTGATTCCTGCTCACTAAAGTTATTGCGGCACCCAGCCGTAAGCGCAGAGAGCAAGGACGTAATAGACGTAGTGGAAGTCACAGATTCACTGTTTCGCTGCGAGGGCGCCCCCAATCCGCCTGAGCGGCCGCCCCCAATCAACGGCTCGCACGCGGGCCTACCGATGAAAGCCCATGAAAGTCACTTCGTTGCGAACCCGGATTCTGCTCATCACCTGTCTGACGGTCGTGGGCGCGCTGATCCTCTCAGGCGTCACGACCTACGTGATCGTGCGCGACAGCATGATGTCCAGCATCGAGCACACGCTCTCGGCCGTGGCCAACGGCAACGCGGGCACCGTCGAGCGCTGGGCAGCCGATAAGGCGCAGGCGGTCGTCGCCACGTCGCAAGTGGTCGAAAAGGGGGACCCCACCGGCCTCGTGAAGCTCATGGGCAAGACCAACGACTTCCCGATCACCAGCATCGGCTGGTCGGACAAGACGTTCTTCTCCACCGCGCCCACCCCGGCGGACTACGATCCGACGGCTCGCCCCTGGTACAAGAGCGCGGTTGCGGCCGGTAAGCTGACCGTCACCAAACCGTACGGCGATTCGTCGACGGGCATTCCTTACGTGGCCTTCACTGCACCGCTCGTGCGCGACGCTCAGACGACCGGTGCCATCAGCGGTGCCGTGGCACTCACCGGCGTGCAGGACATCATCAAGGCCGTTCACCCCACGCCGTCGAGCCTTGCGCTGGTCGTCGCAAGCGACGGCCAGGTGATCGCTCACCCGGACAGCAAGTACTCGCTCAAACCGTCGACCGACGTCTCCGCCGCGCTCACCGCCGACTCGCTGCCCGGCATGGCTGCCGACGGCGCAGCACCGGTCTCGATGGAACTGTCCGGTGCAGCCAAGCTGCTCAAGGCCAAACGCATTCCCGGCACCGACTGGTATCTGGTGGTCGCACTCGATCGCGCGGAAGCCACATCGGGCCTCACGCACGTGCTCACGGCCACCATCGTCACGTTGGTGGTACTCACGCTCGTCGCGCTGTTGATCGCCTCGATCTTCACCTCGCGCGCCTTCAAGCGCCTGTCGATCGTGCGCGATGCGATGGATACCATCGGCTCGGGCGACGGCGACATGACCCAGCGTCTGGATGTCACCGGTCATGACGAAGTCGCGCAGATTTCGAAGTCGTTCAACGCCTTCGTCGACAAGATCAGCTCGGTCATGCTCGACGTGCGCACCGGCGTGTCGTCGATGACGTCGGCCACGAGCGAGATCGAAATGGGCAATCGCGATCTGTCACAGCGTACCGAGGCATCGGCCGGGTCGTTGCAGGAGACGTCGTCCGCGCTCACGGAACTGACGTCCAGCGTCAAGCAGACGGCCGACACCGCCGAGCACGCGACGCGACTGGCCAACGACGCAAGCGCCGCCGCCGCACGCGGGGGCCAGGTCGTCACCGACGCCGTGGGCACGATGGCCGCCATTACGCAGTCGTCGGAGCGCATTACGGAAATCATCAGCGTCATCGACGGCATTGCCTTCCAGACGAACATCCTGGCGCTCAACGCCGCTGTGGAAGCGGCGCGGGCGGGCGAGCAGGGACGCGGCTTTGCCGTGGTGGCTGGCGAAGTGCGTACGCTGGCGCAACGCAGCGCGGCCGCCGCACAGGAGATCAAGGGGCTGATCGAGACGTCCGTTCAGAACGTGAAGAGCGGCACGGAGCGCGTGCAGGCGGCTGGCACCACGATGCATGAGATCGTCGACGGCATCACGCGCGTCCAGCGTCTGGTGAGCGAGATTCACGGCGCGATGACCGAGCAAAGCGCGGGCATCAGCCAGATCGACCGGTCGGTCTCGGAGATGGATCAGGCGACGCAGCAGAACGCCGCACTCGTGGAAGAGTCGGCGGCCGCATCGGCCATGCTCAGCGAGCAGGCGCGCATGCTGGCGGAGACGGTGGCCCGCTTCCGTCTGCGCGAAGGACACGCCATGGATTCGCGCGGCTTTGGCGGTGGTCATGCACCGGCGCTGACGGTGGTCAGCGGATCGCAACGGCTAGCGGCCTGAGATATACCGCGCGTATATCTCTCCCGTCGGTGTGTCGGTAGTGAGCGCGTCGCGCGCGCAAGACGGTTGCGCGGCGCGCGAAGCATTCACAAAATCCAATTTTCCCGTTACAATCGCGCTCCCTTGCAGGACAAAGCCGACGTGGTGAAATTGGTAGACACGCTATCTTGAGGGGGTAGTGGCGAAAGCTGTGCGAGTTCGAGTCTCGCCGTCGGCACCAAGGTTTCAGAAGGCAGAAGATCGAAAGGTCTTCTGCCTTTTTCGTTTTCTGCGTCGCTTTTCTTCCCAATCACCGCAGCATGCCCGCCCTGCGCAACAGCCGTTGCACCAGCGGCCAGTGCTCGCGCGAGAACTTCCCCAGACCGACCCGGTGCCAGTGACGTTGCACCGCCGCGCGCCCGTCGGGGCCATCCGTCAGAAAGCATTCGAGCGCAGCGGGGCGAAGGCGCATGTCGATCCTGGCGAACTTCTGCATCAGAAACCCGAACAACGTGTAGCGGCCTTGCCCGCCCGGAATCCGCATTTCCCATCGGGCGACAAACGCGCGCCAGGCGAGCGTGCCGCTTCCGTGCCGCACGGCGCAGATCCATTGCGTGACGATGTCGTCGTACGCGTCGTCGCCCAGTCCCAGAAAATCGGTCTGAAAACGAAACGCCGTGTCGGTGTCAGGCGGCACGGTGGGAAACGGCAGTGACCACGACGGCCCGGGCACATTGACCGCACCTTCGAGATCCCATGCCACTTCCGGCGTCAGGCTCCCGCGGCACAACTCCTCCGCATCGGAAGGCAGGACAAGACTGAGGTCGGGGATCGGCGACAGCATCATGGGCGGAACTCCGCAGCGGTGGTCGGCCCACGATGCCACGCGTGGGCCAACGCACTTTACGGATCTGTCACCGGATTTCGCGAATCCGGCGGAAGCCGGGAATCTGCCCGTCAAAACGCACGGGAAAGCGCTCAGTCGAACTTGCGACCGCGCGTCTCCGGCATCTTGAGATAGACGACGAGCGAAATCGCCGCGCAGATCGTCACGTACCAATAGAAATACGACTCGTGACCGCTCGCTTTGAAGCGCAGCGCCACGAACTCCGTCGTGCCGCCGAGAATCGCTGTCGTCAGCGCGTATGGGAAGCCCACGGCGAGCGCACGAATGCGCGGCGGGAACAGTTCGGTTTTCGCCAGCATGTGCACTGACGTGAAGCCCGAGAGCATGACGAGACCGGCGAACGACAGCGCGAACGCCACCAGCGGGTCTTTCGTGTGACTAAGCGCCGTGAAGAGCGGCACGGAGAAGAGCGTGGTGCTCACGCCGAAGATCATCAGTACCTTGCGACGGCCGATCACGTCAGACAGCAACCCGAACAGCGGTTGCAGCGGCATGTACAGCAGCAGCGCAAGCGTGGAGACGAACGTCGACGTCTCCTTCGTGAGACCGACCGAGTTCACCAGGAACTTCTGCATGTAGACGGTGAACGTGTAGAACGCGACCGTGCCGCCGATCGTGATGCCGATGGCGAGCAGAATCTGACGCCAGTGCGCGAACACCTCACGCGCAATCGACGTCTCGCGCTTCTTCGCGCTGTCGACGAACGCCTCGCTCTCCGTCACGTTGCGACGCATGTATAACGCGAACAGCGCCAGCACGCCGCCCAGCACGAACGGAATACGCCATCCCCAGTGCTCGATCTGCTCAGCCGTCAGCAACCAGCGCTGCATCACCAGCATGAGCCCCAGTGCGACGAGTTGCCCCGCCACCACGCTCACTTGCAGGAAGCCGAGGAAGAAGCCCTTGCGGTTCTCCGGCGCGACTTCGCTCAGATACGTCGCGCTGGTGCCGTATTCGCCGCCCATCGACAGACCTTGCAGCAGACGTGCTGCGATCAGCACGATAGGCGCGAAGATGCCGATGGTCGCGTAACCGGGTGTGAGCGCGATCATCATCGAGCCGACGCTCATCGCCAGCACGGAACCCGTGAGGGCCGCCTTACGACCGCGACGGTCCGCGTACAGACCGATAAGCCAACTACCCAACGGACGCGCCACATAACCCACTGCCGCAATCGCAGCCGTGTTCATCAGTTGGACGGTCGGGTTGTCGCCAGGGAAAAAGGCCTTCGCGAAATAGATCGAGAAGATGCTGTAGGCGAGAAAGTCGTACCACTCGATCAGGTTGCCCGCGAGGCCGCCGACGATGGAGCCGATCTTGACGGGGGCGCGAGTGGTGGCGGTGGAAGCGTTGCGGGAATGCGGTTGACGTGCGGCGAGGGAATCCGAGGGGGGCGTCACAATCTGTCTCCGATACTTTTTGTTTGATGCCGTCTTGCAGTGATGCGGGGTTGCGGCAATGCGGTGCGGCTTTGGATGGAACAGGCGACGCACCCGAATCGATGCGTCACCGACTTGCGAATGTCGAAACTGGTGCCGGTCAGTCGGCGGCGTACTTTTTGTCGAGGGCGTCGTAGAACGGCTTGTTCACCAGACGCTGACGCTCCGCGAACGGCACCACCAGCGACGGGTCTTCGTCCAGACGCCCGCTGTCGCGCAGCGTGCCGAGCGCTTTCTGCATACCGAGCACGGCGCTTTGCAGCGCGGCGTTCGCGTACAGCACGATGCCGTAGCCCAGTTCGGCCAGACGCGGCTGCGATTGCGTCGGCGTCTTTCCACCGATGACGATGTTGATCAGTTGCGGACGATCGAACAGTGCGGGCAAACGTTCGATGTCGGCCAGCGTCTCCGTCGCTTCGATGAAGAGGATGTCGGCACCGGCTTCGATGAAACGACGGCCGCGCTCGATGGCCGCCTCGATTCCTTCGACGGCAGCCGCATCGGTGCGGGCGATGATTTGCAGGTTGCCGTCTTCGCGCGCATCGACGGCGGCGCGGATCTTACCCACCATCTCGTCGGCGGAGATCACGGCCTTGCCGTTGAAATGGCCGCACTTCTTGGGCAGCACCTGATCTTCGAACTGGATGGCGTCCGCGCCGCTGCGCTCCAGTACGCGCACCGTGTGACGCACGTTCAGCGCGTTGCCGAAGCCGGTGTCGGCGTCGACGATGATCGGCAGCGACACGGCGTCGCGCACGCGTGCCGTGTGCTCGGCCATCTCGGACAATCCGACGAATGCAAGATCGGGCAGACCGAGCGACATGTTGGTGACGCCCGCGCCGGTGAGATAAAGCGCCTCGAAACCCGCGTCTTCGATGACGCGTGCCGAGAGGGCATTGAAAGCGCCGGGCACGAGCAACCCCTGGCGGGCCTCGACCTTACGGCGGAATTCGGCGCGGCGTTGTGCAGTCGCGGTAGTCATGATGACGGTCTCCGTGTGAGTTATCGGTAAATGGAGACACCGTTTGCAATCTGCGTGCCAGACGCGACATCACTTGAGAATGCCGAAAATTCCGTCGTCGAATCAGCGACTTGCGCTGGGCAGTCCGATTTCTGAGGATATGGCAAAATCGGCGAACGGAAATTGGAACGTTTCGTGAAACACTCATGAAACGTTCCATCAAGCCGTCAGAGCAGTCCGGAGACAACGTCATGCCCCCCAGCCATTCCGGTGCGGTGCCGCCGCGCCGCGTCACGCCCGCGCCACTCGATCCTCGTGCCCGACGCCCGGGCATCGCCCTCGTGAGCATCAGCCGCTTGCAAACCCTCTGCGAGACGGTCGCGCCGCGTTACACCGACCGCGCGCGCTTCTACTCCGTACGTGAAGGCTACGGCGCGGCGGTCACGGCGTTGCAGTCGTATGTCGAGTCGGGCGCGGTCGATGTGGTGCTCGCCGCCGGGTCGAACGGCGCGTATCTGCGCGAGAACCTCTCCGTGCCGGTCGTGACGGTCAAGGTCAACGGCTTCGACGTGCTCAGCGCCATCACGCGTGCGACGACGACCTGGCCCGACCAGCCGCTCGGCCTCGTGCTGCACGAGACCGTCTCGCGCGAGCTGGACGACCTTGGGCAATTGCTCAAGATCCAGATCCGTCAGCGCGCGTATCGCTCCGTCGACGAGGTGCAGGACGCCGTCGACACGTTGGCCGCGCAAGGCTGCAAGGTCATCATTGGCCCCGGCATGGCGTGCGACTTCGCTCAGGAGGCTGGGCTTGAGCACGTGTTCCTCTATTCGCTCGGCGCGGTGGAAGAGGCCTTCGAGCGCTCGGTGGAACTTGCGCGCGTGAGTCGCGAGAAGGAATCGAAACGCATGCGTCTGAACACCATCGTGGCGCACATGCGCGACGGCGTCGCGGCGTTCGACGACAACGGTCAGCTCGAAGCCGTGAATCCGGCGATGTTCACGCTGCTGGGTGTCGACGCCGAACGGGTCGCCACGCACGGCGCGCGCCAGTTCGAACTCACACGCAAGCTCGGGCCGCTGCTTCGTGAGTTGTCGGACGATGGCGTGGCCGTCGAGGAGCGGCTGGCGCATATCGACGGGCGTGCGTTCATCACGAGTTGCGTGCCGATCTACGAACACGGCATGCGCTCGGGGGCGGTGGTCACCGTGCAGGACGCACAGATGGCGCAGCGCATCGACCGGTCGCTTCGGACGACGCAGCGCCCGAAGCATCTCGTGGCGAAGCACGAGCTTGCCGAACTGGTCGGCGACTCGCCGCACATCGAGAAGGTTCGACGTCTCGCTCGCGCGGGGGCCGCGCACGACGCGACGGTGCTGCTGACGGGCGAGAGCGGCACCGGGAAAGAGCTAGTGGCGCAGGGGATTCACAACGCGAGCGCTCGGCGCGGCAATCCGTTCGTCGCCTTCAACTGCGCGGCGTTACCGGAGGGACTGATCGAGAGCGAGCTGTTCGGGCACGACGAAGGGGCGTTCACGGGGGCGCGCCGTGGCGGGAAGGCCGGTCTGTTCGAGATCGCGCACACGGGGACGATCTTTCTCGACGAAATCGGCGAGATGCCCGCAGCAATGCAAAGCCGCCTGCTACGTGTATTGCAGGAGCGCGAGGTCATGCGGCTGGGGTCAGGGCGTCCGGTATCGGTGGACGTGCGTGTGATTGCCGCCACGCATCGCGATCTCAACGCGCTGGTCGCCGAAGGACGCTTCCGTGCCGATCTCTACTTCCGTCTGAATCTTCTGCAAGTGACGCTGCCTGCACTCCGCGAGCGGCGCGACGACATTCGTCTGCTCGCGCAGACATTGCTCGCGCGAAATGCCGCGCAGTATGGATTGGATGCGCGTGCGTCGAAGCCCATTCTCGACGTACTCACACCGCTGTTCGATCGTTACGACTGGCCGGGGAACGTGCGCGAACTGGAGAATCTGCTGGCACGCGCGGCCATCTATCTCGATAGTGACGTCGTGCGTCACGCGCAGACGCTTCACGAGGTGTTTCCGGAGTTGGCGCAACTCGGCACGCAGAAACGCGGGGGCGATGGCCAATCGCTGGCGTCGACATCGCAGGAAGCGGCCGCACGTGAAGCCGTCACGCGCGACGCCGCCCTTGCCGCCTTGCAAGCTGCCGGCGGCAATCGCGCCGCCGCCGCCCGCGCGCTGGGGATCGGTCGCACGACGTTCTGGCGATTGATGAAATCCGACGGATGAGCGGCACGCAAGAACGATCAAATGGTCCTCGCAGCATTCCCCTATAGTCACGCCGACACGTTCTCGGAAATGCCATGCATCCGGTTGCCAAAGCACTCTGGTTTATCGAAGTCCGGTTGGGTGACGCGCTAACGCTCGATCACATCGCCGACGCAAGCGAGATGACGCGCTTCTCGCTCTCACGTCTGTTCTCCGTCACGACCGGATGGTCGGTGATGCGTTACGTGCGAGCCCGTCGTCTGACGCGCGCGGCCTACGCGCTGGCCGACGGTGCGCCGGAGATTCTCGGTGTGGCGCTCGATGCCGGTTATGGCTCTCACGAGGCGTTCACACGCGCGTTCTCCGACGCTTTCGGCATCACGCCCGAGCAGTTGCGCGCGCGTCGTCACCTTGATGGTTTGAGACTCGTGGAGCCCCTTCGCATGAAAGAAATTGAGTTCGTCACCCTTGCCCCGCCGCGCTTTGAGACACCTGCGCCCATCTTGATTGCGGGCATGAGCGACCGGTTTACATTCGCCACCAACGAGGGCATTCCTGCGCTTTGGCAGACCTTCGGCCCTCATATCGGCCACGTGCCGGATCAAGTGAGCGATGTGACGTACGGCGTGTGCTGCAACCCCGATGGCGACGGCGGATTCGAATACATCGCCGGGGTGGAAGTGACGCGGCGCGATCGCTTGCCCGCGTCGTTCCGTTGTGTGGAGATTCCGTCGGTACGCTTCGCTGTGTTCGAACACAAGGGGCACATCTCAACGATTCACAAGACCGTCTACACGATCTGGCATCAGTGGCTGCCGCAGTCGGGACTGCAAGCCGCCGACGCGCCCGACTTCGAGCGCTACAGTGCCGATTTCGACCCTGTCGCCGGCACGGGAACGTTGGAGATCTGGATACCGGTGCAGGGGTGATGTGCTGACGAATCGACGTCAGAGCTTCACGGCGTAGGTCGCGACGAATGTCGGCATGAACCGGTCGATGACGAAACGCGGATTCGGCTGCTCGTCTTCCAGAAAGCCCTTCAGCACGAATCCCGCTTCGAGTTGCCCGGCGATCTGCTCGCTGAGGCTGTGGCCGAAGACGAGCGCGTCGCCAGCGGATTGTTTTGCGGCGAGTTCGTCGGGCGTCAAATCGCGGACGTCCGAATACGGCACTTTGAAGCGCGGGCGAATGATGCCTTGTTTCGCGTCCTCGGGATTGCGGTCGGCGACGAACACTACCGGATTAAAGAAGCTGCTGAGCAATCGACCGCCCGAGCGAAGCACGCGGAAACATTCACGCCAGACGGGTTGAATATCCGGGACGTATTGATTCGATATCGGGTGGAAGACGACGTCGAATGACGTGTCCTCAAACATCGAAAGGTCGCGCATGTCGCCTTGCAGCGTCGTGAGCGTCAGGCCGTCGCGTTGCGCGACCATGTCGTCCTGAGCGAGCTGCGCGCAGGAGACGTCCAGCACGGTGACGTCCGCGCCCGCAGCGCTAAGCACCGGCGCTTGCTGACCACCGCCAGATGCGAGGCACAGCACGCGAAGACCGCGAACGTCGTCCGGCAACCAACCGGCAGGTAGCGGCGACGGCGTGAGATGCACGCGCCAGTCGCCCTTGCGCGCGGCTGCGATAACGTCGGCACTCACGGGGCGCGACCATTCGCTTTGCTTCGCCGACTGGCGATCCCAGGCGGCGCGGTTGTGCTCTAAAACGTCGGGAAATTGAGGGTTTGATTCGGGCATGGTGTTCTCATCAAGACAAAAAGCAATGCGCTCGCGTGACAGGCAGCGAGAGGACGTGATGCAAATACGCATCCGGCATTACTTGTTCATTTTGATGGACTCCGGCCGAAAGGAAGGGATGTCGCGTATGTTACGCCATCTCTTCCACAAATGAAAAAGCGCTGCCATTTACGACAGCGCTTTTTGGTGATGCGATAGGACCGTCCCGATCAGATCACGCCTTGTGCCAGCATGGCGTCGGCGACCTTCACGAAGCCAGCGACGTTGGCACCGTTGACGTAGCTCACCGAGCCATCCGCACGACGGCCGTGATGCAGGCAGACTTCGTGGATGCTTCGCATGATGTCGTGCAGTCGCGCATCGACTTCCTCGCGCGGCCACGAGATGCGCATGGCGTTCTGACTCATCTCAAGCCCTGACGTCGCGACACCACCGGCATTGCTGGCCTTGCCCGGCGCGTACAGAATCCCCTTGCTCTCGAAGCGCTTCGCCGCTTCGTTCGTCGACGGCATGTTGGCACCTTCCGCGACGCAGATCACACCGTTTCGGATGAGCGTTTCGGCATCGTCGGCGTTGAGTTCGTTCTGCGTGGCACAAGGCAGCGCGACATCGACCGGGATATGCCACGGGCGCTCGCCCGCGAGGAACTTGCTGCCGGTGCGTTTAGCGTAGTCGCTCACACGTCCGTAGTGATGGTTCTTCACGTCCATCAGCTCAGCGAGCTTTTCGCTGGTAAAACCGTCTTCGTCCACGACGGTGCCACTCGAATCCGACACGGTGACAACCTTCGCGCCGAGCGCCATCGCTTTCTCCACGGCGTACTGCGCGACGTTGCCCGAGCCGGAGACGCTCACGCGCAAGCCCTCGAAGCTGCGGCCCGTCTGCTTGAGCATTTCTTCAGCGAAGTACACGGTGCCGTAGCCCGTCGCTTCGGGACGAATCAGCGAGCCACCGAAGGACAACCCCTTGCCGGTGAAGACGCAATCGGCGCGGTTCGAAAGCTTCTTCATCATGCCCGCCATGAAGCCGACTTCGCGACCACCGACGCCGATGTCGCCCGCAGGCACGTCGGTATCGCTGCCGACATGACGGAAGAGTTCGGTGACGAACGCCTGGCAAAAGCGCATGACTTCGCCGGGGCTTTTGCCCTTCGGATCGAAGTCGGAGCCACCTTTACCGCCGCCCATCGGCAGCGTGGTGAGGGCGTTCTTGAAAGTCTGCTCGAAGGCGAGGAATTTCAGGATCGAGAGATTGACGGACGGATGGAACCGCAAGCCGCCCTTGTACGGACCGATGGCGGAGCTGTGCTGAATGCGATAGCCACGATTGACCTGCACGTCGCCATGATCGTCGACCCACGAGACGCGGAACATGACGGTGCGCTCCGGCTCGACCAGACGGTCCAGCAGACCGTGCTCGGCGTATTTGAGATGTTGCGATATGAACGGCCAAAGGCTTTCCATCACCTCCGTGACAGCTTGCAGGAATTCCGGTTGGCCGGGGTTGCGCTCGGCGGTGGAGCGCAGAAAATCGTCAAGTGATTGATATTTCATCTCGGATGCCCATCAATGGTGCTTATTCTTTTGAAGAGAAAGTATTTTGCACCAATTAGGATCGCGATATGATCAAAAAACAAAAAAATCAGTAGAAATACGGTGGTTTGTGCTGTGATTCGATGTAGTGCAAAGTAATTGTGCTGTTGATGTCCGAAGTTCTCGAATACCTCTCTGTGTGAATCCGACGCCATCAGGCGTCTGTTTGATCGCTGGTGTCCCCCACTGGCCCATTACCAGGAGCGAGCGCAATGGCAGAAACTCTCATCAAGGTCGACCTGAACCAATCCGCCTACGAAAACGAACAAGTCCACAACCGTTGGCATCCGGACATCCCCATGGCCTGCTGGGTCAAACCCGGCGACGACTTCATTCTCGAAACCTACGACTGGACCGGCGGCTTCATCAAGAACAACGACAGCGCGGACGACGTTCGCGACATCGACCTCTCCATCGTCCACTTCTTGTCGGGCCCCATCGGGGTAAAGGGCGCAGAGCCGGGCGACTTGCTCGTTGTGGATCTGTTGGACATCGGCGCGAAAGCGGACAGTCA
Organism: Pandoraea sp. NPDC090278; assembly: GCF_044772185.1. Lineage (NCBI taxonomy): Bacteria > Pseudomonadati > Pseudomonadota > Betaproteobacteria > Burkholderiales > Burkholderiaceae > Pandoraea > Pandoraea sp. NPDC090278. The sequence continues at coordinate 373,469 of NZ_JBIVYJ010000002.1, read as the reverse complement.
GTGGGGATTCAACGGCTTCTTCTCGAAGACAAACGGTGGCGGATTTCTGACGGATCACTATCCGCACGCACAGAAATCGATTTGGGATTTTCATGGGATGTTTACGAGTTCACGCCACATTCCCGGGGTGAATTTCGCAGGGTTGATTCATCCGGGATTGATCGGTTGTTTGCCGGATCCGAAGTTGCTTGAGACGTGGAATGCGCGTGAGACAGGCTTGATCGCGAAGGAACCGCAGCGGGTGCCACCGCTCGCGAACCCGCCGTTTGCGGCGACCGCGCATATGGGGAAATTGTCGGGTGCGGCGAAGGAGAAAGCGGCGGCATCCGGCGCGCGGACAGTACCGCCGCGCGAGCATGGCGGCAACTGCGACATCAAAGACTTGTCACGTGGCTCGAAGATTTTCTTCCCGGTGTATGTGGATGGGGCCGGGCTTTCAGTGGGGGATCTTCACTTCAGCCAAGGCGATGGCGAGATCACGTTCTGCGGCGCGATTGAAATGGCTGGCTGGGTGCACATGCGCGTGAACGTCATCAAGGGCGGAATGGAGAAGTACGCCATTCGTAATCCGGTGTTCCAACCGAGTCCGATCACGCCGACGTATAACGACTATCTGATCTTTGAAGGCATCTCTGTCGATGAAAAGGGCGGCCAGCACTATCTGGACGTCACGGTCGCTTATCGCCAGGCGTGTCTAAACGCCATCGAGTATCTGAAGAAGTTCGGCTACTCGGGTGCGCAAGCGTATTCGATTCTCGGATGCGCGCCGGTGCAAGGGCATATCAGTGGTGTGGTCGATATTCCGAATGCCTGCGCGACGCTCTGGCTGCCGACGCAAATCTTCGACTTCGATATACGCCCGAATGCCGATGGACCGGTGAAACATGTGAAGGGTGGCGTCGATATGCCGTGTTCGCCAGATTTGGCGAAGTCCTGATGCGTCGAACGTGACGGAGATAGCAATGCCGATATACGACTTCGAATGTGCGGACTGCGGGACGTTCGCCGTGATGCGCCGGATTGCAGATCGCGATGCCCCGTGTCATTGCCCTGAGTGCGGAGGGGAGGGATCGAGAGTGATAACAGCACCGGCGCTGGCGTTGATGGGGAATGCAAGCCGTTCCGCACATGCGACGAATGAACGCGCGTCGAATGCGCCGAGGCAGTCCGGGGATGCGTCGACGCTGAGACATCGGGCGGGATGTAGCTGCTGCGCGGGAGGGAAGGTTGCTCTCGCAGGGACAGCGGCATCAGAGGGGCTTAGGCGTCCGGCAGGCAGGCCGTGGATGATCAGTCATTAGCGCTTTGGGCTTTGTGTTCGCATGACAGGTGATAGCCCCTCGGGTCGCAAGATCCGAGGGGCTTTTTGTTTGAATCACAATCTGCTGCCCCTCGCTTCGGAAAATAGCCCCACCCCGTCGATGCACCGACATTTGGGATTAATCCCGGAAATCGCCGTAGCTTCAGACGATAGACTGCTGAACGTCCGACATCTTCCCGCCTAACGCCTGTCAGGGTTCCGACACGGCGCCTCACGCGTCGCGATCCGATGCAAACAACGGCTCACGTCCTGACGCCGCTCCGCATTCACACCGTTCATAACAGGAGACAGATTTGCTTACAGCAGTCGGTGTCGCAATCATCGTTGTCGTCGTTGGGTTGTTACTCACACGCAGAAGTAATCCCATCGTCGGCCTTACCTTGGTGCCTCTGATCGGTGCCGTACTTGCCGGATTCAACGTCGATCAGATCGGTGCTTTCTTCAGTTCGGGCTTGCTGAAGGTCATGCCGGTAGCGGCGATGTTCATGTTCGCCATTGTCTTCTTCGGCGTCATGCAGGATGCGGGGCTGTTTCGTCCACTCTTGCGCGCAATGTTGGTGGCGACGCGCGGCAACGTGATCGCCGTCACAGTCGGGACGGCGTTGCTCGGCATGGTCGCACATCTCGACGGCGCGGGCGCGACGACGTTCCTTCTCACGATTCCGGCGCTGCTACCGCTATATCGGCGATTGAACATGAGTCCGTACCTGATGCTCATGCTGCTCGCACTTGGCGCGGGAATTTTCAACATGACGCCGTGGGCGGGCCCGCTCGGTCGGGCCGCGGTCGTATCCGGTATCGAGGCGACCGAGCTTTGGCGCCCATTGATCGCGATTCAAGGGATCGGCGCGGTGTTGCTGGTGATGCTGGCGGTGCTGCTTGGCGTCAGGGAGGCAAAGCGAGCACGTGCGTTAAACACCCTTGGTGTGTCTTTGTCGGGGGCGAGCGATGAGACGTGCCCGGTCGATGACGTTGGTGTGAGCAAAGGGTCAGGGCATCGAAGACTGATGTGGCTCAACGGTGCGATCTTCGTCATGGTATTGGTGGGACTCGTCACAGGCGCGCTACCGTCAACTTACGTCTTCATGATCGGTCTCGCCGTGGCGCTCTCGATCAATTTTCCGAACGCGCGCGACCAGATTGAGCGCATCAAGATGCATGCTCCTAACGCGCTGGTGATGAGTTCGATCATCATGGCTGCCGGTGCCTTTCTGGGCATTATGGACGGTAGCGGCATGCTCAAATCGATGGCCGGCGATCTGACGCGAGTCCTGCCAACCGCGCTGACGCCACATCTGCACCTTGTGCTGGGATTCTTCGGTGCGCCGATGGAGTTGGTGTTGAGCACGGATGCGTATTACTTCGGCTTGTTGCCCGTCGTTCAGGAAGTGGTATCGAACTTCGGTGTGTCACCCTCGGCCACCCTTTATGCGATGACGATCGGCAACATCGTCGGCACCTTCATCAGCCCATTCTCTCCCGCCCTGTGGCTAGCCCTCGGGTTGGCAAATCTCGAGATGGGTCGGCACATCCGCTATTCCCTTCTTACCGTCTGGGGATTCTCTGTCGTACTACTCGCCTGTGCCGTGGCGCTTGGAAGGATTCCGATTTCGATGTGAGCACCGTCAGTTCCCATCCCGGGCGGATTTCCGTCCGACGTTTCCATCCACACGGTCGGTGCCCAAGCGCACTCGACGCGTGCATGAGTTTGCGTAGGGTATGCGTGTCGTTTTTTTCGATTGTCGGGAAAAAAATGGCTGCCTACCTTCCCACCACCGGTCGACGAACCGGGAGCGCACGCACAAGGATTGGAGACCCGGATGAGAAGAAATGCGGTATGCCTCGTTGCATTGTTCCTAATGTCGACGCAAGCAATGGCGCAGTCGAACGTCACGCTGTACGGCGCGATCGACGAAGCTATGGTTTACGCGAACAACGCTGGCGGCGGCAGCGTCGTGCAGATGCTGGACAGCTTTCACTGGAACACCGTATTCGGCATTCGGGGAACCGAGGACCTCGGCGGCGGATTGAAGGCCGTGTTCGATCTCGCCAGTTACTTCAACCTCTCGAACGGCAAGCAGTTCAGGGCGGACACCTTCTTTAGCCGCAGCGCCTGGGTCGGGCTGTCCAAGGAGCAATACGGCACGCTGACGTTCGGCCACCACAACGACTTTTCGGTACTGCTGCTCACCAATTCGCCCGGCTTCAATGCCACGTTTTCCCAAACGCCCGCAAATGCGGACCACATGGCGGGCGGCTACCTGAACAACGCGATCTCCTATCGCTCGCCGACGGTGGCAGGATTCACCTTCTCCGGCCTGTATGCAATGCCCGGGGGTGCATCCGACACCTATAACCGCGGTCGGGGTCTGAGCTTCGCTGTCTCTTACGCGGACGAGCGGCTGCGCGGCGCCATCGCGGCAACCAAGATCAACGGCGTGAACTTTACGCCGACGCTCGCTGGCATGAAGTCATTCCTCGGGCAGACCGTCACTCCCTACCGATCCTTCGCCGTCGATTCGCAGAACATCTACGGCGCTGGCGCTTCGTACAAGATCTTCGACAAGTGGACGGTCGGGATGAGCTTCACGGACGTGGCATTTGCGGGCTTCGGGAAATACGAGTCGATTCGAAGCGCGACGGTTGACGTGATCTACGACATCGAACCGGATCTCAAATTGACGCTGGGATACGGGCGTGACGCACTGGGTTCTGGACGACTTTCCAACTACAGCCTGTTTCTCGACAAGTTTCTGTCGAAGCGCACAGACATCTATGTGGGCGTAAGTCTGGCGACCGCTTCCGGCCCCACCCAGTCTGCCGTGCTGTTCCCACTCACGCCATCGACGACGAATCACCAATTTGCCGTGGCGACCGGCATTCGCACCTTCTTCTAGTCGATCCGCTGTCGGGTCAGGAAGGGAATTCGTCGACTGTTTTCGAAATTTGGAGGGGCATGATGGAAAATGAATTGGCACCCGCTGCCATTAGCGGGGCGAACGACAAAGTCAGGATGAACGACGCGTGGCTAATGGTCCTGCTGTCAACGATTGGCGTTGGGGTGTGTAGCACGTCGACGATTCTGATGACCGCAGGCGTGTTCATCAAAGCGTTAGGGGCGGCCTTCCAATGGGACCGAGCGCAGACATCTATCTCGCTCTCGATCTGCGCGCTGAGTCTCGCTGTCGCAACGCCGGTCGTGGGGTCGCTGATCGATCGCTTTCGCATCCGGCCAGTGCTCGTGACTTCGCTACTTCTGTACGGTGCGACGGTGGTGGCGTTGCCATCGATGATCACATCGTGGGGACTGGCAGGTTACTACGCGGGCTTTCTCATGATCGGCATTCTGAGCGCTGGCTCGAACACCATCGTATATCTGCGCCTGATCTCTGCATGGTTCGACCGGTCGCGCGGACTGGCCATCGGCATCAGCATGGCCGGGGTTGCGCTCGGTGGCGCCATTGCCGCCCCGTTGGCTGCGACGGTCGTTCAGCGTTTTGGATGGGCCGCCGGTTACTACGCGCTGGGTGCGATTCCCATCATCGTGGGCGTGCCGTTGGGCTTGTTGTTTCTCCGTGAAGCACCGACGCAGCCCGCCGGGACGTCTCCTGTTGCCGGGCAATCCAACCTGAACGGTGCCAGCCTCTCTCAGGCACTTGCCGGTCGTGCCTTCTGGCTGGTGGGTGCCTCGGCGTTTCTGATGGCCGTCGCGATTAACGGCGCGCAAGCGCATCTGGTGCCGATGCTGCTTGATCGCGGTGTCTCACTCGCCTCCGCTGCGCTGGCGACAACCGTTCTGGCGGTGGCCGCGCTCATTGGCCGAGTCGCTGCGGGCTACTTGTTCGACCGGGTGTTCGCCCCGCGGGCAGCGATAGCCATCTTCGCGCTGTCATGCGTGGGATGCGCAGGTCTGCTCGCCACGAACACGCCGATGTCCGTATATGTGTGTGCCGCATTGCTTGGGTTTGGCGCGGGCGCAGAATCGGACTTGCTGGGATATCTCATCAGCCGCTATTTCGGGCTCGCTCACTTCGGCAAAATCTTTGGTTGGGTGTTTGCCTCGTTCATGACGGGTTCCGCCGTCGGTCCGGTTCTGTTTGGCATGGGGTTTGACGCCTCCGGAAACTACGTTGCGCCCCTCTATGGCGCTTGCATTGCGCTCGTGGTCGTCTGCGCACTCTGTGCGTTGCTGCCGCGCTTCGAATCGACAGTGAAAGCCTCATCGGAAGGCATCAGGTAACGGGATCTAACGCGCGATTGCTTATGTACGCATGACTGCACGTGCGGCAAACGCGTCGAAAAAAGCGTGCATGGAAGTTTGACACTTTGCATACAGTGCACAAAACTACTTGCATCTATTGCTGCGCCTTTATCGGTCGATAAGATCGGTAGATCGCATTGCATTCCGGAGGCTGGATGAACGAAGTTGAGCTTGAGGCGCGCATCGCGTCGGCATTGCGCGCCGCCTATAAGGACGGTCCGATTGCCCCGTTTGCCTCTTATGTGGCGGGCAATGTCGATGCCGCTTATCGCATTCAGGACCGCAATACCCACCACGCGCTGGAGATCGAGGGGCGGCGCATCACGGGACGGAAGATTGGTCTGACATCGATGGTTGTCCAGAAGCAGCTTGGCGTCGATCAGCCCGACTACGGCGTTCTCTTCGACGACATGGCCATCGAAGATGCTGGCGTCGTCAGCATGGCAGGTCTGCTGCAACCAAAGATCGAGGCAGAGATCGCGTTTGGATTCTCCTCCGACCTCGATGACCCGGGACTCGATCTCGTGGAACTCGCCAGCCGCATCGAATGGGTTGCGCCAGCGCTGGAGATCGTCGATAGCCGCATCGAAGCGTGGAAGATCGGCATCGTCGAAACGATCGCCGACAACGCCTCGTCGGGGCGCTATGTCATCGGTCGGAAAATACCTTTCACTGCCGCTGTCGAGTTAGTCGATTGCCAGATGCGCATGTGCGAGAACGAAAGAGAGGTCTCCGTCGGCAGCGGTGCAGCCTGTCTGGGAAACCCGCTGTCGGCAACGCTCTGGCTGGCAAAGAAGTTGATCGAAGTCGGTCGCCCCGTGCGCGCCGGAGAGCTGGTGCTAAGTGGCGCGCTCGGACCGATGGTCAACGTGCAAAGCGGTGCGGCGTATTGCGCCTCGATCGATGGCCTGGGCGACGTGTCGGTCCGATTCAGCTCGCGCACCTAGTTCGGCCACCGGGGCCTGGCTTGTAAATTTGGAGATTGGTTTGCCATATTTGAATCATCACGATAGCTGGCTGTATTACGAAGTTCACGGCAATGGTCCGCCCGTTGTTCTGCTGCACGGTGTCGGGGGAAACCACGCCAGTTGGTTCCATCAGGTGGCGGCGTGGAGATCGGAATTCACCGTGATTCTGATCGATGCGAGAGGCTTCGGTAAATCGACGGACGCAGAAGTCGCGGGACGTGGCGAATTCACCAACGACCTGGTTGCCGTTCTGGACGAACTCGATCTGCAACGTATCGCCTTCGTTGCGCAATCCATGGGAGCCGGAACCGCTATCGACTTTACCTGCCGCTTTCCGGAGCGTGTGTCGTCTCTTTTGATCGTCGACTCGCTGGTCGGCATCCAATTGCCAGAGCCCATCGCCTCGCAGATGAGCGAAGTGCAGCGAGCCGCAAGCGGCTTGTCGCAGGCAGAACGGGTGTTAGGCAAGTCGCATTTGTCGAAATCACCCGCCATGACTGAGTTGTATCTGCAGATCGCGGGCTTCAACACGTACACGGTGAAGACGCTAGGCGGAGTTCAGACGTCGTACTCGCCGCAGCAGATCGTCGCGTCCGGCGCGCGTATCGGATTTGTGGTGGGCGACGAAGATGTTCTGTTTCCTGCAAACATCGTGTCGGACGTCTGCGAGTATTTTCCGCAGGCTGAGCTGATCACGTTGCAGGGTGCCGGGCATTCCGCTTACTTCGAGGTGCCCGATGCGTTCAATGCCCGCGTCGGGGCGTGGCTGCACAAGGAAGCGTTGCAGTAGAAAAGAGCGTCTGCGGGGTTGATCTTCGTCTGACCTGCCGGGGGGCGGTGTTCAGCACCGAAGGTCAATCTCGCGACGCGCCTGAGCGGAGTCGATAGCCGGTGATGAGGCCGACAGTGACGATAGCAAGTGGACCACTGCCGGACGCCCGGCAGCGCTTACGTGACCGGATATACGACGCGATTCGCGATCTGGTGGAACGGGGAAAACTCCAACCCGGTCAACGTCTAACCGAAACACACCTTGCGGCGAGGTTCGGTGTCTCTCGGACACCCGTTCGGGAAGCGCTCTTCCAGTTGGCCCGTGAAGGCCTCCTAGAACCGCTTGAGCGGGGCTACGGTCTTCGCGAGATGCCGATGTCGGGCGTTCTGGCGCGCCTGGACGTCAAGCACTTACTCGACCCGGTCATGACCGTCTACGTTGTCGAGACAGCGTCTCCTGTGCAGATCGAGCAGCTTTGCCAATTGGCACGGGACGCCATGACGGCGCTGGGTTCCGACGCGTCCCCGTTCGCACTGGCCAGCAGCCTCCATCGACTACAGAAGGATCTTGCCACCGCGTGTTCGAACCCAGTTCTCGCGCGCTGCTGTGTAGCAGCGGAAGACGATTTCCTTGCCGCGCGACCTTTGCTGTTGCGCGGGGAAAAAGGCCGATCGATCACGGCGGACTATCTCGAGGGGCTAATGACGAGCTTACGTGCGCGCTGTGCCGAAACGGCGGCGTCCAGCGCGCGAAACTACATCGCCCGACTCGTGGATTGGTGTCGGGAATCCGGCACCTTCCCCGGTTGAGCGCTCAGGCAGCCGCCTTTGCCCTTTTGCGTCGAGCCGGGCGTTCCGCTGCCTCGGCGTGCGTCTCTATCAGCATCTCGACATATTCCTTCGCGGCGCGGCCAGCACCTTTGACGTCGCGCGCGCAGATCGCCTCCAGCAGCAGCCCATCGCGATGCACGGAAATGGCCCGGTTCGCTGCGTCCTTGTAGTGCTCGTTGCGAACCAGCAAGAACTGGTCTTCGAGCACCGCGCATACCCGCGTGAGCGCCGTGTTATGGCTCATTTCGAGCAGCGTTGTGCGGAACTGGTGCGCCGCCGCGACAAACGGCGTGAACTTCGACGTCTCGGCCGCCTTTTTCATCTTTTCGTAGGCTTGCGTCAGCGTATCGATCTGTTCGTCGGAACCGTATCGGGCCGCGTGCTCTGCCAGCGGCGGGTCGAGCAGTAACCGGACTTCCATGCGCTGCAGAAAGTCACGCGGCGTATCGGTCATGAGCGAATAGCCACGATCCGTGCGCACGACCAGCCCCTCGCGCGCCAACTGAAACAGCGCCTCGCGCACCGGTGTCCGAGAGACGCCGTAGCGCTCGGCCAGCTCCACTTCGACAAGTCGTGAACCCGCCGGGAAAGTCCCCTCGTACAGATCCTCTCGCAGCAGCTGGTAAATCTGATCGCGGAGTCGATCTCGTTGTACGACTTTTCGGGTAGTGCCCATGGCGCTTTCGGAGAGGTTATTTAAGAGGGATTCTACGACGAAATAGCGCGAAAGAACGGTTCCTTCCGCGTGCAAAAGCGCCTTTCGCCACGCATTCGGTCCGCTCATGTATGAGGCGTCGATAAATCGTTTGTTGCCCAAAAACGGCAGCACTACGATGCCAGGTACGTCGAGAAACGAACGCAGATTGCGACGATCCGTCGTAATTCATTGCATACAGTACACATAGAACATACCCCGGAGACACACACCATGAGTGAACAGGCCCATTTTGTAGACGACAGCTTGCTGGATAAGGTGCCGCGTTGGCGCAACTACCTGGCGGCCAAGCTGGGGTTCCGCAACCACTGGTATCCGGTGAAGCTGTCCCGCGATGTCCTTGAAGGCAAGGTCACTCAGGCCAAGGTGTGTGGAGAAGAGATTCTGTTGAAGCGGGTCGACGGCGAAGTCAAAGCAATTCGCGACCGCTGTGTGCACCGTGGCGTCAAGTTCTCGGAGAAGATCGAGTGCTATACCACCGACACGATCACCTGCTGGTACCACGGGTTCACCTACAAGTGGGACGACGGCAGGCTCTGCGACATTCTTGCGTCGCCGGACAGCAAAGCCATCGGTCGACGCCACGTCAAGAGCTACCCGGTTCAGGAAGCCAAGGGGCTGGTGTTCGTTTTCGTCGGCGACGAGGGATTCGAGACGCCGTCGCTTGCCGAGGACGTGCCGCCCACGTTCCTCGACGACGACCTCGAACTGCACTGCGCGATCTACGAAGTGGAGTCGAACTGGCGCGTCGGATGCGAAAACGGATTCGACGGTCTGCACGTCTATATCCATCGCGCGTCCGAACTCGTCCCCGACACCAAGCGTTCGCTGCCGATCGGACACCTTGCGAAGTCCGGGGAAGTCGAAGTGCATGAAGCGCAAGGCATGCCGAAGGGTGTCTACGACGCGTTCGCCAACCACACCAGCATCTGGGAAGGGAAGGTGGATGGTGAGGTGGTTGTCGCCGGTACGAAACGCGTATCGGATAAGCCCACACGTACGACGGCCGCCTCGCTGTGGATGCCTTGCGGACTGCGCGTCGACGATTTCCCCGATCAGGACATCACCCAGTTCGAGTTCTACGTCCCGGTGACGGAGTCGAGCCATCTCTACGTGATGCTGGTCGGAAAACGTGTCGCGACGGCGCAGGAGAGCGCTGACTTCAACCACGAGTTCTGGAATCGCTGGAAGCCGATCGGTTTCGAGAACTTCAATGCGCAGGATGTTCAGGCCCGTCTTGCCCTGCAGAAGTTCTACAAACGGGACTCGGCCTGGCTCGACGAAATGCTGATCGAAGGCGACTTCCCCATCATCAAGTGGCGAGAGCTGTGCCACCGCCATGCGCGTGGCATTCAAAAGCCGGAGCATCTGTGAGCGCCGTGCGCCACAGCGAGAGATCCGTCATGAAGCAGACACAGTGTAACGAGCCGCTGGTGATCGTCGGTGCGGGCATTGCGGCGGTTTATGCCGCAGAGAGCGCGAGAAAAGCCGGGTTCGACGGACGCATCGTCATTTGCGGCGACGAACCCGAATCCCCTTACGACCGACCTCCGTTATCCAAAAAAGTGTTGCAGGACGCAGACGAGTCGGCGCGCATTTCATTGCGAGACAACGCCTTCTACGATGCACACAACATCGATCTGCGTCTCGGACACGCCGCGCAACACATCGACCGTCATGCCCGAACGGTGACGTTTGCCGACGGCGCGAAGCTCGCCTACGGCACGCTCGTGCTGGCCACCGGCTCATCGCTGCGCACCTTGCCGCTGCTCGCGCCGACCATGAAGAGCGTGTTTTACCTTCGGCAGATCTCGGACGCGATAGCGTTGCGCGACACCCTGGCGCGCGCACACAAGCTCGCCGTCGTCGGCGCAGGCGTCATCGGTCTTGAGGTGGCATCGGTCGCCAACGGCATGGGGATCGACGTGACGGTGCTCGAAGCCGGTAGTCGCCCCATGGCGCGCGCGACGTGTGCCGAGGTTTGCGAGTTCGTCGTCGGTGAACACACGCGACGCGGCGTCGACATTCGCACCGGTATCACGATTCAGGACGTCATCGACAGGCCTCTGGGCTACCGTCTCGCGCTTTCGGACGGCGGCTATCTGGAGGCCGATGCGGTAGTCGTCGGTATCGGTGTCGTCCCGAACATCGCGCTTGCGCAGGCGGCCGGACTTGAGGTTTGCGACGCTGGCATTTGTGTCGACGGGCAGGGCAGAACGTCCGACGAACATATCTATGCGGCGGGCGAGGTGGCGTTTCATTACAACGCCCGGTCCGGTCGCGCGGAGCGGCAGGAGAACTGGCACCACGCAGTTGCCCACGGCGAGCATGTGGGTCGTGCGATGGTGTGCGGTGCGCCGGACTATGACGAGATCAGCGGGTATTGGTCCGATCAGTACGACTTCAGCTTGCAGTCCTTCGGGAATCCGATTGGCGAGCGCAACGTTGTGCGCGGCGATCCGACGACGGGTTCGTTTTCCGTCTTTCATATGCAGGACGACGTCGTGGCCGGTGTCAGTTCGGTGAATGCCCCAAGGGAAATGCGCGTGGGCAAAGCGCTCGTTCGCGCTTCGGCTCGCGTGCCCGTTGCCGTCTTACGGGATACCGCCGTCGATCTGGCCAAGTGGCCGTCTGCCACACAGTGAGGACAGCGATGAGGATCCTGTTTTCAATGGCGGGCAAAGACCCCAAGCCGTGGCTCTCCGCTCTTCGACAGGCGTTGCCCGATGCAGACATACGTGAGTGGGCAGTCGGCGACGTCGGGCAGGCCGACTATGCGCTCGTATGGAAGCCGTCACCAGAAGTCTTGCGACATCGAGCGGGACTCAAGGCGATCTTCAATATGGGCGCGGGTGCCGATTGGATTCTGGCGCTGCTGGCGAACCATCCCGAACTGGCGCGCGACGACATCCCCATCTATCGAATCGAAGACGCTGGCATGGCGTCGCAGATGGTCGAGTATGCGACGTACGCCGCGCTTCGGCACTTTCGACGCTTCGATAGCTACGAGCGCCAGCAACGCGACGAGGTCTGGGAGCCACTCGAGCTTCCCGTCGCTCGCGATTTCAAGGTCGGTGTGCTCGGTCTGGGCAGTCTTGGTGCGGCGGTTGCGCGTCACCTTGCGTTGTTCGGCTTCGACGTTCGGGGCTACAGCAGGTCACCGAAGTCGATGGAGGGTGTGGCGTGTTTCAGCGGTCGCGAGCACTTGTCGTCGTTTCTGGATGGCGTGTCGGTGCTGATCAATCTGCTTCCCAATACGCCACAGACGAACGGCATTCTGAACGCAGACACGTTCTCAAAGCTTGCCCGAGGCGCGCATGTCGTGAATCTCGCGCGTGGCGATCATCTGGTGGACGACGACCTGCTCGACGCGATTGAGCAGGGGCAGATTTCGGGCGCGTCGCTTGATGTGTTCACACATGAGCCGCTACCGAAAGACCACCCGTTTTGGGGGGATCGAAGAATCAGTATCACCCCGCATATTTCGGCGCTCACGCGAATGGAACAGAGCGTCGAGCAGGTCGCGCAGAAGATCTACGAGGTTGAGCTTGGTAAGGTGCCCACCGGCAGGGTGGACGTGTTGTACGGATATTGAACGGAACGGGTAAGGCTAATGGAAAAGAAAGTTTTCTTGTGTCGCAAGTCGGATGTGCCGGGCGAAAGCGTCATTCAGGTCTGTCCGAAAGAAGTGGATGACGGACTCGCCGTGTATCAGGTCGACGGGAAGTTCTACGTGACGGAAGACCTCTGCACACACGGCATGGTCGCGCTGTCGGGCGGCGACCTTCAGGGCACCACCATCTATTGTCCGCTTCACGGCGGCGCCTTCGACATTTGCTCGGGCGCTGCCGTGGAAAAACCGTGCACGACGCCGCTCAAGACTTACCGCGTGGTGGTGGAGGGCGACGAGATATTTGGCTTGATCGACTGACGCTCGATCCGAAGGTCGCGTCAGGCAGCGTCGGTTCAATTTAGGAGGGGATACGCATGTTCAGCAAAGAAGATAACGAGAGACTGTGTCGCGTGGGGCCCGCCACGCCGATGGGAAAGACATTCAGGAACATGTGGATGCCGTTCCTGATGCCGGAGGAACTACCGGGACCGGATTGCCCGCCCATTCGTGTTCGTCTGCTGGGTGAGGATCTGATTGCATTCCGCGACACCAACGGCAAGATCGGTTTGCTCGACCGCTATTGCCCGCATCGTCGCGTCGATCTGTTCTTCGGGCGCAACGAGGAATGTGGTCTGCGTTGCGTGTATCACGGGTGGAAGTTCGACGTATCGGGCGCGGTCGTCGACATGCCTGCCGAGCCGGAAAACACGCGCATGAAAACCGACACGCGGATCAAAAGCTATCCGGTGATCGAATGGGGTGGCGTGATCTGGGCGTATATGGGGGATCCGGCGCAGATGCCCGACCGTCCGCCTGAGCTTGAATGGGGTCTTGTGCCACCCGAGTTCCGCTTCATCACGAAGCGTCTGCAACGTACGAACTATGCGCAGGGTGTGGAGGGCGGGATCGATTCCAGTCACGTCGGGATCTTGCACAGTCATCTCGACGCAGAACATCCCGAGTTGCCGTTTCGTCAGCGACAGATCTCGCCCAATCTGTCGATCCCCTACCTCGCGTCGGATACGGCACCGAAGTTCTTTGTTCGTCCCACCGATTACGGCATGGCGATCGGTGCGCGTCGGAATGCCACTGACTCGTCATACTACTGGCGCGTCACGCAGTTTCTTGCGCCGTTCTACACGATGATCGCCCCCATCAAGGAGGGCCGTGCGTACATGGGGCATGCATGGACGCCCATCGACGACGACAACTGCTGGGTATTCACGATGACGTGGAACAGCGATCGCCCGCTGAGCCAGGAAGAATTGGATCACGGGGCCGTCCACTCGGAGGTCATGGACGACGGCTCATATCGCCCGCTGATCTGCGCCGACACCGACTACGGCATCGACCGGTTACGCCAGCGATTGCACAGCTCGACGGGCATCGAAGGGATCGGCATGCAGGACACTGCCGTCCAGGAGAGCATGGGGCCAATCGTCGACCGCTCGCTTGAGAACCTGGGTTCGGGAGACGCCGCCATCGTGGGTTTCCGCAAGGCGCTGCTCAAGCTGGCGACGCAGTTGGAGACGACCGGTGTGCTCGACGTCGCACATCGTCCCGAATGGTATCGAGTTCGCTCGACGGCCGCGATTCTCGATCACGGCGTCGATTTTCAGGCGGGCACGTCGGCAGCGACAACCGTCGTCTGATTCATCGCGTCGCCCAGGCGACTGGCTTCGTCAATCAGCCAGTCGCACAACTGACGAATCGCTTCATCTTCCTGTGCTCCTTCGCGGGTCAGCAAATGGTAGGCCCCTGCACTCGGGACTTCCACGGGCAGGGGCACGACCAGCTCGTCACGCCACTCATAATTCTCAAGCACCACCTTGGGCACAAGCGCCACGCCTTTGCTGTCTCGCACGGCCTGAAGGGTGATGAAGAAATGCCCGAAGTCGAGCGGGGTGTCGTCGTCGGGCACTCTCAAGCCATGTAAAGCGAGCCAGTCGGGCCACGCGTGTCGGCGGCTCGCCGTGTTGATCAGGCGGTACTGCAAAAGATCCGAAGGCTGATCGATCGGTCCCACCGCGTCGAGCAGATGCCGCGACACGACGGGCACCAGGATGTCCGCGAACAGCGGCTCCACGTACACCTTCTTCCAGTTCTCCGTCATATCGAGATCGATACGAGGCGCGCGCCGATCATATCGCTGCCCCGGCACCTTACCCACGCGTATCGCGACATCGACCTTCTCGCCATGCAGGTTGACCGGATCGATGGACGAGATCAGTCGCACTTCGATATCCCGATGGCTCTCGGTGAACTGCGCAAGCCTCGGCATCAACCAGCAAGTCGCGAGCGTCGGCAAGACATCCAGTGTCACGACACGGTGGGTATCGCGAATGGTGCGGCGCGTTGCGGCCGAAATAATGTCGAGCGCCTGCTGAATCGATCGGAAGTACTCCAGCCCCGCTGGCGTCATCTCAATTTTCCGCGTGAGCCGGACGAACAGCTTCTGTCCAAGGAAACTCTCTAGCAAGCGGATTTGTCGCGAGATGGCACCCTGGGTCAGATGCAACTCCTCCCCGGCTTTAGTGAAGGACAGATGTCGCGTCGATGCTTCGAAAGCGCGAAGGGCCAGCAAGGGGGGGAGACGATAGCTCATTTTGTACCACCTGATTCGTTATGCCTGAAGGACACCGTCGACGTATGTCACTTCATGTAACGCATTACTTAATACACATTCCCGGCGCAGAAAAAATCGTTTGTTGAGGGCTTTGTGTACTCCTACCATCGGAACTCCTATTCGATGGGTCACGCGTATTTCGGCATGTCAGTGCGGACACTGGCGACGGACTTGTCCATTCCACAGCCGATTACGGATTCGAATGTATACAGTACTCAATGGATTCGATACTAGAGAAAACGCTATGGCAAAAATTGTGATGGGCATCGGTTCTTCGCATAGTCCGACCCTTTTGATGAAGCCGTCTGCATGGCTGGCGCGCGCGGCAACCGACGATCAGAACTTCTTTGTGCTGCATGACCACACCGGCGCACGCGTGAGCTATAGCGAGCTTCTGGAGAAGGCCGACCCTGCGATCCTCGACGAGATTACGCCCGCCAAACTCGAACAACGGCACGCGCAGAATCAGGCGGCAGTCGCCCAACTTGCGAAGACGCTGAATGACGTCAACCCTGACATCGTTGTCATCATTGGAGACGACCACAAGGAAGTCTTCCATGACGACAACATGCCTGCGTTGTCGGTGTATTGGGGCGAGACGATCCCCTATCGACCGACGGGCATCATGAAGTGGAAGTACGACCCCGATCTGGATCAGGAACTGTGGTATCCGCAAGCACCGGCGGACTATCCGGTGGCCTCGCAATACGCCGAGCGAATGATCAAGGGCATGATGAACGATGGCTTCGACGTCGCTCAGTCGAAGTACTTCAAAGACCAGCAGGCGATGAGCCATTCCTTCGGCTACGTCTACTACAAGCTGATGACCGGCCGCGCGTTCCCGTCGATTCCCGTCAGTATCAATACCTACTACCCGCCGAACAACGTATCGCCGCTTCGTGCGTATCAGATCGGACAGTCGATCCGTCGTCAGATCGAGTCCTGGCCGGAGGATCTCCGCGTTGTCGTGATGTCCACGGGCGGCTTGAGTCACTTCGTCGTCGATGAGGCATTTGACCGGCGTTTCCTCGACAAGCTGGCGGGTGGCGGCCCAGACGTGCACGCCGAACTGCCGCTTGAAAAGTTGCAGTCCGGCAATTCCGAGTTCCGCTGCTGGTCAGCGTTGGCGGGGGCTGTCGACGGCATGAAGATGGATCTGATCGATTACATCCCGTGCTACCGGAGTCCTGCGGGGACGGGATGTGCGATGGCGTTTGCAACGTGGTCGTGAGCATCGCGATTTGAGGCGTGGGTGCCGAATGTAATCCGGCACCCGCCTCGTGAGACTTCGATCAGTGATCAGTGGGCAGATTCGGACGGATAACCATGCAAGCAAGTCAAAACGAAAAGAAGAAGCGAGTCGGCATCGCGGTGCTCGGCACGGTCGGGAAATCGATTGCGAAGGCACTCGATGAAGGGATCCCTGGCATTGAACTGGTAGCAGTCGCGGCGCGCAATGTCGACGTTGCGAAAGAGTGGGCGGCCTCGTTGCACAGTCGTCCTGTCGTTGCCAGCTTTGAAGAGATGGCGCAGATGTGCGACATCGTGATCGAGTGCGCACCGGCGCATCTCTTACCCGAGATCGCGACACCGGCACTGAGGCTCGGCAAGCAAGTCGTCGTGCTGAGCTGTGGCGCGCTTCTCGACAACGAGACGCTCATCGATATTGCGCGCGAACACGGCGGGCAGATTGTCGTCCCGACGGGCGCTTTGCTCGGGCTGGATGCGGTCACGGCCGCCGCCGAAGGTCGGATCACATCGGTGAACATGGTCACGCGCAAGCCGGTCAAGGGATTGCTCGGCGCACCGTTTCTCGAATCGCAGGGCATCGTCATCGACACGATTGAAGAGAAGACGCGGGTCTTTTCCGGTACGGCACGGGAAGCGGCCAAAGGCTTTCCTGCCAATTTGAACGTGGTCGTTGCGCTCTCGCTTGCGGGCATCGGACCGGATCGGACGAGGCTCGAAATCTGGGCCGATCCGACCATCACCCGAAACATGCACACCATCACGGTGGAGTCGGACGCGGCCATGTTGTCGATGTCGATTGAGAACATTCCGACCGACAACCCCAAGACGGGACGCATCACGGCGCAGAGCGTTCTGGCGCTGCTGCGCAAGATGACCTCGCCGATGCGTGTCGGCACGTGAGGGACGCATGAGCGCTCCACGACGTCCTCCTGTTGAGTTGCACCGGTTGATCAGTGAACTCGTGCGAAATCCCGAGCTGGTGGCTCGCTTGCGCGAGGCTCCGGATCAGGTACACGAAGCATTCGGTGTTCCGGAGGATCAGCGTGTGCAACTGAACGCTGATCCGCGCAAGGCCCTCCGCGATCTTGAGGTGCACCCCAACTTGCAGTTCAAGTATCTCGGCGCACGCGGCCTGTTGAAACTCGCACCGGCGTCGATTTCCCCTTTTCTTGAGAAGCGAGGTCATGGCAATGGGTCGGATTGTTAGTGCGGCCGCGACGTCCCATACGTTCGGTGTATCCGAAGGGGTTGAAGCGCAGGCGCAACGTATCTTCGACGGCATCGATCGGATCGGCGAAGCGATCCGCGCATCGAAGCCCGATGTGCTGCTCATCGCCACCAGCGATCACCTCGTGAACTTCTCGCTGGACGCTCAGATTCCCATTGCCGTGGGCATCTCGGATGAATGGATGCCGTACGGGGATCTGGGTGTTCCCCGCGAAGCGTTCCCCGGGCATCGCGAGTTTTCCACCGAACTCGTGGCCTTCGCGGCCAAGCATGCGTTCGATCTGACGGCCGTCGAGAACGTGAGACCCGACCATGGGCTGGCGATGCCGAATGCCATCGTCAATCGTGATCTGGACATCCCGGTGGTACCCGTCTACATCAATACAGTCATGACACCGGCACCGACATGCGCGCGTAGTTATGCGCTCGGTAAGACGGTACGGGCATTTGTCGAGCAGGCGCGTCCTGACGCGGAACGCGTTGCGATTCTGGCGACCGGCGGACTCTCGCATTGGATTTGCTTGCCGGATTCCGGACGCGTCAATGCACTCTGGGACTTGAGTCTGATGGAGAAGGTCGTCTCGGGGCGAGGGAAAGAACTCGCAGCGTTGTCGTTCGATTCGATCATGAAAGACGGTGGAAACGGTGGGCTGGAAATGGCGACGTGGGCGTTCATGGCCGGGGCCGTCGGGGAGTGCACAGGGAAGTTGGTCTACTACGAGGAAATGACAGCGTGGTGGACCGGAATGGGGGGCGTTCTCATGGAGATGGATGCGTCCTGAGTCTCGCCGACATCGGCGACTGAATCTATCCGAACATTTGAAATAAGGTTTGCTAATGAGCTATCCCAAACTGCCTGCTGACATTCAGGCTGCCAGTCGTTTTGTCGACGTGGACGGCATTCGAACTCACTATCTCGATATCGGCCACGGCGATCCGCTGATCCTGATTCATGGCGGTGGTGCAGGGGCCGATTGCTGGGGCAACTGGAGAGGTTGCCTTGACGCGTATTCGAAGCGCTATCGCGTGCTGGCGTACGACATGCCGGGGTTTGGCCGGACGGATAAGCCGTCGCCGGAAACGTATGCGTACACACAGGAAAACCGCAATCTGCATT
This sequence comes from Pandoraea sp. NPDC090278, assembly GCF_044772185.1. Classification (NCBI taxonomy): domain Bacteria; kingdom Pseudomonadati; phylum Pseudomonadota; class Betaproteobacteria; order Burkholderiales; family Burkholderiaceae; genus Pandoraea; species Pandoraea sp. NPDC090278. Next base: position 354,768 of record NZ_JBIVYJ010000002.1, on the reverse strand, counting down.
TGCGTGGATTTATCGAAGCGCTGGGTCTTGGCGCGGTTCGGGTGATCGGAAATTCGATGGGTGGGGCGACGGCGCTGGGTCTTGCGATCACGTCCCCTGAGCGGGTGAAGAAGCTGGTGCTGATGGGGAGTGCCGGGCTGAACATCGCCAATCCCGATCCGTCGTACATCAAGAATTTGCAGGCTTACGACTACACGCTGGAGGCCATGCAGCGGATCATGCGTGCGATGGTGGGCTCGCGACACGTCGTCGATCCGGAGATCGTTCAGTACCGTCACGAAATCATGCAGAACGAGGATGCCCGGCAGGCGATACAGCACATCACCCGTAACAAGCTGACGTACGAGCGCGAGCAGATCGCGTCGGTGAAAACGCCGACGTTGGTCGTGGGCGGCAAGGAAGATAAGGTGGCGGTGCTGGCAAGAACGTACGGGTATCTGGAGTTGCTAGAGAATTCGTGGGGATTCGTGGTACCTCATGTAGGCCACTGGGTCATGATCGAAGCCCCACGAGAGTTCGCTGCGGTCACGCTTAATTTCCTGCAGGACGATGCGTTTGGTGAGGGGTGATTGCCTCGCGTCTGAATGACGTCTGCAATGAAAAATGCCCCATAGGTTTTCGGCTTGTGGGGCGTTTTCTTTGGTGGTTCTTTTATCGGCGGGACATCATTTGTTAGCCGAACTTCGCTCAGTCTTCTTTCGACTTCTCGCCGCGCTTGCAAATGGACCCATCGGTGTGCGCTACGGTAAGACCAGGCACTAGTCCGCGCTTGATGGTTTCACCGGTTGGCTCGGTTAAGACCAACTTGATCTCGTGGTCACCATCGAGCCACACATTGGAAGTCGTCCGCCATTCCCAGTCCCCCGCAGGATTCTTGATGGACTCATTCTTTGCGGTCACCGTTGGATCGCCGAACTGTGTTGTCAGCGCATTCTTTTCGTCGGCATAGCGCTTGTCGGACAACTCCAGTGTCTTAGAGACGGAATACAACCTCGCATCGCAAAACGTCGCAACGTACGTCGTCATAGACGCTGAGTCAGGATCGCGTCGAAGAATGAACGTTGCTGTCGGCTTCTCGTCAAGAATGTCTCCGCGAGCCCGTGCCTCGTTCAGCACCTGCGCTTTGCTCGCCCCGCTCGCGAACCCCCACACCTCGAACGCCATAGCCGTTGGTACAGCGAGGATCAAACTGGCCGCGATGATGGTCAGTGTGCGTATGTGTATTCCCATGCGGATCCCACTCTCGATTAGTAAAGAAAAACGCCCGGACAGGCCGGGCGTTTTTCAGTCGCACTTACTCTGGCGCCCTACGACAGGTGCAGGGACCGAAAATTCGCTAGACTGCGCCCCCTTATGAAACAGGCAGTTACTCACGAATTCTGTCACATATTTTCGCCTGCTTGACCGAATTAGTAAGATTTGCCTGATTTGTGTCGCGAAATCGTTAGATTGCTCCGCCAGCCCCCGTGGCCCGCCGAAATTCGCGGCTCGATCGATCAATCTGACCACCCGAACAAGTGATCGCCATTAAGATACGCATCCCCGTGCAATGCGCTGTTCGCGTATCGGATCCTGATCGACCCACTACGGGTCGACATAAGGCGCAGGTCGGCCTGAGTAAAATCTCGCCCGACCTCGCCCTGGATCACCCCGTCTGCGACGAGCGACTGAAGTGTCCAAGCCTGCCACCCGCAGCGGGCGTGCTTTGACGCAAACCTTATCGCTACGCCCGCAGTCAGGTATAGCCGGGTCGCAACATCCATGTAACGAATCTCCATCACATCGTCGTAGTGCAAGTCGCTCACGTCACCGAGTGCTCGTCGAAAGTGGTCGATGGTAACTACGAGGTTCTTCGAGTTTTCCATAGTTGTCGCTAGCTTCATGGTCGCCGCTTTCGTGAAATTCAGACAATTCGCTTGCAGCAATGAATTGCCCAACACGTCTAGTCTTGCTTTGAGGCATTGGTTGCTGGCCAAAACTCCAGCGTGCCGTCATCAGCTCTTAACCCCAAGAAAACGGATTTGACGCCTTCTGATGGGTCATAGTCACGCGACGATCCGTACTTGCATAGCTTCACCGTAAAAACGAGATTGCGGTCGAGGTCGGACAGCGTTGCGTCCAGCCATCCCGGAGAGGCCCATAGCATTTCACCATCATCTTGATAGCGGGAACGGTGATCGCTGGAGTCAGGCTTCCAATTTCCCCACACTTGGCTCCTTAAAGCTAGGCGTCCATCTCTTGCGCGCCATTCAGGACTTCCCGGCTCATTCAGCAGCGACAGGCTCTTCGTGATGTCAATACCGAGACGCGGTCGTCTTGCCGGCCCCTTGGCGGCCATCTCATCACCCTCATCTATACCAAGCCTGTGTGCTTCAGGTGCCCACACAAATGGAGCAAAAGGATTGTCTTTTCGATAGCGGCGATCGTAATACCCGTCGTCCCAGAACTCCGGTAACCAAAAATCATGTTCTTTTCGCTTCGCAAAGGCCCTGCAGCGACCTGCGACATCCTTTCGCGCTGTCAGCGCAGACGTGAACCGTACGCTTACTCCGTCAGGAGACGACCAAGTCCCATACAACGGAAACAGTGCGTCAGTGTTGGCCCCGCAAAAACCTAATTTGCGCAGTATCACGTCCTGATCTTGCAGTGTTTCCTGTTTGGCGACTCTCTGACCTAGTAGATACTCCTTCGCCTGTTGAGGAACTGCATCCTTATGGTCGGACAGCCATGAACCGTCATCGAATGTGACGTCAAAGCGATCGCGCCACTCGAGCCAAGGTGAGTTATCTTGGTCTTCGTAGCTTCGAACGACCGTTGGCATCGTCCTTAACAGGTTGGTAGCAACGCTAAGCAGCGCATGTCTCTGAATATGCTCTCGATAGGACTCATATCGCTCTCCTTGGTCTCGCCAGTGTCGCCTGCTGCCTGGGAAATCGTTCATTGAAGTGGTCTTCGGCCATTTGCGCTTTATCTCTGTCGCGATAGCGTCTTCAATCGTTCCTGTGGAAACGTTGAATATGCGAGCGAGGCCACCGATCTCGTTTTTCGTGAACTCGTAGTCGAATCGGATATCCGATGTCCGCGTCACCTCACCTGGGTAGTCGTCGCTGATGGCAACGCCATACGCAGGTTGGTTGATTTCACGGAGCAGAGCCCCCAACTCCTCATCGTGAGGCTCTTCACCTCCAATGTGGCTCAGGCACCTCGCAAGGTGAACTTTATTTATGACGTGCAGATCAGGTCTCTGTGCGAGAGCGCGTAGCTTGTTTCGAAGTGTGCCCATGGTCTCTCCATGGTGCAAAGCAACTCGCGCCAATCCCATCAGCAACCATTGCTGGGAATTCTGAAACGACAGTTTCCTGTCGGTCGAAGCCAAGGTCGGGGATTCAGTTTGGTCAAACCGATCAACTAACAGAGATAGGTCTTCGTTGAGTCCTAGCTCAACCAGCGTCTTCAAGCCCCTAGAAACGGTCCAACGAACGTAGGCGTCATCGTCGCCAAGAAGATGCCATATGACGTCCACGATAAACGCTGAGTCGCTCGTCGAGATTTCCTGGTGCTGCCGAAATGGGCCCTCTCCGATCTCATCAGCAATGCGAGCCGCCGGGCCGGAAAGTAGTGACTCTAATGCACAAAGTCCCGTTTTAGCATCAGCTACTTCGCATAATGCAGTAGCAAGTTGGAGCCACTCATTTCCATCGAGGTCGACCTCGTCGGCAGCAACCTTACGGAGAACGAGCTGCAGCACAAACCTCTGATCGTTGCAGAGATCCGACAGTCGACGGATATCGCGCGTCACGTCGGAGAACTGTCCTTCGAACAGTTCCGGACTCTTGCACTCGAACAGACGCACAACCAACACCTTTGCCTCTGAGACCAGATGCTTGGATGAATCAATCCAAGCAGTGAAGCAACCCGAGAGGATTTCTAATGACTGAGCGAAACTCAGCTCAGACGCACTACAGATCGCGGATAAAAAGGGCAGCCGCTTTGAGTACGGGCAAGTGACACGCAGCTTGTTAATAAATTGTTGTCGAGCAGAGTAGCTCAGCTTGTCGTCGGAGGCTATGGTTCTTAGGTGTTCATCAATCGAACTTTCCGAAGTGGGATCGCAGGCGGAAGCCAATGCGGCGATGACGCTCTCAACCTCGGCCTCACTTCGCTTTGAGGATTTGCTTGCCAGGAAGTCCGACGACGAGTTACTTCGACTACGAGACTCTTCCTGATTACGCCGAGCAACAGCACAGAGTCGCTCAATCTCTTCACGCACTTCAGTGGTGGTTACACTTGGATACTTATTGCTCGCTTCTAGGAGCCCCTCCCAAAGCGCGGGCCAACCACCGGACGGGTACTCACCACGCCATTTCTCGAAGATCGCCAGAAAAATCCGCCGTTGGTTCCCGGCATCGGTCAGCCCGAGCAAGTCGGCAACCCCGTCGGCAGTGCGCCAATCCCACCATCCGTGTTCCTCACAAATCGTGAGAACAAATGCCGCGCGGCGTGGATCAAGCTTGCCATTCTTGGCAAGAAAACATACAAGCTGCGGCAATCCATAAGACAGGTCTGCGACGTCTTGATCATGCCAGCGCACCAACTTGGCTATTGCTGGGAGGCCAATGGAGGTGGCAGCCGCTCGCGCGAACAACGTCCATCCAAACTTCCTGGCATCGTATTGCACCAACGTTTGGCAAAGGTTCATTAGCCGTTGCGCCAACGCGGGCTTTAAAAAACCACCTTGCTGGGCACATGAGAAATGAAGCAGTGCGTAGATTTGGTCGTAGCTTTCTCCACCTATCTGGTCTAACTCGGCCAGTCCCTCCCGATAGTACTCTCGGGCCTCATTGATACTCATGTGGACCAGGGATTCTGCTAACTTTATGTAGGAGGCGCCACGTCCTCCGACGTCGTCATCTCTGCGAATCTGCTCCGCGACGTGACGTGCGAACTTTCCCGCGAGCTCATGGAGCGCAGGTCGCCGGGCCAACTGCCCCAATACGTCAATCTTCTGCGGGACGAAGAAGTGCCCTGTAGAGATCAGGCCAATAAGTACCTCGGCTTGAGCGACCGATACTTCGCGTGCATGGTTCAGCAGAACACCCATACAACCCAGCCCTAAAGTGCGGACTAACGAATCCGCGGCACTATCTGTTCGCCAGTGCACATCTCGACGCAAAAGTTTTTCCCAGACGTCCAAAAAGTCGGAAACCGAAACGAAACGTCCATTGAGGACCGCATCTTCGATTGGCTTGGTTAATGCTCGCGCCACGTCGATACCATGGCTAATGTCCCTGCAGACTCGCTCGTCGAATCTCGCCTCGAGCTGCTTTTTACCTCTCTTCTTGGAATTTCCAGTAGATGAGGTTTTGCGAAGCTTCTGCAAAAACGTCGCCAGCTCAGCTCCAGTCGTGATGGACTTTGCCAGCTTGGTAACCTTCACGCCGTCGGGCAGGAGATCGTGATAGGCGACCGGCCTCTTAGCAGACCAAGCACGAATGCAGGCTCGGAGGATTGGAGGCCAAGCTCTGGACAGACCGTAACGCTCGCCATAGTCGTAAGCGGACGGACGTGCACGAGACGCATTTCCGATAATCGCGGCAGCGGAGGTTCGCGAACCGTAGAAGAGCGCAGCCAATGCCGCTAACTCGGTGGGATTTGCACTCTCCTGTTCGTTCTCAGTGGAGAAGCCCTCGTTGGTCCGGTCTTCGTCGGGAGGGAACTTCGCGATCTTCTGCGCAAGTACTTTCGCGTTCTTTCCATCGACGTATCGACAACGCGCGAGCATCCATAGTCTCAGCGATCGCGTGTCGCAGTTATTGCTGACGGCGAACGAAGTCAAGTCCTTCAGCACGGTTGTCTCGTTTGCTTGGTCAAACAATTCCAGCAACCTCAGGAGCTCATAACAAGCGGACAGCGAAAAGCGTTCATTCCGCCTAGCCAGATTGCGATTGACTGATTCAAACCGCCCTTGAACCGATTGCTGGAAGAGCACCGCTACGTAGTCTTCCATCTCCGGACCAGATTGGTCCCGCCGGAATCCGTCTCGCCGCTGTGAGGCATTCCAGTTAATCCAGCGAATGGTACTTTCGCACTGTATCTGCGCCTCTTCGGCATCGCCCGCAAATTGGTGCGCGACCGTCAGCCGCGCACTTCTTGCACCACGCCACCCGGAACGATCCGATGCAAGACGGCGATAGGAGTCGGCGTCCCCAAGTACGATCGCAAGAGCGGGCGAGCTTCGAATAAACTCATCTCCTCGCATGTTTGCAGCGGCAGACTGAGACAGTCGCATGCTGAGTTCAAGTGCCCTATCGAAGTCATCCTCCGCGACCGCTAACCGAAAGGCTGCTCTAAGACGCGCAAGCGCTAGTCGGCGGCGACCGAAATCCGACTGTACTGACGCTGGAAAACTAGTTGAATCAGCGAGTGCGAATGCCCTGTCGCTATCCTTGATCACGACTAGGAAGTGCGGCAGTGCCTCGGCGGCGTAGGTTGACGTTGCCTGCGATGACAGAAGGCGGTCAGCAATGCTTTTTTGAGCTAATGACCGATCAGAGTAAGTCTCCCGAACGTATGTTTCGGTTGGCTCGTCTCGGAAAATCGCACCGTGCGACGTGATCTCAAGCATTGGGGCCAAATCCGATGCCGCAGACTTGACCTGCGCAGCAGACCACCCAAGCGCGTTCGCTAGCTCTTCCAGCGGGATCGGCGGTGGAAGGAGTGACAGTGCAACAAAAAACTCGGTTATTTCCGAATCAGGCCACCCTGCAATATGAAGATCCGAGACAATCTTGGTGCAACGCTGGGCGATAATCTCCCGAACGGAGATCGGGAGATCCGAAGTTGTTCCGATAACATTTGTGTCCCACGTTTGAACAAGGTAGTCGAGGACGCGTGCGTTGCGGCCGGAGCGCGCTAACGCTGTGGTGATCTCCGCGTAAGAAGCACTGGGCTTACGTTCTTTAAGGAATTCGCACGCCTCTGAATCGGTGAATGGCCCAAGCGCCAGCTCATTCACCCTAGCGGAACCGATAACTGCCCCTTTTCGGTGGGGGCGCGCTGTGAACAACAGCTTTACGCCCTCGATCGGATCTTCGTCGACGGTAGACAGTAGAAGCCTAGGAAATGCAGCTTCATGACGATAGTCGGCCTCAAGCTGAGCATTGTCGGCCGCATCGATAATAATAAGCAGCGCCTGCTTTTTTGATTGAGTTCGAATTGCCAGCGCAGCTTGTTCCAGTCGCCTGCGTGCCGCCTTCATGATTTTTCGATTATCATCGCCGCCCGGTAGCATCGGGTCACATAACGTTCGCGATGCCAGTTCGTTGACGATCTGAACCAACCCTATTCTGGGAAGATGACGGGAGTGATTCTCAGAGCGGTATGAACCACCACCAAAGCAATCAAAAACAACGACCTCAAACTCACTCGCCATTTTTTCGGCAAGGCTTTGGATGAGCACCGTCTTACCCACCCCGCCATCGGCGTGGACAACAACGGGTATCTCTGAAGTCTCGATCAAACCCGAAACGACTGAGAGTTCAGCCCGCTCGACGACCGCACCGACGTCGATAAACCGTGTATCCGCGGGGAAAAGATCCTCCGGCTCACAATCAAGTGCATCCAGGACATCTTCTCGCCGAATCAGATTCTTGCCTTGGCCGCTCGGGCTTGCCTTCTTCAAGACAAGGTCCTGGAGCTCATGGAGGCGGATTCTAGCCTCAGAATCAGCGCCAGCGGACCAGTCAGTAAGCGTCCGCTTCAACGCATTATCCAGCCCGGCAACGCGCTTCTCGCCAGCCTGAAATACTGTCCGCGAAAAGAGGCGCATTGAGTCTGACAGGCCGCTATCTTTACACCACTTTTTGAGATTTTGGGCCTGATTGGCCGCCTCGCGATCGGAAGGCGTTGTTCCCTCTACAAGTGACCTGATCGCTTCCCAAAGACTTTCAGTAAATTCCGCGTTAGTGACGAAAACGAATGAGATCTTCTTGTCGACCTCATCAGGCGCGGAGTTACCCTCGTACCCTAAGATCGAGCTAGAAAATTTCTCGACTGTCTTTTTAAGATAAGCAGCTGTAACAGCTTCTTCGCGAATTTTGTACTTGAATTGAATCGTTTCGAGCCGATCGCAGGACCGAAAATTGTCCCCGCTGCCATAGTAAAGAACAAGGTCGGCGACCTCCTCGGCCTTCACCCCCGGGTCTACGGTCTCGGTTGATGAAATCCCCTCCACGGCGATCGCAAACAGATCGTCATTCGGAAAGACCAACTGCAAGGCGCGCCTAGCAGTCCATCGCTCGTGGAACGTGTGACCGGCACGTGACGCGCGGACTGTGTCGATTTCGGTAACGGCTTTCGCTTTCTTTCCCATCTTCCCCAACGACGTTCGATCTTTTGATTACGCTATCTTAATTGGATCAGCTGTACTCGCAAACGAAGAGGTCTCATGCTCCAGATCATCCCAACTGGCCCACAACTTATCTTTAAGAAGGTTCCCTCGACGTATGACTTGGCTCGCTACTTGCGAGGAGCCATCGATCGCTGTTAGCCAGTATCAAACCCGCCCGTCTTTGATACGATCTGCAGAATCCGCTGTCAACCAAACGAGGTAATTTTGAACTCCGAATGGATATTACTACTTCAAAAGACTTCCAACCCCACCGAGCTAGAGACCACATCGGCGTTCAAGCGCTTGATAGGAGTGGTTCTTTTCGGCACCGCAATCTACTTGTGGCTCACATCGGCGGCGTTATACGTGTTCAGCATAGTCGCGGCACTCGGCTCGACGACCGCAAGCCCACATGTGCCCATGAGGTGGCTGGATTTTTTCATCATCGGCATCACCTCGCTGCTTTTTATTATTACATCATCTAATTGGAACAGGATCCCCGAGATGCTCCGATATTTCGGAAAGCGTCTTGAGGATTTTGTTGGACGTGCACTCGTTGTTGGGCATGCGCTCTGTCACGCAATAATTCCTGATCATATGTGGTATGCAAGAAAATTCATTGGTTGGCTAGCCTCATTCTTTGCGCTCATATTCATTGTTATAGCTTTTAGATTTGCGGTTGCGCTCGCCCCTGAGATTCCGCGCAGCATCGATACTGGCATTGCACTTTCGCATTTCACAAGTCCGCAGATGTTTCTGTTTACCCTTGTGTTACTCGTCGCCACAACCTTTTCTATCTTATTGTTCCGTTTCGGCTTCTCTCGCAAATGGAGAATGATCTTTGCGAAGCCAAAGTGCGATGAAATCAAGAAATTCTCCGCCTTCGACCATGATAATTATTCAAAATTCAGGGTCGTTCATGCTTCTGATCTACACGTAACCGCGAGCCAAGAAGCGGGCCTTATTGAAACCGGACAACCGATATCCGACGATGTCGTTCGTAAAGTATTGACGTCGATAGAGCGAGATGCCTCGGATTGCGATGCAGTTCTCATGACCGGTGATATCACGGACGACGGATCTGCGGCTGCCTGGGAGCGGTTCTTGACGCTTTGCCCGTCGAGCCTCCATGGCAACCTGATCTTGATTCCGGGCAACCACGACCTCAACCTTCAACAGGGCGCTAAAGCTGACACAAGACCACTCCGGCGAAAGCTGAATTGGCTTCTCAGTGTGCCAAGAATGAAAGCGGAACGGTTCAGTAATTTTGGTCGCGGCTTGCGTCAAATTCGCGCAATGTGTGTCATGACTGAACTAATGGGAGACCGTGCGCTTCTAGTCGACCAGCGGACAAATCGCGTCGTGACCCTCGCAGACTATTCACGAAGTCACCTTGCGTCTATTAATGCGCATATCAGCAGTACTCCGGGCCCCCAAACCCCCATGTCCGAGATTTGGAGTGGCATGTTCCCGCTGGTGGTCAAATCTGGAACCCACGACGTTGGCATGATTTTGCTCGATAGCGTAAAGCCAGCTTCCGTGAACGCCACTAATGCAATCGGTGCAGCACCATCCGATGCAATTTCTCGCTGCGAAACGTTGATGGCCGCTACCTCAGACACGTTCAAGTGCTTTGCAGTCGCCGTGCACCATCATCTCGCTGTTCCGAAAAGTAGCAGCCTCGCAACGCGATTCAAGGCCGCTTTCCTCGTGTTCGAAAACGCCATTGAGTTGGTTGAGATGCTAGTAAAGCGAGGCGAGCCTTCCGTCGTCCTTCATGGTCATCGACACCAGGAATATCTAGGCATCGTGCAGGACAGCGATGTAGCAGTCGTCGCGAGCGCCTCCGCTACAGTAGGTCCTCACGGAGTTGCTGATGGAAGTTGGAGGATAGTCGAGTTGGCCGTAAGCAAAGGTGCGTGCCGATTATTGACTCCGCCCGCTCGACGAAACCTGGCATGAAAAAGCGACGCGCTAGGGCTCCGCTCTATCGAGTAGGACGAGGACGCCGCCTATTTAGCGATAGGCGGCATCGCTGACCATGCGCCGGCTGTCGGTGAAGTGCGCGGATTTGTATTGGTCGCACGACGGAAGAGACTTCGTAGGGTAATAAACCTGTGGCAATTTGGGGTCTCTCGCGAGAGCTACCAATCAGGTCACAACCGGACGAAAGGGATAACAACCGCACTCTATCGGAAATCTTGTCCTCGAGAACTCGTCCTGCTCTTGCCTCACCTACATGCCGTTCTGTTCGCTCTCGCATCATGCAAAGCGTGATGCCGCCCCCCGTTTTTTTTAAAATACTCCTCTCTGCACCGGTGGTCGATCATCTGGGAAATTAGCTTTTCCTTCCATCCAGCAGGCCGCCCGCCGACTAGTCGCCACAGAAGCTCAACATCAACTGGATGGTCGTAGCAAATTACGGGGCGCTGCTTCTGTCCCTCGAAACTGTGCATCCACGTTCGAACGGCACCGCCCAAAGCTACAAGCGACATCATTTGCGCAGGCACCGTTCCCAGTTGCGGCAATACGTTAGCTAGTACGAATGAGCTACAGCGCTCTATCGGAATATCGTTCGATTCGCCGTAAAATTCCCGGCCATCCTCCGCGACCATCCCTAGGCTAACAAGCTCTGGTGCAGCTATGTCAGTGAATTCGGTGTCTATGTATATTCGACATTCCCATGGATGAAGTGTGCCCATGATCAGCGCGGCCCCGATGTTCGGTCAAACAATTGGTTGATAAGTTCGGTGATGATTTCGAACGTCCTCAAGACGGAAGAACTATCCAAATGACTCGAGCCGTGGGCATATTCATTTCGAATTTCAGGAAGCGTCTCGATGAACGTGCCAATCCAATCTTCGGCGAAATCCTCGCGCGGCAGCTCTGCGCGCGAATAATCGAGCTGTATGGATTTCAACCCCAAATCCTTCATCTGCTGAATCGCTTGAACATCTACTCGTCGCTTCGCACGTGCCTTCGCCCACTTTTCAGCCCACTGAAATCGATCATTAGCTATCGCACCTTGCTTCAAGGCTTCATTCAGCCACGCCTTCAACCCGCGCGGTCGCTTTGCACCTCTTGACGCTGAGCGAGAAGCATCGTCTTCCAGTCTTGTTCGAAGAGCGAACTCAAGCGAGGCCAACGCTTGCTGCTCCGCTACCGGATAGAAGCGATAAACAAACCACGCGTAAACGTAGAGATTCTTGGCCGTTTCAAAGTGGATATGAACCGCCGTCGGAACCCTGCTGGAGAGATTGAAGACAGCCATGTCGGCAATTTGATCTGCAGATGTGGCGAGACGAAGTTCCCCGGTGCTTGTATCTTTGCGCAAAGAACACGCGTTACGACTGTCGGCTTCGCAGAGCGTGTCCAGTGACCTCGTCAATTCACACGAATTCAATGCCGTAGGGGTGGCGCCCTCTGGATCGTTCCCGCTCATTATTCCTCCACTGCGAATGGGTATGACACGACGGAATGGGGTTGGAGAGCTGCGCCCCTAACTCCGCGATCTCTTGTCTATCAAATTGCCATACCGCTGAGCCATCCACGGAGGGACCTCGAATCGCGTTCATCATGCCTGAGCGTATGAGTGCATAAGCGTGCTTCCGCGAGATGCCAAGAACCCCTCGCACTTCGATCAGCGTCATCCGCTGCGCCCCTGCATTACGTAGCTGTTCAACGCTTAGCTTGCTTACTGTGCCCCAGGTCCTACCAGTTGGAGATACGTGGGTTTGTCCCTCGAGCCTTCCTTCTTCTATTAGCGCTCGAACAGTATCCCGTCCAACTCTTAGTAACTTCGCCGCTACTGTGATGGGAAGCCACGCGTGCTCGCGTCTTGTGGCTAGAGACATGCGACGGTTCCGTCCCGCTAATTGCCCCACCCATTCGCGTCCTACGAACGTCTCGAACTCTCTGCGCAGAAAATCGAACTGACTGGCACCGAACCGACGATAAAGCGCGGTATAAAAGTACCCGAACCTTGCCGACAGGCGACTAGGCGTGCCATTGACGGCGGCACGGTTACCGATTTCTCGAAGCAGTCCATAAAACCCATTGGGCCAATCGATCAATACGTGCCCAGCTCCATTTGCCACACCCAGAGCAACCGCCACATCGTACAAATTTGCCACCTTCGTGGGCTTTGTTCCCTTGGGGGATAGGTAGGTACCGAACTGAACGCAGAGGTCAAACAGATCGACAAGGGAAAGCGCCTGAACGTCCGGCTGTCGGTACCTCAGAGAGCTAGCTGCTTTAGGAGACATCGCGTAGGCTAAATAGGCCCCTATTGCGACAGACTCATCGGAGGCGTGCTCTGGTTCCACCTCCGTCAACGTATGACCACAATCACACTCGGAAACATGGCGACGCTTCCACGTTAGAGCACGATGACAACCAGGACAAGAATCGCGTAACAAGACCCGGTGCGCCGAGCAAGCGACCATCAATGTCAAGTCCCATACTGCGCGCCAATAAGGCGCCTGAGCGAGGCAGATTGGGCAATAACGCGGTCTTCGTCCATTCCAGCACTTCGAATCAACGCCCCCACAGTCAGGAATCTGGAGGTTCCGAAAGTGCGTCACCTGCCCGCGAGTTGCTGACAATGACAGCCCACCAAGCAGGCTCTCTACCTTTACGCGGCTACCACCGCAATTCTGGGAAGAGACCAAGAAATCGAGATCGCACAACGATGCAAGCCCATTGCATTCGGCGAGCCGAAGCAAATAGCCGATCATACTTTCATCGCGCATCGGCGCTGGACGCACAAGGAGCCTAGCCACGGCTCCGCCTTGCGAGTTCATCGAGCTCAGTTCGTCGGACATAACACCCATCCAGCCTTGCCGTACCTTTGGTGTCTCTGAACAGGGATATGCGAGCGGCGGCAGCCGCCCTTAGAATTTGCAACAGTAAACCCTTCCTTCGCACAGACAACTGGCTCAGCGGCAGCATATCGTCGAAGTCCGTGATATAGGTGCTGGCGTTAGTCAGCCAAGTACGGAATCGCTCAACTTCGGTCGACAACATGTTCCGTCTTTCGTCGTCAACTTTGAGGAAACCACCATTGACAAGCGCACCTCGTTGGATCGCCGTGGCCCCAATCAGGACTTCCACTTCTCGATTGTCGTAAAGCACGATGTTCGCGGCGCGCACGCCCTTGATGAAGCGCCCCAGCGGCAGAAAATTCCGCCGTTTTTTGCCCGCTGATGAACGCACGTGCGCAGCGTGTGGCAGTTCAAGGCCGAGCACCCCGTCCTCCCCAGACACCAGTCGGTTCGGATTGACGACGAGACCGCATCCGTCGCTATACACAACCAGCGAATGGCCGTAACCCTCAATTAAGTTGATCATGAAGTCGGGTAGGGTGAGCTCTCCACGGCGATACCTTAGGAATCGCGCCGGTATCTTGGCGCGCAAGTGTCGCGATGCGAAAAGTAGCGGACCGCCAGGGTCACACAGGGCCTGAGTGCTGCTGTTCAACTCCATTTCTGCACCCCGGGGCCATTGAGTGAACCATCTTACCGCCAGCAAGGTGGCACGCTTTTCGGCGTCCAGGTTCGCCTTTATTCGTGGGCTGACGCGAGGTTCGCCATCAACAAAAATGGCGAAGAAGCTCGCGACGGCTAACCAGTCGATGGCACTCATTTGCCGGGCTTCCAAGCAAAAATGCTGCTCATCTACGAAATTCGCCGCGTCTGAACCCACAATAGCGGCAGAGATCAGCATGCTGATGAGTACAGCCTGATGGGGAGCCGCAGTGGTCTTGGCTTGCCCGAACTCGAACCCGCATGCGCAGATCGTCGACCCGGGACGATCCCATCCCACCAACGCACAGCAACGTTGGCAACGTTCCAGAAGCCAGAGTCCGTGCGACTCACAAACGGCGAGCGCACGAAAATTCCATAGAGCCCTGAAGATCCCTCGCTCCCGGACACACGCCGGACAATACGCCACGTGCGGGTCACGAAAGAAATTGCGGCGCGCGTGGTCCTTAGCGTGCCCCGCAAAACCGTGAACGCGTCGATGACGTAGGCTGATTTCCCTCATGACGGATTCGTCCACGTCCAGCGCGCCTGAAACTGCTGCCCGTTCACTTGGGCGCTCAAGCGCGGCGGTGAGATATCGGACCAAGCTCCCGAGCGCTTTCCTACCCGTGAAGCCGTTCGCCTCGCCAAGGCGCATGAAGTAACTCAGTACGTGCTCGTCATCCGCCGGACGCGGCCGGCGGACAAAGCGACGGCCACCGATTTCAGACGGCATAACCACCGAAGGGCTCCCCAACGTGCGTCAGAGGCCTCATGATGAAGCGAGGATGAAATGGGTTATTGTTCCCCCGTGCTTCGGGCCAAACGGACTCGACAAATGCGTGCGCGAGCACCTCCCGGTCGATGCTCGAACGCTTCTCGTCCAATGCGATCTCCACCGACGTGCTCACAAGCGTCATGATGTAACCAATCAGGCCATACGTCGCATAGTGAATTCGGTCCAACATGTCGCCATCCTCCACCAAATCCGGTGACGGCATCACCGGGACGTTGGCCCAGATGGAGCGCATTAGACCATCAAAGATGCGTCTGGCACGTTTCTCAGAATTACCGAAGGGTTCGAGTGCGATGTGTCGCGAAAAACGCCGGCGTAGTTGCTCGTTACTCTGAAGAATGCGACGACATCGCCCCAGTCCCATTAGGACGAACGGCACTTTCGTGATGTTCACCAGATGCTTTAGCCAGTCCGCAACCCGAGTCTCGATCTTCTCACTCGAGTGGTCGATGAAATGCTGGAACTCATCGAGAACCACCAGTTCGACCTTGCAGTTTTTGAATAACGTCACAATCCGCGAGGTCATCGCTTCAGCAGAACCCCGGGTAAATAACGGATCGCCTAGCTCCCAAAGCACGCGTTCAGCAACATTTTTTATTGTCGGTTGCGCAGGCAACTCAAGATGCAATACCGGAATTTCCGTCCCCTCAGGGGTCTCCCGGCGAGGATGATGCCGCGCGTACTCTTTGCGAAGCGTGGACTTGCCACTGCCCGAAACGCCGGTAATTAACAGGCAGCCGGGCTCCTCGAGCGCAAACCGCCCCATGCGGTGGCATCGTTGAATCGCCGCAATTCCTGCAGCGAATGCCGGGTGTTCGATCAGTGTGCCCCGAACTCCGGCCACGATCTCCGTTATTCCGATCGCGGACGAAGACATCGACGCGATTTCGCTCGAACTGACCCGACTCGGCGGCTGCGCCCCTGCTCTAATGACGTCACTCATGACAAGTGCCTCCTGTGGGGTGCCGGGCCTCCGACGGGATTGTGCTCGCCGCCGCCCGTGCAGGTGGCACTCCATTCGTGCCGCGACGAACAGGGAAAAGCGGGACCTCGTGATCGTGCGCGAGGTCTTCCGTCGGTTCATGCGGCGCAGACGGCTCATCGGATTCGAGCTCCAGCGGCAGGTTTTGCTGTCGCGCCTCCGCCTGTTGCACCATGAGCTCCCGCTCATGCTTGGGCAGCGTTTTTCTTCGGTCCTTGCCCCGCAAAGCCCGGCCCGCGTCCATGGCTTTTTCCGTGTCAGCGCGCAAGTCTGCTTTCGCGGCGAGCAAAGCGTGTCGCATCGGCGAGGCCGCGTAGTCCCGACGTGCCTTGGACCGTATCCATCGGTGTTGCTCCACACTGACGCCATCCGCATAGCCTGGCATGGTGGATCGCGCTTCAAGATATCGTTTTGACTGATCATCAAAAACAAAAATGGCGCCCAAGTCATCAGGATCGGTCCTGACGGATACCTCAATGTTGCCGCATCGTCGCCTGAGCTCTTGCAGCGCTGCCGAGTTGTACTGTAAGGAATGGACCTCGATCCCGTTCTTCGTCAGGTGCCGGCGGCTGCAATTCCCGAGGTAAG
The DNA here is from genome assembly GCF_044772185.1 of Pandoraea sp. NPDC090278. Lineage (NCBI taxonomy): Bacteria > Pseudomonadati > Pseudomonadota > Betaproteobacteria > Burkholderiales > Burkholderiaceae > Pandoraea > Pandoraea sp. NPDC090278. The sequence goes on along the minus strand of NZ_JBIVYJ010000002.1, from coordinate 338,491 downwards.
CATTCACGACATCGGCGGATTTGGGCAGGCGTGGGGGAAACTTTTGTATTCCCTCATCCCACCTCTGGCTAGGTGTGCTTTGAATTGCCCGATGGAAAGTCACCGAGTAGACATCGACGATCCAGCGGTGAACGATTTCCTGCAGAGATTCGAGCGTGAGCGCCGCAGTGGCGCCAGAGTCGTACACATGCCGCTTGTCGTAGGTCGCGAATGTCGTTCCAGGCTGCAAGTGAACGAAGCCATAGTTCAGCGTTTTCAGGAAGCGCTCAACGCGGCCTTTCATCTGCGGGGATCTCGTCGGGCAATAGACCACGTGCGCGCCAAGCTCAGCGCATGCCGCCTCCAAATCGTGGGCGTGAAACTCAAGCCCGTTGTCGCACACCAGTTGATGGATGAGTCCGTACGCTTTCCATTCACCGTTGACCTTGGGGAAGCGCTCCTTCACATCGACTTTGGGCAGGATTGCGTGCTTCAGGCATCGAAGGACCGAACGAACGCTCGGATTGCGAAATGAAATATGGATACCAACGATCATCCTTGAGTACCCATCGATCATCACCGTGATCCAAGGTCGCCCCAGAAGCAGTCCGGTCTCAGCGTCAACGACCAGGATGTCCAGCGGCGTATGATCGACCTCGACGCGCTCCAGCGGATACGTACATGCCGGGCCTTTTCCGTAGACGCGCACCGCATCCTGCGCATATCGCTGCCCATAGCGGGCCTTGAGAATCGCATATCGGTCAATGCGAGAGAGTGCCTGGCGCAACATCCGATGCGTAACGTCAGGAAGCGCCTGCGTGGGAGCCCGTCGTCGGTTTTCCTGCTCAATCCTCAACTGAATCCAATCCCGAGTCTCTCGTAGCGACTCTCGCTGCGGCGTGAGGTAAATCTTCTCAATCCCCTCCTCAATGAGCTCCGATAGTGCCTCGGGCAACGACGTCGGGCGCCGGCCCCGCAGTTCATGCTTGTCGATGAGCGAACGCACATCAAACCGTGCCCAGACCCACTTCGATCTCCAGCGGTAAAAGCTCTGTATCGATGGCGGCATTGCACCGCCCGACTGCGCGCCAAGCCCCGTCCACACGCTCCTGAGCATTTGCGCCAGCACGGGCCGCGAGACCCCGAGCCGACCGTCGGGACAAATCGCGTTCAGGTATCGCCATTTTCGTAGTGCGCTTTGCTGGAGCGCCAACGGAAAATCCGCGAGGCTTCGCTCAAGCGTCACTTCGGTCGCAGCGCCGCTCATGCCGAACGCGAGCTCGTCACGCGTGATGAATCTCAACCGCCCTTGTGCGAAGTGCTGGAGAAGGGTGTACACCGGGTAGGTGGTGCGATGTGCGTCAGTCGCGCCGACCACGTGAACCACCTCGTCAATCACGTGTTCAACCAAGAAAGCCGTTTCCTCGAGCGCGATCATCTCACCGACTTTAAAGGAATAAGGCTGCATCGTCGCCCTCCTCAAAGGCCCTCAAGCGCGTCGTGCCGGTGATTTCTTCGTCCAGAGAACAGACGATTTCGCGTGATGCCAGTCGATGTAATATCGCCCGCCCTGATGCTCCGGCGTTAAGCACTTGCGCAATTGTGCGGTTTTCCATGCTCGACGGTGCTACCGCATCCACCGTTCCATCCAACCAATTTTCATAACGAATGCGCAACAGGTGCTTGATCTGCTTGAGCCGGACGGTGTTTCGTATCTGCTCGTCACACAGAATCACGAATTTTTCTTGCTGGTTACCGAATACCTCCGCGAGTCGCTCGAACTTCTCTCTGTTCGCAGGCGCTTGTAGTATGTCCGCTGGCTTCACTTCGACCAGCCAGCGTTGTCCGTCGGCCCAATCAACCGCAAAGTCAGGCGTGTACGTGCGCGAGCGACCTCGTAGCTGATATCGAATCGTTTTCGGCTGTTCGACGAAGCTCGTCACACCACGCGCAAATTCAAATAGGTGTAGGCAGTCAAACTCGAGAAGGCTTTCACACCGGATAAGCCGCTGGTTTTTGGGTGAGAAGAATTTCGCCCGAAAACCTCGACCGGACGGAGTAACAGGATTGCGCGCTGGAGCGCGATTGTGTGACGAGGAGGAAAGGATACTGCGGCTAGTGCCGGCCTCTCTAGGTTCAATGTCCATGTCCGCACCTACGACAGAATCCGCGCGCGTCGCATAAAACGCGGGGGTTCGTTGAAGACGAAACTTGGAACCAGCCAATGCCGATGTCGGCCACGTCGTGTTCACAACGTCAGCTACCGATATGCCGGAATTCAGGCGACATAGTGACCACACGCGGACACGTACGGTTCGCGCGCTTTCCATGTTCCGACGAAAAAGCGGCTTGACTGTCGCGAGTCGGCGATTGATACTAAAGGCGCTAACCGGGTTAGTGTCGTTCGCTAACTCGCAACGGGACAGGCCGCGAGGTTTGTCCCGTTTTTACATTGGCGCCTCCTCTTTTACTCGGCGTTTGATGCGTGACGGCTGATAAGTGGGCTGCATCCGTATCTCCTCGTCGAGCCCGGCGATTTTCCGTATCGCCACGATTTGTCCAGGCGACAATCTCCCAAGCTTCCGAGCAAGTTCTGCGTACATCCTGTACTCGTCGGTGGGCAAATCCGGAATCAATTGAATGCTCGTCGGAGAATCCGACATCTCCCTTTCCAAGTGCGCAATTTCGTCTTGCGAAAGCCGAAGCGCACTAGCAAAGCGAAGAAGGAAATCCTGAGATGGATTTTTGCGACCAACCTCTACGCTTGAGATGTGTGACGCGTCATATCCAAGCCGAGCAGCAAGCTCCTGCTGTCGAAGGCCAGCTCTCAATCGAAGCGTCTTAAGGTGGATACCGATCGGCGTTGACATCGTGAAATGCTTGCGGGCGGTCATAAGTGTTACCAACGTTAGACCAAAGGTGAAACCGAGTCAATGCGCAAGTTATTGATTAAAAAGAAGTATTTTTATTTCACTTTGCCACAAGAATGATTTCCTACGTTGGAAATCTGTGGTGGCGGGAAGTACGGTAAGCGTGCAGCGAATACATACGCGAGCGGGCACCGTGGTATCCAAGCTGGATCTGTCAGTCTCAGAGCGCCCCAATGAGGCGCAAGCAAACTCAGGCGTCCACCTATGTGCCAGACCAGACAAGTAGCTTGCGTCAAGGTTGCGCCAATGTGAAAACTGCTCGCACCCGTTGCATTTCGACGTGATGCCTTACCAAAACCGCCAAAAATTGACTGCCAGATAATTTTTATTGACTTTGGTGGGCATTCCACTATTATTTGCGCTGGGAGGAGTAGAACTGCTCCGGTGCTCTTTAACAGGTCGATTTCGTAATTCCTCAAGTGGTAGCGAGGTAGTGCCGCTTCGTCCTTTGGACGGGGTACCCGCTATGCGGGCAATTTTCGTGAGGCCTTCGGACTAACGCGCCGTCTCATTGTCGAACCGAGACGTATCGCGCCGTATCGCACGAAACGAGGCCGAGCCGCTGTCTGCGATTCGGGCGTCAATACTTGGCTCCGGAGCTCAGTGCATGCTGTCGGAACTTAGCTTCCGCGCGTGTCCTCTCCGATACCGGGTGGATTCTTGGAAGCTGTAGGCAATGTTCGGTATCTCAAAAGCTGTGTTGTGGAAGCTAATTGGAATGTGGTTCGTGGTGCTCTAACTCTCTCCGTTCGGTTACCTGCTTGTGGAAGCTGGGCATGTGCCCTGCAACGGAGAATCTCCATGAAATCAGACCATTTGAAGTACTGCATCGATGTGCTCAACGCGCTTCGTCAGAGCAAGCACCAAGAGTTAAGCACCAGCGTCAATGAAGAGTTGAAGGCACTCGTTGAGGAATTGGAACGTTGCCTGCAAGATAGGGAAGATGAAGTTGAAGTGCCGCGTCACCTGCGCATGCGCGCGTTGGAACTTATCGTTCAAGCCGCAGGTATCGTGAGTAACTTGGCAGCTCTCATTCACCAATTCTTCAACCCGAGTTGACGCAGCGAACCATTTTTTCCAAGGGTTAGAAAATGAATTTGGGCCGCGCAATCACGCTTTGTCGCAAGCAGCGTGGGTGGAACCAAGCGCAGCTTGCGGAGAAGGCCGAGATTTCTGTGTCGTACCTTTCGCTCCTAGAACAAAACAAGCGTAAGGACCCAACGTTATCGGTTATTCAGAAAATCGCTGAAGCGTTGGCTGTACCATCAGGTATTCTGTTTTTCCTCGCAGCCGATCAAACAGAACTCGCTGGGCTGCCACTTGACCTTCAAGAGAAGCTTTCCTTCACTGCACTCCAGTTGTTGAATGAAGAGCCTTCAGAACAAGCCCTTTTATAGAAACGCGCCTATAAAGAGTGTGGGCGCGCTTGCTCGGACATTGCTTTTGACCGAGCCTCAATTGCTTCAACTCGCCCGTAACGCGTCTCGCATGTACAGAAAAGTGCCCGTACCTAAAAAGGATGGCTCGACGCGGTACACATGGGATGCTCAGAAGCAACTGAAAGAAGTTCACGGACACATTAACAGCAGGATCTTCCACCGGACGATGTTTCCCCTATTCCTTCAGGGTGGAATTCGTGACCGGCTCCATCCTCGCGACTATGTTCGTAATGCCGAAATCCACGTTGACCCCACAATCCTCGTGACGCTGGATATCGCTGACTTTTTTCCAAGCACCTCCGATTCGGCAGTAATGGACATTTGGTCCAAATTTTTTCGTTTTTCTCCTGCGGTTGCGAAGTTGCTCACCATGCTCACAACCAAAGACGGGTTCCTTCCTCAAGGCGCGAGGACCAGTAGTTATCTCGCAAATCTTGTGTTTTTTTCAGACGAGCATGATCTAGTCGCTCGATTGGAAAGGCAGGGATGGCGATACTCTCGCTTGGTTGATGACATCACAATATCGAAGCAACAACGAGTAAATAGCGACGAAGTGACGGAGACGAATCGAATGCTGTTCGCGTTTGTCAACAGGCATGGCTATTCCGTCAAACGCCCCAAGCATGATGTTCAACGAAGCAACGCACGGACGTCCGTCAACGGCCTTGTGGTGAATAAGAAGGTCTCGTTGCCGAAACCTCAACGTCGAAGCATCTCCTCTCTGCTCCATCGCACAAACCTGGCTATCTCCATCGGTGAGGAGTCCACAATGCCTGTGAGCAGAGTTAGGGGACAAGCCGCTATGGTGAAACGTATGCACCCGGAGTTGGGCGAGAAGATGCTGGAGAGGTTGAAGCAGTCCCTCTCCGTAGGGGCAAGGCGACCGGCAGTCATGCCAGATGATCAGGAGGCGTCTCTGCCAAACCGGAGACAAACAAAACAAAAAAATAGTCCGGGCACGTAACGTCTCTGGCCCGTATAGCGTGAAGATCGAGCTCGACCGTTCCGGACATGAAACAGCTCATCGACACGACGATGCCGTATTCCTACAGCCGGCTGTGGTGGGCTCCTCCCCGGATGGGGTAGCCCGTATCATCGGCTAGGCACACCGATTACTGTAACCAATTGGTCGCACGGACTTCAGTTTCGCAAACGAATAAGCAATCTCAACGGGGGCAGGATGAAGTTGATCAAATACCGGGTAACGAATTTCCGCTCTGTGAAGGACAGCGGCGATATTGAAGCTGGTGACGTTGCCGCACTAATCGGTGTAAACGAGTCTGGAAAAACGAACTTGCTGCTTCCCCTTTGGAAGCTCAATCCCGCCCGTGAAGGCGAGATTCAGCCGACATCAGACTACCCGAAGACCATGTTCGCGGATGTGCGTGACAAACCGGGGCGGTTTCGGTTCATCAGTGCCGACTTTGATGCAACGTCTCTCAGCGCCAGATTGGTCGAAAGCACGAATCTGGATGCTTCACAACTTAAAATCGTGCGTGTCGACAGGTACTTTGACGGGCAATACGAGATCTCGTTTCCTCTGTATATTCCCGAGACGACCGTCACCGCTCTGGACATGAGGCACGAGTTGACGTCCTTATCCACAGCTCTTAAACAGACCGAGGCGCTCAAAAGCGAAGAGTCTCTTAAGCTAACACTTGTCGACGCTGTTCACGAGCTGATCGACTCCATTAGCCAAGACTGGACTGCACAGGACTTGGATACAGCCATTGAGTTACTGAATAGGTTATTGCCAGAACAACCAGCTAAAACGTCGACAATCGTCCCTCGCGTCCAGCAAACCATCGACGTCTTAACCGGCCGCTTGTCCCAAATCCGGTCACCCGCTCCAGAGAACATCGACGGAGTCCTGAACCTTGTCCTGAACGCGCTCCCCAAATTTGTCTATTACTCCAATTATGGAAATCTGGACTCCGAGATTTATCTCCCCCATGTAGTCCAGAATCTGGAAAGAAAAGATCTGGGCGCCAAGGAAACGGCGAAAGCTCGAACCCTCCGCGTGCTATTCAGCTTCGTTCGGCTTCAGCCCAAGGAAATTCTTGAACTCGGTCGTGATTTCAAAGACCCCAGCAATCAAAACCGGCAGCCAACCCAAGACGAGATCGCGAAGATCGCCGAGCGCAAGCGAGAGCGATCCATCCTGTTACAGTCTGCGGGCACAACTTTGACCAAAGAGTTCAAGTCGTGGTGGAAACAAGGCGACTACCGCTTCCGCTTCGAGGCAGACGGCGATCATTTTCGCATCTGGGTATCGGACGATCGACGTCCGGAGGAAGTGGAACTTGAGAATCGCAGTACTGGATTGCAGTGGTTCCTAAGCTTCTATCTCGTGTTCTTGGTTGAAAGCCAAGGTGATCACGAAGGTGCCATCCTTCTGCTCGATGAGCCGGGCCTATCCCTTCATCCTCTCGCGCAGCGCGATCTATCCGCCTTCTTCGATGGGCTGGCTAACACCAATCAAATCATCTATACGACGCATTCGCCATTTCTCGTTGATCCCGACCGCTTAGATCGAGTACGAAAAGTTTATGTCGCTTCAGATGGCTCGACTGAGTCCTCGCCAAATCTACGTCAGTCGGGGGCCGACCCAGCGCAAGCTGGCGCTGCGTATGCTGTGTATTCGGCACTCAATCTGAATGTCGCCGAGAGCTTGCTTCTAGGGTGCCTGCCGATCGTCGTGGAAGGTGCGTCTGATCAGCACTATCTCACGATGATCAAGGCTCTCCTCATTGGCGCAGGAAAGATTAAACCTCGTAGAGAATTGGTGTTTCCACCCGCAGGTGGAACCAAAACACTCCGGATCACTGCCAGCATCCTGACTGGTCGAGATGAGACTCTGCCGGTCGTTTTGCTAGATGGTGATCACATGGGCACTAAGTTGGCCGCAGAGCTTCGTAGTAGCCTCTATAACCTCGAGGAGGCGAAGGTCATATCAACAGACGAATTCGTCGATTTCCAAGGGTCGGAGCTGGAGGACTTGATTCCTCACCAGCGCTTTGTAGATGGTGTGGACCGCGTCTTTCGTGCTGCGGAGCAAACCTTCTCGGATGCCGCCTTGAAAGGTAAGCCCATCGTGCCTCAGGTGGAAGCTTGGGCCAAGCGTGAAGGCATTGAGCTCACGCTTGGTTGGAAGGTGGAGGTTGCGAAGCGTGTGAAGACCGTCTCGCTGTCCAAGGGGATCTCGGACATAGATATTGATTTGATTGAGCGATGGGTACGACTCTTTGCCAAGTTTGAGCCCTCCGTCGACTGACATGTCGCAGTTGGCGCGATTACGGGATCACGCATCGTTACTGTGAGGCTGACTAACCTGTTTCGTGCACCTACATAATTGGAGAAGTCTGCCGATAGCGAACATGAATCCGACGAACCGACAATTGCCCAGACAGAACCGCCTCGCCATGCGTGCCACTCCACGCCTCAATTAAATACCGCCATCCCGAGAGAGCGAATTGAAAATCGACACTGCGTGGGTCGAACCTCCACACTCCATCGGCGGATTGGATCACCTCGGCGCACAAGCGCCGTGCGTTCTTATTTACGGTCAGCTATTGCCGGGAATAACGAACGTCACCGACCGAGCCCGTTATTACTCCTTCTATCCGTGGCTCATATGGTCGCTCGCAAAACGCTTTCCGTATGACGAGGACGAGACATCGTTCGTCGAACGTTTTCGGCGAGCCGATTGCCTGTTCACACTGATTGCCGAACACCACTCGCAATGCACCGACAAGATCAGCGAGCGCCACGGCGCAGCGATGGTGGGTCGACAGAAACTGGTCAGCGCAGTGCAGCGAGCGCTCGACGGAGAGACACTGAAGCTAGTCAGGTTCACCGCCAACGACTCCGAAGATCGGTACTTCATGAATCGCATGGGAGGGCTTTCGCAGTATTACGCAGGAACGCTCACCGACTTACGCATGCTGCACGGCGGCAGAAAGCCGTGGTTTCAATTCACAAAGGAAGTCGGCAAGCCAATTGCCGAAGCTTTCAATGCATCGGTGCCGTCAGACCTATTCTGGAGCATCCTCGAGGAAGGTGAGATCGCTGACGACGACATTAGACAGTTGCATGCGTTCTGTCCGTGCCACCTTCGAAGCCCCGAGTCGAGTGAGCGCGAACGGCTCACCGATATCTATTTCGACCGGTTGCGAGAGTACGGCGAAGATGGCACGCAGCGCAAGCGTTCGCTAGCGATAATCCAGCGTCTCATAGATAATCTGACGCCTGACGTCGAGTTTTCCGAATACGTATTCCGCGCCGTCATGTATGGCAACGCACTGCCGGATCGGCCGTGCTGGAGCATCCCCGCCGATCTGGCGTCCACGCGTGCGACCTGGGCCATTTACGTTCGCAACGATCTGCTATCGGTTGCGGTTCAGACGATCTTCTCGCTTGTTTTAAACAAGCTATCCCCGCAGATCGCGGGAGAGCGCTATGTGTGCGACACAGTCGAGGCGTTCGTCAAGGCGTTCGAGGAATCAGCCGTCGTGGAAGGCTTCGTTGCCGACACCAACTGTGCGACGTTCGGAGCGTGGCTCTCGAACATCGAATCTACATTGCCAGCGCTCGAGGAGTGGTCCGCTGAGGGTCACGAGATGCCGATGGCTCAAAACATGGTTTCGTCTTGGGGGCGCGAAAGCGAAGCCGCGTTGTTTGCGTCAGCCATGCGAGTGCTCGCGATCCTCGTCATTCGTGATGATTTTAGTCGTGCGCCGTATGAAGGGCTCGCGATCACGCCACAAGCACTGCGGGATTACCCCATCAATCTCGATACGTTCCGGCGCAAAGCTGCTGAGTGGCGAGAGATGTCACCAAGCGCCGTGGTCTCTGACGTCGTTGCGTGGTGCATGAATACGCATTTGCGCGTGTCGTTGCGCAAACTTCATCGCACGAATTCAGCGACGTTTCGTTTCCGCCCGTCTGAGCGCGGTTTGCAACTGACAGATGGAAACATACCCGCACCGTCCAATACCACGCCGCGCTTTCGTCAAGCACTACAGATCCTGATGGACATAGGCGCGGTCGTGCGCAATGACGATAAGCGTACGTTGCTGAGCGCGGAAGGCAAGCAGTTGATGGAGGGCGTCAGTGCCTGATTCGATCTCCCTTTTGAATGTCATCAAGCAAGGCGGCTTCGACGCATCACTAATCACCACGTTCAACGCGAGCCTGCCCTTCTATGAAGAGGTCTTGCTGCGTCGCCTGGTGGCGGCGGGCTGCCACCAGAACATCGTCTTGATGGATCACGCACAATGCAGCTTAAGCTGGCAATCCGAAGCGACCCGCCCGAGGCTTGCAGGGATAGCGTACTCGCTCTTGCCGGTCAACGTGCGCGGAGCATTTCATCCCAAAGTCTGTATTCTGGCCGGCAAAAAGAAGGCCTCGATTCTCGTCGGCAGCCACAATCTGACGCTATCAGGCTTCGGCTACAACCGGGAGATCACGAACTGGGTGCACGTGACGGACCGTAAGGATCAGGAAGGTGCCGCTCTGCTGGACTCGATTTGGCAGATGGCGCAGGAATGGATCGAACTTGCACGGGAGCAGGCGCCACCCTCCCTGATCGAAGCGGTGCTTTCCTTTTCCAAAAGCGTGGCGCCGTTGTCGTCGCCAGGCGCAACCACGACGACCGTCGCGTTACATCAGCGCCCAGGAGGAGCGTCGCTTATTGAGCAAATTGACGCGCGCGTTAAAGGCGAAGTTCGCAGGATCGGGGTGACCGGTGCGTTCTTCGATAGCGACCTGGCTTTCGTCGCGCATCTGCATGAACGCTGGCCGCAGGCCGACGTCGTCATCGCAATCGATCCGGAAACCGTGCATTTGCCAAGCATGCATAAGGTGCAGGCGCGTTTCGTGGACGCGAGGCTTCTCTGGACAAACCCCAGCAATTGCGGCGACAAGTACCTACATGCGAAGGCGCTATATATTGAGCAAACGCATGACAATGGGAACGCGCTCATATCGGGAAGCGCCAATCCCAGCCGCCCCGCTTGGATGGGCGATCGAAGCCGCGCGAATGTCGAAGCCGTGATGATGCGCATTGGTCCAGACGCACAGGTGACGGCGGAGGCGCTGGGGTTGTACGGCATGTTCGCGTTGCCACCGCTCTCAGCACGCGAACTCGAGGCCACCGCTACACGAAGCGTCGCCCAAATAAGTTCGAACGATAAATCGGCCGAACGCTTCTGGATAGGTGTGGCGGCAAACCCTAACGAACTGCAAATCGCAACGCCAGGCGGGGCCATCGAGCCCGGTAGCGCCCGTCTGTTAAGTGACAATCTAGACGTAATTCAAGCAAATATCGCCGTCACTCGCAAGGGAGATGTCCTGAGTATTCCCGTGTCGATCGACGTGAAGCTGGTGCGCGCGTGCGACTTGTACCTGGGTAGCGAGCGAGTGGCTAGGGCGATGATCGCTCACCCACATTTGCTGACGGCGGAGACGCGATCGTCGCATCGCCAAGTTCGCGACGCGCTCGGTGCATTGGACCCGTCCGGTGAGAGCATTTCAGAAATGCTCAAGGCGGTCGAAGCTGCGATCTTCGAACCGGCCGCCGAAGAAGAAATACAGAACGAAGTGCGATTACGGCGTGGATCGGCGCAAGCCCACATAGCGAGTGGCGGCAGACCCGACACATTCGAAATCAGCGTCACCGAGCTTTGCCAGACTAGGAGACGTCGCCGTCTAGTCGAATCCGCCGATATCATCACGCTGATCGACCTTCTGACCCGAAAATTCGGCGAGGAGCTACGTACGCAGCCGACCATGCCCATGGACAGGGCAGGCCGAACCGAGGAGGAACAGGTCAATCAGGACGACAATCCAGAGCAAACCGAAGACGGTGAGAATGTCGACGCTCAGGTTCTCCGCGATGCCGAGATTGCGCGGCGGGTTGGCAAAAAGGTGACGAGGCTCATCAACCGGATGCTCGTCAAGCTGACTAAGGCCGACACAACTGATACCAAAGCGCGGGCGCTCGTTCAACTCATCGCCGTGCTTTCGCTCGTGAAGGAGCTGGTGCGTATTGAGCGCTTTCCGCGTTGGCAAATGGCACGCGAGTTCCTCGTTCCCGAGGCAGAGCGCCGTCGCTTGCTGGACGAATCCATGTGGTGTTTGTTCAATTCCAGAACGCGGCTAATCGACACACTGACGGACGATACCAACACGGAAACCGAGGAAGCGATTCAGCTCCGTGTGTTGCTGTTGTGGTTGGCATGGATTATCGGCGAGAAGGTTCCGGAATCATCCGTCGACGCGTTCGACACGAACGGTCAGAACGAACAGTTGCGCGCAAAGGCGATATTCCTCGCCCTCGCGCCACCTGTGGCCGCCGATGCCGCCGCCAGCGACGATCTGAGGCGCTACACTGCAGCGACGCTTCGATCCAATCCATTGGACTCAGCGCGGGCAGACAAATGGATCCGGCTCACAAATGAATTTGGCCAGTTCTGGAGCAGAGACTTGTCCGACGCCCCGCAAATCGAAGTAGGCGGTTGTTGCATCGTGGGCGACTGTAACTATCCTCGGTTGGTTGCCAAGATCCACGGTGAATTTGTCGATTTTTGGGACTTCGGATCCATCCGTTCCTTCAAACAAGACTTCGTGATGGCTGTTCAGCCGGAAGTGGTGTCCGGATAGTTCGCGGGAATGCCGCCCATCAGCCTCCAATCATCGAGATCCGCTGATCGGAGGAGTCGAACAACAATGGTCCGATCTTTAATCGGATTTTGCTCCCGTACGAATTGCCCGACGTCGAGCACATTCAACTCCGCACCCAACAAATCAAGCGGATTCGAATACCCACGCTCCTTACAGACGATGTACATTCGTGCCTCGGATCGACTGCGGCGTTGTCACGGTAGTCATCCAGATTCTCAGCTGGCCGGTAAGAGACGGTCGGGAGAACACCGCACGACGAAAGACTTCACGCTCATCATTTGTGGTCGTGCCGCAACCAGTTGGCTCGATTAGCGGCCGGTGGCGCCGTATCTGGCGTCCTACCGCGCGAGTTGTGGTGCCCCACAGCAGGGTTGCACTCCAATATCAAACAAAAAGAGGGCCTTGAACTTCAAGGCCCTCTTCGAATTTTTGCTATGGTCAACACACACCGTCATTTTGGCTCAGACGGTGCAAATGTGTGGCAGATCGAGTCCAGATAGTCTCATCAACTTCGTTACTTTGGTCTCACGAATTCGCGTCAAATCTCACGAATTCCGTTTCCCTGCAACAGGATAACCATCAAACGTCAATATTCCCCGCACGCAACGCGTTCGACTCAATAAACGCGCGACGCGGCTCGACATCGTCACCCATCAGCGTGGTGAAAATACCATCCGCTGCAATCGCGTCTTCGATCTGCACGCGCAGCAGGCGGCGCACCGTCGGGTCCATCGTAGTTTCCCACAGCTGTTCCGCGTTCATCTCGCCCAGGCCCTTATAGCGTTGCTTCGAGAGCTTGCTCTCGGCGTCCGCCATCAGCCACTTCATCGCCGACTTGAAGTTCGTCACCGGTTGCGAGCGTTCGCCGCGCTTGATCGTTGCACCTTCGCCGATCAGACCCTTGAACGTTTCCGCCGTCTTTTGCAGTTGCGCGTAATCCGCCGTCTGCAGGAAGTCCGGATCGATCACCGTCACCTTCACGTTGCCATGATGACGACGGTCCACGCGCAGCGAAATCACCGGGTCGGCGTTCTCGACTTCTTCCGTCACCGCCGTGATCGTGATCTCCGGGGCCAGCGGGTCGTTGCTGAGTGCAGCTTCCAGCGCCTTCGCCGACTTCGCTGCCGCTTCCTCAGTGTCCAGATTGATCTCGACACCTTCGGTCACGGCCGTCAGTACCGACGGCTCGTACAAGCGGCTCAGGCGCTCGATCACGCCATCCGACAGCTGATAGCTGCGCGTCAGCTCGCCCAGCGCGTCGCCCGAAATCGGGGCAGCGCCCGTCGACGGCGTCAGCTCGGCATTGTTCAACGCCAGCTTCAGCATGTACTGCGCCAGCTCGCTCTCGTCCTTGATGTAACGCTCGTCCTTGTTGTGCTTGACCTTGTACAGCGGCGGTTGCGCGATATACACGTAACCACGCTCGATCAGCTCCGGCACCTGGCGGTACAGGAACGTCAGCAACAACGTGCGGATGTGCGCGCCGTCCACGTCAGCATCGGTCATGATGATGATGCGGTGGTAACGCAGCTTGTCGATGTTGTAATCGTCCTTGCCGATACCGCAGCCCAGTGCCGTGATCAGCGTCACGATCTGTTCGCTCGAAATCAGCTTGTCGAAGCGCGCCTTCTCAACGTTCAGCACCTTGCCGCGCAGCGGCAGAATCGCCTGGAACTTACGGTCGCGACCCTGCTTCGCCGAACCACCGGCCGAGTCGCCCTCGACCACGTAGATTTCGCACAGCGCCGGATCCTTCTCCTGGCAGTCCGCCAGCTTGCCCGGCAGACCGACGCCGTCGAGCACGCCCTTACGACGCGTCATTTCACGCGCCTTACGTGCCGCATCACGCGCACGCGCCGCTTCCACGATCTTCGTGCAGATGATCTTCGCGTCGTTCGGCGTCTCTTGCAGGAAGTCCTCAAGCGCCTTCGCCACATACTCTTCCACCGGCGCACGCACTTCCGACGACACCAGCTTGTCCTTCGTCTGCGACGAGAACTTCGGCTCAGGCACCTTCACCGACAACACGCAGGTCAGACCCTCGCGCATATCGTCGCCCGTCGTCTCGACCTTCGCCTTCTTGGCGATCTCGCTCTCGGCGATGTACTTGTTGATCACGCGCGTCATTGCCGCACGCAGACCGGTCAAGTGCGAACCGCCGTCACGCTGCGGAATGTTGTTCGTGAAGCACAGCACTGTTTCGTTGTAGCTGTCGTTCCACTGCATGGCGACTTCCACGCCGATACCGTCGCGCTCGCCCATCACGTGGAACACGGTCGGGTGCAGCACCGTCTTCGACTTGTTGATGTACTCGACGAAACCCTTCACGCCGCCGCCAAAGGCGAAATCGTCTTCCTTGCCCGTGCGCTGATCCGTCAGACGAATACGAACGCCGTTGTTCAGGAAGGACAGCTCGCGCATGCGCTTGGCGAGAATGTCGTAGTGGTATTCGACCTTGCCGAAGATCGTTTCGTCGGCCAGGAAGTGCACCTCGGTGCCACGCTTGTCGGTGTCGCCCAGCAACTTCAGCGGCGACGTCTCAACGCCGTCGACCATCTCGAGCTCGCGGTTCTGCGGCACGCCCTGATGGAACTCCATGAAGTGCTTCTTGCCGTCGCGACGCACGGTGAGCTTAAGGTAGGTCGACAGTGCGTTCACGCACGACACACCCACGCCGTGCAGACCACCCGACACCTTGTAACTGTTCTGGTCGAACTTGCCGCCCGCGTGCAGTTCCGTCATCACGATTTCCGCCGCGCTACGCTTCGGCTCGTGCTTGTCGTCGAACTTGATGCCCGTGGGAATGCCGCGGCCGTTGTCCGTCACGGAAATGGAGTTGTCGGCGTGAATGACGACGTGAATGTCGTCGCAGTAACCCGCCAATGCCTCGTCGATCGAGTTGTCCAACACCTCGAAAACCAGGTGATGCAGGCCCGTGCCGTCCGACGTGTCGCCAATGTACATGCCGGGACGCTTGCGTACAGCCTCCAGACCTTCGAGGATCTGGATGGAGGCTGCGCCGTAGCCGTTTTCGGCCTGCTTTTGCTGTTCGCTCATGACAATCTTCCGGTTACTGCGTCATTGCTGACGAATTACTGCTTCATGACCTGCCGCCCCCCGCACGCTTTTGGCGCTCCGAAGGCCGCTTATCCCGCAAAAGGATAATTCTCTAGAAACGCCAAAGGGGCGCTCGGCCCCTTCGCGCATATGTGACGGCGCGTATGGCGGAATATCCGCTCAGATGCGCATCGGCATGACGACGTATTTGAATTCGTCGTTGTCCGGCAGGGTGATCAGTGCGCTCGAATTGGCATCGCCAAGGCTCACCTTCACTTGCTCGACCTTCAGGTTCGACAGCACGTCGAGCAGATACGTCACGTTAAAGCCGATGTCCACCGACTCGCCCGTGTAATCGATCTCGATTTCTTCCTGCGCTTCTTCGTTTTCGGTGTTGTTCGCGCTGATCTTCAACTGGTTTTCGCTCACCAGGAAACGCACACCCTTGAACTTGTCCGACGTGACGATCGCCGCACGTTGCAGCGAACGATGCAGCTCTTCACGGCTGATCACGAAGCCCTTGCTGTAACCCTTCGGGATCACACGGTTGAAGTCGGGGAACTTGCCCTCGACCAGCTTCGACACCAGCTCGACATTCGCGAAACGGAACTTGACCTGGCTCGGCGCCACGTCGATCTGCACCGGATCGTCGATGTCTTCGAGCAGACGCTGCAACTCGAGAATCGTCTTGCGCGGGATGATCACTTCCTGACGCGCAAACTTCTCACCGGCAATCGTCGTGTTGCAGTACGCCAGACGGTGACCGTCCGTCGCGACCGCTTCGATCTTCTCGCCCTCGACCACCAGCAGCATGCCGTTCAGGTAGTAACGGATGTCTTGCTGCGCCATCGCGAAGTGCACCATGCCCAGCAGTTGGCGGAACGCGCGCTGCGGAAGCGCGAAGCTCGCGGCGTAGTCGTTGGCTTCGGCCACCGTCGGGAAATCTTCAGCCGCCAGCGTCTGCAACTGGAAACGGCTCTTGCCGGCTGCCACCGTCAGACGCTTGTCCGACAGCGAGAGCGCCACTTCGGCGTCCGGCATGTTGCGCAGGATGTCGAGCAGCTTGCGCGCGGCCACGGTCGTCGCCACATCGTCGGCGCCGGCACCGCAGTCAGCGGTCGTGGTGATCTGCAACTCAAGGTCGGTCGACAGGAAGGAAATGTCCTGTCCGTGCTTGCGAATCAGCAAATTGGCCAGAATCGGCAACGTGTGGCGACGCTCGACGATGCCACTCACAATTTGCAGCGGCCGCAGCAGATTGTCTCGTTGAGTTTTGACCAATTGCATATTTATCCTTCGTAGTAACTGTTAACGGGTGCCAGTTTCTGCTGAAAACCCGAAGATTCCCTTATCAATCAATCGCTTGCAGATGGGATAACAGGGCGGAAAACGCTGTGGACGAGCCGGGGACGCATTGTGCGCCGATCCGCTATTGTGCCCGAAAACACCAGTTCCCCCCAAACCGCACCCAGCTTATCCACAGGGATGCAGGCAACCCCGCCCGTCCCCCTGCGCCATCGCTGGCTGTTACCCCTTGAGCGTCTGCTCCAGCACGTGCAACTCGTGATTGAGCTGCGCATCCTTGCCTCGCTCTTCCGCAATCTTGCGTACCGCGTGCAGCACCGTCGTATGGTCGCGGCCACCGAACAGTTCGCCGATTTCCGGCAAGCTCTTCTGCGTCAGTTCCTTCGCCAGATACATGGCAATCTGCCGCGGCCGTGCAATATTGGCAGGCCGCTTTTTCGAATACATGTCGGCGACCTTGATATTGTAAAAATCGGCGACCGTCTTCTGAATGTTCTCGACGGAAATCTGACGATTCTGAACCGTCAACAGATCCTTCAACGCTTCCTTCGTCAGCTCGATCGTGATCTCGCGGCCGTGGAACTTCGAGTACGCCAGAATCTTGCGCAGCGCACCTTCCAGTTCACGGACGTTCGAGCGCAGGTGCTTACCGACGAAGAACGCCACGTCCTCCGACAACCCCACGCCTTCGGCCTGCGCCTTCTTGATCAAAATCGCCACGCGCATTTCGAGTTCGGGCGGCTCGATGGCCACCGTCAGCCCCGAATCGAAGCGCGAAATCAGCCGGTCGTCGATCCCGGTGATTTCCTTCGGATACGTGTCGCTCGTGATGATCACCTGCGCACGGTTCGCGATCAGCGCCTCGAACGCATAGAAGAATTCTTCCTGCGTACGGCTCTTGCCCGAGAAGAACTGAATATCGTCGATCAGCAACAGATCGAGCGAATGGTAATAGCGCTTGAATTCGTCGAATGCCTTGCGCTGGTACGCCTTCACCACGTCGGATACGTACTGCTCGGCGTGGATGTATCGAATGCGCGGGTTCTGCTTTTCGGCCAGCAACTGGTTGCCGATGGCGTGGATCAAGTGGGTCTTACCCAGACCGACGCCGCCGTACAGGAACAGCGGGTTATACGAAGTCCCCGGGTTGTTCGCCACTTGAATGGCGGCGGCGCGGGCGAGCTGGTTCGACTTACCCGTCACGAAGTTGTCGAAGGTCAGCACCGGGTTGAGCTTCGAGCGCTCGTAGATCGACTCGACTTCGCCGACGTGCGCAGGCTCCTGCGGCGTGACGCGCCAGTTGCGACGCACGGCTTCGGCTTCGCTCGCTTCCAGATCGGGACGTTCACCGTCGAGCGCTGCGGCATCTGCCGCATGGTTGCCATTCGCGCCAGCCACGGCCGCGTGGACGGCGGCCGCCGTCGGATTGGCGCGCGCAACGGTCGTCGGCACGGGGGCGGGCGCGGCACTCGGCGCGGGCGGCGGGGTCACCGTCGTGGAAGAGGGCACCCGCAAACTGGCCTTCGGATCGACGACGAACGTCACTTCGATCGGGGCATTCCAATAGTCCGACGCCATGCTCTGGATACGCCCGGAGAATTGGCTCTTCACCCAGTCCATCTTGAAGCGGTTGGGGGCGCCAATCTTGAGCGTGCGCGCCTGTTCGTCGAAATCGAGCGGCGCCAGCGGTTTGATCCAGGTACGGAACTGCTGAGGCGTGAGCTCTTGTTCGAGACGGGTCGCGCAGTGTTGCCAGAAGTCGTTCATGCAGCGTGTGTCCAGGTGGCGCGGGGCCCATCCGACTGCTTCGTCTGGCGCTCTTGCCGTCCACTATCCGTTACATCAGATATGGGGGCAGAACGCGCCAAACCAAGCCGGAAATCCGTCCACCAACGCATGGGGGACGGGTGACCGGCCGGGATCGAGTCGGACCAGCGGCGCATTGCAGACGTCCGGCATTCGACGAACCACGGCGCGGCGCTCGGGCTTGGTCTCGCGCGTGCAACCGGTCGCTCCGGCGCGCGCAGACGACAAAACCCGGCGCGCTATCCACATGGCGGCGTCACCGGTACTCTGCTGGGAAAAAAATTGATGGGGGATTTTACCGCCAAAGCGTTCGCAAAGCGAGTTATCCACAGGAATGCCCACAGCATGTGCATCTCCGGGCGGGCGTACCGCGTTAACCCATCTGACTTCGCGCGATGGCTGCGCAAATGACCGGCAATTGCGACGATTTGCCGCGACCGCCAGAACATCTTCACGATTTCCCATTTATCCACCGGCAAAATGTGAAGCATCGGGCAATTTCCGCCATGATCCACAGCCACAGCCCCACGGGCTGGGGATTCCGCGACAACGGCGGCACCGATCGTGTGCGGATGCCGTCGGGGCGATGGCTAACCTATTGACACACAACGGAAAAGCCGATTAAATAGCGGGTTCGTTAGAAAGATAACCGGATTCCTATCCAACTCCCGACGGCTGGGTCGCGCGTGAAAGTCCTTGAATTTGCAGGTTTTCACGGTGTCCTTGTGGCGTTTTACGATGCTGCTGCGCGGGAATTTTTTCACACAGTGAGTGCATCATGAAACGTACTTTTCAGCCTTCCGTGACGCGCCGCAAGCGCACCCATGGCTTCCTGGTTCGCATGAAGACCCGTGGCGGCCGCAAGGTCATCGCCGCTCGTCGCGCCAAGGGCCGTAAGCGCCTGGCCGTCTAATCGCGGTTCTCGGTCGTACCGCGGTTTGCGCGTTAAATCCGCAAGGCGCGAAGTCCCGGCATTGGGGTTTCCCAAAGCCGCGCGACTTCTCAAAACGGATGAGTTTTCATCCGTTTTTAGTTTGCGCCCTCTGCGTCGCAGCGCGCACTTCGTGTTGTATATGCGCTGGCGCGAAGACGCGCCGGACACCCCTGCCGATGCCACGCCTCATGAAGGCCGCATCGGCATTGTCGTCGGTAAGAAGCATGCACCGCGCGCGGTCACTCGCAATCTGATCAAACGTCAGGCTCGCGAGATGTTCCGTCAGCGCCGTGAGGCACTGACCGGTTGGGACTTCGTACTGCGACTGACCCGGCGATTCGACAAGGGGACGTATACGGCGGCCGCTGCGCCAGTGTTGAACACACTGTGCCAGACCGAGTTCGCGCAGCTCTTCGACGCAGCTGAGAAAGCTGCCCGAAAGCGCCGCGCGTCCGACGACAAGACGGAAGGTAGTTAGTCCCCACACGGTAGCGCCCGACCCCGGGCATGCGCCGCCCACCCGGTCACCCTGTGACCAGACTGACAGGCGGAATCGAGATGCGAAGCGTGCTGTTGTTGCTCCTGCGCGGTTACAAGCTGGTGATCAGTCCCTGGCTGGGGAACCGTTGCCGCTTCCATCCGAGCTGCTCCGACTATGCACGCGAGGCCATCGTCGAGCACGGTGCCGGTTACGGCACTTATCTCGCGGCCCGGCGTCTATGTCGCTGTCATCCGTTTCATCCCGGCGGTTTCGATCCCGTACCGCCGGCTCGACACGTCTGTAACGTTCCCGACACCCCCGCCGATGGCGCCGACAAGGCCGCCGGAAGCGACACGTCGCGAGCTAAGCAGACGGTCTCGTCCGGGCCCGCGGCCGCATCGGCAGTTACGCGCCGCGCGCCGGGCCATTCCTGAGTTTCGTCCACCACGAGTTACCGCATGGACATCAAACGCACCGTACTCTGGGTCATTTTCGCGCTGTCTGTCGTGATGCTTTTCGACAACTGGCAACGCGCCAATGGCCATTCGTCGTTGTTCTTCCCGACGCCGGAAGCTTCCGCCCCGGCCGCCACGGGTAACAACCAGACGCCGGCCAACGACCTGCCGCAATCGGCCAATGCCGCTGCCGCCGCAGGCGCCGCACCGGGTAATGCACCCGCCACGGCGACCGCGCAAAAGGTCCGTATCACGACCGACGTCTATGAAGCCGACATCAGCACGCAGGGCGGCACGCTGTCGTTCCTCGCGCTCACGAAGTGGCCGGACGCCGACGAGGCCGACAAGCACGTCGTGCTGTTCGACAACACCCCGAGCCATCAGTACTACGCTCGCACGGGTCTGATCGGCGGCGACTTCCCGAACCACAACGACATCTTCACGCAAGTGCCGGGCCCGACCACGATGACGGGCGACTCGCTGACCGTGAAGTTCGAATCGCCGGTCAAGGGCGGCCTGCAGTTGGTGCGTGCCTACACGTTCCATCGCGGCAGCTATGTGATCGACGTGTCGAACACGATCGTCAACAAGACCGACGCCGCCATCAAGCCGACGCTGTACATGGAACTGGTGCGTGACGGCCGTGAAATCAGCGGCGCGAAGTTCTCGCACACGTTCACGGGCCCGACGGTCTACAGCAGCGACGAGAAATTCCAGAAGATCACTTTCAGCGACATCGACAAGGACAAGGCGAAGTACGTCAAGCAGTCGAGCGATGGCTGGATCGGCATGGTGCAGCATTACTTCGCCACGGCCTGGATTCCGAAGGAAGGCGCGACGCGCGACAACTACATCGGCAAGCTCGACAACGGCCTGTATCGCGTTGGCGTGAAGGAGCCGCTCGCCAGCATTCCGGCGAATGGCAGCGAGACGGTCGATGCGCGTCTGTTCGCCGGTCCGCAGGAAGAGCACATGCTCGAGCAGATCGCACCGGGCCTGGAGCTGACGAAGGACTACGGTTACTTCACGATCCTTGCCAAGCCGCTGTTCTGGCTGCTCTCGAAGCTGCATGCGCTGATCGGCAACTGGGGTTGGGCGATCATCGCCGTGACCGTGATCATCAAGCTGGTGTTCTTCCCGCTGTCGGCCGCAAGCTACAAGTCGATGGCGCGCATGAAGGAAATCACGCCGCGCATGCAAGCGCTGCGCGAGCGCTACAAGAGCGACCCGCAGAAGATGAACGCGGCGCTCATGGAGCTGTACAAGACCGAGAAGGTCAATCCGTTCGGTGGCTGTATCCCGATCGTGATTCAGATTCCAGTGTTCATTGCGCTGTACTGGGTGCTGCTCTCGTCGGTGGAAATGCGCGGCGCGCCGTGGCTGGGCTGGATTCATGACCTCTCGACGCAGGATCCGTATTACATCCTGCCGGTGCTGATGGCCGTGTCGATGTTCATTCAGACGAAGCTGAACCCGACGCCGCCGGATCCGATGCAAGCCAAGATGATGATGTTCATGCCGCTGATTTTCTCGGTCATGTTCCTCTTCCTGCCGTCGGGTCTGGTGCTGTACTACGTGGTCAACAACACGTTGTCGATCGCGCAGCAATGGTCCATCAACCGGATGCTCGGTACCAAAAAGAAGGAAAAGGCGGCCTGACGATTCAGGTCCGACCGTCTGACTGACATAGCCGCCCGCGAGTCTCTCGCGGGCGGTTTTGTTTGGTGCATGTCAAAATAAGCCACTGTTTTCCAACGAATCGTTCCATGAGCGCTACCGTCTCCACCGTTCCGATTGCCGCCATTGCCACCGCCCCCGGACGCGGCGGTATCGGCGTGGTGCGCGTCTCCTTCGGCAAGCATCGTGGCGAGGCTGTGCAGCGTGTCATCGCGCGTCTGGTCGGTCGGCCGCTCAAGCCGCGTCACGCGTCGTATCTGCCGTTTCTGGACGGTGCGGGCGATGCGCTCGATCGCGGTATCGCGCTGTACTTCCCCGGGCCGAATTCGTACACCGGCGAGGACGTCCTGGAGTTGCAGGGGCACGGCGGTCCCATCGTGCTGCAATTGCTTTTACAGCGTTGTATCGACGAAGGGGCAGAGCTTGGGGTGCGTCTTGCGGAGCCGGGGGAATTCACTCATCGCGCGTTCCTGAACGACAAGCTCGATCTGGCGCAAGCGGAGGCGGTGGCCGACCTGATCGAGGCGAGCACCGAGGCGGCGGCACGCTCGGCGAGCCGGTCGCTGGACGGTGCGTTCTCGCGCGAAATTCATTCGCTGGTGGATCTGGTCATTCACTTGCGCATGCTCGTGGAAGCGACGCTCGACTTCCCGGAAGAAGAGATCGATTTTCTGGAAGCCGCCGACGCGTTCGGGCAACTCGAACGCATCCGTGCTCAGTTGGCGCAGGTGCTGTCGCAGGCGAAGCAGGGCGCGTTGCTGCGCGAGGGGATCAACGTCGTGCTCGCGGGTCAGCCGAACGTGGGCAAGTCGTCGTTGCTCAATGCACTGGCAGGCGCAGAGCTGGCCATCGTCACGCCGATTGCCGGGACTACGCGCGACAAGGTGCAGCAGACGATTCAGATCGACGGCATTCCGCTGCACATCATCGATACGGCGGGCTTGCGGGAGACGGAGGACGAGGTCGAGCGCATCGGCATCGAGCGCAGCTGGAGTGAAATCGCGAAGGCAGATGCCGTGCTTCACCTGCTCGACACGCGCACGGGCATGACGCCGGAAGACGAAGTCATCGCGACGCAATTGCCGAAGCACGTGCCTATCGTGCGTGTGTACAACAAGACGGATCTGGCGGGCGAACCAGCGACGGTATTGCCGAAGGAAGGCACCGCGCCGTTGGGCGTTCGCTTGTCGGCGAAGGGTGGGCAGGGGATCGATTTCCTCCGCGCCGAATTACTGAAGATCGCGGGATGGCAGGCGGGCAACGAAGGTGTGTTCCTGGCGCGGGAGCGTCACCTGTCGGCGCTGCGCGCGGCGCGCGATCACGTCGAGATGGCGGACGCGCACGCGCGTCAGAACGCCGGTGCCCTCGACCTCTTCGCCGAGGAACTGCGTCTCGCGCAAGAGCAACTCAGCACGATCACCGGCGAGTTCACCTCGGACGATTTGCTGGGGGTGATTTTCAGTCGGTTTTGTATTGGGAAGTGAGGGGAGACAGAGGATGAGTAGTACAAAGCTGATACGCAACAGCACTGCAGAGTTTTTGATCTTCACCGGGCAGGCCGGAGAGCAGAGCATCGAGGCACGCTACGAGGACGAGACCTTGTGGTTATCCCAAAAATTGATGGCTGAGCTGTTCGGAGTCGACGTGCGGACCGTCAGCGAACATCTTAAGAACATCTTCGCCAGCGATGAGCTTGTACCTGAAGCAACTATCCGGAAATTCCGGATAGTTCAGCAAGAGGGTTCACGCGAGGTTTCGCGATCTGTGGATTTCTACAATCTCGACGCGATTATTTCCGTCGGCTATCGCGTCAACTCCATTCGGGCCACCCAGTTTCGTCAGTGGGCGACCAGCGTCCTGCGTGACTTCGCCATCAAGGGCTTCGTGCTCGACCGCCAGCGCATGGAAAACGGCAGTTTTCTAGGTGAAGATTACTTCGACCGGTTGCTGGCTGAAATACGAGAAATACGTCTCAGCGAGCGACGGTTCTACCAGAAAATTACAGACATCTACGCAACGAGCGTTGACTACAACAAGAACGCACCGACTAGTAAGGCATTTTTCGCAAAAGTGCAGAACAAGCTGCATTTCGCGATCCACGGACAGACGGCGGCAGAGCTAATCAGAAATCGCGCTGATAGCAATAAGCCTCATATGGGGCTTATGTCGTGGGCCAGCGCGCCCGACGGCAAGATATTGAAAACTGACGTCGCGGTAGCAAAGAACTATCTGCTCAAGGATGAGCTGGATTCGCTCGGGCGGATCGTCAACGCGTACCTGGAACTCGCCGAAGAACGTGCTCGACGCAAGATTCCGATGAGCATGGAGGACTGGTCCAAACGCCTGGACGCCTTCCTGGCATTTGACGATCGAGAAGTTCTACAGAACAGCGGCAAGGTATCTGCAAAAATTGCCCAAACGCACGCCGAGAGTGAGTTCGAGAAATACCGCGTTGTGCAGGACCGTCTATTTGAAAGCGACTTCGACAAGGTAATGAAAACATTGGAAACGGGTACGCAATCGCAAACCGATGTCGACCCCGCCTGAGACGGCCGCCGAGCAGACGGCCCCTCAGGAACGAACTCAAATGAAATTCGAATCGTCGTCGTAGTCGCCGGTGTCCATCAGGCCGTCGTCGATATTCGAGAAATCTGAGTTCGACGTGTCCAGGAAGTTGTCGCTTCCACTGCCGTTTCCGCCACCGCTGCCGCTACCGTTTCCGTTCTCGTAAATCGTGTTGTTGATGATCGTCTCCGAGGGCATCATGCCGCTGCCCAATCCGCCCATCGCCGGTTGACCGAAGAAGCCGCCGCCAACGTTGCGGTGGAACAGGCTCTCGATGCCCTGGAAGAGGAAAGCGCCGCCCGCCACGCCAGCGGCGGTCGTCGCGATGCTGCCGAGCGTGCCGCGTGCGCCGTCGCTCAACCATCCGGAACGCTGGGCCGGTGCAGCCGGTTGAGGCGACGCCTGAGCCGGTGCCTGCATCTGCGTCGGATACGACGCCTGCGCAGCCGCCGGGCCCGCGCTATACCCGCCTACGCCAGTCGACCCCACCGCGCCCGTCGCGCCCGCAGCATTCCCGCCATTCCCCCACGCATTACCTCCGCCAAGGAACGAATCGTGAGCGCCGCCCTGAGCACCCTGTGATGCCTGCGCTGCCTGCAATTGCGATTGCAGCGTCGCAATCTGCGCGCGCGCCGAGACCAGCGCATGGTCGAGCAGCAACGCACGCTGCACGAGGAGGTAAGCGGCATCCGGCTGACGGCGCACGGCGTCGGCGATCAACGCTTCCGCCTGTTCGTCCTTGACGCCTGCCTGCGCTTGCGTGAGTTGGGTCAGAAAGCTCTGAAGGGTCTGCATTTCTTGCGAGTTCATGATGGGCCTCTGTGAGCGGCACTTGCGATGCGAGTGGTGTGCGAGTGACGAACCCAGTATGCGAAGCCAAGCTTAAGCGGATCTTAAGACGCTCACCCCACGGGTCCCCGCACGTGTAACCACTTGTAGCTGAGCACTTGCGATACACGTTTCGATACACCGTCCACGCCATCTCCCGCACCGTCGCCCGCCCCCAAAAGGTAATGCTTTGAAACACTTCTAACAGGCATCGTAATTGCTCCGCGGGGGCGTCGGGCCTAGACTCGGAGACATCAGCTCCAGGGTTCTTCGAGGTCCGTGTCGTGAAACGTCTTCCTGTTGTCCTCGGCTTCGTCGCCGTGGCCGCTGCTATGGCCAGCAGCAGCGCCTTCGCCTGGCATGGCCGCGTGGGCGTCTGGGTCGGTCCCGGCTATTACCCATACCCCTACGCCTATCCGTACGCCGCGCCGTCGCCGTATTACGCGCCGCCCCTCGTCGTCGTTCCCAGCCAACCGCAGCAGTACGTCGAGCAACCGCAAGCCGGTGCGCAATACGATCAGCCCGGCGCGAACAGCGACACCTGGTACTACTGCGACAAGGCGGGTGCCTACTATCCCTACGTGAAAACGTGTCCGGCCGGATGGCGCGAAGTGCCCGCGCAACCGGCATCGAACTAATCGGGAAACACGTGATGTCATTCGACTCGCAGCCTCGCCTGAAACGTCTTGCGGCCCCCGTCGCCGCTGTTATCGCCGCAGCAACGCTTGCGGGTTGCGTCGTGGTCCCTAACGGGCCGAGCATGATGGCGCTGCCCGGCACAGGGAAATCGTTCGATCAGTTCCGGCAAGACGACTTCACCTGCCGCCAATACGCATCCGGACAAAACGGTGGCGTGGATACCGCCACGGCCGCCAACACCAGCGCCATCGGTAGCGCCGTGCTCGGCACCGCGCTGGGCGCGGCAGCGGGTGCCGCCATCGGCGGCGGATCGGGTGCTGCCATCGGGGCCGGGGCCGGTCTGCTAGCGGGCGGCGCCATCGGCGCGGGCAGCGCTCAGTCGTCTGCATACCTGACGCAAAGCCGCTATGATCAGGCCTACGTTCAGTGCATGTACGCCTCAGGCAATCGCGTTCCCGTGCGCGGCGACATGGTATCGTCGCAGCCGATTCAGCGCTATGCGCCGCCGCCGCCTCCGCCCCCGGGCTGGAAGCCGCCGCCCGGCAGTTACTGACCCCTATCGACAATAGCGAGAAGACAGACGTCAGCCGACGTTAGCCCTCCCGGGCACAAACGTCGGCCGTCGTACGTGTTCTCGCACGAGACATCCGATGGCCCACGACTCGACATCCCGTTTCGCCTCCCGCGCGCCGAGCGCATCTTTGCTGCAAAAGTCGCCGCAGAAGTCGCTCCATAAAGTGCTGTGGATGACGCTGCCCGCCGCCATCGTGGCCGCCTTGCTCGTCACCCCGCACGCACACGCGCAAAACACGCCTGCACCGGCCAATAACGCGGCCCCCGCAGGCGGTTCGTCCGTGTTCAATCCGAGCGCCGATATCTCGCGCGCGGTCTCTCGCGACACCACCGACACCGCCATCCAGAACAACTGGAACACCATCACGCGTCCGCCCGCGCCCAAGGCCGAGGAGAAGCCGCCTGAGACGCCGCGACGCAATCGCCGAGGCATCACGCCGGGCATCTCCACGAACTGATATCGAACGAATCGGACGAGGCGGCCACGCCTCGGGCTGCCGAAACCGGCAAGGGAAGCACCTGGCATTCGCCTGAACGCCCGCCTACTATGAGAATCATCAGCTGGATCCATTCCCTGGTGTTCTCATGCGACTCTTCCTTGCGCTTTGGCCGGGGCCGGGTGTGCGCGCGCAGCTTCACGAGTGGGCCGTGTCGGCGCATTCGGAATGCGGCGGCCGCGTACTCCGCGCCCAGACGTTGCACCTGACGCTCGCCTTCCTCGACGAGGTCGATCCTGCGCGTCTGCCCGTGTTGCTCTCGCTCATGCAGCGCACGCCGCTCGAACCGTTCACGCTGACCTTCGATCATCTGGGCTATTGGTCGGACAGGAAGATCGTCTGGGCGGGCGCACCGAGCGTGCCTGACCATCTCGTCGCCACCCGCAACACGCTGCTCTCTCAATGGCGCGCCACCGGTGCACGGGTCGTGACGCAGTCCTTCCGTCCCCACGTGTCGCTGCTGCGTCATGCGCGGCGCGCGCCGTCGGATCTCTATCCGCCTCCACTGATCTGGCATTGCGACGGCTACGTCCTCGTGCATTCGGTGCGCACACCGCGCGGGCCGCACTATCGCTTGTTAGCCGAGCACCATAGCGGACAGCCTGGCGGACAACACGACGGCTTTTTCGAGACGTCCGCCGAGAAATCGGCAATGCCCGCAACGCAATACGGTATAGTCGGATGACGATGTGCCGGCCGTCCGGTCGGCGTATCGGTTTCTCGTCATTCGCAGGAGGCTCAAGTGCAAGTCGGATCGATCGTAAAATCCAATCACATTGCAGTGCCGCGGGGTGCCATCGGCATCGTAATCCGTGTGCTGGGTCATATGGCGATGGTTGAGTGGTATGCCGGACAGCCCGGTGCATCGCGCAAACTCAACACTGAACCGTTCGATATCGTCGACCTGATTGAAACAGGCGACGTCATGCCTGTCGGAGCAAGCCCGATCCTGCACTGAACATCGTGCTGCGCCGTAAGGTGCTTGGTAGGCAACACATGAAAAACGCCGACCCGTCGAAAGACAGGTCGGCGTTTTTCATGGATTCAATGGATTCGGCGCGACGTCCGAAAGGCGCGCCTCAGACATGCCCCGCACGCTGACGCATGAGCGCATCGAGCCGCGCGGCCATGCGCTCACGTCGTCTGCGCGACGTGCGATACAGCAGCACCGCCATGCCCAGCAGCACCACGCAGGCAATGGCGAACACACCATACGGCAGCGTATCGCCCCCGAGTCGCATGCTGACCTGCGCGCGCGTCTCGGCGGCGCAGATGATCGTCCCGGCGCGCATGCCCGTGTAATGCATGCCGCACACTGCGACCGCCATCACCAGCGCCGCCAGTGCGCGTTGCAGACTTGTTTCGAGATGGAACGCCAGCCACAGCGCCACGCTCGCCGCCACAATGGCGATCAGCACGGACAGCGCGATGATCGTGGTGTCCCATTCGAAATACGCTTGCGTGCGCACCGCGCTCATACCGAGATAGTGCATGCCAGCCACGCCGAGTCCCGCACCAACGCCCGCAATCGTGCATTGGAGGATATTGCGATACGGCGCACGAGCCACGAACCAGAGCGCCGCCCCGGAAACGACAACGGCAAGCACCAGACTGCCAACGGTCGGCCAGAGGGAATAGGAGACGGGGAACGGCATGCGCTGCGCCGCCATCCCGATGAAATGCATGCCCCAGATGCCGATCCCGCCGAGCGCGAGCGCAGACACCGAGAGATAGCCAAGGCTGATGCGTCCGTCTTCGTCACGAATGCGCGACGCCGCGACCAGCGCGACATAGGCCCCCAGCGCCGAGATCACGAAGGAAAGCAGGACAAGGAATTCGCTGTAATAAAGAGGAACGACGCTACCTGGCTGCATGGGCTTATCCTGTGATTTTGCTGTCGCCGGGACGCCGGTAGGCGGTGGACGAGCGTTTCTTATTTGAGCCTGCACGACATCGATAAAGCGACGACAGCGCCCCGGGGACTGCGACGTTGCATCGCTAACGTCGGGCGCTACCGGCGATTCAATCCCGCCGCCCGAACGCCGTCAAGGGGCAAAAACGTCCGACGTTCGGCTGCCGCCGGTGAATCGCCGCGCCAGCCCCGAACGCCCCGATCCGGGCCGGTCGCAAACCCTTGCAGGGCGCGTGATTCACGCAAGATGAGCTAAATTGCGAGAGAGTTACGAGCGCAAGCTGACAATTTAGAGACTCGCTTCCAAACCTGCGTCGCACAGCGCGCAGGATGTGCGGCACCATCCGGGGAAGACTTTGGCTGCGATGCCACGGACGCCGGACGCTACCGGGGCCGACATCGTCCGGCCACCAATACAGGGAGACGTTTTACATGGCAGACGCCGCCACGGCATCCTCCGCCGCCCCGCCGCAAGGCGCGCCGCTCACCGGCGCACGACTGGCGATCCTCACCGTGGGACTTGCACTGGGCACGTTCATGGAGGTGCTCGACACGTCCATCGCCAACGTTGCCGTGCCGACCATCGCCGGGAGCGTGGGTGTGTCGAACAGTCAGGGCACGTGGGTGATCAGTTCGTACGCGGTGGCCGCCGCCATTGCCGTGCCGCTCACCGGATGGCTTGCGCGACGCGTGGGCGAAGCGAGGCTCTTCGTCATATCCGTGGCGGCCTTCACCATCGCATCGATGCTGTGTGGCCTCGCACCGAACATGGAGTCGCTGGTCTTCTTCCGTCTGCTGCAAGGGCTTGTCTCCGGCCCGATGGTGCCGCTCTCGCAAACGATTCTGCTGCGCAGCTTCCCGGAGAAAAAGCGCGGTCTTGCGCTCGGCCTGTGGGCCATGACCGTCATCGTCGCACCCATCTTCGGTCCCGTCGTCGGCGGCTGGATCACCGACAACTACACCTGGCCGTGGATCTTCTACATCAACGTACCGGTCGGCATCTTCTCCGCCGTATCGTGCTGGATCCTGCTGCGCGGGCATGAAACGAAGACGCAGAAACTGCCCATCGATCTGATCGGTCTCGCGCTGCTGGCCATCGGCGTCGGCTCGTTGCAGATGATGCTCGACCTCGGCAAAGATCGCGACTGGTTCAACAACAGCCTGATCGTCACCCTCGCGCTCACCGCCGCGATCTGTCTGTCGTTCCTGATCCTGTGGGAGCTGACGTCCGACAAACCGATCGTCGATCTCACCTTGTTCAAGGATCGCAACTTCGCGCTGGGCGTCGTGGTGATTTCGTTCGGCTTCATGACGTTCTTCGCGTCGGTCGTGATCTTCCCGCTGTGGTTGCAAACGGTGATGGACTACACCGCGGGTAAGGCAGGGCTTGCGACAGCGCCGGTGGGCCTGCTGGCGCTCGTTCTCTCACCCATCATCGGGCAGAACATGAACCGGCTGAATCTGCGCGCCGTGGCCTCATTCGCGTTCTTCGTGTTCGCGGGGGTGTCGTTCTGGAACTCGCATTTCGCGCTGAATCTGTCGTTCGCGAAGGTCATCGAGCCGCGACTCGTGCAGGGCATCGGCATCGCGTGCTTCTTCGTGCCGGTCACGACCATCACGCTTTCCAGCATCTCGGACGATCGTCTGGCGGCGGCTTCGGGCTTGTCGAACTTCTTCCGGACGCTCTCGGGCGCCATCGGCACGGCGGTCAGTACGACGATGTGGGAGGATCGCGCGATCTACCATCACGCGCGGCTCGTCGAGCACGTCACGCCATACTCCGACGCCACGACGAGCTACCTCGACCAGCTCCGTCAAGGGCTAGGTCTCACGAACGGCGCGGACCTCGGGGTGCTGAACGACCTCGTCACGCGGCAATCCTTCATGCTGGCGACGAACGACATCTTCCATCTGTCGGGATATGTCTTTCTCGCGATGGCGGCGCTGGTTTGGCTGACTAAACCGAAGAAAGGGACGTCGGCGGCAATGGGCCACTGACACCCGGTTGCCCCAATCGCGCCGGGCACTATCGGCGCGATTGGGACGTGTGTTCCCGGTGCATCACGGTCATCGTTCCAGATCCGCAACAATACTTTTCGACTTCACGGCTTCTGAGCGTCACGGCACAGCGTTAACATGCGGTATCGCGCCCGATGGGGCGTATTTGCGTTTTGGTTCCCCCGCAACGTTTCTCTGCCAACAGGTACCCGGCATGTTGTTCGATCTCATCGCCCGCTTCGGGCTCTGGCTCGTCTTTCTGAATATCTTCGGACAGGCGCTGGGGCTGCCGTTGCCCGCCTATCCCACGCTCATCGTGACGGCCTCGACTTCACTGTTCCCGCCCATGTGGATCGTCGCATTGGCAGTCTTTGCCGCACTGCTGGGCGACGCGCTCTGGTTCCTCGCCGGACGCCGATACGGCCACCACATCCTGCGCCTCATGTGCCGTCTGTCGATTTCGCCCGACACGTGCGTGAGCCGCACCGAAGGGGCCATCGGACGTCACGGTGTGCGGGTACTGATGTTCGCGCGCTTTGTGCCGGGCCTCTCGGCGTTGTCGGTGCCGATGGCTGGCGCGCTCGGTGTCTCGTGGCGCACGTTCCTGATGTACGACGCCATTGGTGCCGTACTCTGGTCAGGGCTGGCCGTGGCGCTCGGCGTCGGTTTTGCCTCGCACATCGTCGCGGTGCTCGACGCCTTCGATACGCTTGGCCGCGGTGTGCTCTGGCTGGTGGTGCTGATCTTCGCGCTGTACCTGCTCAACCGCTGGCTCAACCGTTACCGGCTGCTGCGCTCGCTGCGCATGGCCCGCATCGGCGTGCAGACGCTCGAATCGTGGATGAAGGACGACATCACGCCGGTCGTGATCGACGTGCGCTCGGCCGCGCGCCGCGCCGTGGATCCGTTCACGATTCCGGGGGCACTGGCTATCGAGCCGGACGAGATCGCCGCTAAGCTGAAAGACATCCCGCGCGATCGCCGGATCGTAGTGTTCTGCGCGTGTCCCAACGAAGTGACGGCGGCAAAACTGGCGCAAGAACTACGTCGACAGGGATTTTCGGAGGTGCGTCCGCTGCTCGGCGGGCTCGACGCATGGCGTGACGCGGGCTACACCGTCGAGAAAATCGATGGCATGGAAATGCTTGTGCCAGCGCACTGATCCCTGACGGTCGCGCATTCGATTGCGCACAACTGAATGACGCGCGCTTTTCCGCAAGGAGGCGCGCGTTTTGTTTTGACTAAGCGTCGTTGAGGGCGTCGCGCAATTGCAGAAGCAGGTTGCGCAATGTCTTTTGCGCGGTGTCCGACTGCCCCGTTGCTGCCTGCACCTGCGCGGGCACCTGACGTGCCTCGCGACGCAGGCTTACGCCGCGTGGCGTGAGATCGATGAACACCTGACGTTCGTCGACTTCACCGCGACGACGCGTCAAAAGCCCCATGGTTTCCAGTCTTTTCAGCAAAGGGGTCAGCGTGCCGGAGTCGAGTCCAAGACGCGCGCCCAACTGATTGACGGCGATATCGTCCTGCTCCCAAAGCACGACCATCGCGAGGTATTGCGAGTAGGTCAGACCGAGTCTGTCGAGCATCGGTTTGTGTGCTTTGGTCATCGCCAGCGATGCGGAGTACAACGCGAAGCCCAATTGATCTTCCAGACGCACGGGCGTTTTTTGTGCGGCCTTTTTGCTCACTGCCATTCGGGTATTACGCTTCAGTTCCAATTCAATTGCGCGCCATTCTATTTCACCGCGTGGAATGTGACCAGCGCGAAGAATCGTCGGAAGATATGCGCGACGGCGTAGTTTGCACGGTCGGAAACGTCGACACCGGGTTATCGCACCGGTCGCGCCCGTCGACGGGGAAGGGCGGCGACGGCGCGGTCTTGCGCCCGGTCGACAAGGCAGGCAAAGCATCGGGACCGATGGCATCGCGGCTTCCGTCTGCCCTGTGTGTAGCCGCGGACCAACCCCGGAGAACGTCCAGAAATCGCGCCCCGCGTCGCGTTCAGACCGCGAAAATTACCTTTATCTGAATACGATTCAGAAATGCCCTGCCGGAGCGGTAGCCATCGGAATTCATCGAGGTAAATACGCTCGGTTGGGGGAAATCGACGGTCGCGGCGCTGCGCCGCAAAACCCCCCGATCCGGTGCAAACGAGGCACGGAAAAACGCCTTATATGAGCAAGTCTCAGTTTTTCATTTGGCCGGAAAGGCGTCCTTCGGAAAATCGACGTTTACGGAGTCCTTTGACGCCAAATCCATGCCGACGGCGGGAGCGGCAAATCACTCGCCCCGAAATCGCGTCGAACAAAACGAAGCGGCGGAATTCGATTCGAAAAAATCCGCGTCGGATTTTCTCCATCCGAATCTCGCCCGATTCGCCCCAGCGAGCCTCGCTGTAAGCGTCCCCGACAAAATTCCCTCTGAAAATTACGTTACCTGAGCAATCCTCAGTTTTCGCGGCAAAAATCACTCGCCGGGCCGTGCGCTTTCAAAAAAAGGCGTCGATCGATACCATGAGGCCCAACTACGACAACAACTGTCTTCTATCCGTGTCAGCAGTGTCCGCCTGGGCCAAATCGCCCGTCGTTGTGTGGGTGCGGCGTCAGTTCGCACCGAACACCCTGCAAATTACGTTGCTGCTCGCTGGCATCGTCGGGCTGCTGGGGGCGTTGGCGACCGTGGCGTTTCGTGAAGCACTCTCCGGTCTGCAATTTCTCCTCGCCGGTCATCACAGCGGCATGGTCGAGCTGGCGCTGAACTTCAACTGGTGGCAGCGCCTGCTGCTGCCCACCGCTGGCGGCCTGATCGCCGGGCTCATCCTCCAGTACGCCACGCTCTGGGTGCCCAAGAAGGGTTCCGACGACTACATGGAAGCCATTGCCATCGGCACGGGCGTGCTGAGTCTGCGTCAGACGCTCGTCAAAAGTCTGTCGTCGCTGTGCTCGGTGGCGTCGGGTGCGTCGATTGGCCGGGAAGGGCCGATGGTGCAGCTCGCCGCGATGTTCGCGTCGCTCGTCGGCCGCATTCTCGCGTTCCCGCCCGAGCGGCTGCGCCTGCTGGTTGCCTGTGGTGCAACGGCGGGTATCACGTCCGCTTACAACGCCCCCATCGCGGGCGCGCTGTTCATCTCGGAGATCGTCTACGGCTCGATCTCGACGGCCACACTCGGGCCGCTGGTCGTGGCGTCGGTCATCGCCAACATCGTGATCCGCCAGTTCCTCGGCTACGACGCGGTCTATCAGATGCCGCGCTTCGACTTCGTCTCCGGCTGGGAAGTCTTTTTCTACGTCGGTCTCGGCGTGCTGGCCGGGGTGCTCGCGCCGCTGTTCCTGCGCCTGCTCGACACCGCGAAGCAACGCTTCAGCGCCTTGCCCGTCCCGCTGTTCCTGCGTCTCGCGATTGGCGGGCTGATCGTGGGCGTGCTGTCGTTGCAGGTGCCGCAAGTCTGGGGGAATGGCTACAGCGTCGTGAACTCGATCCTGCATACGCACTGGGCATGGCAGGCACTCGCGATGGTGCTGGTCTTCAAGGTACTGGCGACCGCGTCGTCCGCCGGTTCGGGCGCCGTGGGCGGGGTCTTCACGCCGACGCTCTTCGTGGGTGCGGCGCTCGGCAGCCTCTACGGGCTGGCGATGAACGCGCTAGCGCCGTCGACGGCATCGGTCGCGAGCAGCTACGCCGTGGTCGGCATGGGCGCGTTTCTGGCGGCCACGACGTACGCGCCGCTGATGTCGATTCTGATGATCTTTGAGATGACACTGAGCTATCAGGTCGTCCTGCCGCTCATGCTCGCGTGCGTCACGGCCTATCTGACGGCGCACACGCTGCGCGCCGACTCGGTGTACGCCAAGTCGCTGCGGCGTAATCTGGTGGCGGGCCGCTGGCTCTCGATGACGGGCGAGGGCAGCGAGATGCGGCTGTCGTCGCTGGCAGTAGATAACGACGCCGTGGTGAGCGCCGCCGACAGCTCGGACGCCATCGGAGAGCGCTTCGTCGAGACCGGCTACCGCAATCTTGTCGTGCGCGCGGAAGACGGTCGCCTGATCGGCACGCTCGACGCCGCAAGCTGGTGGCGTCGACAGGCCACGGGCAAGCCGGAACTGTGGACGGAAACCGTCACGCCGTGCAAGGCGCTCGACGGCGATATGGCGCTGGTCAGCGCGCTTCGCTCCGTCGGCAAGATGCACGCCGACTGGGTGCCGGTGACAGGCGTCGAAGGGAAGTGGCTGGGCGTGGTCTCGCTGCCCGGGCTGATTGAAATCGTGACCGAAGAGCGGGGCGGGGAATGAGCCACCGCCCGGGCACTGGCCCGCTCGTTCCCGCGCAGCCGTCGGCGACCGAAGACGGCACGCCGTACTCGGAAGCGTTCAGGGACGTCTATCACCGCGCCGACGGCGCATTGGGTGAGGCGCGCCATGTATTCCTGGAAGGCAACGGCCTGCCCGGGCGCTGGCGCGGCCGCGATCAGTTCGTCATTGTCGAGACAGGCTTCGGTCTGGGCCTTAACTTTCTGGCGACGTGGGCCGCCTGGCGCGAAGACCCGCAACGTCCCGCGCGGCTGCACTTCGTCTCCATCGAGAAGTTTCCGTTCCGGCCGGTGGATCTGCGCCGCATGCTCGAACCCATGCTCGTGCAGCCGGGTATGACCGAACTCGCGCCGCTAGTGCAGCGGCTATGCGACGTGTGGCCCGCCCCAGTGGCGGGTTGGCACCGGTTGGAACTGACCCCGGGGGTCGTGCTGAGCGTGGGCTTCGGTGATGTCGCCGAGCTGCTGCCGACGCTGCGCGTCGGGGCGGATGCGTTTTATCTCGACGGGTTCTCCCCGGCGAGGAACCCCGATCTCTGGACACTTGAGGTCTTTAAGGCGCTCGGGCGACTTGCACGCGATGACGCAACGCTGGCGACGTACACGGCAGAGGAGCAGGTCAGACACGACCTCGTGGCCACCGGGTTTCAGGTCGTGCCGAATGACGGCGACGAGCCGAAGCGCTCGATGCTCGCCGGACCGTACGCGCCGCCGTACCGCATGCGACGCTACGATCCGCCGCCCGCACCCGCGCCGCGTGCACGGGAAGCCATCATCGTCGGGGCGGGCATGGCAGGAGCAGCGATGGCACGACGGCTCGTCGCGCGCGGCTGGCGGGTCCGTCTGTTCGAACGGGCACAGGCCCCGGGCACCGCCGCCTCGGGCAACCCGGCCGGTGTCTTCCATCCGCAATTGTCGGTCGACGACAACGTACTCTCGGGACTGACGCGCGCCGGTTTTCTCTACGCGCTCTCCCAATGGCGCACGCTGCCCGGCGGTCTGCCCGGACACGCCGACGGATTGCTTCAGGTCGCCACGTCCGACACGGAAGCGCAGGCCTTGCAGCAACTCATGGATGCGCACGCGTATCCGGAGTCGTATGCGAAATGGGTGGACGTCGAGCAGGCCTCGGCGCTCGCCGGGGAGACGCTCGCGTATGGCGGCGTCTGGTATCCGGAGGGGGGATGGTTGGCACCCTCGATGCTCTGCCGCGCCGAGCTGGTCGCTGCCGGGCCGTCGCTCGATGCGCGTTACGGTGTGAGCGTCGAACAGCTTGAGCGCCGTGAGGACGGCCGCTGGACGGCGCTTGACGACGCGGGTCGTGTGCTTGCCGATGCGGATGTCATCATCGTGACGGCGGCCGACGCCTCCCAAAAGCTGCTCTCGCCCTTTATCGCGCCCGAGTTCCTCCCGGTACGTCGGGTGCGCGGGCAACTGACTTTCCTGCCGCCCGATGTCTTGCCCGGCCTGCGCGTGCCCGTCTGTGGAGATGGCTATGTCGCGCCGTCCCCTCTGGGCGGTGCTGGCCCCGTCACGGGTGCGACTTACGGTTTCGACGATCCGGCCGAGGAAGTGCGTCTGGCCGACCATCAGGCGAATCTGCGACGCCTCGCTGCGCTTCTCCCGGCCCATGCCGAGTTGTTCGGGGACGCGGGCCTCGCCAATGAGAGCGCCGCCGCCGAGCTGGGCGGGCGCACGGCGTTCCGCGCGATGGTCCCCGATCGTCTGCCGATGGCGGGGCAGTTGCCGGATCTGAGCGCCATCGAGCCGCTACGGCGGCGTCTGACCGGTGGGCATCTGCGGGATCTGCCACGGCTCGACGGCTTGTACGCGAGCTTCGCATTCGGGTCGCGGGGGCTGGTATTCGCGTCGTTGTGCGCGGAGCTGGTCGCCAGCCAGATCGAAGGCGAACCTTGGCCCATCGGCGGCGATCTGGCGGACGCCATCGATCCGGCGCGCTATCTGATGCACGCACTGCGCAAGCCGTGACGAGAGCGGCGGCAGGGGCGACAGGACGCCCGAATCGTCAGGCAAAACCCAGCGCTAGCCGTTATTCGCGCCCTTCGCCGCAGGCGAATCTACTGCGTCATAGGCCGGTTCTCCGAAAGTGCCAGCACTCTCAATAAATCGAATCTGACCCTTTAGGGGTTTAACGTCCGCCCCATGCGGGGGCGGCACGCCTCCGGCGCTGGCCCCCGTACTTTCCTGCCTCAGAGCCGATCTCAGGCGTCCGAAGGTCGGTCCGTCTCCCTGAACGCTTTGCAGAAATCCGGCGACGGGCGGTGACGCGGCCGGACACGCCCGTGCGACGGGGCGGCGGCCGTCGAGACGACCGTTTGAAAGCCTTGGAAACCGTCTGTGGCAAAATGACCCCAACCCTTCGGGTCCGTCGCGCATTTGTCCTTTCATCTGCAACCCCGCGCGCGACTTTCTTTCCTTTTCACCACTTGATGCGCCGTCAAGCGGCGCAAAGCGAGCATTAATGACGTCGGAACTGTCCCTTTTTCCGGGCTGGCCGCCGACGCCCGATCCCGTTTTCTTCGCAGGGCTGGCATTGGTATTTGCCGGTCTCGCGGGGGAAATCTGTTTCCGGAGACTGCGCCTGCCGCGCATCACCGGTTACGCCGTGGTCGGGCTGGTCGGTGGCACCCTGGGTCTTTCCTCAATGCTGGACGCGCAGACGAGCGCGGCCATCCGGCTGCTGATCGACCTGGCGCTGGGTCTGCTGCTGTTCGAACTGGGTAGCCGCCTCAACCTGAAATGGATGCGGGCCAATCCCTGGATCATCGTCACCAGCGCGCTCGAAGCTTTGCTCACCTTCATCGCGGTCTACGTGGTGTTGCGCGTTTTCAGCATCTCGCCGCTCACGGCGGTCCTGATCGCATCCATCAGCATGGCGACGTCGCCAGCGGTGGTCATCCAGCTCAAGAACGAGCTGCGGGCCGAGGGGCAGGTGACGGAGCGTCTGCTGGCGCTGGCCGCCCTGAACAGCGTCTACGCGGTCGTAGCGGTCAAGCTCGTCTACGGCTGGATGCACCAGGCCTACCACTCCAGCTTCTGGGTGGTGCTGTTCCATCCGCTGTATCTGCTGATCGGCTCGATCGTGCTGGCGTTCGTGTTGGCCAAGGCCTGCAATCTGGTTTTCCGTCAATTCGGCAGCCAGGACCATCACGCTTTCGTGATGCTGATCGGTCTGATCATGCTGATGGTGGCGCTGGTGCACATGCTCAAGCTGCCGAACTCGCTCACGCTGCTGCTCGCCGGGATCATTTTCCGGAATCTGGATGAGCGTCCGCAGCTCTGGCCAGCGTATTTCGGCACGGCGGGCTGGTTGCTCGCCGTGGTGCTGTTCGTCCTCACGTCGCTGGCGTTCCAGTGGCAATACGTCGTGCTGGGCGGAGTGGCGGCGCTGGCGATCATCGTCGTGCGTGGCATCGCCAAGGTCGTAGGCACCGTAGCGGTCGCTCATCAGGCCGGTATCAGTTACAAGCAAGCCGTCGCGCTCGGGATGTCGTTGTGCCCGATGGCCAGTCTCGCGTTCGTACTCGTTGCCGACACGTACGACATCTACCCGCAGTTCGACCCGATGCTCAAGGCCGTGGTGATGTGCACCATCGCGTTGCTGCAACTGGCTGGCCCGCTGGTGGTCTATTGGGCATTGGCCCTTGTCGGTGAACGGAAGGATTAAGCCATGTCATTAGAAGAATTCATTCCCTCGAAGCCTTGCACCTTCGGGGTGGAGCTGGAGATGCAGATCGTCAATCGTCACGATTACGATCTGACCAAGGCTGCGTCCGATGTGATGCGGCTCGTCGCCAAGGAGACGCATCCGGGCGAGATCAAGCCTGAGATGACGGAAAGCATGATCGAGCTGTCGACGGACATCTGCCATCACCACAGCGATGCCGTCACCCAGTTGCGTCGTGTGCGCGACGTACTGGTGGCTGCCAGCGACCAGCTCAACGTCGGCCTGTGCGGCGGCGGCACGCATGCCTTCCAGCGCTGGAGCGAGCGCACGATCTACGACTCCCCGCGCTTTCACTTCCTGTCCGAACTCTACGGCTATCTGGCCAAGCAGTTCACGGTGTTCGGACAGCACGTCCACATCGGTTGCCCGGATCCGGACAGCGCGTTGTACCTCCTGCACGCGATGTCGCGTTACATCCCCCATTTCATCGCGCTGTCGGCCTCGTCGCCCTATGTGCAGGGGGTGGACACCGGTTTCCATTCGGCCCGCCTGAACTCGGTTTTCGCGTTCCCGCTGTCGGGTCGTGCGCCGTTTGTCCTGGAGTGGTCCGAATTTGAGACCTACTTCGACAAGATGGTGAAAACGGGCGTGGTCGAGAGCATGAAGGACTTCTACTGGGATATCCGTCCTAAACCGGGTTTTGGGACGATCGAGGTCCGGGTGATGGATACCCCCTTGTCGGTGGACCGGGCGGCCGCTATCGCCTGTTACATCCAGTCTCTGGCCCATTATTTGCTCAACGAGCGTCCGTTCAAACTCAGCGAGGACGATTACCTCGTCTACACGTTCAATCGCTTCGAGGCCTGCCGTTTCGGTCTGGAAGGCGCTTACGTGGATCCGCAGACGGGTGAGCGCTCCATGCTGGGCGATCACATTGCGAAGACCCTGGAACTCATCAAACCGCATGCTGCCGTCCTCGAAGCCGAAGCGGCCTGTGAGGATATTCGTCAGCTCGTGTCGTCAGGAAAGAACGACGCTGTCTGGTTGCGCGAGATCCATGCGGACGCCAAGTCGCTCAACGAGATGGTTCGTCAGCAGTGTCTTCGCTGGGCCGCGTAGCCTGAAACACTTGTTGCAAGGTCTGTCGGTTGTCAGACAACCGGTTTGACGAAACCCCGCCTCGGCGGGGTTTTTTCTTGCCCGACGGTTTTGCAGCAGGGGCTCTGCGGCAGCTTTACGTCTCGCTCAGAGGCAAGCCTTTGCGCCACGGCGTTCTGCAGGACCGAAATCCGTCGAATCACGCATCGCAGGCGCTGCGCTCTTCACTTTCTCCACTGTTCGGTGCAACAGGCTTTTTCGCCGTTTTCGCGTGGCTCACAGCAAGGTTTTAAGGTTTTAATAGGTTTACTGTATGTATACATAGTAGTAGTTAACAAAGGCAGCCAACTTCTGTGGATAACCACAGTAAACGTTGAGTAAACAGGAAGTTGCCGGAATGAGAACTGGATGGACAAACAGCGGGTATCCAGAGAACAACTCTGAACAGTTTTCGACCCCTGTGGAAAGATTCGCGACTTATCCCGAACCCATGCACGACTAGTCCGATAACTTATCCATAAAGTTATCCACAGGCGCTTAAATATTGTGCAAAGCACCCCCGAAAACACGGTTTTGTGGATAATTTTGACGTTCTCACATTGGCCGACCGGTTCGCGGCTACAATCTCGCCACGCCGAATCCCGGACCTGCCGTACGTGGTGTAAGAAGTGAATGATGTTGGTTTTGCTGGCCGTAACGAGCGACAGCCTCCTTTTGGTCAAATTTCTCAATTCGCGTGTTCCGCAGCACTCGCTTGCCGACACGCCGATCAGTTCTTTCCCTTTTTTTTCGCGCAGCACGACCCTCGGCCACTGACGATCGACGGTTGTGTTTCAAATCATTTGCGTTCTGTCCTAAACGCAGGGGAGTCTGTGCGCGCGCGCCATGACACGGGCAAGGCAGCGTTGTCTCGAATATCTAGTGATTTTGGAAGGGGACGTAACAGGGACGCTGCGCACGTGCTGCGCGTCGTTACGGTCTACGAGCCACGTCTGGAGAGGCTTTGCGAGCGAGGTGAGAATTGGTCTGGGGTACGACGTGCTTCGACACGCCGCCGCGCGTTACATCAATTCAGCGAGCGATGTAATTCGCATGGGATGCGAAACGTTTTTTTCGATGCGACGTTTCGCTGCACAAGTGCGCAGGACACCAATATTTTGTAAACATCATGAGTAGGATTTGGGAGATCAGTACAAGAACTGATACGCCAAAATTAAACTCAGAACACACAATGGAATCGTGGTGGGGCGGCAGGTTCAACAGCGACTCGCCGTCGAGTATCGACACGGAAGTGGCTTAGGGTTTCCCCCGGGCGGGGCGCCGAAATATACGAAGCAATAGGCAGAGACGTGTGATGCACCGCCCGTGAGTTCATTTGACAAGCTGTTTTATCGACGTTTAGTTTTTAGAAATCCTAACGAAAATCATGGCTACCCCGACCCCACTTGATGAACCGCTTTCCAAGCGCGTCACGGCAAGCTTGCTGCGCATGGGAACTGCGTTACGGAGCCACGCCTGGGAAGGCGCGGCACTGTCTGGATTGACGCCGACGCAGGGTGAGATTCTCACGCTCCTGCTCATGCGCGGCGTGCCGATGCGACTGGGCGAAATTGCGGAGGATGCCGCGCTCACATCGGCCACGGTCAGCGAGGCCGTGAGTACGCTTGAGAGCAAGGGCCTGGTCGAGAAACGTCGCGATGCCAACGACGGTCGAGCGCTGGCTTTGCGCCTGACGGCCAAGGGCCGCACGTCCGCTAAACGGGCTTCGCAATGGGCAAGCTTCGTGACGACGGCTGCCGACGTGCTGAGCGAGAAGGACCGGGCACAGCTGTACCGCATGCTCGTCAAGCTCATGTCCACAATGGAGAGCCGAGGGGACATGCCGCAGCAACGCATGTGCCTGACCTGCGAGCACTTCGAAGCTGCGCCGCGCGGCAAGGGCATGTACCACTGCAACTATTTCAATACGACGTACGACGATTCGCGTCTTGCGATCGACTGCAATGCGCACCAGGAAGCCGACCTGGCGACGCGCAACAAGGTCTGGAAGCTTTACAGCAAGAGCTGAACGCCGGGCCGGTATTCGCTGCGCTCGGGTGGGATCCCGGCGCTGGGCGAATCAAGGGGGAGAACGTCATCCGCGACCGGGTGACGTTTTTTTTCGTCTGTCGTTGTCACGCACATGACCGTCGCGTGCCTGTACACTGCGCTTTTTTGCATCCACGAAACCTCATCGCATAGAGATGGCAGCCAAGCGCAGAATCGAAGTCAGGAAGTCGGGCGTCCACGGTAAGGGTGTGTATGCGGTCAAGCGCCTCAAGAAAGGGGATCGCGTGATCGAGTACAAGGGCGAGATCATTTCGTGGCGCGAGGCGTTGCGTCGCCATCCGCACGATCCGGATCATCCGACCCATACGTTCTACTTCAGCCTGGAAGACGGTCGCTGCATCGACGGCAAGGTCGACGGGAACAATGCTCGCTGGATCAACCACGCGTGCTCGCCGAACTGCGAAGCGCGCGAGGAAGGGGAGCACGTCTATATTTATGCGATGCGCGATATCGATGCGGGCGAAGAGCTTTTCTACGATTACGGTCTTGTGATCGACGCCCGCTATACCAAGAAACTCAAACGCGAATACGCTTGCCACTGCGGCAGCAAGGCCTGTCGCGGCACGCTGCTCGCGCCGAAGCGCTGAGCGCGTGAAGGACGGGGAAGGTTAGCGCGACGCGCGGTCGCCGGCGAACTGGTCGATGGCCAGCGCCAGGTCGACGTCGCGTTGCGTGAGGCCGTCGGCGTCGTGCGTCGAGAGGGTGATGTCCACACGGTTGTAGACGTTGAACCACTCCGGGTGATGGTCCATCTTTTCCGCCTTGAGCGCGACTTGCGTCATGAAGCCGAAGGCTTCGTTGAAGTCGTGAAACGTGAAGCTGCGCTGGATGGCGTCGCGTCCGACCACCTGGTGCCACTCGGGCAGCACTTCGGCCAGGCTGGCGCGTGCCTCGGATGAGAGTCGTGTTGTCATGGCATTCCTTTCAAAACGTTTCTTGCAACCATGAACGGCCGGTTCGCCGGTTCGCCGGTTCATTCGGCCTATTGTTTCACAGGCGGGCGGCGCACGTGTGTAAGCGCTGTCTGATCGCGCTTGAAGGGGGCTTGGGACGAATGGGCCCGGGTCGCCCCGGGGCCGTGCCATCATGCCGGCAGCAGAATCTGCGTGTCTTCCGGGCGGCGTGCGTTGGCTTCGAACGACGGCTGTTCGGCAAACGCCTTAAACAGCGCCGGGAGGTCGGCGCGCATGGCGTCGAACAGTTGGGCGAAGTCGTCGATGACGAAGTACGTCTGTTGAAACGTATCGATGCGGTATTGCGTGCGCAGTACGCGTTCGAGCGAGAAGCCGATGCGATTCGGCTCGCGCGAGGTCAGTGAGAACTCCGTTTCACCACGGCTCGATACGATGCCCGCGCCATAGATCCGCAGACCGTCGCCGTCACGCATCAAACCGAATTCAACCGTGTACCAGTACAGACGTGCCAGCAGCGGCAGCGCGCCGAGCGATTGTGCAACCGTGCCCGCTTTCCCATAGGCCTGCATGAAGTCGGCAAACACGGGATTGGCGAGCAGCGGCACGTGACCGAACACGTCGTGGAAGCAATCGGGTTCCTGAAGGTAGTCGAGCTGGTCCGGACGGCGCATCCACCAGGTCGCCGGGAAACGGCGATTGGCGAGGTGGTCGAAGAAGACTTCGTCCGGCACGAGACCGGGCACCGCCACGACCTGCCAGCCGGTGGCTGCCATCAGCTTTTCGTTCAGACGTTCGAACTCCGGAACGCGACGCGCGTCCATGTCCAGAGCACGAATGCCTTCCATGAAGGCATCGCAGACACGGCCGGGCAACATCGCCGTCTGGCGTTCGTACAGCTGCTGCCACACCGCGTGATCGACCGCGCCGTATTGCTCGACGGGTTGATCGATGGTGAAGTCGGAGCGGGTCGTGAGACCTGCGTCGAATTGCTCCTGGAGCATGGCAGTAAGGGACATGATGCGAACGACTCAGTTAAGCGGTGACAATGATTGAAAGTGTATTGCGCATGGCATGCGAAATGGGCGCATAATGCGCCTGTGGTGAAAGTCGTTTGCATAAATTTCGCATAAAAATGTGATTTATTGCGGAGAATCGTCATGCTTGATCTGGATAGCTTCGATTTGGCCCTTTTGGACGCCTTGCAGAAGGAAGGCCGGGCCACCCATCACCAGTTGGCAGAGCATGTGGCGTTGTCGGCGTCGCAGATCGGTCGACGCCTGCAACGGCTCGAAGCCGCGGGCGTGATCGAGGGGTATCGCGTGGTGTTGCGCCCCGAGGCATTAGGCCTGGCGGTGACGGCGTTCACGACCCTGCGCCTGCAACATCATGGCGATCAGGTC
This sequence comes from Pandoraea sp. NPDC090278, assembly GCF_044772185.1. NCBI lineage: Bacteria > Pseudomonadati > Pseudomonadota > Betaproteobacteria > Burkholderiales > Burkholderiaceae > Pandoraea > Pandoraea sp. NPDC090278. The sequence goes on along the minus strand of NZ_JBIVYJ010000002.1, from coordinate 294,215 downwards.
ATCGAACGGTTTCAGGCGGAGATCGATCTGTTGCCCGAAGTGCTGGAGTGCCACGCTGTGGTGGGCGAAGCCGATTACCTGTTGAGGATCGTGGTGCCGGATCTGAACGCCTTGTCGGCGTTCGTGATGAAGCGGCTGATGCAGGTGCCGGGCGTGGAGAACGTGCGCTCGAACATCGTGCTGAGCGCATTCAAGCGCAGCAACGCATTGCCGCTGAGCTATCTGTCGAACAACCGTCCGGCGTCACGCTGATCGCTGTCGATGTCGGCATGAGGGTGACGCTGCGCGGCACTAGCTGCCGCGTTGCCCCGGGACGGGGTTCAATCCTCCGGCATTAGCCACGGCTTCACGTAGCGTCCGTAGATCAATGACTGGATAAGCGCGACGGTGGAGCCGATCAACACTTCGATCACGCGCAGCATGGCGAGGCTGAGCTCTTCGTGCAGCCCTTGCCCCTGTCCGCTGAGCGCCGCCGACATCAGAATCACCACCGTGGCTGGCCCCAGACGCCAATTCGCCGGATAGTTCTGCACCAGCATCGCGGCGAGCGTCGCGATCGTAATGCCCACCAGCATCGCCGCCAGACCCGGCCCCATCACCAGCAGCACGATACATGCCACGACCGCCCCGGTGATCGTGTTGATCGAACGCGCCTTGAAGTTGCTGCGGGCCTGCAATGGATCGGGCTCGGTCACGATGATGAGCGAGATCATCGCCCAGTACGGTTCGGGAAAGCCTGCGGCGCGCAGGCCGAACCAGACGATCAGCGACCCGGTAAGAATCTTGACGAGATAGACCAGCGCGTTCTTCTTCGGGTGCAGAAAGGCGATGGACATGGGCAGCGCAGGTGACGAATGCGGGAAGCGCCAGTGTGACATAGGGCGCTTTCTTGTTTAGCCCATTCGCAAGATTTTCGAAGCGAATTCCGAGCGACTGTCCGGACGATTCCGACCCCAACGGGGATCTCATCCCAAATATCGTTTTCCGCCCAAGTTCTGTTGGGAAACGGTTCGATATGCCAAAGACTGCGGGTTAGAATCGCCTCACCAGAACCCGGGAGGAGTCCGGCATGCATAGCCGAACGCAACGCGTCTGGCCGACCGCGCCGTTGGCGTGGGCGGCGCTGAGTCTTGGAATTGTCATGGCGTCGCCAGCACAGGCCGCTCGCGTCGTAAGCGTCAGCCCGCAGGGCGAGGTCGCGAGTGTGAATCAGGTCGTCGTCAAGTTCGACGAAGCGATCGTGCCCGCAGGCGATCCCCGGGCGACCGCGCCCGCTACCGTGCGTTGTACGGATGCGACGCTGACCGGCGACGGTCACTGGCTCGAACCCAAGATCTGGGTCTTCGACTTCAAGAGCGATTTGCCGCCGGGCGCGAAATGTTCCGTCGAGATGCGCAGCGGCCTGTCCGCCGTCTCTGGCACCGCACTCTCCGGCACCACGAAATACGCATTCAATACTGGTGGTCCCGCCGTCTCGTCTATCCGTCCGTCGTACGGTCCTATCGACGAAAACCAGATTTTCATTCTCACGCTCAACGGGGCGGCAACGCCTGCCAGCGTGCGCCAGAACGCCTGGTGTGAAACGGAGGGCGTGGGCGAGCGTATCGGCGTCAAGTGGATCGAGGGCGACACGCGCACCGCGTTGCTAAAGCGATTCAATCTCGACAAGCAGTCGGCGCGCGTCGTCATGCTGCAATGCAATCGCACGCTTGCGGCCGGTGCGAAGATGCATCTGGTCTGGGGGGCGGGGATTGCCACGCCGTCCGGGGTGCCGACCAAACAGGCACGCCGTTTCGAATACGAAGTACGTGAGCCATTTACGGCGAGCTTCAGTTGCGAGCGCGAGAATGCCAATGCGCCGTGTACGCCGTTGCGTCCGCTGCGTCTGTCGTTCAGTTCGCACGTAGCGCGAGACATGGCCGCGAAGATTCGCCTGCAGGGAGCAGGGGCCGAACGGTCGCCGAAGGCTAGCGATTCGGACCGCTCGTCGAGCGTGAGCGAGGTTACCTTCGATGCGCCGTTCCCGGAAAAGGCCGAGCTGACGATCACCCTGCCGAAAGGCTTTACGGATGACAGCGGCCGCGCGCTTGATAACGCCAGCGAATTCCCGTTGAAAACGAAGACGGCAACGATGCCGCCGTTGGCCAAGTTTGCTGCGGCACCTTTCGGCATCGTGGAGCGATTCGCCGAGCCGGGTATGCCGCCGATGCTGCCGGTGACATTGCGCAAGGTCGAATCTGCGCTGCAAATCAATGGTCTCGGCGTCGCGGGCGAAGCGGCGAAAGTGGGCGACGCGGGGCGGACGTTGCAATTGCGTGTCGACGATGACGCCGATGTGCTGACGTGGATGTCGCGCGTGCGTCGCTTCGACGAGACGACGATGACGCGCAAGCAGATCGCGCAGGAAATGCCGTCGATTCTGACGGCACCAGCTGCGAAGGAAGCGTTTGGACCCAACGCGGCGGCCATCGTCGAAGAGAAGGTCACGCGATACGACACGCGCAGTCTTTCCCTGCTCTCGGGGCTGCAGGGGGTTCAGGCCCTGACGCTGCCCGTGCCGAAGGAGAAGGATCCCCGGCCGTTCGAAGTGGTCGGTATTCCGTTCCAGAAGCCCGGCTTCTATGTCGTGGAACTGGCATCCCCCTCGCTTGGGGCGGCGCTGTTGGGCAAGTCGTTGCCGATGTACGTGCGCACCACGGTGCTGGTGACCAATCTCGGCGTGCACTTCAAGATGGGGCGCGAGAATGCGGTCGCATGGGTCACGACGCTCGACAAGGGGCAGCCGGTCGCCAACGCGAAGGTGCGCGTGCTCGACTGTGACGGCAGTGAAGTCGCGACGGCCGTCACCGACAAGACGGGCGTGGCGAAGATCGACAAGGCGCTCGAACGTTACAAGTACTGCCAGAAGACGGGCCGCTCGGGCTACTTCGTAGTGGCGCGCACGCAGGGCAACGATCCCGATATGGCATTCGTGTCGTCCGATTGGGATCGCGGCATTGAACCGTGGCGCTTCCATGTGCCGACCGACGGCGGCAACAGCCCGACCGTGCGCGCGCAGACGGTGTTCGATCGCATGCTGTTCCGTGTGGGCGAGACGGTGTCGATGAAGCACTTCATCCGTCAGGAGACGATGCAGGGGCTGGCATTACCGGCGAGCCTGCCGTCGCAAATGACGATCACGCACGAGGGCTCAGGCCAGACGTACACGCAGCCCCTCACCTGGCGTAACGGACGACTGGCCGAGAACACCTTCCAGATTCCGCAGGGCGCGAAGCTGGGCGAATACGCGGTGACGCTGGACTACACGGACAACGATTCGCGGCCGAAGACCTATCCGCAGTCGCTCGACGCCGGGCATTTCCGCGTGGAGGCGTTCCGTCTGCCGGTGCTGGCTGGATCGATTGGCGTACGCGATGCCGCGAAGTCGCCGCTGATCAACAAGACCGAAGCGCCGGTGAATGTGCAGGTGAACTACGTCGCGGGAGGACCGGCGGGCAATCTGCCGGTGCGCGTGTCGGCATTGATGCGCGTGCGCGATCTCACGTTCGACGGGTACGACGATTACAGCTTCACGCCCTATCGTCCGCCGTCCGCCCAATCGGGTGGCGACGATGACGATCAGGGCAACGACGAAAGTTCGGGGTCGAGCGACCAGAAGCTGGTGGCCGACAAGCAACGGCTCGTGCTCGACCGCAACGGGGCAGGCACGTTGACGCTGAAGGATCTGCCGAAGGTCGACCGTCCGAGCGATCTGGTGCTCGAAGCGAGCTTTGCCGATCCGAACGGCGAGATTCAGACGCTTCGCGGAAACGCCACCTTGTGGCCAGCCAACCTGATCACCGGCGTGCGCAGCGAAAGCTGGGTGTCGGTGACCAACAAGCTGCCGGTCAAGGCGCTGGCGCTGGATTTGCAGGGCAAGCCGAGGTCGGGCGTGGCGATGGAGGTGCGCGCGGAGGCGCGTATCACCACGAGCAGCCGTAAGCGGATGGTGGGTGGCTTCTATGCCTACGACAACCGCACCGAGGTCAAGGATCTCGGCAAGGTGTGCAGTGGCAAGACGGACGAGCGTGGCGAGTTGTCCTGCGACGTATCGCTCTCCCAGCCGGGCGAGATCACGCTGGTCGCGCAGGCGAAGGACGACAAGGGCAACCTGAGCACGTCGACGACCGGTGTGTGGGTTACGGGCCGGGGCGAAGTCTGGTTCGGCGGTGACAACACCGACCGGATGGACGTGCTGCCGGAGCGTCGCGCTTACGAGCCGGGCGAGACGGCCAAGTTGCAGGTGCGCATGCCGTTCCGTTCGGCAACGGCGCTGGTGGCCATCGAGCGCGAAGGCGTGATGGAGACGCGTACGGTGGAGATTTCGGGCAAGGATCCGAACATCTCGCTGAAGGTCGATCCGGCGTGGGGGCCGAACGTCTATGTCTCGGTGCTTGCGGTGCGCGGACGCATCCACGAAGTGCCCTGGTACTCCTTCTTCCAGTGGGGGTGGAAACAGCCTCTGGAGTGGTTCCGCGCGTTCTGGTACGAGGGCCGCGAATATCAGGCCCCGACCGGTCTGGTCGACCTGGGCAAGCCCGCATACCGGTTCGGTCTGACCGAGTTGCGTGTGGGGACGGCGGGCCAGCGCCTTGCCGTGGAAGTGAAGCCTGACGCAGCGACCTATCCCGTGCGCGGTCACGCGAAGGTCCGCATCAAGGTCACGCAGCCAGACGGGAAGCCGGTCGCAGCAGGTTCGGAGGTCGCGGTCGCCGCGGTGGACGAAGCCCTGCTCGAACTCGCCCCCAACACGAGCTGGAATCTGCTCGATGCCATGTGGCAGCGCCGCAGCTACACCGTCACGACGGCGACGGCGCAAATGGAGATCATTGGCCGTCGTCACTACGGGCGCAAAGCGGTGCCTGCCGGTGGCGGCGGGGGCAAGAGTCCGACGCGCGAGCTGTTCGATACGCTGTTGCTGTGGCAGCCGCGCGTGGTGCTCGACGACAAGGGCGAGGCGACGGTCGACGTGCCGCTCAACGACTCGCTGTCGAGTTTCCGGATCGTGGCAGTGGCGGATGACGGCAAGCCCGGCACGCAGGCGCTTGGCTGGTTCGGTACCGGTTCGGCGACGATACGCTCGACGCAGGACCTGCAACTGATCTCGGGATTGCCACCGCTGGTTCGCGAAGGCGACAACTACCGTGCGCAGTTCACCGTGCGTAATACGACGCAGCACGCCATGCAGGTGCAACTGACCGCGCGTGCGACGCAACTCACGCTCGCACCGCAACGCATCGACGTGCCAGCCGGGGAGTCGCGTGAGGTGATGTGGGAAGTCACCGCGCCGACGGGGCTGGCCGACACGCGTGCGCAGCGGGTGCTGTGGGAGGTCAGTGCGCAGGCACCGGCAGCGGGCGGTGCGCCCGCCGCGAGTGACGCGATCAAGGTGGGGCAGGACATTCAGCCGTCCCTGCCAGCGACGGTGCAGCAGTCGGTGCTCACGCAGGTCGAAGGCAGCCTCACGTTGCCGATGGCGCCGCCCGCAGGGGCGGTGGCGGACAGCACGGGCAAGTTGCGGGGTGGCGTGCGCGTCAACATGCAGCCACGCCTGTCGCAGGGATTGCCGGGGGTGAAGCGCTGGTTCGAGCTGTATCCGTATGCTTGTCTGGAGCAGCAGGCGTCCAAGGCGCTCGGCTTGCGCGACGTTGCGCAGTGGAAGCGCGTGATGGGCACATTGCCGTCGTATCTCGACGAAGATGGCCTCGCGAGCTACTTCCCGCCGCAGGAGGGTTTCGCCAATCAGGGCAGCGATACGCTGACGGCCTATCTGCTTGCGATGAGCAACGAGGCGAAAGCGCTGGATCCCGCTTACGGTCTTCCGGAAGATGCGCTCGCGCGCATGGAGGACGGACTGACGGCGTTCGTGGAAGGCCGCCTCACGCGGCGCTTCTGGGCACCGCGCGACGACCTGACGCTGCGCAAGCTCAGTGCGATCGAAGCGCTCTCGCGCTATGGGCGCGCCAACGCCCGCATGCTCGGTTCGCTGACGATTGCCCCGAACGACTGGCCGACGTCGGCCGTGATCGACTGGTACGCGATCCTGCAACGACTGCCCGACGCACCGCAGCGTGCTGAGCGCATGGCGCAGGCCGAGCAGATTCTGCGGGCGCGCCTGTCGTATCAGGGCACGCGGGTGGGCTTCTCGACGCAGGGCACCGACGGGCTTTGGTGGCTCATGGTCGGTCCGGAGACCAACGCGGCGCGGCTGGCATTGCTGATGAACGCGAACCCGGCATGGCAGGACGACATGCCGCGTCTCGTGATCGGCTTGCTGGGTCTTCAGTCGCGCGGGGCATGGTCGACAACGACGGCCAACGTCTGGGGCGGATTGGCGGTGGACCGCTTCTCGGCGCGTTTCGAACGCGATACGCCGACGGGGCAGACCACGGTCCAGTGGCAGCGCGACAACCAGACGAGCGGCGGGGTGCAGAGCGTCGACTGGGACAAGCTCAAGGCAGGCACCGTGCCCCCGACCGTGTCGCTGCCGTGGCTGAGCAACGCGGCTGCCGGTACCGACAACGCGCGTGACGTGTTGCGGCTTGAGCAATCCGGCGTAGGCAAACCGTGGGCGACGATTCAGAGTGTCGCCGCAGTTCCGCTCAAAGCGCCGTTTGCGGCGGGTTATCGCGTCACGCGCAGCATTCAGGTGCAGGATGCGGCGGACAAGTCTGGCGACAGCTTCGTGCGGGGTGCCGTGTTGCGTGTGCGTCTCGATATCGACGCGCAGGCCGACATGCGCTGGGTCGTGGTGAGCGATCCGATTCCGGGCGGGGCGACGGTACTGGGTGGCGGGCTTGGACGCGACTCTGTCATTGCGACGCAGGGCCAAAATGGCGAAAAGAGCGAAGGCGCGATGCCTGCGTTCGAAGAGCGCGCGCAGGACGCCTATCGCGCGTACTACGACTATCTGCCGAAGGGGCAGCATCGTATCGAGTACACCGTGCGTCTGAACAACGTCGGTAAGTTCGCCACGCCGCCTACGCGCGTCGAAGCGATGTACGAACCTGCGATGTATGGCGAGACGCCGCACGCGCCGGTGCAAGTTGTACCGGCCAAGCAATGACGCATGGGGGACCGATTGCAATGACGTCGAACTTCTTTGCGCCTGCGGCGGCGCTGCCGCGCGAGGCACGCCGCTTCTGGTGGCTCGCGGCCGTGGCGGGGGCCGCCTACGCCGTCTCGTTGCGTGGCGCGCCGTATGCGGATCAGGCCATCGCGAAGGTGTTCCTGTGTGCGCTGCTGTTGTTCGCCGCGCTGTATCACCGGGTGCCGCGCGAGCGGGTCTGGCTCTGTGCGGCGATCATCTTCTCCGGAGCGGGCGATGTGCTGCTCGCGCTCCCGACGCTCGCGCAGGGCTTCGTGTTCGGACTGGGGGCGTTTCTGGTGGCGCACCTCGCGTACTTCATGCTGTTCTGGCGAGTGCGTCGGCCGTGGGCGCAGGTGCCGCGCTGGCATCGCGTCGCCATCGTTCTTGTGTGGATTGCGGCGGCGCTTCTGTATGCCCTGTACTGGTCCGGCATGGGGGCGTTGAAGGCGCCGGTCGCGTGCTACGTCGTCGTGCTCGCCATGATGGCCTCGGCGGCGCTACTGGCCGATGTCCCGGGCGAATGGGCGCCGGTCGGTGCGCTGCTCTTCACGGTATCGGATGCGCTCATCGGCACCACCCGCTTTGTGGGCTCGGTGCCCGCGCAGGAATACGCGATCTGGATTCTGTATGCGCTCGCGCAGTTGCTGCTCGTCGCGGGCGTCATGGCGATCCGTACGCCGGTGCAGGCACCGTCGCCGTTGAATGAGAAAGGATGAAGCCAATGTGCGCAGTGCCTGATGGGCGTCGTGGAGGCATTGTGCGTGGTGTCATGCGTCGAGTCGTGCTGAGTGTCGTGATGGCGCTCGGGCTGCTTCAGGCGCCGGTCGTCGCACACGCGGTGCCGTCGTTCGACGAGGTGCGCCAGGATTGGCGTGCGTCCGACTGGATTTTGCTGGATCGTCGTGGCGAGCCGCTGCAGCGCCTGCGCGCCGACATGCAAGCGCAACGCGGCGACTGGGTGACGCTGGCCGACGTGTCGCCTGCCTTCCGTGAGGCGCTGATCGTCTCGGAAGACAAGCGGTTCTACGAACATAGCGGGGTCGACTGGCGGGGTGTTGCCGCCGCCGCGTGGGGCAATCTCTGGCATTCGCGTACGCGTGGCGCGTCCACCCTGACGATGCAGTTAGCGGGCTTGCTAGACGACGATCTGCGTCCCAGTGCGCGCAACCGGTCGGTGACGCAGAAGATCGGACAGGCAGCGACGGCGCTCTGGCTGGAGCAGCGCTGGCGCAAGGACCAGATTCTCGAAGCGTATCTGAATCTCGTGCCGTTTCGCGGCGAACTCGTCGGCATCTCGGCCGTCTCGCAAACGCTGTTCGGCAAGCTGCCCGTCGGGCTCGACGCGCGTGAGGCGGCGATTGCCGTCGCGTTGCTGCGTGCCCCCAATGCGTCTGCCGGGCGCGTCTCCCAGCGCGCGTGCGGCATTCTGAAGGACATGGGACAAGGGGCCGATTGCAGCGGGTTGGAAGGTTATACGCAACTGGTGTTTTCGCGTCCCGCGAGCGTGATGGCGACGCGCGACGCCGTGAGTCTCGCGCCGCATTTCGCACGTCGCGTGTTCAGCGAAAGTCGTCCACCAGCGGGCACACGCATCACCAGCACGCTGGACGCGAATCTTCAGCGCATGGCGGTGAATACGCTGGGGCAGACGCTGCGCGAGTTGAGCACTCCGGGCCGTGCGCGCAACGTGCAGGACGGCGCGATTGTCGTGATCGACAACGCGAGCGGCGACATCCTTGCGTGGGTCGGATCGTCTGGGCCGTTGTCGTCTGCGGCGCAGGTGGATGGCGTGACGTCGCTGCGTCAGGCAGGCTCCACGCTCAAGCCGTTTCTCTACGCGCAGGCGATTGCCGAGCAGCGTCTGACGGCGGCGTCGCTCCTCGACGATTCGCCCATCGATCTGCCCACGGGCGGTGGCCTGTACATCCCCCAGAACTACGATCGTCACTTCAAAGGATGGGTCAGTGCGCGCACCGCGCTCGGCTCGTCGCTCAACGTGCCTGCTGTGCGAACGCTTGTGATGGTCACGCCGCGCCGGTTTGCGCAGACGCTCGTCTCGCTCGGTTTGCCGCTCACGCAAAGCGGGGATTACTACGGCTTCAGCCTGGCGCTTGGCAGCGCCGACGTGACGTTGCTGTCGCTCACAAATGCGTATCGCGCGCTGGCGAATGGCGGTACGGCGAGTGGCATTCGCCAGCGCATGCCTGAGCGTGTCGCGTCGACGTCGCGAGCGCGAACGGACGATAAGGCGGCGAGTAAGAAGGCTAAGGACGACAACCGCACGCATCCGGAGGGAGGTACCCCGGTCTTCTCGCCGCAGGTGAGCTTCATTGTGTCCGACATGATCGCGGACCGGCAGGCGAGAACGCGCACGTTCGGTCTCGACAGTCCGCTCTCGACACGTTACTGGACCGCTGTGAAGACAGGCACCAGCAAGGATATGCGCGACAACTGGGCGGTCGGATATTCGCGTCGCTATACCGTGGGTGTCTGGGTCGGTAACGCGGACGGCGCGCCGATGTGGGACGTCTCCGGTGTCTCCGGTGCCGCGCCGATCTGGCATCGCGTGATGGACTATCTGCATCGTCGAACCGCCAGCTTGCCGCCTGCGCCGCCACCCGGTGTGGAGCATGTCGCAGTGCAGTATGCCGAGCACGTCGAACCGGCACGCGAGGAGTGGTTTTTGCCCGGCACGTCGCAGAGCACGATTGCGTTGTCCGCACTCGCCACGAAGGCCCCGAGCGGCCCGCTCTGGCGCATTGCCGGGCCGACGGACGGCACCATCGTCGCACTCGATCCCGACATCCCGCCCGCCAACCAGCGACTGTGGTTTCAGGTGGCCGCAGCGTGGCCCAAAGGCGCGGCGTGGCGACTCGACGGCAAGCCGCTTTCGGGCACGTCGCGTGTGGGGTGGTTGCCGTGGCCGGGACGTCACACGCTTGAGCTGGTCGACGCATCTGGCACGGTGCGCGACAGTGTTCGCTTCGAGGTACGCGGTGCGACCGTCAACGACGACAAACGCATGCGCAATGCGAGCCGCTGAGCGCATGTGCGCGATGACGCATCGTTCGCACAGCGGTCTGAATCAGACGCGACGATACGAAATGTCACGATTAAATTTTGATGTGGCAGACGCGTTCACGCGATGCGCGCTACACTGAAATCAGACTTGGCAAAGCGTGACGCGATGCGACGACGACGAGTGCAAACTCCGCCGCCCGAAGGCGTACGCCCCGAAGCGGAGACAATCGATGATCACGCTGGATGCGCATCAAACCGCGCAGTTGTTGCCCTATCCTCAATTGGCCGACGGTATCGAGGCCATGCTCATGGAGATGCGCTCGGGCACCGCGCGCGCCCCGGAGCGTCTGCACTTTCCCCTGACCGAACCCGAACGCGGCCGCCGCACAGGCGTGCTGCTCGTGATGCCTGCTGTCAATCGGGATGTCGCGATGACCAAGCACATCACCGTGCATCCCGAGAATTGCCGTGCGGGCAAACCGTCGATCATCGGAGAGGTGATGGTGTTCGACCCAAACACCGGCGAGCGTCAGATGCTGCTCGACGGACCGACCGTCACCGGGCGTCGTACCGCTGCCGTCACGCTTTTTGCAGCGAGAAAGTTTGCGCCGCGTCCGAAGGGGCCGGTGCTGATCGTCGGTGCGGGTGTGCAGGCGAGGGCGCATCTGGAGGCCTTCGCGGCGGGCATGGGCACGCGTCATTTCATGATCTTCTCGCGTAGTCCGGAGCGCGCGCACGCGCTGGCCGATTACGCCGCGACGCTCGGTGTGGAAGCGACCGTGGTCGATGCCATCGAGCCCGTACTCAATACCGTCAGCATCGTGATCACGGCGACGACCAGCAGCGAACCGGTGTTGCCGGACAGCGACGTGACGCGTTGGCGCGACGACATCTTCGTTGCGGGCGTGGGCGCGTTTCGCCCGGACATGCGCGAGTTGCCGCCGCAACTATGCCGCGACGCCGCCGTGCGTGGCACGCTGGTGGTCGATACGTGGGAAGTGAAGCACGAGGCGGGCGATCTGCTGCACGCCGCCATCGATTGGGGACGCGCCGCACCCCTGATGGACGCCATCATCACACCCGACCGTTTCCGATCGAGCGGGCCGGTGCTCTTCAAGAGTGTGGGCTATGCGCTGTGGGATCTCGCGGCGGTGTTGTGCGCGCGCGCGAATCTTGCGAAGGATGGTGTGCCCGCCACCTGAGCAATTCGGCGGGCCGTTAGACGGACATTAGGCGGGCAACGCGAACGGCACGCCTGCGGATGCTCCCGTCGGCACTGGGTATCCCGATGCCGTGTCTGGCGTAATCACATGCACCGGCAGGCCCAGCGTCGTTTCGATCAGATCGGCACGCATCACTTCGCGTGGCGTGCCGGTGGCGAGAATGCGTCCGTCGGCAAGCAACGCCATACGGTCGGCGTGACGCGCCGCGAGGTTCACGTCATGCACGATGGCCATCGCACCAAATCCCCATGACTTTGCCAATGTGCGCGTGAGCGACAGCAGATGATGTTGATGGGCGAGGTCGAGCGCCGCCGTCGGTTCGTCGAGCAACAGATATCGCGGCACCGACGGGGCCGATGCGCTCTCGTCAGGCCACAACTGTGCAAGCACCCGCGCGAACTGCACGCGTGCCCATTCCCCGCCTGAGAGCGTCATCACGTCGCGATGGATCAGCGACAGCGCACCAGCCTGTTCGAGCGCGAGTGCGGCAATCTCCGTGTCGCTACGGCTCGCCTTCGGAAACGGCAGACGTCCCATCGTCACGATCTCCAGCGCACTGAACGGAAACGACAGCTGTGCCGTTTGCGGCAGCACGGCACGCAGGCGTGCGAGCGCCGCCGTCGAGTATTGCGAGAGCAGCGCACCGTTGAGCGTGATCGCGCCGCTCATGTGCGTGCGCGGCGGCAACGGTTCGCCCGCCAGCGCCTTGAGCAGGGTGCTTTTGCCCGCGCCGTTCCGGCCGAGCAACACAAGCAACTCGCCGGGACGAATGTCGAGCGAAAGCCCGTCGAGCACGGGTGAATCCGAGTGGGCGATGGTGAGGTCGTAGGCACTGAGCATGGCGATGTCCTGATGTTGGCCGGTGTCGTCAGTCGGCAGAGGCGGTGGTCGTCTGGCGAGCGCAAGCGCCCGTCACAGACCGAACTGCCCGCGGCGTCGCCACAGCAGCATGAGGAAGAAGGGCGCACCGAGCAGCGCCGTCAGAATGCCCAGCGGCAATTCGGCAGGCGCGACCCACGTGCGGGCAACGAGGTCCGCGAGCAGCGTCAGAATCGCGCCGAAGAGGGCCGCCGCAGGCAGCACGGCGCGCGGGTCGGGGCCGACCACCAGACGCACGATGTGCGGCGCGATCAGGCCGATGAAACCGATCATGCCGCTCGACGCCACCAACGCGCCCACGCACAACGCACACGCCACCATCACGCGTCGCTTGACCGATTGCACGGCCACGCCGAGGTGCAGCGCTTCGGCTTCCCCGAGCAACAACGCATTGAGTGAGCGGCACTGCGAGGCGAGGGCGACGATGCCCAGTGCGACCGGCCACACGATCACCGCGAGCATCGACCATTGCGCGCCGCCAAGACTGCCCAGCGTCCAGAAGGTGAGCGTGCGCAATTGCGTATCGTTCGCGAGATATGTCAGCAAGCCGATGGCGGCTCCGGAGACGGCATTGATGGCGATGCCTGCGAGCAGGAGCAATGGCAGGGCGAGACGGCCGCGTCCGGCGGCCAGACGATAGACGAGTGCCGTGACCCCCAGCGCACCCACGAACGCCGCCAGCGGCAGCATCCACAAGCCGAGTGACGCCGCGAGTGCAGCGGGCAGCAACACCCCGCCGAGCACGATCACGCCAGCGGCACCAAGCGCCGCGCCGCTCGCTACGCCGATCAGCCCTGGGTCGGCAAGCGGGTTGCGAAAGAGCGCCTGCAATGCGGCACCGGCCGCGCCGAAGCCTGCGCCGACAAGAACACCCAACACGATGCGCGGCAAACGGATCTGCAACATCACGTTGCGCGCCTGATCCTGCGCAAAGTCGCCCGTCGCGCCACGGAATAGGGCGGTGATGGCGTCGACGGGCGCGATGCGATATGCGCCGCCACACAACGCGGCCAGCACCGCGGCGGCGAGCAGGCCGACGAGTACCGTCATGACGATCCAGCGCGGCGGACGCCGACGTGCTGCGCCGGTATGGCGCGGCACATCAGGACGGTCGGTCGAGGCATTGGGCGTCGCGGTCCGGCTGCGGCTGGACGCGCTGGACGAACTTGACGACATGGGCTTCGGAATCGGAGGAGCGGCTGACATGGCAACGATGACTGGCGAGTGGCTGGCGAATGACGGGTTCGGGGCCGGAGGGAGGGGACGTCACGAAATTGCTCGTGACGTCACGCCTCGCAGCGGCCCTCAGGCGGTATGCACGCGCCTGGCAAGCTCGGCAACTGCTTGCGGCAGACGCGGGCCGAAGCCGAGCAGATACAGGGCATCGAAACTGACGACGCGTTTGGCGCGACCCGCCGGTGTGTTGGCGAGTCCCGGCTGCGCGAGCAACGTGGCGGCGGGGTCGGCGGGCGACGGTCCCGTCGTGGTCGTGAGCAGCACGTCGGGCTGCGCAGCGACAGCGGCCTCAGCGGTCAGCGGACGGTAGCCGTTGAACCCGCGCAGCGCGTTCTCGGCACCGGCGTAAGCCAGCATGGCATCGGCGGCGGTGTCCTGCCCCGCGACCATCACCTGATTGCCTGTGTGACCGAGGATGAACAGCACGCGCGGACGCTTCTGAATGCCGTACATCTCTTCGACCTTGCCACGCACCTGAATCCAGTCGGACATGAAACGTCCTGACACGCGCATGCCTTCGTCGTTCAGCTTCATCGCGTTCGCGACACCGCGAATGTTGTCGCGCACCAGCTCGGCCGTATAACCGTGCTTGAAGTGCTGCACGGTCACGCCTGCGGCCGCAATCTGCGACAGCACGTTGGGCGGCCCGGCTTCGGCGCCTGCGAGCAACAGATCGGGATGCAGCGAGAGCACACCCTCGGCCGAGAGCGTGCGCAGGTAGCCGATCTTGGGCAGCTTGGTCGCCGCTTCCGGATACAGGCTCGTCAGATCGTTGGCGATCACGCGATTCTGCGCGCCGAGTGCGTAGACGATTTCCGTCAGCGCGCCACCGGCGACGATCACGCGCTTCGGGCCGTCCTTGGCGACGGAGGCATCCGTTGCCGCATGCGCCGCGCCTACGAGGGCATGCGGGAACAGTGCGCCGAGCCATGCGCCTGCGGCGAGCGTCGCGCCACCGCCGAGCAGGGCGCGACGTGAAACGCGGGATGTCCCGCGTGCCTCGGATGCGTCGACCGGATTGTTCTCGTTGGGCTTGGTCACGCTGATGCCTCCGCGACCCCTTGCGAACCCTCCACACGCACCAGCGTCGCGCGCCAGTCTTCGCGTTCGGCCTGACCCGGCTTGCGCTCGCCGAAGAACATGGCGATCACCATGCCCGAGGCGTCGAGCAGTTCGAGCGACGAGACGATGCCGTCCGCCGTCGGCTTGCGCACGATCCATGCGGTGTCGACGAGGTCTTCGCGCAGATGCAGATTGAAGCCCGGATCGAGGATGTTGACCCACGGGCCCATCATGCGAATGTTCTTCACCGGGCCGGTGTGGATCTGGATCATGCCCGCATTGCCGACGAAGATCATGATCGGCAGATCGGTACCGGCAGCGTCTTCGAGCAGCGTACGGACGGAGGCGGACGACACGCGTTGCGCGTGACCGGCGGGCGCGAGACGCAATGCCTGCGCGCGCGACACACCGTGACGCTTGAGCATGTCGAAGAACTGGTGAGTGTCGGTCATCGCAAGCCAGTCGCGCTGGAAGGCGTCGGCGTCGATGTCGGCGTCGGGGGTCTCGGCCTTCGGGGCGTCGGCCGCGACAACGTGCTGACCCGGCGTCTGATCGTCGGCGCGGAAACGGGCGACGAGCGCTTCAAAGGCGGCGACGTCGCTGTGATCGCGCAGGAACATCTTGTGCACGGCGGTGCCGGACTTGTCGAAGAATTGCAGCGAGCGGCGCGGGCCGTTTTCCGCAGGTGTTTCGACGGCGTAACCGTAGGCCCACTGGTGATAGAAGATGCGCAGGTCGAGGTCCTTGCCCAGACCCAGACCGATGGTGCCCTGATGCGAGAGCTTTTCGTACTGACCGTCCTTCTCGTGGACGGCGGCGTTATTGCGCGTGAGCGCCATGACGCGTCCGAGCGCAGGCAGCGCTTCGACGATCTCGACGAATTCCGGACGCAGGCGCACGACGTGCTCGCCGACGAATGCTGCGACCGTCTCCCCTTCGGACACACCGAGTGCGGCGGCGGCGTCGCGATCGCGCAGGTTCTGTTCCGTCTTCACTCGTTGGAATTCGCTGCGCAGACGGGTGACGTCGGCGAGCGCGGGGAATGCCGGGCGGGCGGTGGAAGTGGCGTTTTGAGCGTTCATCATGGCAGTTCCTTGAATAGCGTGTTTGCTGGCGATAGCGGATGGCTGGCATGCGCCGACGGGGTGAAGCTCATACGTTGAGCTGTCCGCGTCGGCGCGGTTCTGACGACTGGTCCGGAAGGATCAGTACTGAAGCTTCAGGCTCACAGCCACGCTGCGGCCCGGTGCCGAATAGGCGTCCTTGACGTTGGAGTTGTCGGCGAGGTTGCGAACGTCCGACCAGTTCCAGTACTTGCGGTCGAACACGTTGTAGATCCCGGCGTACACCGTGGCGTGCTTGTTGATGTGATAGCCACCGGACAAGTCGAACACGATGGAGGTCGGCGGTGCCCAGCAGTTCTGGTTCTGCTGCGTACCGGCCGTGCAGGTCTTCGCGATCTGGCTTTGCGACTTGGCGGCCTGGAACATCAGGTCGGCCTGCGCGAACCAGGTGCTGTTCGGCTCGTAGCGCACACCCAGAACCATCGAGAACGGGTTGATGGTGTTGAGCGGCTGGCTCGCCGCGCCGTTGTCTTCGGTCGTGCCGTGCGTGTACGCCATGGCGGTGCGCAACGTAATGCCGCCCTTGAGCGCCCACGTCGCACGGCCTTCCCAACCCTGAATGTTGGCGCGGCTGAAGTTGACGTACTGGTAGATCAGCGGATCGTTCGGACGGCCTGAGCCGCTGATGTTCTGCTGCGAGATGAAGTTGCGGTACTTGCCCGCGAACACGGCGGTGCTGTACGTCACAGGGCCCAGCGTGGTGGCCAGACGGCCGCGCAGACCCAGCTCGATGGTGTCACTCGTCTCAGGCTTGAGGTTCGGATTCGCGATCGACATGTAGCCGAAGATCGGATTCGAGAAGCCGTTGTTGACCTGATCGGGCGTCGGCGTGCGGAAGCCGCGGGCGTATTGCACGTACGGAATCAGCGACGGTGCGATCTCGTACATCACGGCGATGCGCGGCGAGAAAGCGGAGTCGTTCGACGACGTCGGCTGCACGCGTGCGCCCGATGCCGTCTGCGAGACGTACAGCGGGTCGTTCTGCTTGGGCGTGAGCCAGTAGGCGTCGTAACGGATACCTGGCGTGACGGTCAGCGCGCCGTAACGGATTTCGTCCTGAAGGAACGCGCCGAAGAGCGTGTAGTTCGTGTCCGGGAAGGCCTTGTTCGGGAACGACTCGCCCACGCCCGGCACGGTGCCGTTACGGTAGCTGGTGATGTAGGCCAGGCTCGCGTCGGTGCCGTACACGAGCTTGTGCGCGAGCGGACCCGTCTCGAAGTTGCTCTCGGCTTGCAGCGAGCCGCCTACGGTGCGTTCCTTGTACGTGTTGTCGCGCGTGCGGTCGCCCGCCGTGCGTTTTTCGTACGAGTACTGGCTGTTCTTCGCGTCCTGGAAGTACACCAGCGCGTGTGCGTTCTGGATGTACGCCTGCGAGGCGTCGTTGAAGTCGTAATCGAGGCTGACGCGGTTGCGCTCCAGACGATCGCTCGTATGCAGGCCGAGCGTCGTGGGCGGATTGACGGCGGACAGCACGTCCGAATCCGTGCGGCGGCGCACGTTCTCGGCGGTGAGCTTGAACGTCGAGAAGGGCGTCGCCTTGAAGACGAGCTTACCGAGGATCGAGTCGCCGTTGGTGTCCTGCGGGTTCGCCGTCGTACGTGCGGTACTCGCGGAATTGTTGGAGCCCTTGCCGTCGAGTTCGTGGCCCTTGTTGCCGTCCACGATCAACATGCCTTGCCACTGTTCGCCACCCCACGCGGCCTGCGCGGTCGTGCCGAAGCTGCGGTCCATCGAGTTGTAGTACGGACGCAGCGAGAAGTAGGTGGACTTGCCGAACACGTCGAGCAGGTCCTGCGGATCTTTGGTGAGGAAGTTGACGACGCCGGTCAGACCGTCGCTGCCGTACAGCGACGACGCCGGGCCGCGCAGGATTTCGATGCGGCGCAGCAGATCCATGCCCATGTAGTCGCCACGACCGGCTTCGAGCGGACCGAACGAGTACGAGGAGGGCATGCGGATACCGTCTTCGAACAGCGCGACGCGATTACCTTCGAGACCGCGGATGTTGATGCTGGAGTTGCCATCGCGACCGCCACCGGCGGCAGCAGAGGCCGGACGATACGGCGCACGACGCACGGTTACACCCGGCTCATAGCGCAGCGCTTCCTTGATGTCCTGGGCCTGCTGTTCCTCGATGTCCTGATCGGTGATGACCGAGATCGAGGCCGGTGTGCGTTCGCTGGCTGTCGGTGTGCGCGTTGCCGTCACGTTCACTTCTCGCAGATTGGCTTCGGCGAGCTGGATCGGTGCGTTGGGCGATGCCTGCGCGAGTTGGATCGTCTGGGCGGACTGGACGGGTTTGGCAGGCTGCGCCGAACCGTCGGCCGGGGCCTGTTGCGCGAAAGCGGCAGGCAGCCAGAACGCGGCAAGCACCGCGCCTGCGAGCGGATGCAGACGCCGGCGTGACTCGGACGCCGGTTGGCGTCGCGAGGCTTCGGTTCGTGCGCCATGCATGGCGCTGGTTGAACCGTTGGCGCCGTGTTCCCGGCGCATGGACATGACAAAGGCGCGGCCCCCGCCGCTCGACGACTGCTTCACTGCTGGCTCCCAGTGCAAAAAACCCCGTTGCTGGCTGGCAAGCGCTCGTGGCAATCGGCGTGTGAGCGACGTCTCTCGACGCTTCACTACACGCTGGCAGGCGCGGCTGGCGAAAAAATCTCACGCCACCCGGCCGCAATGTTCGGCCTTGAGACGAAGAGCTTGGATAAAGACTTAAATGAGAATCATTTGCATTTTTAGCGAAGATTCCCCGGTCCGTCAAGTGGGGATGTTGCGCAATGTCAACGCATGGGAAGTTACGGAAAGCCTGCGGAAATCACCCGAAGTCAGATGGGCAAGCTCGTGTCGAACTTGATTTCACGCAGTACAACGCTGGTTTTAACGTTAGAAACAGCAGGAAGACGGAAGATGTGCTCATGCAGGAAGGCGTCGTACGCCTTGATGTCCGGCGCCACGATCTTGAGGATGTAATCCGCCTCGCCGGTGGTGCTGTAGCACTCGGTGACTTCAGGGCAGGTGCGGATCTCGCGTTCAAACTGCTCCGTGCCGCCTTCCGTGTGACGCGTGAGTTGCACGTGGGCGAGGGCGCACACATGCAGGCCGAGCTTTTCCCGGTCGAGCAGCACCGTGTAGCGCTGGATCACGCCACTTTGCTCCATGTCCTTGATGCGCCGCCAGCACGGCGTGGCCGACAGGCCAACGTTTTCAGACAGTTCCTGCGCTGAACGGCGCGAGTCGATCTGGAGCAGACGCAGGATTTGCCGCGCAAAGTTGTCGAGTAATTCCATTTCTCTAAATCGCCTTTTGCGAAATGAACGTTTCTTATTGTGCGCCGAAAGGAGTGAAATAGTAAAAATCTTTCTCGGGCCTCCCCATACACTGCTTCCATAACCGACGCGTTCACGCGCTATGCGCAAAGCCGTCGAGACGAACAGAACAAATGCCCCCGAAGCACCGCTGGCGCGTCGACATAGCGACGACGTTGCCCACCGGGCGCGGGGATCAGGAGATACCCGATGAATGCCCCCATGCGCGCCGCCCTTGCGTCGCCCACGGCCAACCCCCTGGCCCATCCCGATTACCAGCTCTCCGACGCGCTCACCGCGCGTAGCGGTCAGATTTTCCTGACCGGTACGCAGGCGCTGGTGCGCATCCTGCTGATGCAGCACCAGTTGGATGCCGCGCGCGGCCTGAACACGGCTGGCTTCATCAGCGGTTATCGCGGCTCGCCACTGGGCGGCGTGGACCAGCAGTTGTGGAAGGCGAAGAAGCTGCTCGATGCGGCGAGCGTCAAGTTCCTGCCTGCGATCAACGAGGAACTGGGCGGTACGGCCGTCATGGGCACGCAGCGCGTGGAAGCGGACCCCGAGCGCACCGTCGAGGGTGTGTTCGGCATGTGGTACGGCAAGGGCCCGGGCGTTGACCGCGCGGGCGATGCGCTCAAGCATGGCAACGCGTACGGCGCATCGCGTCATGGCGGCGTGCTGGTGGTGGCGGGTGACGATCACGGTTGCGTGTCGTCGTCGATGCCGCATCAGAGCGACTTCACGATGATGTCGTGGAGCATGCCGGTGCTCAATCCGGCCGATATCGGCGAACTGGTCGAGTTCGGTCTGTATGGCTACGCGCTGTCGCGTTTCTCCGGCGCATGGGCGGGCCTCAAGGCCATCTCCGAGACGGTCGAGTCGCGCGGCACCGTCGATCTCGACAAGATCCGTACCGACTGGGCCGAGCCGCTCGACTACGTGGCACCGGCGGGCGGTCTGCACAATCGCTGGCCCGATCTGCCGAGTCTGGCGCTCGAAGCGCGTCTGGCGGACAAGCTCGATGCCGTGCGCGCCTTCTCGCGCGTGAATAGCATCGACAAGTGGATTGCTCCGGCGCCCGAGGCCGACATCGGCATCGTGACGTGCGGCAAGGCGCATCTGGATCTGATGGAGACGTTGCGCCGTCTGGACATCACCGTCGACGACCTCGCGGCGGCCGGTGTGCGCATCTACAAGGTGGGGCTGTCGTTCCCGCTGGACATGTCGCGTCTGAACACTTTCGTCGCCGGGCTGAAGGAAATCCTCGTCATCGAGGAGAAGGGACCGGTCGTCGAGCAGCAGATCAAGCAGTACCTGTACAACCGCACCACGGGCACGCGTCCCGTCGTGCTCGGCAAGACCGACGCCGAAGGCCGTACGCTGCTCTCCGCGCTGGGCGAGCTGCGTCCGTCGCGCGTGCTGCCGGTGTTTGCCGACTGGCTGGCGAAGCATCGTCCGGCGCTGGATCGTCGTGAGCGCGTGGTCGATCTCGTGGCGCACGACATCCTGTCGAATGCGGCCGACGGCGTGCGTCGCGTGCCGTACTTCTGCTCGGGCTGTCCGCACAACACGTCGACGAAGGTGCCCGAGGGGTCCATCGCGCAGGCGGGCATCGGCTGTCACTTCATGGCGTCGTGGATGGATCGCGACACGACCGGGCTGATCCAGATGGGCGGCGAGGGCGTGGACTGGGCGGCGCATTCGCACTTCACGAAGCGTCCGCATGTCTTCCAGAATCTGGGCGACGGCACGTACTTCCACTCGGGGCTGCTGGCGATTCGTCAGGCGGTCGCGTCGAAGGCGAACATCACGTACAAGATCCTCTACAACGACGCCGTGGCGATGACGGGCGGACAGCCGGTCGACGGTTCCATCTCGGTGCCGCAGATCGCACGTCAGGTGGAGGCCGAAGGCATCGCCAAGCTGGTCGTGGTGAGCGACGAGCCGGAGAAGTACATCGGCCACGAAGGGCAATTCCCGAAGGGCACGACGTTCCATCACCGCAGCGAACTCGACGCCGTGCAGCGCGAATTGCGCGAGATTCCCGGCGCGACGGTGCTGATCTACGATCAGACGTGTGCCGCCGAGAAGCGTCGCCGTCGCAAGAAAAACGAATTCCCGAATCCGGATCGACGTCTGTTCATCAACGAAGCCGTTTGCGAAGGCTGCGGCGATTGTGGCGTGGCGTCGAACTGCCTGTCGGTCGAACCGGTGGAAACGGCGATGGGACGCAAGCGTCGCATCGATCAGTCGTCGTGCAACAAGGACTTCTCCTGCGTGGACGGCTTCTGCCCGAGCTTCGTGTCGGTCAAGGGCGCACAGTTGAAGAAGGCGCTGGCCGCAGCATTCGATCAGGCCGCTTTCGAGGGACGTCTGAACGCGCTGCCGCAGCCGGTGGCGCTCGCAGGCGATGCACCGTTCGACATCATGGTCACGGGCGTGGGCGGCACGGGCGTGGTGACGATCGGCGCGCTGATCACGATGGCTGCGCATCTGGAAGGCAAGAGCGCGTCGGTGCTCGACTTCATGGGCTTCGCGCAAAAGGGCGGTGCCGTGCTGTCGTTCGTGCGATTCGCGAACACGCCGCAAGCGCTCAATCAGGTGCGTATCGACACGCAGCAGGCCGACGTGCTGCTCGCGTGCGACATGGTGGTGGGCGCGAGTGCCGATGCGTTGCAGACGGTGCGCCGCGACCGCACGCGCGTGGTCGTCAACACGCACGCCATTCCGAACGCGACCTTCGTGCAGAACCCGGATGCGAATCTGCACGCGGGTGCGCTGCTGGAGAAGATGCGTCACGCGGCGGGCAACGACAAGCTCGACGCCTGCGATGCACAAGCCCTCGCACAGCGCTTCCTCGGCGACACGATGGGCTCGAACATCATCATGCTGGGCTACGCGTGGCAGTTGGGTCTGGTGCCGGTCTCGCTACATGCGCTGCAACGCGCCATCGAGTTGAACAACGTGGCCGTACCGATGAATCATCTCGCGCTGGCGATTGGTCGTCTTGCCGCAGGCGATCCTACTGCGCTGACGGAAACGACTGCGAAGGCGACGCATGCACCGATGCATGCGCCGGTCGCCGACGACATGACGTTCGACGCGCTCGTGGCACATCGTGTGGACTTGCTGACGCAGTACCAGAGCGCGGCATACGCATCACAATTCACGGCGTTCGTGAAGCAGGTGGTCGATGCGGAAACGCGTGTGGCTGGTTCGGCGGGACGTCTGTCGCGCGCAGTGGCGCAACAGCTCTCGCGTCTGATGGCTTACAAGGACGAGTACGAAGTGGCGCGTCTGTACGCGGCCACGACGTTTACCGATGCGTTGGGTGAGACGTTCGAAGGCAAGCCGGGCAGCGACTTCCGTCTGGAGTTCCACATGGCGCCGCCGCTCATCGCCCGTGGCAAGGACGGCGGTGTGCCGAAGAAAGTGACGATCGGACCGTGGCTGTGGCCGGTGCTGCGCGGTATGGCGAAGCTGCGTGGTCTGCGTGGCGGTGCGCTCGACGTCTTCGGTTATACGCTGGAGCGCCGCATGGAGCGTCAGCTGATCGCCGACTACCGCACGACGATCGAGCGAGTGCTGGCCGGTCTCTCGGCCGACACGCTGGCCGACGCGATTGCGCTGGCCGAAGCCCCGGCGAAGATCCGTGGCTACGGGCACGTGAAGCTGGCGAACCTGGCGATGGCCAAGCGCGTGGAAGTGACGATTGCGGGCCGTCTGGGCGTGACCCCGGCCACTGGCGACGCCGTCGAACAGGCCCTCGCTCACGCCCGCAGCAGCGGCAAGTCGCTCAAAGGCATTCCGGTGGTGACGTCGCGGTAAGTACCAGAATCATTTTCGCTGTTCGCAGCAGGAATGATTTGCTTTGAGAAGAGAACGGCGGTGGCGCAAGCGATACGAGTCGCTGTTCCACCGTCGTTTTTTTGTTGGTCGCGCCGCTCACTCTAGTGACACCTGACGGGTGTAGGGACGGGGGCTTAGTGGGCCGATGGAGTGCGTGAGATCGGGACCATTCGGGCAAATATCCCAAGGCCGATGGCGGTCATGCCTGAGCACAAGAAAACAAACTCAATGCTAGTCACGTTTGATAGAGCGCCCCCGAGCAGAGGCGCGACTATCATCAGAAGCAATTGTAGGCTTCTGCCCGTGGACGTGACCGTTCCCAATACTTCGCGCGGACAATATTGTTGGAACATGAGCATCACCAACATGACCCCCAGCCCGTACCCGAATCCGTTGCCGATCCACAATGAGAGCATTGCGAAGACAGGCACTTCGGTTTGTGCGAACACCATTGCTGCGGGCGTCAGTACGGTTAAGCCGAAGAGTATCGATGACACAGTTAGCAGGGTGGTCGGAGAGCATCGTTTGATTGCACTTTTGAAGGCTAGTGAGCCAATGATGGCACCCGCTGCGGTACATCCAACGATGCTGCCAAATGTGCCGTCGGGATAGCCTCTCGCCTTGAGAAACAGGGCTAACAATGCGTCGTAAAAGCCCAAAACGAATGCCTGGCAAAGCGTAATGGTGAATACGCGTCGTAGAAGGGGGTGGTCCCGCAGTACGGTATGGAACACTGCCCACACAGGACGTCTGTGGACGTTGGCTCTGACCTGCTTCGTGGACACTTCGCGTCCAGGAAGTAGAACGACACCCGCAAGTCCAAGTGCGGCAGACACTGCGAATCCTGGCAAATGCCATGCCGCTAGCATCGCGGCGATGAGTGGCGCGACGAGCTTGGCCACCTGGTCGATCAAGGTAACTTTGCTAGCGTTTCCGGCAAGCGCGTCATTGGAAAGCAGGCGGCGAAACAACTGCTGTTCGGCTGGGCCAGGAATCAGATTGGCCAGTCCTTTCATCGCCACACAAATCAGGAATAGCTGAAGCGTAGGCGCGAGCAAAAGGGCTATCGCGGCGACTGCGCGAATGACGTAGCTCCAACGAAGCATGACCCAGGGACAATGACGGTCAACGAAGGCACCGATCCATGGGCCAGCGAGAACGCCAGGAACTCCGTAGAACGTCATGGCTAGTCCAATGACTACAGCATCGGCATCCCAACGAAATGCGAGACTTTCGAAAATCAATGTGAAGTCTATCCAAAGGATCGACGCTCCAACCGCGCGGGACGCCAGCAGACGCGAATAGTCTTGTGTGCGAAAGGTGTGTGTCAAGGTTGATCTCGGGGGTGTCGATTTCGCGTCTTGCTTTCGCATGTAAGTGAGTTTTCCCGGCGCACATGTCATCCGGGAGCCGAATCTTGATATCCCGTGCCTGACGGCGCTATTCGATTTGAACGCTTCTTTTCGGTGCTAGCGACGGTGCCCGGTTAGGCTCCTATGCCCGGGGGAAAGAACAATGTTTTCTCTCGTTTTCGGGGCTTCGGCCCCCGTTTTTCATGGTGCGGTCAGCGTCGGCTTGGTCGTGCCGTCAACGTGTTGCGGGAAGGGGTTTCTGTACCGTCATCGGGCCGACGCGCTACCATTCGGAAACGACGCTTGATTACGGAGAGGAAAATGAGTGTTTCGAAGGCGCCTGCGGATCGCAAGGTGATCCTCACGGGTGACCGTCCGACGGGCCCGCTGCATCTGGGCCACTATGTCGGTAGTCTCAAGAACCGTGTTGCGTATCAGCACGAGTACAAGCAATTCATTCTGGTCGCCGACGCTCAGGCGCTGACCGATAACACCGACGACGAAGGCAAGGGCCGCGACAAGGTCCACCGCAACGTCTCCGAGGTGGCGCTCGACTATCTGGCCGTCGGCATCGAACCGGACGTCACGACCATCTGCGTGCAGACCTGGCTGCCCGAACTGACCGAACTCACGTTCTACTACCTGAATCTGGTCACGGTGGCGCGTCTGGAGCGCAACCCGACCGTGAAGCAGGAAATCTCATTGCGCAACTTCGAGCGCGACATTCCGGCCGGTTTCCTCACGTATCCCGTGAGCCAGGCGGCGGACATCACCGCGTTCCGCGCCACGCTCGTCCCCGT
This sequence comes from Pandoraea sp. NPDC090278, assembly GCF_044772185.1. Taxonomy (NCBI): domain Bacteria; kingdom Pseudomonadati; phylum Pseudomonadota; class Betaproteobacteria; order Burkholderiales; family Burkholderiaceae; genus Pandoraea; species Pandoraea sp. NPDC090278. Next base: position 269,235 of record NZ_JBIVYJ010000002.1, on the reverse strand, counting down.
GGGCGAAGACCAGTTGCCAATGATCGAGCAGACGAACGAAATCGCACGTCGCCTCAATCGCATGGCAGGTCGCGAGATCCTCACCGAAGCAAAGGCGCTCGTGCCGCCGATCGGGCGTCTGCCGGGCATCGACGGCAAGGCGAAGATGAGCAAGTCGCTCGGCAACGTCATCAACATTTCCTCCTCGCCGGACGAGATCCGCGCGGCCGTGAAGAAGTGCTACACGGACCCGCTGCACCTGAAGGTCGAAGACCCGGGGCATCTGGAAGGCAACGTCGCGTTCGCCTATCTCGACGCCTTCGACGAAGACAAGGCAGGCCTGCAAGCGCTCAAGGACCACTACGTGCGCGGCGGTCTGGCCGACTCGAAGGTGAAGGCGCGTCTGGAAGAGCGTCTGCAGGAAATGCTGCGTCCGATGCGCGAGCGTCGCGAGGAATACGCGAAGAATCCCGACTACGTGTGGGACATGCTGCGCGCAGGCACCGAACGCGCCCGCGAGACGGTGTCGCAAACGCTCGACGACGTCCGCTCGGTATTCGTCACGCCGGGCTGGAAGAAGTAAATCACGCGTTACGCGTCGATAACTGACGCGTGACGCGTCGGCCCCCCGAAGGACTGGCGCTATCCCCAGTGCCCGGGGGCCGTTGTCCGGTCTCCATACCCAACGCTGTCTGGCAGCGCTCGATCTCCGCCCGAAAGTCTGCGCGGGATGTCGTGCGCGGGCTTTCCGATTGTGACGAGGCGCGTTGACGCATCAGTTGCTCAACCTGGGCTTCGAGTCGGTCAAGCATCTGCCGCGCGTAGTCCTGGCTCGCGAGAAGCTGCTTGACCTGTGCCATGTGCATCCGCAATTGATTGTTGCGGTACAACAGCGTCGCACGTCTGACGAACGGGTCCGCTGCCGGTCCTACTGTGCCTGGCAGCGAACACGTTGGGTACTGATGTGGAGGCGGGTTCTGATTGGAAATCTCTCGCATGACGTCGCTTATCCAAAAAGTAAAACGGTGAGTGAAACGGACGGCAGCACTGCGATCAAATTGATGCGTGTGCCATCGCGTCGTTAAGACGATCGATCTCGCTCATGAGGTCCTCGTGTTTGCCTGTGGCAAGCCCAATCTGGGTGCCGCAATATCTGATCCTTCGATTCATCATTTCCTCTTCGCGCTCGCACACGGCGTCCTGTTGTTCTCTAATTCGCAAGTTCATCGATCCGTAGAGATTCCGCACTTTCACGATGCACGACGACATATCGTCCCAACCCGGATTACGTGGGTAGGCGACAAGGGTGAACACGCTGTTGACGAGACTGAGACCGCTGAGAAGCCCCGATGCGATTTTCAGCGCGACACCGATGATCACGAGTGCCGGAAACATCTGCGGCAGCAATATCGTCGCGACGATGAGCGTGGCCGACAGCATGAAAAGGCCGACAAGAATGGCGATTCTTAGCTTCCATCGACGTCGTTCCGGGGGCATGGCGGCCGAGGCCTGAACTAGCGCGTTGTCGATGATCGGTCGCATCTGGTTCAGCGCGCGTCCCGCCCTTCGGGTGGCAACGGCGAGCTGTTGCGCGTTGATCAGATCCTCGTCTTTCGGCACATCGCCAGGCGCCGTGTCGTTGTTGTACTGCAGTGGCTCCAACGGAATGGGGGCGCTTCGCGCTTCCACACACTGAACGGCGAGTAATGTCGCCAGGATGTCATCCACCGCATGTTCGAAGTGATAGAAGACTGTGAACGCAGCGGTGGCATTGGGGGTGAGTCCATCGCACGCCGGAAGGGTCTTTTGTGAGCCGATCGTCCGCCATGAGCCCCACGGTAACTGACGCGAGCGGTAGATGCGCGCGATGGCTTTTTCCAGACCTCCGATCAGAGGTTCGATGGCGACGAGACCGTCACCGTAATGGCGTGAGGCCGCGCTCACGCGCTCGACGAGATCGTTGATCGGCGCAAATTCCTTCGACAGCGGTATGTCGTCGGCATCGATCTTCACCGTGCTCTCGATCTCGTTCCACGCGTTGCTTATCGCACGTAGCCCGTCGGTAATGGACGTTCGGAGCGTCTCCAGCGAATGCACTTCACAGGCCTCCTTCAGTGACATGACGTTTTGCTGCTTGACGCTAACGATCCAGTCACCGACGACGGACCGCGAGGCGTTGCTTTTCGCGCTGGACGTTGAAAGCTGGGGCGCGAAAGGTAGTGATGGGGGCGTCAGAACGATTGTCATCGGGGGGACCTTGTTCTCTACGTTTATGAGATGAGCCTAGTCCCCCAACTTGCGTATCGCTTTTACTTTTTGCTCTGAAGTCGGGGCTAGCGAGCGCGCGCGCCAAAAGCAAAAACGCCGCGACGTCATGCCCGTCGCGGCGTTTTCTTGTGCTTACGAAGCGGTAAAGCGATTACGGTTGCTTGGCGACCTTGCCGTCCTTGAAGACCCAGCGAATGGCCTCGCCCTGACCCGTCAGCACATCGATCGATTCGAGCGGATTCCCATCGACGACCAGCACGTCGGCGAGTGCGCCCGGGGCGATTACGCCCAGCTCACCCACGCGGTTCAGAATCTCCGCGCCGATCACCGTCGCCGAACGCAGCGTGTCGGCCGCGCCCAGCACGTCGGCGCGAATCGTCAGTTCGTCGGACTGATACTTGTGCATGTCGCCGAGCAGGTCCGAGCCGAAGCCCATCTTCACGCCAGCATCGCGGTAGATCGCGAGCGATTCACGACCGGCGCGTTGCACGCTTTCCACCTTGGCGACGGATTCCGGCGGCAGGCCCAGCGATTCACCGTCTTTGGCGAGCGCGTCGTAGGTCACGAGCGTCGGCACTACGTAAGCGCCTTTCTCGGCCATGAGCTTCGCCGTCTCGGCGTCGCACAGATTACCGTGCTCGATGGTGCGCACGCCGCAACGCACGGCACGCGCGATGGCCTTCGGCGTGTACGCGTGGGCCATCACATAAGTCTGTGCCGCTTCGGCTTCCGCCACGGCTGCGCGGATTTCGTCTTCCGAGTACTGCGTGTTGGCGATGGGATCGACCGGCGATGCCACGCCGCCCGACGCCATCAGCTTGATCTGCGTCGCGCCCTTCTGAATCTCTTCGCGCACGGCGAGACGAATCGGGTCGACGCCGTCGACCACACGGCCGATGGCACCCGCACGGAACGCGCACGAGCAGGGCTCAAGCACGTCGCTGCGTGGACGGAAGTCGCCGTGACCGCCGGTTTGCGACAGCGCCTTGCCCGACGGGAAAATGCGCGGACCCGGGATCACGCCTTGTTCGATGGCTTGTTGCAGCGCCCAGTCGGCACCGCCTGCGTCGCGCACGGTGGTGAAACCGCGGTTAAGCATGCCTTGCATGATCGGCAGCGACTTGAGCACGGTCAGCACGTTCGGCTGGCTGGCGTTGGTGCCGAGGTTCGGATGCGAGGCGAGCACGTGCACGTGGCAGTCGATCATGCCGGGCATGACGGTCTTGCCGGTGACGTTGATCACCGTGGCGTCCGCGATGTCGAGCGGCGTGGCGCTCACCGCCGTAATGCGATTGCCAACAATGGCCACATCGTGACGTTCGAGCAGGCGTCCGGCGGCTGCGTCGAGCACGTTGCCGCCGCGAAGCAAAGTCACGGTCGTAGGTGCGGTCGTGGAGGACATGGGGGAATTCCTTGGAAAAAAGCACAAGGCGCGCCGGGTCAGGGCGCGCCTTGTTTAGGGGAAACTCAGACCTTGCCGGTCTTTGGCAGCGGCTTGACGAAGCACGTGCCGACCAGACTGATGGCCGCCGCGACGATCACGTAGATCGCCGGAGCCATGTTGCTGCCCGTGCGGGCAATCAGCCACGTGATGATCAGCGCAGCGAAGCCGCCGAAGATCGTGACCGCGAAGTTGTACGCCACCGACAGGCCGGTCGAGAGCACCTTCGCCGGGAACAACTCGGCGAACGCGGCGAGGATCGGGCCGGTGTAGCAGGCGATCAGCAGACCGAACACGATCTGGAACGTGAGCAGCGATTGCAGACCCGGCGACACGTTCAGGTACGTGAACATCGGCCAGGCGAGCACCAGAATCAGCAGCGCCGAACCCGTCAGGAAAGGGCGACGGCCAAGACGGTCCGCCAGACGTCCCACGACCGGGGCGAACACGAGGATCATGGCGCCGCCGACCATACCGGCGGTGAAGCCGTTCGACGCGGGCAGATGCAGCACGCGCTGGGCATACGTCGGCATGTAGAACAGCAGCACGTAGGTGCAGATCGTCCACAGCACGACCATGGAGAAGCTCGCGAGCGTTTCCTTGGGGTATTGCGAGAAGACGTCGCGCAGCGGCGTGTCGGACTTCTCTGCGTTCTGGAACGTCGGCGTTTCGTCGATCTTGTTACGGATGTAGAAACCGACCGGGCCGATCAGCATGCCGACGATGAACGGCACACGCCAGCCCCACGATTCGAGCGACGCCTTGTCGAGTTCGGTCGTCACGAACGTGCCCACGGCAGCACCCAGCAGCACGGCAAAGCCGATGCTCGATTGAATCCATGCGGAGTAGTAAGCGCGTTGATTGGGCGGTGCGTATTCCGTCAGGAAGGCGGTTGCGCCGCCCATTTCGCCGCCAGCAGAGAAGCCTTGCAGCAAACGGGCCAGCACGATGATGAGCGGTGCGGCGAGTCCGATCTGGTCGTACGTCGGCGCCAGACCGATCATGGCCGTGCCCGCTGCCATCAACAGGATGGTGAGCGAGAGGGCAGCCTTGCGGCCCACGCGGTCGGAATAGATGCCGAGCACGATGCCGCCGACGGGGCGCATGAAGAAGCCCACGCCGAAGGTGGCCACGGCCAGCAGGAACGACGAGAGGTCGTCGCCCGTGGGGAAGAACTGCTTCGCGATGATCGCGGCGAAGAAGCTATAGACGGTGAAGTCGAACCATTCAAGCCCGTTGCCGATCACCGTCGCCACGATCGCGTGACGGCGCTGACGGGCCATGTTGTCTTGAGGCACTGCGTAGGTCGCCTGCATCTGGGTCTCCCGGAGGATGGGTGGCGTCCGTTGCGTGTCTTGCTGTCACGTCATGCCGGTAATACGCCTGCTTTTTTGTCGGATCACGTTCGTTCGCAGGCAATGGGAATCCAAGGCAGCAACCGGACGTGCGCGGATAAGACAGAAAGTAGTTCAGACAAAATGACAGGCAAAACGATAATTCCGCATGTTGCCATGCGTGTAGCGCATGGCAACTTCTGGAAAATCACGTAACCCCTATGATGGGAAACGAGTTTCCGAGTAGATCCAGTTGCGGAAAATTCGCGCTGCAGCATGCTCATGGCGCTCGGCAGGCCAGACAAGGTAGTAGCCGCCGCCGAGACTCGCCGACGCGTTGCACGCGGGCACGAGCAGACCAGCGTCGAGACACGGGTCGATCATGTGACGCCAGCCCATCACCAGTCCGCCGCCTTCGATGGCCATCTGCACGAGCAGCGGGTAGTAATTGGCGCTCACCATGCGCGGGAATTTCGGCGCGCTCACGCCTTGCAGCTCGAACCAGTCGGGCCACGACATCCACTTGCGCTGACCGTCTTCGATGAAGAGCAGCGTTTCGCTCACGAGATCGGCGGGGGTGAGCTGACGTCCGTCGAGATAGCTGGGGGAGCAGACGGGGAAGACTTCCTCGTCGAACAGACGGCGTCCGGCGAAATCGGGCGGCAGGTCGTTACGCACGTAGTACACGCCGAGATCGAATTCGGATGCGGAGAGCGACGTGATGCCGTCCTTCACGATCACGCGAATCTTGATGTCGGGGTGTGCAGCGCGAAAGCGCATGAGTTGCGGCGTCATCCAGAGCACGGCCACTCCGGACGAGCATGCGACCGTGAGTTCCAGATCGCCGCGTCGTTTCATGAGGTCGGCCGTGGCTTCGGCGCATTCGCCGAGCAGACGCTGAATCTGCTCGGCGTAGCGTTGTCCGGCCACCGTCAGCCGCAGCGTGCGATGTTCGCGTGTGAAGAGCGCGCGCCCGAGAAACTCTTCGAGCTGCGCGATCTGCCGACTCACGGCGCTTTGCGTGAGGTTGAGTTCCGCCGCGGCCCGGGTGAAGTTCGCATGCCGCACGGCGGCATCGAACGCAATCAGGCAGTGCAGCGGCGGCAGGGGCGAAATCGGCATGCGCGGTGACGGTTAATGCAGGGTACGCGTCAGGTGTTTAACGCTTGCCGACCATTTGCTCCGGGCGAACCCAGGCGTCGAACTGCTCGGCCGTGACGTGGCCTAGCGCCAGGGCGGATGCCTTGAGCGTCGTGCCTTCCTTGTGTGCCTTCTTTGCGATCTGCGCGGCCTTGTCGTAACCGATGTGCGGGTTGAGCGCGGTCACGAGCATGAGCGACTCTTCGAGCAGCGTGCCGATGCGTTCACGATTCGGCTCGATCCCGATCGCGCAGTTGTCGTTGAAGCTGACCGCGCCGTCTGCGAGCACGCGCACGCTTTGCAGGAAGTTGTGGATGAGCATCGGCTTGAACACGTTCAGCTCGAAGTTACCCATCGAACCGCCGATGTTGATCGCGACGTCGTTACCCAGCACCTGACAGCACAGCATCGTCATGGCTTCGCATTGGGTCGGGTTGACCTTGCCCGGCATGATCGAGCTGCCCGGTTCGTTTTCCGGAATCTGCAACTCGCCGATGCCGCAACGCGGGCCGCTGGCCAGCCAGCGCACGTCGTTGGCGATCTTCATGAAGCTGGCGGCGAGCGTCTTGAGCGTACCGTGAGCGTTGACGATGGCGTCGTTGGCCGCGAGCGCTTCGAACTTGTTCGGTGCGGTGACGAACGGCAGGCCGGTGTCGCGGGCGAGCGCGTCGGCCACCTTCTTCGCGAATTCGGGGTGCGCGTTCAGACCGGTGCCGACGGCCGTGCCGCCGAGGGCGAGTTCGGCGACGTGGGGCAGCGCGTTGTCGACGTGCTTCAGGCCGTGGTCGATCTGCGCCACCCAGCCGGAGATTTCCTGACCGAGCGTGAGCGGCGTGGCGTCCTGCAAGTGCGTGCGGCCGATCTTGACGATGTCGTCGTAGGCGCGCGCTTTCGCATGCAGCGTGTCGCGCAGCTGACCGACGCTGGGCTTGAGGTGGTTCACGAGGGCGTCGAGTGCGGCCACGCTCATGGCGGTCGGGAAGACGTCGTTCGACGACTGGCCCTTGTTCACGTCGTCGTTCGGATGCACGAGGCGCTCTTCGCCACGCACGCCGCCGAGCAGTTCGCTGGCGCGGTTTGCGAGCACTTCGTTCATGTTCATGTTCGACTGCGTGCCCGAACCGGTCTGCCACACGGCGAGCGGGAATTCGTCGTCATGCTTGCCGTCGACGACTTCGTCGGCGGCCTTGACGATCGCGTCGGCCTTCTTTGCGTCCAGCACGCCCAGATCCTTGTTGACCTCGGCCGCTGCGCGCTTCACACGAGCGAGCGCGCGCACGAGTTCACGCGGCATTTTCTCGGTGGAAATCTTGAAGTTTTGCAGCGAGCGCTGGGTTTGCGCACCCCACAGACGGTCGGCAGGCACGGCAATTTCGCCGAAGGTATCGCGTTCCATTCGCACATCAGACATGATCGACTCCTCGAAGAGAGAATTAAATTCTAGAGCTTTAGAAAGGATCCGGCATGGCAGGCCATTGGGGGACGTGCCATGTCGTGGGAATGAATTGCGGGGAGATGGGCCTTTTCGAATGTCTTGAGCGTGAAGGCCTGAGCAGGCATGGATTATGCGCCGGAATTGCGATGCGAGGGTGTCGCGAGACGGGGTGAAATGCCTGCGTCCTACCCTGAACTCGGCTCAGGCCACTCACGCCCAAACGGCGGTGACCAGTTGCAGTGCGGCGGCAATAGCGGGCTCCTCGCGCCGGGAGGCGAGGGTGACGAACGCGAGTTCCGTGGGCACCGACACGCTGTCGGCGATCACCAGACCGTGCGCACGCGCCTCGCGCAGCGCAATCGAGTCGCGCACCAGCGACAGACCGATGCCCGACTTCACGAGATCGAGCATCGACGGCTCCTGATCCACTTCCGCCACCTTGACGGGCGATGCCCCGGCTTCACCGAAGACCGCCGACAGCAGACGGTTGTGCGCCGATTCGGGCGGTGTCCAGATCCACGGCAGGGCGGCCAGTTCGCGCCAGCCGCGCCGGGACACGCGCTCGCGCCAGCCAGCGGGTGCCAGCACCTGATAGGAGAAGGGCGTGAGGGTAATCGCGTGAAAGCGCGTCGGGTCGGGACTGCCGATATAGAAGCCGACGTCCAGCTCGCTGCGCGCAAGCCGTTGCAGCACGTCGCCCGACATGCTGTGACGCAGGGCCGTCTCGATCTGCGGATACGACTCCACGAGACGCTTGAGAAACGCCCCCAGACGCGTGAACTCGGGATCGAGGATGGTGCCGATGCGCAGGCGTCCGCGCACGGTATCCCGTAATGCCCCGGCGGCCTGCTGAAGGTCGGTCAGTGCGGCCAGCATGCGCTCGGCGAGCGGCAGCAGCGCCTGACCGTCCCGCGTGAGCGCCAGCCCTTGCGCGGTGCGCGTGAAGAGCGTAAGCCGCAGCGTCTCCTGCAAGGCCTTCACCTGAAGGCTCACGGCGGGTTGCGTCAGATGCAGACGTTGGGCGGCACGCGTGAGATTGCCCTCACGGGCGATGGCAACGAAGGCGCGAAGATGAGCGAGTTCCATGGACGACGGACGAAAGCAGGCGTTTCACCGGAGCAATATAAGCGAATCTTATATTGCTTTTGATTTTTTCTCATTGGATTGCCGCCCGTCGCGGCAGTACGCTTGGGGCTACTCGTGGCGCTGAGCGTGACAATGCCGGTGCCGATGCCTCGAAATCCACAGGAAACGAACATGAGCAACGCTGATATTCCGACCGTCCAGCACTTCATCGGTGGCCAACGTGTGGCCGGTGAGGGCGAGCGCTTCGCCGACGTCTTCAATCCGGCCGAGGGGGCCGTGAGCGCCCGCGTGGCGCTGGCCAGCGTGAAGGATGTGAATGCAGCGGTCGCGGCGGCGAAAGCGGCGCTGCCGTCGTGGTCGGAGACGGCCCCGCTCAAGCGCGCCCGTGTGCTGTTCAAGTTCAAGGCGCTGCTCGACGAGCATCAGGACGAACTCGCCCGCATCATCACCCGCGAACACGGCAAGGTGTTCTCCGACGCACGCGGCGAAGTCACGCGCGGCATCGAGATCGTCGAGTATGCGTGCGGTGCGCCGAATCTGTTGATGGGCAAGCACAGCGACAACATTGGCGGCGGCATCGATAACTGGCATCTGCGTCAGCCGGTCGGCGTCTGCGCGGGGATCACGCCGTTCAACTTCCCGGTGATGGTGCCGATGTGGATGTTCCCGATTGCGCTCGCCTGCGGCAATACGTTCGTGCTCAAGCCGTCCGAGCGCGATCCGTCGGCGAGTCTGCTGATTGCCGATCTGCTGCGCGAAGCCGGGCTGCCGGACGGCGTGTTCAACGTGGTGCAGGGCGACAAGGTCGCCGTGGATGCGCTGCTCGATCACCCGGACGTCGAGGCCCTGTCGTTCGTCGGCTCGACGCCGATTGCCGAGTACATCTACACGGAAGGCACGCGACGCGGCAAGCGCGTGCAGGCGCTCGGCGGTGCGAAGAATCATCTCGTGGTGATGCCCGATGCGAATCTCGATCAGGCCGTCGATGCCCTGATCGGCGCGGCCTACGGCTCGGCTGGCGAGCGCTGCATGGCGATCTCGGTGGCGGTCGCCGTGGGGCAGGTGGCGGATCGTCTGGTCGACGCACTGGTGCCGCGCGTGAAGGCGCTGCGCGTCGGGCCGGGCGTGGACGACGCCTCGGAGATGGGACCGGTCGTGACCGCCGCCCACAAGGCGAAGATCGAGGGCTATATTGCGGAAGGCGTGAGCGCCGGGGCGACGCTGCTCGTCGACGGTCGCGGCCTGCAAGTCCCGGGGCACGAGCAAGGGTTCTTCCTCGGCGGCACGCTGTTCGATCACGTGACGACCGAGATGACGATCTATCGCGACGAAATCTTCGGGCCGGTACTGGCCGTTGTGCGTGTGCCCGATCTGGCGTCGGCCATCGAGCTGATCAACGCCCACGAGTTCGGCAACGGCGTATCGTGTTTCACGAGCGACGGCGGTGTGGCGCGTGCGTTCTCGCGTCAGGTGAAGATCGGCATGGTGGGCATCAACGTGCCGATACCGGTGCCGATGGCATGGCAGTCGTTCGGCGGATGGAAGCGTTCGCTGTTCGGCGATCATCACGCCTATGGCGAAGAGGGCATTCGCTTCTACACGCGCTTCAAGAGCGTGATGCAGCGCTGGCCCGACAGCATCGGCAAGGGGGCGGAGTTCACGATGCCGGTGGCGAAGTAAATCGCGACGCGGCAAGCACTACAACGACAAAAATGAACCCGGTGAGGGTGGCGACAGTCCACCTCACTCGGGTGCCGCACCAGCGTCGGCACCGCACTATGGCGAGTGCCGCGCCATCGACGGAGACATGCGGGAATGAGCAAGCAGACGGACAAACATAGCGACAAGCAAGAGCGCTTCGATTACATCATCGTCGGGGCCGGGTCAGCGGGCTGTGTGCTGGCGAACCGTCTCACGCAAGACCCGGACGTTTCCGTGCTGCTGCTCGAAGCGGGCGGCAAGGACGACTATCACTGGATTCACATCCCCGTCGGCTATCTCTACTGCATCGGCAACCCGCGCACGGACTGGCTGTATCGCACGCAAGCGGAAGCCGGGCTGAACGGACGCTCGCTCGCGTATCCGCGCGGACGGGTGCTGGGCGGCAGTTCGTCGATCAACGGCATGATCTACATGCGCGGTCAGCGCGAGGATTACGACGTGTGGGCCGACGCGACCGGCGACGACGGTTGGCGCTGGGATAACGTGCTGCCGCTGTTCAAGCGCAGCGAAGATCACTACAACGGAAGCTCCGAGTTTCACGGCAGCGGTGGCGAATGGCGCGTCGAGAAACAGCGGCTGTCGTGGCGCGTGCTCGATTCGTTTGCCGACGCTGCCGAGCAGGTCGGCATCCCCAAAACCGACGACTTCAATCGTGGCGATAACTTCGGCATCGGTTACTTCGAAGTGAATCAGCGGCGCGGTGTGCGCTGGAGTGCGGCGAAGGGCTTCTTGCGACCGGCGTCGCAACGTCCGAATCTGACGGTGATTACCGGCGCGAGCGTGAGTCGTCTGACTTTCGACGGCACGCGCTGTACAGGCGTTGCGTATCGCGGCGGTAACGAAGACTTCGTGGCGCTCGCGAACATCGAGACGATTCTTGCAGCGGGCGCGGTTAATTCACCACATCTGCTCGAAGTGTCCGGTATTGGCGATGGCGAGCGGTTGCGCAATCTCGGCATCGATGTCGTGTCGCATGTGCCCGCTGTCGGCGAGAACTTGCAGGACCATTTGCAATTGCGCACGGTGTACAAACTGCGCGGCGCGAAGACGCTCAACCTCACTGCGAACAGTCTGCTTGGCAAGCTGTCGATCGGCATGCAATATGCGTTCACACAGCGCGGACCGATGAGCATGGCGCCGTCGCAGCTCGGGGCGTTTGCGCGCAGTCGCGATGACATGGCGCGTCCCGATCTGGAATATCACGTGCAGCCGCTGTCGCTGGAGAAGTTCGGCGAGCCGCTGCACAAGTTCAACGCGTTCACGGCGTCGGTGTGCAACCTGCGACCGACGTCGCGCGGTCATGTGCATCTCGCGTCTCCCGATGCGCGCGTGGCACCGAACATCGCGCCGCACTATCTGTCGACGGAAGAAGACTTGCGCGTGGCCGCAGACGCCATCAAACTCACGCGCCGCATCGTGGGCGCACCGGCGTTCGCGCGTTACGAGCCGCGCGAGTATTTGCCGGGGCCGTCGTATCAGAGCGACGACGACCTGAAGCGCGCGGCAGGTGACATCGGCACGACGATCTTCCATCCGGTCGGTACGTGCCGCATGGGACGTCACGACGACCCCGATGCGGTCGTCGATCCGCAGTTGCGTGTGCGTGGTGTTCAGGGGTTGCGCGTGGTGGATGCGTCCGTCATGCCGATGATCACTTCTGGCAACACCAACTCGCCGACGATCATGATCGCGGAGCGCGCCAGCGACATGATTCGCGCTGCGCGTAAGGTTCGCGTCAGCTAACGACCTACCGCCGCTTTCTCAAAACTTACGTAGTAATACCTAATGTCGCGCAAGATCGATGAGTGCCCGGTGCGGTATCTCATCGATATTCGCTATCGCCCGCCCATTTGCATGTGCCGCAAAAGCCTTGTCGCACAAGGGCGGTGCATCGTCGCGTGCTATGTGACCGAACGTTCTGCAACGCGTGTGAGCATGCGCGTTTCGAGGGGTGCGAAGCCTAGTGCAAATCCCAATGATCGCGTTGCAGCAAACCACACACAATAACGTTTCCCTATGAGTGATCGAACCAAGAATTCGGCGCTTCCTTTGGGACGCGGGGCACTTTGCGGACGACGCCAACCATAGCGTCACCCGCCTGCCTTGCGGTTGTCACAGACGATGGTGTTTGAAGCGCACACGACGCTTCGCACCGCCAACCAGGAATGTGGCAGGAGACATGGCGAACAACGATTACATTCTCGAAACCCGCGGGCTCACCAAAGAGTTCCGTGGCTTCACCGCCGTGAACGGGGTCGACCTGCGCGTCGCGCGCGGCACCATTCATGCGCTGATCGGGCCGAACGGTGCGGGCAAGACCACCTGCTTCAACCTGCTCACGAAATTCCTCGTGCCCAGTGCAGGCTCCATCACCTTCAACGGGGAAGACATCACCCGTGAAGCGCCTGCACAAATCGCACGACGCGGCATCATCCGCTCGTTCCAGATATCTGCCGTGTTTCCGCACCTCACCGTGCTCGAGAACGTGCGCATCGGTCTGCAACGCAATCTCGGCACGGCGTTCCACTTCTGGAGCAGCAGTCGCACGCTGCGTCAGCTCGACGCGCGCGCCATGGAGTTGCTCGCGGAAGTCGGCCTCACCGAATTCGCCCATACGCTCACCGTGGAGTTGCCGTACGGCCGCAAACGCGCGCTGGAAATCGCCACCACACTTGCTATGGAACCCGAACTAATGTTGCTCGACGAACCCACGCAAGGCATGGGTCACGAAGACGTTGATCGCGTCACGGCACTCATCAAGAAGGTGTCGGCGGGACGCACGATTCTGATGGTCGAGCACAACATGAACGTGATCGCCGGTATCTCCGACACCATCACCGTGCTTCAGCGCGGCGAGGTGCTCGCCGAAGGGCCGTATCACGAAGTCTCGAAGAATCCGCAGGTGATGGAAGCCTATATGGGCACGGCGGACGGCGAAATGCAGGGAGCCCACGGGTGAGGACGGCTATGTACGGTAACGGCGGCAACAACCAGGGTGGCAAGAACGGCGGCAACGTGCCCGCGCTGGAAGTCGAAGGGCTTCAGGCGTGGTACGGCGAGTCGCACATCCTGCACGGCGTGGACCTGACGGTCGGGCGTGGCGAAGTCGTCACGCTGCTCGGCCGCAACGGGGCCGGGCGCACCACGACGCTGCGCGCGATCATGGGCCTGACCGGTCAGCGTCAGGGATCGATTCGCATTGCCGGTGAAGAAACGATTCATCTGCCGACGTATAAGGTCGCTCATCACGGCGTGGGGTATTGCCCTGAGGAGCGCGGCATTTTCGCGAGCCTGTCGTGCGAGGAAAACCTGCTGCTGCCGCCGTATATCGGCATGAGCGGCAATCGTCGCGAAGACGGCGGGCGCGGCATGTCGCTCGACGAGATCTACGACATGTTCCCGAACCTGAAAGAGCGCCGCCACAGTCAGGGCACGCGCCTGTCGGGTGGCGAACAACAGATGCTCGCCGTAGCGCGAATTCTGCGCACGGGCGCAAATCTGCTGTTGCTCGACGAAATTTCCGAAGGCCTCGCGCCGGTGATCGTGCAGACGCTTGCGCGCATGATCACCACGCTCAAAGCGCGTGGCTACACCATCGTGATGGTGGAACAGAATTTCCGTTTTGCGGCTCCGCTGGCCGATCGCTTCTATGTCATGGAGCACGGCAAGATCGTGGAGCGCTTCGGTGCTCCGGAGCTGGAGACGAAGATGCCGGTGCTGCACGAGTTGTTAGGCGTATGAGGTGAGCTACCCGGCGTGCACGCGTGCCGGGCGATGGACCCAGGCGATCAAATCCACGAAGGAGACGAAGATGACGATGCGGATGAAGGCGTTGGCCGTTGCGGCTGCGTTTGGTTTTGCGGCAATGGCCTCGCAGGCCCACGCCGATGGCAACACGGTGAAGATCGGTTTCATTACCGATATGTCGGGTCTGTACACCGACATCGACGGACAGGGCGGCGCAGAAGCCATCAAGATGGCCATCGCCGACTTCGGCGGCAAGGTCCTCGGCAAGCCGGTCGAACTGGTCACGGCCGATCACCAGAACAAGGCGGACGTCGCGGCGTCGAAGGCGCGCGAATGGTTTGACCGTGGCGGTGTAGACATGCTCATCGGCGGTACCAACTCGGGCACCGGCCTGGCGATGAACAAGGTCTCCGCCGAGAAGAAGAAGGTCTACATCAACGTGGGCGCAGGCTCCGACGCGCTGACCAACGACCAGTGCCAGCCGTACGGCGTGCACTACGCGTACGACACCGTCGCGCTCGCACGCGGTACGGGCTCGGCCGTGGTGAAGGCGGGCGGCAAGTCGTGGTTCTTCCTGACCGCCGACTATGCGTTCGGTCACGCGCTGGAGAAGTCGACCTCCGACGTGGTCAAGGCCAACGGCGGCACGGTGGTGGGGCAGGTGCGTCACCCGCTGTCCGCATCCGACTTCTCGTCGTACCTGCTGCAAGCGCAGGCGTCGAAGGCGCAAGTGCTGGGTCTGGCCAACGCCGGTGGCGACACGATCAACGCGATCAAGGCAGCGAAGGAATTCGGTATCAAGGGCAAGATGCAGATCGCCGGTCTGCTCGTGTTCATCAACGATATTCACTCGCTCGGTCTGGATAACACGGAAGGCATGTACCTGACCGACAGCTGGTACTGGGACAAGGACAAGGACTCCCGCGCCTTCGCCACGCGTTACTTCGGCAAGATGAAGAAGATGCCGTCGAGCCTGCAAGCGGGTGACTACTCGGCCACGATGACGTACCTCAAGGCCGTGCAGGCTGCGGGTTCGACAGACGCCGACAAGGTCATGGAGCAGCTGCACAAGATCAAGATCGACGACATGTTTGCCAAGGGCTACATCCGTAAGGACGGCACGATGGTCCACGACATGTACCTGATGCAAGTGAAGTCGAAGAAGGAATCGAAGGAGCCGTGGGACTACTACAAGGTGGTCGCAACGATTCCGGGCGACAAGGCTTTCACGACCGAAGCCGAATCGACCTGCAAGCTGAAGTAAGCGCAGCACTTCGTTAGCGTAAGTCGGTGGCACCGCAGGGTGCCGCAAACAAGCGATGCACGGATAGCGACGGGACGCGTGTCCCGTCGCGACCTTTCTCCAAGGTTTCTCCCAGAGAATCGATTTCGATGGACTTTCTAGGCATCCCCCTGCCGGCGCTGTTGAGCCAACTGCTGCTGGGACTGGTGAACGGCTCGTTCTACGCCATGCTGAGCCTCGGCCTGGCGGTGATTTTCGGTCTGCTCAACGTGATCAACTTCGCGCACGGCGCGTTGTTCATGCTGGGCGCCATGCTCGCCTGGATGGGCGGCAATTATCTCGGCCTCAATTACTGGGTCATGCTGATCCTCGCCCCCGTTGCGGTGGGCATCATCGGCATCGTGATCGAGCGCACCATGCTGCGCTGGATCTACAAGCTCGATCATCTTTACGGACTGCTGCTGACGTTCGGTATCACGCTCGTGCTCGAAGGCGTGTTCCGCTCGATCTACGGCGTGTCCGGTCAGCCGTTCGACGCGCCCGACGCGCTGTCCGGTGCGACCAACCTCGGCTTCATGTTCATGCCGAACTATCGCGCGTGGGTGGTGGTGGCATCGCTCATCGTCTGCTTCGCGACGTGGTTCATCATCGAGAAGACGAAGATCGGCGCGTATCTGCGCGCTGGCACGGAGAACCCGAAGCTCGTGGAAGCGTTCGGTGTGAACGTGCCCCTCATGATCACGCTGACGTACGGCTTCGGCGTAGCGCTGGCGGCATTCGCCGGTGTGCTCGCTGCGCCCGTGATTCAGATCTCTCCGCTTATGGGCCAGTCGATGATCATCACCGTGTTCGCGGTGGTCGTGATCGGTGGCATGGGCTCCATCATGGGCTCGATCGTCACCGGGCTGATGCTCGGCGTAATCGAAGGCTTCACCAAGGTGTTCTACCCGGAAGCGTCGGCGACCGTGGTGTTCTTCATCATGGTGATCGTGTTGCTGCTGCGCCCTGCCGGGCTGTTCGGCAAACAAAAGTAAGGGACGAAACCATGCAACAACAGATGCAACAACGCGTGCTGTATTCCCTGCTGCTGTTGGCGCTGATCGCCGCGCCGTTTGTCGGCGCGTATCCGGTCTTCGTGATGAAGGTGCTGTGCTTCGCACTGTTCGCTGCCGCCTTCAACTTGCTGCTCGGCTTCACGGGCCTGCTGTCGTTCGGTCACGCTGCGTTCTTCGGTAGCGCCGGTTATGTGACGGGCTATGCGATCCGCAATCTCGGCTTCACGCCGGAGGTCGGCATTCTCGCCGGCGTGGTTGCGGGGGCGGTGCTGGGGCTGGTGATCGGCTTGCTCGCGATCCGGCGTCAGGGTATCTACTTCGCCATGATCACGCTGGCGCTCGCGCAGATGCTGTACTTCTTCTGTCTGCAAGCACCGTTCACCGGCGGGGAAGACGGTCTGCAAGGCGTGCCACGTGGCTCGCTCTTCGGTCTGCTGCCGCTCGACTCGGATCTCACGCTGTACTACGTGGTGCTCGCGATCTGCGCGCTGGGTTTCCTGCTGATCATGCGCATCGTGCATTCGCCGTTCGGTCAGGTGCTCAAGGCGATCAAGGAGAACGAGCCGCGCGCGATCTCGTTGGGTTATGACGTCGACCGCTTCAAGCTGCTGGCGTTTGTGCTGTCGGCCACGCTCGCTGCGCTCGCCGGTTCGACCAAGACGGTGGTGCTAGGCTTCGAGACCCTCACCGACGTTCACTGGACGATGTCGGGCATGGTGATTCTGATGACGCTTGTGGGCGGTCTCGGCACGATGCTCGGGCCGGTGGTAGGCGCGGTGGTGATCATCGTGCTCGAGAACAAGCTGGGCGATATCGGTAACTGGCTCGCGACGGCGACCGGCGTGACGTGGTTCCAGACGCTCGGCGAATCCGTGACCATCGTGATCGGTGCGATCTTCATCATCTGCGTGCTGGCGTTCCGACGCGGTCTCGTGGGCGAGTTCATTGCGCGCAGCCGGTTTTTCCGGTCGATGTCGCAGGCGTCGTAAGGGTGTGAATTGAGCGATTCGTGGAAGCCGGAATGTCGACGGATGCACCTGTGTGGCGCGTCCGCTCGTCACTCTGGCGCACGAATGTCAGAAAAAACCTAATTCGTAGGGGTAAATGCTGACTTGTGGTGCATTGGGTGCTCCTTTATTCTCTCCCTCAGTTCGCGTCACAGCAGGATATAGGGGCGAGGAACGAGGAGACAACAAGCGCGATAACGCGCACCGCCAAAAAAGAAAGCGCTGTCGGAGAAGACTCCGACAGCGCTTTTTATATTGTGCTTCACCTTCCGCATGGCGTCGCATTGCGCTGTGCCAGGCCTTCGTCAGCCATGCCATATTCAGCGGTCATGACGCTTCCTTGCGCGGTTCTCGCGCATCGTATTTCTAATTTCATCAGTTTCTCCGCATTTCATTCGCAATTTCAGCTGTCTTTACGCCACATTGCGAGAATTACACCGATTTCTACCGCAATAAGTACGCGCAATGCGGAATAAAGACGCTATGCTCGGCGTTTTCGTCTGGCTGGCTTCCAGTTGCGCAGCGACTGAGGTGTTGTGTATGGGGAATGTATGTTGATGGGTTGGTCGCTGACCGATTTGCTGATGCTCGCTGGCGGGGCGTTTCTCGCCGGGCTGGTCGATGCCGTGGTCGGTGGCGGCGGCCTGATCTCCGTGCCTACGCTCTTTGCCGTCTTCCCCAATGCTGCGCCGCCGCTGCTGTTCGGCACCAACAAGATGGCCAACATCTGGGGCACGGCCTCGGCAGCAATGCGTTACTCGCGCGGTATTCAGTTGCGCTGGGCGCTCGTACTGCCTGCCACCGTCGCGGCGTTCGTCTTCTCATTCTGCGGTGCGTACGCCGTCACCCATGTCCCGGCCGACATCCTGCGCAAGGTCCTGCCGTTCGTGCTGGTCGCTGTTGCGATCTACACCCTGCGCAAGAAGGATTTCGGGACGGTCCACGCCCCTGTGAAGGGCGGGGCAGGGGTGACGCTCATGGCGATCGCCGTGGGCAGCGTGATCGGCTTCTACGACGGTTTCTTCGGCCCCGGTGCGGGCAGCTTTCTGGTGTTTCTGTTTGTGCGGCTGTTCGGTCAGGACTTCGTGAATGCGTCGGCGTCCTCGAAGATCGTGAACGTCGCGACGAATTTGGCCGCGCTGTTGCTGTTCGGCATGAGCGGGCATGTACTGTGGCTGGTCGGCGCGGGCATGGCGATCATGAACGTGGTGGGCAGTCTGGTGGGCAGCCGTCTCGCGCTCAAGCACGGTGTGGGTTTCGTGCGGCGCATGTTTCTGGGCGTGCTTGCGGTGCTGATCGTGAAAACGGGCTACGACGCGTTTTTGCGCGGCTAGTGGCAAAACCGCTGTGGCAGATGCCACAGGTGGGGAAACCGCACTTTACGAAACGGCATCCGTGCCCGTAAGATGGGCGACAATTTACCGACTGCGCGGTCGGTTAATGTCAAAAAAATGCGTCAAAAATCGAATTCGAAATTTTTGTGAGGAGACCCAAATGAAACTGAAGTTGCTGTGCATGGCATCGGCCATGATGCTCGTCGCGGGCGTGGCGAACGCTCAAGTGAAGATTGGCGTGTCGCTGTCGGCGACCGGTCCGGCCGCTTCGCTGGGCATTCCCGAGAAGAACACGATCGCCCTGATGCCCAAGACGATTGCGGGCCAGACGGTGCAGTACATCGTGCTCGACGATGCGACCGACACCACGACCGCCGTCAAGAACATGCGCAAGCTGATCAGCGAAGATCACGTCGACGCCGTGCTCGGCTCGACCGTCACGCCGAACTCGCTGGCCATGGTCGACGTTGCTGCCGAAACGCAGACGCCGGTGATCTCGATGGCCGCAGGCGCTGCCATCGTCGAGCCGGTCGACGCGAAGCGCACGTGGGCCTTCAAGACCCCGCAGAACGACATTCTGATGGCCACCGCTATCGCCAAGCACATGGCCGACAACGGTGTGAAGACCGCGGCGTTCATCGGTTTCGCCGATGCGTACGGCGAAGGCTGGTACAAGGAATTCCAGAAGGCTGCCGATCTGAACAAGATCAAGGTCGTGGCGAACGAGCGCTTCAACCGTGCCGACACGTCGGTGACCGGTCAGGCCCTCAAGGTCATGGGCGCGAACCCGGATGCCGTGCTGATCGCCGGTTCGGGCACCCCGGCAGCACTGCCGCAGCGCACGCTCAAGGAGCGCGGCTACAAGGGCAAGCTGTATCAGACGCACGGCGTGGCGAACAACGACTTCCTGCGCGTTTGCGGCAAGGACTGCGAAGGCACCTATCTGCCTGCTGGCCCGCTGCTCGTCGTCGAGCAACTGCCGAACGACAACCCGGTGAAGAAGTCGGCTGCTGCGTACAAGGCCGCTTATGAGAAGGCCTATGGCGCCGGTTCGATCTCGACCTTCGGCGGTCACGCCTGGGACGGTGGCCTGCTGCTGCAAGCCACGATTCCGGTGGCACTGAAGAAGGCCAAGCCGGGCACGCCGGAGTTCCGCGCAGCGCTGCGCGAAGCGCTGGAGAACGTCAAAGACATGCCGGGCACGGCAGGCATCTTCAACATGAGCAAGAACGACCACAACGGTCTGGATCAGCGCTCGCGTGTGATGGTGCAAATCGTCGACGGCAAGTGGAAATTGGCGAACTGATGCGCGTCGGGGCTGCCTATAGCATGCAGGCATGCCCCGCTGTTCCATCGGAAACATCTGCGGTAAAAGCGCCCGGTTCGACCAGCCGGGCCTAAAGAACGGGCGTTCGCGCCCGTTTTTTTTGAGCGTGGTAGTTTCGCGCATCGCAAAGAGACGGCAGGACATGCATTTGCGAGCGGCACATGAGAGGCCGCATTGTCCCAACCTGATCGCCGCAGCCGGGGGGCTGAACGGCCGATCCTTTCGAGCGTAAATCCATGACGGGTGAATTCGAACACCGCAACCTATCCCTGTTGTTGCTGCAATCGCGTGAAGCGGTGATGGGCCTGTTTCGGCCGTTACTCAATTGCTACGACATCACGGAACAACAATGGCGTGTCATACGCGCCGTCAACGATAGCGAATCCGGGGAAATGGAGATCGGGCAGGTGGCGCGCGAGTGCTGCATTCTCAGCCCCAGCCTGTCGGGCATGCTCGAACGTATGGAGGCGTCGGGTCTGATCATGCGTCGGCGCGTGGCGGCGGACCAGCGTCGCGTGATGGTGTCTCTGACGCCGTCGAGCCGGGCGCTGTGCAAGAAGCTCGGTCCGCTGGTCGAGGAGCGCTACCGCTATCTGGAAGACAAAGTGGGACGCGACACGCTCGCCGAGATCTACCGGCTGATGGATGTCGTGCGCGAAGCCCTGCCGCCGGAGGTGCTGGCCGACGCACCGTCGTTGCCGACCAAGCCCCGCCGTCGTCGAAAAACGGGTTGAGATGTCGTCATCTCAGTAGTCACCCGGGTTTTACCAATGCATAACGGTTTATACAATTCATAATTCGCTGCGCTGCGACACGGGGATCGTGCGGGGTGCGCCGAAGTTGAAGGGGAACGGGGTGGCAGCGCGCTGCACCGTGCATCACACCGGCTGTCTCGCCAGCCGGTTCAAGAAGTACTCAAACGAAGTGAGAGGAGCATGGATCTTTCGATTGCAGCCATCCTGGCGCAGGACGGCATCACCACGGGTGCGATTTATGCCTTGCTGGCATTGGCGCTCGTGTTGGTGTTCTCCGTCACCCGCGTCATCTTCATTCCGCAGGGCGAGTTCGTGTCGTATGGCGCGCTCACGCTCGCGGCTATCCAGACCCAGAAGTTTCCGCTGACGAGCTGGCTGCTCGTGGCCATGGGCATTTGCACGTTCATTGTGGAGACGGCAAGCGTCTTGCGTCACAGTGAGCGACGCAAGCTGGCGGGCCGCCTGGTGCCGGTGTTCGCGGGTAAATATCTCGTGTTTCCGATTGCCGTGTTCTTCGTGGTCAAGGCGATCTCGCCGATGACCTTGCCGATGCTCGTGCAGATTGCCGTCACGCTGTTGCTGGTCGTGCCGATGGGGCCGATGCTCTATCGCCTGGCCTATCAGCCGCTGGCGGAGGCGAGCACGCTGTTGCTGCTGATCGTCTCGGTCGGCGTGCACTTCGCGCTCACGGGCCTTGGGCTGGTGATGTTCGGTGCCGAGGGTTCGCGCACGCAGGCGTTCTCGGACGCGAGCTTCAATATCGGCTCGGTGATGGTGTCCGGACAGAGTCTGTGGGTGGTGGGCGTGTCGGTCGTGATGATTCTGGCGTTGTACTTCTACTTCGATCGTTCGCTCTCGGGCAAGGCGTTGCGCGCGACGGCCGTGAACCGTCTGGGTGCGCGTCTGGTGGGCATCGGCACGGTGCAGGCCGGTCGGCTGGCGTTCACGCTGGCGGCGGTGCTGGGCGTGCTGTGCGGCATTCTGATCGCACCGATCACGACCATCTATTACGAATCGGGCTTCCTGATCGGCCTGAAGGGCTTCGTGGGTGCGATTATCGGCGGTCTGGTGAGTTACCCGGTCGCGGCGCTCGGTGCCATTCTCGTGGGCCTGCTGGAGTCGTATTCGTCGTTCTGGGCGAGTGCGTACAAAGAGGTCATCGTCTTCACGCTGATTCTTCCGGTGCTGCTGTGGCTGTCGCTCACGAGCAAGCACGTTGAAGAAGACGAGGAATAAGCCGGGGCGGACCACAGAATGAAAAACAAATACTTCCTGATTTTCCTGGTGCTGCTGGCGGTGTTGCCGGTACTGCCAGCGCCGGTGCGTTTGCCTGAATACTGGGTGACGCTGCTCAACTACATCGGCTTGTACAGCATTGTCGCCATCGGTCTCGTGTTGCTCACGGGCGTGGCGGGCATGACCTCGTTCGGACAGGCGGCGTTCGTCGGTCTGGGCGCCTATGCGACGGCGTATCTGACGACGGCTTACGGCGCATCGCCGTGGCTCGGTCTGATCGTCGGTGTGGCGATTACGGCGGGTGCGGCGCTGATCATCGGTGCGATCACGATGCGTCTGTCGGGCCACTTCCTGCCGCTGGGCACGATTGCGTGGGGTCTGGCGCTGTATTACCTGTTCGGCAACCTGGAGTTCCTGGGCAAGTACGACGGCCTGAACGACATTCCGACGATCAACCTGTTCGGCCTGGAGTTGGCGAGCGGGCGTCAGATGTACTACCTGATCTGGATCGTGGTGGTGCTGGCGGTGGTGTCGATCAAGAACCTGCTGGATTCGCGTCCGGGCCGTGCGATTCGCGCGCTCAAGGGCGGCGGCGTGATGGCCGAAGCGATGGGCGTGAACACGGCGTGGATGAAGGTGGTCGTGTTCGTCTACGCGGCGGTGCTCGCTGCGATTTCGGGTTGGTTGTACGCGCACTTGCAGCGTGCCGTGAACCCGACGCCGTTCAACCTGAATCACGGCATCGAGTATCTGTTCATGGCGGTGGTCGGTGGCGTGTCCCACGTGTGGGGTGCGGTGCTGGGTGCAGCGATTCTGACGGTGCTCAAGGACTACCTGCAGAACATTCTGCCGGTGCTGTTGGGTGCGAACGGCAACTTCGAAACCATCGTCTTCGGCATCTTGCTGGTGCTGTTGTTGCAATATGCGCGCGATGGCGTGTGGCCGTTCTTCGGCAAGATCTTCCCGGCGCGACGTGTGGCGAAGGCACCTGAGCAGGCCGAGCCGTTGGGACACCGTCCCAAGCCAGCGGTGGGCGAGGTGGTGCTCAAGCTTGAGAAGGCACGCAAGGAGTTCGGTGGACTGGTTGCGGTGAATGACGTGTCGTTCGAAGTGAAGGCGGGTGAGATCGTCGGCCTGATCGGTCCGAACGGTGCGGGCAAGTCGACGACGTTCAACCTGGTGACCGGTGTGTTGCAGGCAACGCGCGGCGAGATTTCGTTCCTCGGCGAGCGCATCGACCGTCTGCCGTCGCGTGAGATCGTCAAGCGCGGCATCGGCCGGACCTTCCAGCACGTGCGTCTGATGCCGCACATGAGCGTGCTTGAGAACGTCGCCATCGGTGCGTATCTGCGCGACAAGAACGGTCTGCGTCGTCGTCCGCAGGGTGGCGTGTGGTCGAGCGTGCTGCGTCTGGATCGTCACGAAGAAGCGATGCTGTTGCACGAAGCCAAGCAGCAGATCGAGCGTGTGGGCCTTGGCGCGCACATGTATGACGAGGCGGGCAGTCTGGCGCTGGGTCAGCAACGTATTCTGGAAATCGCGCGTGCACTGGCGTGCGATCCGACGCTGCTGTTGCTCGACGAACCGGCCGCAGGCTTGCGTTATAAGGAAAAGCAGGCGCTGGGCGATCTGCTCAAGAAGCTCAAGGACGAGGGCATGAGCGTGTTGCTGGTCGAGCACGACATGGACTTCGTGATGAATCTGACCGATCACCTGGTGGTGATGGAGTTCGGCACCAAGATCGCCGAGGGGCTGCCGGAAGACGTGCAGAAGAACCCGGCGGTGCTCGAAGCGTACCTGGGAGGAGTGGAGTGATGGTCGACGCAATTCTGGAGGTCAAGGACCTCGCCGTCGCCTACGGCAAAGTCGAGGCGGTGCATGGTGCACATCTGCGGGTTGGGGCTGGGCAGATCGTCACCGTGATCGGACCGAACGGTGCGGGCAAGTCGTCGATGCTCAACGCGATCATGGGCGCGCTGCCGCACAACGGGTCGAGCAAGGGCAGCGTGGCTTATCTCGGTCAGGAGATGTCGGCGCTGACGATTGAGGCCCGTGTGTCGCGCGGCATGTGTCTGGTGCCGGAGAAGCGTGAGCTGTTCTCGACGATGACCGTTGAGGACAATTTGCTGCTCGGCGCTTATCGTCGCAAGAAGGCGGGGGAGAAGAACTTCCTCGATCAGATGGAAGTGGTCTATGAGCTCTTCCCGCGCCTGAAGGAGCGTCGTGTGCAGCAGGCGGGGACGCTGTCGGGCGGGGAGCGTCAGATGCTTGCGGTGGGTCGTGCGTTGATGGCGAAGCCGCAGTTGCTGATGCTGGACGAGCCTAGCCTGGGTCTGGCGCCGCTGATCGTGAAGGAAATCTTCCACATCATCAACGACTTGCGTAAGACGGGCGTTGCCACGCTGCTGATTGAGCAGAACGCCCGTGCGGCGTTGCAGGTCGCCGATTACGCCTACGTGATCGAGACGGGCGAGCTTGCCCTTGAAGGCCCGGCACAGGAGTTGGCCACCAATCCCAAGGTCATTGAGACGTATCTGGGGCTGGCTAAGAAGGCTGCCTGACGGCCCTTGGCTGTCGGTACATAGTTGGACGTAGGTTGAGAAGGCCCGCCGGTTTGGCGGGCCTTTTTTCGTTTCTGGTGCAGGCGGTGGGGCACTCGCTTTAGCCGATGATGCGATCCGAACGGTCGTTCGGTAAGGATATCCGTCCCTAATTCTTTGGACCGATGCGGGGGCTTCGCGTCAAAGTATGCCAAGTCACTTATTCACAGTTGCTTGTGGATATGTGTGGGTAACTCAAATCTATGGCGCACCGCCGCAATAAGGGGTTGCGAGATTTCCTCGAAATTCTTGTGGAATTCGTTGTCGAGGTTATCCACAGAAAAGCAAATTCCTGCGGCGGATTTTTGTGTTCAGCTCGTGGATGTGGATAACGCAGGTGGATGATCGCTGCGGAGATGGCGGCGGTGTTTGCTTTCGGCTTTGTTTGGTCGTTTTCGTTTCTTGGTTTCACGTGGAACGGAGGTGGGTTTTGTGGGGGTTTTTCTTAACACCACATCCCGTTATCACGGTGCCGTTCTCCCTCACTTCCGGGTAGTGGGGATCGACGGTACTCGGCTGTGCTCCACTTGAAAGTCGCTTCGCCAGAGTACCGTCGATCCCCACCCCTCATATTCCCGGAGACTTCGTCTCGGTTCGACCTCGGTCGGCTAAATGTGGCGAAGTGGGGTGACGCGTGGAGTTGGCTCCATACAAGTGGGATGCATGCCTTCTTTTAAAACCATCTTGTGCTACCGCGGCATTGTTCTCCTTGGCTTCCGGGCAGTGGGGATCGGGGGCACTCGGCTGTGCTCCACCTGAAAGTCGCTTCGCCAGAGTGCCCCCGATCCCCACGCCTCAAACTTCCGATCATTCTTCGCCTACGGTTGTCGCTGACGCTAGCTTGGCGGCGTAATCTCTTCGCTTCCGATCTGGATGTTGTGCTCGCCACCGTTAGACGAACCACTTGGTGCCATGACCGTGTCGCCCTCACACGCTTCCGGGCAGTGGGGATTGGTGGCACTCGGCTGTGCTCCACTTGAAAGTCGCTTCGCCAGAGTGCCCCCAATCCCCACCCCTCAATTGCCCGATTCAACCCTGAGGCGTTCGTGCGAAGTGGGTTTCACGTGAAACGGTGTTGCTTTGGATGCGGGACGTCAGTTGTCTGGTTTGATCGCTACCGGGCAAATGTCATTCGTCGGCTAACCGGAACAGCGTGGAGGCGAGAGAGGGCAGAGGTGCTGATTCGGCGCGACTCGGGAAGATCCACGCGTTGGGCTTCCCTGTTTGCGAAGGGGAGCCGGGTGAAGTTGCTCAAGCACCGGCGACCTCCGGGGAGGAACAAGGTGTGGGCTTCTTGCTCTGTGCGATGACGTCTCTCGCCGTTTCACGTGAAACATTCCCGCAAAGTTGCCCACGGCCAGTCCTCGGTGGCTGTCCCAGCGGCAGTCGCATCTCCCGACCAGCGGCACTCAGAAGTGCCGAGGTTGAGGTGCTAACGATCTGCTCTGCACTGGTGACGAGGAGCGGAGTCGGCAGAAGGAATGGCGATGCAGTAAGCGGGGGACGGATGACTTCGATATGCAGGCGACCAGCACGTTAACGTTTCACGTGAAACCAGTATCGCCAATTTCACGCTCGGAATGCCCCGGGCAATTGAGTGGTGGGGATCGGGGGCACTCTGGCGAAGCGACTTTCAAGTGGAGCACAGCCGAGTGCCTCCGATCTCCACTGCCCGGATGCTTGTGAGGGCGACACGATGTTGGCACCGAGTGTTTGGCGTGCCGCGACATGGCAGGGTGGGGCGGAAATGGGACGTCTATCGGAGCGATGAATCGTCGGCGTAAATCCGTGGACCGGCTTCGATGTTTCACGTGAAACAAGTGCACTAGCCGTCGACAGATCACCGTTCCCCGCACGCGGAAGGACGGTTAGGGCGCAGGCAGCTAAACCCTCCAGCCAATAGCGACCGTGTTTCACGTGAAACAGATACCGCGGCCATCGCGCGGACGGCTGGCCCCGGGCAATTGAGTGGTGGGGATCGGGGGCACTCTGGCGAAGCGACTTTCAAGTGGAGCACAGCCGAGTACCGTCGATCCCCACTACCCGGATGCTTGTGAGGGCGACACGATGTTGGCACCGGGTGTTTGGCGTGCCGCGACCGAGGCAGGGCGGGGCGGAGATAGGACGTCTATCGGAGCGATGAATCGTCGGCGTAAATCCGTGGACCGGCTTCGATGTTTCACGTGAAACAAGTGCACTAGCCGTCGACAGATCACCGTTCCCCGCATGCGGAAGGACGGTTAGGGCGCAGGCAGCTAAACCCTCCAGCCAATAGCGACCGTGTCGCACGTGAAACAGATACCGCGACGATCGCGCGAGCGGCTGGCCCTGGGCAATTGAGTGGTGGGGATTGGGGGCACTCTGGCGAAGCGACTTTCAAGTGGAGCATAGCCGAGTGCCCCCAATCTCCACTGCCCGGATGTCTGTGAGTGCGACTAAGTGCTCGCACCGAAGGGTTCGTTCTAGACTGAAACACGGCTGATGCCACTGTCAAAGCATCAAAAGACATCAACGTTCCACGTGAAACATCCCTCGAAATTGTCCCATTCCCCTAACGTTCCACGTGAAACACGAGTGCAGTTACAAATGATGCATCGCAATACCGCTATAATTCCGCAATTACCGAATCCAGAGAGTTTGCCGTCAGCGGCAATATTGCGATGCTTTATCCGACCGAGTTTGACGTGATCGTGGTGGGTGGCGGCCATGCCGGTACCGAGGCTGCGCTCGCCTCGGCCCGCATGGGCTGTAAGACACTTCTGCTCACCCACAATATCGAGACGCTCGGCCAGATGAGCTGCAATCCCTCCATCGGTGGGATCGGCAAAGGCCACCTCGTCAAAGAGGTGGATGCGCTTGGCGGTGCCATGGCCGCCGCTACCGACGAGGGCGGGATTCAGTTTCGTATTCTGAATTCGTCCAAAGGGCCCGCTGTCCGTGCCACTCGCGCTCAGGCCGACCGGCTGCTTTATAAGCAAGCCATCCGTCATCGCCTCGAGAATCAGCCGAATTTATGGCTCTTCCAACAAGCTGTGGAAGATCTTATTGTCGAAGGCGACCGCGTTGTCGGGGCGATCACGCAAGTCGGGCTGCGCTTCCGCGCCCGTGCCGTGGTGCTCACCGCTGGGACTTTCCTCGATGGCAAGATCCACGTGGGGCTGAACAACTATGTCGGCGGCCGTGCTGGCGATCCCGCGGCCATCAGCCTTTCCGCACGTTTGAAAGAGTTGAAGCTGCCGCAAGGTCGGTTGAAGACGGGTACCCCGCCGCGTATCGACGGGCGATCGATCGATTTCTCCGTCCTGGAAGAACAGCCGGGTGACCTGGATCCGGTGCCGGTTTTCTCGTTCCTCGGACGCCCCGAACAGCACCCGCACCAAGTGCCATGCTGGGTTACGCATACCAACGAGCGCACGCACGACATCATCCGTGGCGGCCTCGACCGCTCGCCGATGTACACGGGCGTCATCGAAGGCGTGGGGCCGCGCTATTGCCCGTCCATCGAAGATAAGATCCATCGCTTCGCCGATAAGTCGTCCCATCAGATCTACCTCGAACCGGAAGGTCTGACGACCAACGAGTACTACCCGAACGGCATCTCCACCAGCCTGCCTTTCGACGTGCAGCTGGAACTCGTCCGCTCGATGAAGGGCATGGAGAACGCCTATATTCTGCGTCCGGGCTACGCCATCGAGTACGACTACTTCGATCCGCGCGGTCTGCGCAGTTCGCTGGAAACCCGCGTGATTTCGGGACTGTTCTTCGCCGGACAGATCAATGGCACGACCGGCTACGAAGAAGCCGCCGCTCAGGGGCTGCTCGCCGGTATCAACGCCGCGCTGCAAGTGCAGGGCCGCGAAGCCTGGTGCCCGCGTCGCGATCAAGCTTACCTGGGTGTGCTGGTCGACGACCTGATCACTCGCGGTGTGTCCGAACCGTATCGTATGTTCACCAGCCGGGCGGAATATCGCCTGTCGCTGCGTGAAGACAACGCAGATATGCGTCTGACGGAAGTCGGCCGTGAACTAGGCGTTGTCGACGATATTCGTTGGGAAGCGTTCTGCCGCAAGCGTGACGCTGTTTCACGTGAAACAGAACGTCTCAAATCGACGTGGGTGAATCCGAAGACGTTCCCGGCGGAAGATGCGGTACCGTTGCTCGGTAAAGCCATCGACCATGAGTATTCGTTGGCCGACCTGTTGCGTCGACCGGAAGTCGGGTACGACGCGCTGATGGCAGTGCAGGGCGGTCGTCTCGCGCCTGAGGCCGCGCTGTCGGAAGACGTGCTGCAAGCGAATCAGATTCGCGAGCAGATCGAAATCGCGGTCAAGTATCAGGGTTACATCGACCGTCAGGCCGACGAGATCGTGCGCAAGGAAGCCAACGAGAACACGGCGTTGCCTGCTAGCATCGATTACAACGACGTTCGCGGGCTGTCGATCGAGGTGCGTCAGAAGTTGAACGCTCAACGGCCGGAAACGCTGGGGCAGGCCTCGCGCATCTCCGGTGTGACGCCCGCCGCGATCTCGCTGTTGATGATCCACCTGAAGAAGGGACTCGGACGCCGTCGTGCGTCAGGGGAAGCGACGGCGGACACCGATGTTGCCACTGATGGCGACACCGGCGGTCAGCACGCTGCCTGACGCGGAGACCTCATGACTGCTCCGCGTAATGCCGCACAAGGCGGCAACGAACTCGCTGCTTTGTTGGCTGACGGCATCGAACAGCTCGGTCTGACGATTGACGCCGAGCAACAGGCACGCCTGCTCGACTATCAGATGCTGCTGGCGAAGTGGAACGCTTCGCTGCAAATGACCTCCATCCGCGATCCGCGACAGATGGTCGTCAAGCACCTGCTCGATTCGCTCTCGATTCTGCCGCGACTGGATCGAGAGCTGATTTCACGTGTACTGGACGTCGGTTCGGGCGGTGGCCTGCCCGGTGTGGTGCTGGCGATTGTGCGCCCGGACTGGCAGGTGACGGTGAACGACATCGTCCACAAGAAGACCGCCTTTCTGACGCAAGCCCGCGCCACGTTCAAGCTGACCAATCTGACGGTCGTGACCGGCCGCGTGGAGTCGCTCGTCGTCGGCAAAGAAGTGCCCGCAGCATTCGACGCTATCGTCTCGCGCGCATTCGCCGAATTGAACGATTTCGTGACGCTCGGCCGTAACTTGCTGGCCCCCGGCGGTAGCTTCTGGGCGATGAAGGGCGTGGCGGCCGAAAGCGAACTGGCGCTGCCCGACGGCTGCGAACTGGTCGAGCGGCTAGCCCTGAACGTGCCATTTCTTGACGCCGAGCGTCATTTGCTCCGCGTGAAGGTGACGGCATGACCCGTATGACACGCTGGACCGGCGCCGTGATGGTCGGATTGTCGGTAATGGCCGCCGTCGCCTGGGCACAATCCGGGCAAGAATCGCTCACGACGCGCGTGCGTCCCGTGCAAAAGATCGATAAAGCGCGCTATGTCGGCACCTGGTACGAAATAGCACGCTATCCGAATTTCTTCGAGCGAAAATGTGTGTCGGACGTGACCGCGGAATACGTGGCGCGTCCGGACGGGAAGATCGAAGTCACTAACAAGTGCCGTAAGGAAGACGGCTCCTGGGCGAGCGATACCGGTCTGGCACGTACCGACGGGCAGGGCACCGGCACCGCACGCTTCAAAGTGACGTTCGCACCGGACTGGTTGCGCTGGATTCCCTGGCTTTGGGCCAACTACTGGGTTATCGTGCTCGACGGTGACTATCAGTATGCCGCTGTCGGAGAGCCGGGCCGCGAGTATCTCTGGATCCTCTCGCGCTCGCCGAAGATCGACGACGACACACTGAATCAAATGCGTGCCCAGCTGCGCAAGCAGGGCTACGACACCGACAAACTGGTGTTGACGCCGCAAAAGGCCAGTGCACCCTGAGCACCTTCGGCAATAACTGAGCTTTGCTCAGGTAATCGAATTAGCGGGATGCATCCGCTACGGGCAGCATGAAGTGTTCGCGCCCGGACTCGCATCCCGGCACCATCTGCATCAATCGCATCAACACGGCAGCAATCGGAGGACTACATCGGCATGGCGAAAATTTTCTGCGTGGCCAATCAGAAGGGCGGCGTCGGCAAGACGACCACCACGGTGAACCTCGCTGCCGGACTGGCGTCGCACGGGCAGCGTGTCTTGTTGGTCGATCTGGACCCTCAGGGCAATGCGACGATGGGCAGCGGTATCGACAAGGCCGCGCTCGAGACGAGTATCTATGAAGTGCTGGTCGACGGCATCGATGTCAGCGCGAGCTGCCAGCGCTCGGAGTCCGGCAACTACGATGTCGTGCCTGCGAACCGCGAACTGGCCGGTGCCGACGTGGAACTCGTGTCGCTGGAGAATCGCGATACGCGTCTGAAGCAGGCGCTTGAGAAGGTCGACGACGCCTACGATTTCGTCCTCATCGACTGCCCGCCCACGCTCTCGCTACTCACGTTGAACGGCCTGTGCGCCGCGCACGGCGTGATCATTCCGATGCAGTGCGAATATTTCGCGCTCGAAGGACTGTCCGATCTCGTCAACACGATCAAGCAGGTGCACGCGAATCTGAACCGCGACCTGAAGGTGATCGGCCTTTTGCGCGTGATGTTCGATCCGCGTATTACGCTTCAGCAACAAGTCTCGGAGCAGCTCAAAGAGCACTTCGGCGACAAGGTTTTCAACGCGATCATCCCGCGCAATGTGCGACTCGCCGAAGCGCCGAGTTATGGCATGCCGGGCGTCGTCTTCGATCCCGCTTCGCGCGGCGCGAAGGCGTATCTGCAATTCGGCGCGGAAATGATCGCGCGCATTCAAACTATGTAAGGCGCATTCGCGCAGGAACGCATTGTCATGGCGACCAAGACCAACGCACTGAAAAAAAAGGGCCTGGGCCGCGGCCTCGAAGCGCTGCTGGGCGCTCACGCCGATAACCATAACGGCGCGACCGAGGCGAGTGCCGAAGGCGCG
Organism: Pandoraea sp. NPDC090278; assembly: GCF_044772185.1. Taxonomy (NCBI): domain Bacteria; kingdom Pseudomonadati; phylum Pseudomonadota; class Betaproteobacteria; order Burkholderiales; family Burkholderiaceae; genus Pandoraea; species Pandoraea sp. NPDC090278. Next base: position 237,544 of record NZ_JBIVYJ010000002.1, on the reverse strand, counting down.
CCGTCGGTGATGGCGCTCGATCGCCTTCAGGCGGGCAAGTATCAACCGCGAACACGCATGGACGAAGGCGCGTTGCAGGAACTCGCCGCGAGCATTCGCGCGCAAGGTCTGATGCAGCCGATTCTGGTGCGACCGGTCGATAGTGAGAAGTACGAAATTATTGCGGGCGAGCGACGTTTTCGCGCTGCACGTCTCGCGGGTCTTTCCGAAGTGCCGGTGCTCGTTCGCGATGTCCCCGATGAAGCCGCCGCGGCAATGGCGCTCATCGAGAACATTCAACGCGAAGATCTGAACCCGCTCGAAGAAGCGCAGGGCATTCAACGCCTGCTCGGCGAATTCAATTACACGCACGAGCAAGCCGCCGAATCGCTGGGACGTTCGCGCAGCGCAGTGTCGAACCTGCTGCGTTTGCTGAATCTCGCGAATCCCGTGCAGACGATGCTGCTCGCAGGCGATCTCGACATGGGCCATGCGCGCGCGCTACTCGCCGTCGACGCAGCCACGCAGATCACGCTCGCGAACCAGGTGGTGAACAAACGTCTGTCGGTGCGCGACACAGAACGCATCGTCAACGCATCGCTCAAGCCGCAGGGCGACGGCATTCGTCGCCGCTCGGCAGAAGAGGGCGGTCGCGATGTGACCCGCCTCGAAGAGGAGCTCTCGGATCTGCTCGCGTCGAACGTCAAGATCAAGGTCGGCCGTAAAGGTGCCGGTCAGCTGACGATCGAGTTCGGCAGCCTCGATGCGCTCGATGGTATCCTCGCGCGCATTCGCGCCGAGTAATTTCGGTATCCTGATTATCATCTCGTGAGCGATCCGTCCGATGATCCGTTAGGGACGTCGGAGAGGGCGTCGAATGCGGCACCGCACCGGCGTGTCGCATCGAACGCCATGCGAATCAAGCATGTTTTGCGCGCGACGTTTGCGCGCGTGCGCAGCGATCGCGAGCTGCTCATCCTGCTGATCGCTTTCGTCGTGCTTCAGATCGCGAAGCCCGCAAGCGCAGGTGAGCTGTTCGCACGCATCGACCAGCACACGATTCTGACGCTCGCCGGTTTGCTGATGCTCACGCGGGCCATCGATCAAAGCGGGTTTCTCGATTGGCTCGCACAACGATTGCTGCGCGCCTTTCGGACCGAGCGACGTCTTGCGCTGTTGATGGTCACATTCGCCGCAGCGCTCTCGACGCTGCTGACCAACGACGTCGCACTCTTTGCCGTGGTGCCGCTCGCGCAATCGCTCGCACGGATTGCCCCTGTGCGCATCGAGCGACTGATCATTTTCCTCGCGCTGGCCGTCAACGCCGGTTCAAGTCTCACACCGCTCGGCAATCCGCAGAACCTCTTCCTCTGGCAACACAGCGGTATGGGCTTCGGGGCCTACGTCGTCATGATGACGCCGGTGACGCTCGGGCTCATGGCCGTGTTGCTCGTCGTTTGCGCCTTCGCCTTCGATTCGCGTGCGCTGCATTTTCAACGACGTGGTCCCGCACACGATGTGCGCTGGCCGTTGCTGTGGATCGCGCTCGCGTTGTTCGTCGCCTTCGTGACGATGGCCGATCACGGATTCGCGGCCTGGGCATGCGCGGGCGTCGCGGCGGTGCTGTTGATTGCGCGTCGCAATGCCGTGCTGGGCATCGACTGGCTGCTGCTGGCGATCTTCGTGTTGATGTTCGTGGTGCTGCGCGGCGTCGCCGGTTTGCCGGAAGTGCGTACGGCACTCGGCCATTTCGATTTCACGGGCAATGCGATGGCCTACGGCGGGGCTGCGGTGTTGTCACAATTCATCAGTAACGTGCCTGCAGCGATTCTGCTCGCCGAGTACACCCAGAACTGGCCTGCGCTGGCTCATGGTGTCGCGGTCGGTGGTTTTGGACTCGCCGTGGGATCACTGGCGAATCTGATTGCATTGCGCATGGCGAAATCGCAGAAGATCTGGTGGCACTTTCATTACCTTTCGATACCGTTTTATCTGGTGGCACTCCTGATCGGCTTTGTTGCACTGAAATGGGTCTGAACGCGCACGGAACGTAGCCCAGTTGCGGGGATTGTGCGGCGTTTGCGCGTAATGCCGCGCTGCACCATGAGGAAAATCGCGCTCCGTGAGAGTTGCCGCCAAATCGAAGCATGCACTGTGCAGTTTCGGCGAATTTGTTGCGCGTTTAGATTGACTGGCCTTCGTAATTTCCCGTAAAATCTCGCGGGTTTAACTGCTTGAAGAGCCCATTCGTTTGCACGAGTCGGGCGGGGAGGCTACGAGATGACCGATCAAAACCGGTCGAACTTGGAACCGAAACCGCAAGCGCCGGCGCATGCAACAGAGGCTTGGGACGACGAGCAGGAGCAAGAAACTATCGTTCCGCTCACGCGTGCGCAGGCCGAGCGCCTGTTCGGTCCCGATGTGGGGCGCGCATCCCGTGTGACTCCATTCAGGGTGGTGGGAGCCCAGGTGCTGTTGTCGCTGATAGCGACACTGGCCTGGTGGTTGCTCTCGGCATCGCCACGAGACGCGGCGGTGTCTGCATGGCTGGGCGGAATGATTGGATGGATACCGGGCGCATTGTTTGCGCTGCGGTTAAGAATGTCAGGTGATCGCCTCTCCGTCGGTTCGTTAGTGATGGGAGAAGCGGTCAAGGTAGTCACGACGATCGCGTTGTTGGTGGCAGTAGCGTTCGGTTACCCCGGTGTGCATTGGGTAGCGTTCCTGGTCACCTTCGTGCTTACGCTCAAGGCCTATTGGCTGGCGATGGCACTGAAGTAGCGGTGAGAAACCGCTCACGCGTCGACACGCTACCGTGTGCGGATTTTCATAATTGGGTGTTTGATCGCTATGTCAGTAGAAGCCGGCCACGCTCCGAACCCGTCGGAGTACATTTCGCACCACCTGCAGAATCTCGCGAGCTCGCATCAGACTAGCATCGTCGACTTTTCGATCATCAACTGGGACACCATGTTCTGGTCGATCGCGATGGGCGTTCTGGGCTGCTTCATTCTGTGGATGGCCGCCCGCAAGGCAACCTCGGGTGTGCCGGGCCGTTTCCAGGCTGCGGTCGAAATGCTCGTCGAAATGGTCGAAGACCAGTCGAAGAGCATCGTGCACGGCAATCGTGCCTTCATCGCCCCGCTCGCGCTGACCGTGTTCGTCTGGGTCGCGCTCATGAACTCGCTGGACTTGCTGCCGGTCGATCTGCCGTCGAAGGTGATCGGCTGGGTCGGTCTGGGTTCCATCATCACGCATCACCGTATCGTTCCGACGGCCGACCTTAACGGCACGCTCGGTATCTCGGTCGGCGTGCTCATTCTGATGCTGTTCTACAGCTTCAAGATCAAGGGCGCCGGCGGCTTCATGCACGAGCTGTTCACCGCACCGTTCGGTAACCACTTCCTCCTGTGGATCCCGAACCTGCTGCTCAACATCATCGAATTCTGTGCCAAGACCGTGTCGCTCGGTATGCGACTGTTCGGCAATATGTACGCCGGCGAACTGGTGTTCCTGCTGATCGCTCTGCTGGGCGGTATCTGGAGCTTTGGCGCAGATGCGTCGGTGCTGGGTTTTGTCGGTCACATCATTGCCGGCACCGCATGGGCGATTTTCCACATCCTGATCGTGTTGCTCCAGGCGTTCATCATGATGATGTTGACGTTGGTGTATATCGGCCAGGCGCACGACCATCACTGATCGGTCGATGCGGTAGTTACGAGTTTTCCAAGTTTAGTTTTTCAAATTTTCAAGTTTTAAGTCTCTATCCATAAGGAGTAATCATGCAAGCTTTCATCGCCAACATCCAGGGTCTGACCGCTATCGGTATCGGTATCATCATCGGTCTGGGTGCTATCGGTGCCTGCCTGGGTATCGCACTGATGGGCGGCAAGTACATCGAAGCATGCGCACGTCAGCCTGAACTGATGAACCCGCTGCAAACGAAGATGTTCCTGCTGGCCGGCCTGATCGACGCTGCATTCCTGATCGGCGTGGGCGTTGCCATGCTGTTCGCCTTCGCGAACCCGCTGCTGTCGAAGCTCGCTTAAGTTACTTTCGGCCGGTCGCGCATGACCCGCGCGGCCAACTGGACATGAACGGCGCGCCCAAGCCAGCAGGCACAATGGGGCGCGCTGTTTTGCCAATCGATTCGCATCACCGAAAGGAAACACCGTGAACATTAACGCAACTCTGTTCGCGCAAACCGTCGTGTTTCTGATCCTGGCGTGGTTCACGATGAAGTTCGTGTGGCCGCCGCTGATCAAGGCTATCGACGATCGCGCGAAGAAAATCGCTGACGGTCTGGCCGCTGCCGATAAGGGCAAGGCTGAACTGGAAGCCGCCAACAAGCGCTCCACGCAAGCCCTCGCGGAAGCTCGCGACGAAGGCGCGAAGCGTATTGCCGACGCCGAGAAGCGCGCTCAGGCCGTGGCCGAAGAGATCAAGACGCAGGCGCAAGCCGAAGCGGCTCGTATCATCGCCAACGCCAAAGCAGAAGCCGAGAATCAGGCCGTCAAGGTCCGTGAATCGCTGCGCGAAGACGTGGCTGGTCTGGCAGTGAAGGGCGCCGAGCAGATTCTGAAGCGTGAAGTCGACGCCAAGGCACACGCCGACCTGCTGAACCAACTCAAGGCAGAGCTCTGATCATGGCCGAACTCGCAACCATCGCTCGTCCGTATGCCGAAGCGTTGTTCCGCGTGGCCAAGTCCGGCGATCTGAATCGCTGGGCGCAGCTCGTGCGTGAACTGTCGCAAGTGGCAGCGCTGCCCGAAGTGGCCAATCTGGCCGACGATCCGAAAGTGACGCCGTCGCAAGTTGTCGACGTGCTGACCACCGCCGTGAAATCGACCGACGCCGAAGTGCGTAACTTCGTCGCCGCTGTGGTCGAAAACGGTCGTCTGGTTGCCATGCCGGAAATCGCCGAACAGTTCGAAGCGTTGAAGAACGCTGCTGCCGGTTCGGCAGACGCCACGATCGAAAGCGCCTTCCCGCTCGAAGGTGAGCAATTGACCTCGCTGGTCAAGGGCCTCGAGCACAAGTTCGGCTGCAAGCTCAACCCGAGCGTGACGGTAGACCCGTCGCTGATCGGCGGCGTGCGTGTGGTGGTTGGCGACGAGGTGCTGGACACTTCGGTGCGCGCCCGCCTGGCGGCTATGCGGACGTCGCTGACGGCCTGAGGCCGGCGCGAAACGCCTGCGAAGAATTGAATATCAGGAGCACATATGCAACTCAATCCCTCTGAAATCAGCGAACTGATCAAGAGCCGGATTCAAGGTCTCGATAGCGGCGCCGAAGTCCGTAACGAAGGCACCGTGATCTCGGTGACTGACGGCATCTGCCGCATCCACGGCCTGTCGGACGTGATGCAGGGCGAAATGCTGGAATTCCCGGGCAATACGTTCGGTCTGGCACTGAACCTCGAGCGCGACTCCGTCGGCGCCGTGATTCTGGGCGAATACGAGCACATCTCGGAAGGCGACACCGTCAAGTGCACGGGCCGCATTCTGGAAGTGCCGGTCGGCCCGGAACTGAAGGGCCGCGTCGTTGACGCACTGGGCCTGCCGATCGACGGCAAGGGTCCGATCAACGCGAAGGAAACCGACGCAATCGAAAAGATTGCCCCGGGCGTGATCTGGCGTAAGTCGGTCTCGCAGCCGCTGCAAACCGGTACGAAGGCGATCGACGCCATGGTGCCGATCGGCCGCGGCCAGCGTGAGCTGATCATTGGTGACCGTCAGACGGGTAAGACCGCTGTCGCCATCGACACGATCATTTCGCAGAAGGGCAAGGGCGTGACCTGCGTCTACGTCGCGATCGGCCAGAAGGCTTCGTCGATCATGAACGTGGTGCGCAAGCTCGAAGAGCACGGCGCGATGGAATACACGATCATCGTGACCGCCACCGCTTCGGACTCGGCCGCCATGCAGTTCATCGCACCGTACGCCGGTTGCACGATGGGCGAATACTTCCGCGATCGCGGCGAAGACGCGCTGATCATTTATGACGACTTGACCAAGCAAGCCTGGGCCTATCGTCAGATCTCGCTGCTGCTGCGCCGCCCGCCGGGCCGCGAAGCTTACCCGGGTGACGTGTTCTATCTCCACTCGCGTCTGCTTGAGCGTGCTGCCCGCGTGTCGGAAGAGTACGTCGAGAAGTTCACGAACGGCGCAGTCAAGGGCCAGAGCGGCTCGCTGACGGCACTGCCGATCATTGAAACGCAAGCCGGTGACGTGACCGCATTCGTTCCGACGAACGTGATCTCGATTACCGACGGCCAGATCTTCTTGGAAACCGACCTGTTCAACGCCGGTATCCGCCCCGCAATCAACGCCGGTATCTCGGTGTCGCGTGTGGGTGGTGCTGCTCAGACGAAGGTCATCAAGAAGCTGTCGGGCGGTATCCGTACCGACCTCGCACAGTACCGTGAGCTGGCTGCGTTCGCGCAGTTCGCTTCGGACCTGGACGAAGCTACCCGCAAGCAGCTCGAGCGCGGCCGCCGCGTGACGGAACTGCTCAAGCAGCCGCAATACGCGCCGCTGCAAGTGTGGGAACTGGCTGTGTCGCTGTTCGCCGCCAACAACGGCTATCTGGACGATCTCGACATCGCTCAGGTTCTGCCGTTCGAAAAGGGTCTGCGCGAAGTTCTGAAGACGAGCCACGGCGCGCTCATCGGCCGCATCGAAGAGACCAAAGATCTCTCGAAGGACGACGACGCTGCTCTGCACGCTGCGATCAAGGACTTCAAGAAGACCGGCGCTTACTAATCCGGTTGAATCGGCAACTATTCAACGGACCCGGGAAGGCGCGATGTTCAGGCAGCAACGAACGTCGCGCCGAGACAAGGAGTAAGCAATGGCTGGAATGAAGGAAATTCGCGGCAAGATCAAGAGCGTGCAAAACACGCGCAAGATCACCAAGGCCATGGAAATGGTGGCCGCGTCGAAGATGCGCAAGGCGCAGGAACGCATGCGTCATGCCCGGCCGTACGCTGACAAGGTGCGCCAGATCGCCGCGCATATGGGCCAGGCGAATCCGGAATACCACCACCCGTTCATGGTGAAGCATGCGGACGCGAAAGCGGCCGGCATCATCGTGGTGACGACGGACAAGGGCCTGTGCGGCGGCTTGAACACCAACGTGCTGCGTGCCGTGGTGGCCAAGATGAAGCAAATCGAAGCACAGGGCCTGAAGATCGAGGCCACCGCTATCGGCGGTAAGGGCTTCGGCTTCATGAACCGTATCGGCGCGAAGGTGGTATCGCACGTTGTGCAACTGGGCGACACGCCGCATCTGGACAAGCTGATCGGTGCTGTGAAGCTGCAGCTCGACGCGTATGCCGAAGGCAAGCTCGACGCCGTCTATCTGGCTTACAACCGCTTCGTCAACACGATGAAGCAGGAAGCCGTGGTGGAGCAACTGCTGCCGCTGCCCGAGAAGCTTGAAGGCGAATCGGAAGACGCGAGCGCCGTGCCGGCACAGCATTCGTGGGACTACATCTACGAACCGGATGCGAAGACGGTCGTCGATGCCCTGCTGGTGCGCTACGTCGAAGCTGTCGTGTATCAGGCAGTCGCAGAGAACATGGCGTCGGAACAGTCCGCCCGCATGGTGGCCATGAAGGCCGCTTCGGACAATGCAAAGACCGTGATCGGTGAATTGCAGACGGTCTACAACAAGGGCCGTCAAGCTTCGATTACGAAGGAACTGTCCGAAATCGTGGGTGGCGCCGCCGCTGTTTAAGCGGTGGCACGGGCCGATGCGCCGCAAGGCGAAATGAATTTGAGTATCTAAAGGAAAAGCGATGAGTACTGCTTTGATTGAAGGCAAAATCGTACAGTGCATCGGCGCCGTTATCGACGTGGAATTCCCGCGCGAAAGCATGCCGAAGATCTACGACGCGCTCACCATGGAAGGTTCGGAACTGACGCTCGAAGTCCAGCAACAGCTGGGCGACGGTGTGGTTCGCACCATCTGTCTGGGTTCCTCCGAAGGCCTGCGCCGCGGTATGACGGTGCAAAACTCGGGTCTGCCGATCACGGTGCCGGTCGGTAAGCCGACGCTGGGCCGCATTATGGACGTGCTGGGCCGTCCGATCGACGAAGCCGGTCCGATCGCCAAGGAACACACCCGTTCGATTCACCAGAAGGCTCCGGCATTCGACGAGCTGTCGCCGTCGACGGAACTGCTCGAAACCGGTATCAAGGTTATCGATTTGATCTGCCCGTTCGCCAAGGGCGGTAAGGTGGGTCTGTTCGGTGGCGCCGGTGTGGGCAAGACCGTGAACATGATGGAACTCATCAATAACATCGCCAAGGAACACGGCGGTTATTCGGTGTTTGCCGGTGTGGGCGAGCGTACCCGTGAAGGGAACGACTTCTACCACGAAATGAAGGACTCGAACGTTCTGGACAAGGTCGCACTGGTCTACGGCCAGATGAACGAGCCGCCGGGCAACCGTCTGCGCGTCGCACTGACCGGCCTGACGATGGCCGAGCACTTCCGTGACGAAGGTCGCGACGTGCTGTTCTTCGTGGATAACATCTACCGTTTCACGCTGGCCGGTACCGAAGTGTCGGCACTGCTCGGCCGTATGCCGTCGGCCGTGGGCTATCAGCCGACGCTGGCTGAAGAAATGGGTAAGCTGCAAGAGCGTATTACGTCGACCAAGACCGGCTCGATCACGTCGGTGCAAGCCGTGTACGTGCCTGCCGATGACTTGACCGACCCGTCGCCGGCAACCACCTTCGGTCACTTGGACGCCACCGTCGTTCTGTCGCGTGACATCGCCTCGCTGGGTATCTACCCGGCCGTCGATCCGCTCGACTCGACCTCGCGTCAGATCGACCCGAACGTGATTGGCGAAGAGCACTACACGGTGACCCGTCGCGTGCAATCGACGCTGCAGCGTTACAAGGAATTGCGCGACATTATCGCGATTCTGGGTATGGACGAACTGTCGCCGGACGACAAGCTGGCCGTGGCCCGCGCTCGTAAGATCCAGCGTTACCTGTCGCAGCCGTTCCACGTGGCAGAAGTGTTCACGGGCTCGCCGGGCAAGTACGTTCCGCTCAAGGAAACGATCCGCGGCTTCAAGATGATCGTCGACGGCGAATGTGACCACCTGCCGGAACAAGCGTTCTACATGGTTGGCACGATCGACGAAGCGTTCGAAAAAGCCAAGAAGATGCAGTAAACGGTTGAGTGCCGGGCGACGGCGGTGTCTCGCAAGAGGCGCCACCGCAGCTCGGCAGGTGACTGTTGCGGGGCGGGGTAGCGAAGCAAGGACGGCAACGTCCGGACTGGCGCGCCTGCCGCTTCATCACACTCAACGGGAGCGATTATGGCAACCATTCACGTAGACGTCGTCAGCGCGGAAGAGCAGATCTTCTCGGGTAAGGCGAAGTTTGTCGCGCTGCCCGGCGAAGCCGGCGAGCTCGGCATTCTGCCGGGCCACACGCCGCTGATCACGCGTATCAAGCCGGGTGCGGTTCGCATCGAGGACGAAGCAGGTAACGAGGACTTTGTCTTCGTCGCAGGCGGTATTCTCGAAGTGCAGCCGGGCACGGTGACTGTGCTCGCCGACACCGCGATTCGCGGCAAGGATCTGGACGAAGCGAAGGCTAACGAAGCCAAGCGTCGTGCAGAAGAAGCCATGTCGAACAAGGATTCGAACATCGAGTACGCAACCGCTCAAGCCGAACTGGCCGAAGCCATTGCCCAACTCGCTGCGATCCAGAAGCTGCGTCGCACGAAGTAACATCGGCGTTGCGCTGGCCTCGCGCCGCGTAATGTCTGCGAAAGCCCCATACATGCGAATGTGTGGGGCTTTTGTTTTGCCGTCTCCCCGTCCCCTTCTCAGGGCCATCCCCACTCGATCCGTCACTCGAATTACGTTAACGTAAACGTCAATCCAGCGTGACGCGCTATTGTTATATGAAGCCGTTCATCGTCGCGCGACAGCATTCACCACTTCAGCATTGCTTCAGGAGACAAAAGCATGGAAAGCCGGGAAGGTGCGGGCGTTGTACCTCGTAATGGACTGTCGTATGTGAAGGGTGAGACCACCGTACCGCTTTCGACGTTGACGGTATTCGGACTGCTTGCCGAGACGGCGGCGAAGTTTCCCGAGCGGCAGGCAGTCGTGTTCCGCGAGCAGGGTGTGGACTGGACCTGGCGTGAGTTCATCGCGCACGTCGACACCTTTGCCGCAGGACTCATCGCGCTCGGGTTGAAGAAGGGCGACCGGGTAGGCATCTGGTCGCCGAATCGCGTCGAATGGCTGGTCACGCAGTTCGCCACCGCGCGTGCGGGCCTGATTCTCGTGAACATCAACCCCGCCTATCGGCTGGCCGAGTTGGAATACGCGCTCAACAAGGTCGGTTGCAAGGTGCTGGTCGCGGCCGAGTCGTTCAAGTCGTCGCGCTATCTCGACATGCTCAACGTGCTGGCCCCCGAGCTGGCCACGTGCACTCCCGGCCAGTTGCAGTCGGAAAAACTGCCGACGCTGCGCACCATCATCCGCATGGGCATGGAGCACACGCCCGGCATGATGAACTTCAGCGACGTGGTGACGCTCGGCGCAGACGCCGACCTTGCCACACTGCGCAAGATCTCCGACGCGCTCGACTGCTTCGACCCCATCAACATCCAGTTCACGAGCGGCACGACCGGCAACCCGAAGGGTGCCACGCTCACGCACCACAACATCGTCAACAACGGCCGCTACATCGCCATGGCGATGCGCTTCTCCGAGCACGACAGCCTGTGCATTCCAGTGCCGTTCTACCACTGCTTCGGCATGGTGCTGGCGGTGCTCGCGTGCGTGTCGACGGGCGCGACCATGGTCTTCCCCGGCGAAGCGTTCGATCCGAAGGCGACGATGGCGGCCGTCTCGGAAGAGAGCTGCACCGCGTTGCATGGCGTGCCGACGATGTTCATCGCGCAGCTCGATCATCCGGACTTCGGCAACTATCACTTCGACTCGCTGCGCACCGGCATCATGGCTGGCTCGCCATGTCCTATCGAGACGATGAAACGCGTGATCGACCAGATGCACATGAGCGAAGTGACGATCGCCTACGGCATGACCGAGACGAGCCCGGTGTCGTTCCAGACCACCACGACCGACCCGCTGGATAAGCGCGTGACGACGGTCGGCCGCGTGCAGCCGCACCTCGAAGTGAAGCTGGTCGACGCTGCCGGTGAGATCGTACCGGTCGGCGAGAAGGGCGAGCTGTGCACGAAGGGCTACTCGGTGATGCAGGGCTACTGGGACGATGAGCCACGCACGCGTGAAGCGATTCGCGACGGCTGGATGCACACGGGCGACCTCGCGATGCTCGACGAGGACGGCTACTGCAACATCGTCGGCCGCGTGAAGGACATGCTCATTCGTGGTGGTGAAAACATCTACCCGCGCGAAATCGAGGAGTTCCTGTTCCGTCACCCGAAGGTGCAAGCCGTGCAGGTGTTCGGTGTGCCCGACGCGAAGTACGGCGAGGAGGTCTGCGCCTGGATCGTCCTTAAACCGGGGCAGAGCGCGACGGAGGACGACATCCGCGCCTTTTGCAAAGATCAGATCGCGCACTACAAAATCCCGCGTTACATCCGTTTTGTCGACGAAATGCCGATGACGGTGACGGGCAAGGTGCAGAAGTTCATCATGCGCGAGAAGATGGTCGAATCGCTGGGGCTGCACGAAGCGAAGACGGCCTGACGGCATCGTCGCCGAATAACGACGCCAGGGCAGGGGATCGATTGATCGATACCTCTGCCCAATTTTTAAGCGAAGTCGGGGCGAATGCCGTATCATTCGGGATTACCCTAGGTCTCGCTCAATGTCCGCTGCCACGGCGTCCGCGCCCTCCCAAACATTCCGTACCGTTTTCGTCCTCGGCATTCTGTCGGCCATCGGCTCGCTGTCGATCGACATGTATCTGCCTGCGCTGCCGAGCATCGCGCGCGAGCTGAACACGACGGACGCAGCGGCGCAATTCTCCCTGGCATCGTTCTTCATCGGGCTTGGCCTCGGCCAGTTGCTGCACGGCCCGCTCGCCGACCGGTACGGACGCAAGCGTCCGCTCTATGCCGGACTGGCGCTCTACACGCTCGCGTCTGCCGGATGCGCGCTCGCCCCCAACATCGAAACGCTGATCGTCAGCCGCTTCATTCAGGCGGTCGGTGGATGTGCCTGCTTCGTGATCGCCCGCGCGATGGCGCGCGACCTGTTCGATACGGCGACCGTGGCGCGTGTGCTGTCGCGCATGACGCTCATCATGGGTGCCGCACCCATCCTCGCCCCGCTGATCGGCGGTCAGGTGCTGATGTTCGTGGGCTGGCGCTGGATCTTCTGGGGACTGACGGTCTTCGGCGCGATGTGCTTCGGCATGGCCGCTTACTGGCTGCCGGAGACGCGTCAGGCCGCAAAGCAGGCGCGCAACTGGCTCACGACGGCGTGGCACAACTACGGCGCATTGCTGCGCGATCGCGAGTTCATGGGCAATGCGCTGGCGGGTGGCGTGTCGCAGGCGGGTATGTTCGCGTACATCACCGGCTCGCCGTTCGTCTTCATCAATCTGTACGGTGTCGATCCGGCCCATTACGGCTGGCTGTTCGGGCTGAACGCTTGCGGGATCATCGGTGGCTCGCAGATCAACGCGTATTTGTTGCGCACGCGGCGTCCAGCCGACGTGTTGCGCCGTACCAACAACCTGGTCGCGATTCTCGGCTTGCTGATGCTCGCCGTGGCGGCGCTCAAGCTTGGCGGGCTGATCGGGTTGATGGTGCCGTTGTTCGCCTTCGTCACGAGCCTCGGTTTCTCGCAACCGAACGCCATTGCCGAGGCGCTCAACCGGCAGCATCAGCGTGCCGGGGCGGCGTCGGCCTTGCTGGGCGCGCTGCAATTCCTCGCAGCCGCCAGCGCCGGTGCTGCGGTTGGCCTGCTGCATGCCCGCTCGGCCGTGCCGATGGCGGCCGTCATGGCGATTTGCGGCGTGCTGTCGTGGGGCTTCCACACGGTGCTGATCCGTCGCGCGAGGCCCGCGCTGCCGCCCGCAGCAGGTGGGGCATAAGCTCCCCCGAGCCCGCCAAACGCAACCCGCAGTTTTGCTCAACGTAACGTCAAGCCGGGGCGTCGGGAACGCTGCCCGGATTCTGGCGTCTGTTTGAGATTGCCTGTCGAAACGACAATATCGGGACGGCACCGACAGGAAGGATTTGTAAGATGTCGCTTCGCGATTCCGGCCGAACGGCGGGAACCGGCATCAGAACAATGCTTCCAAACCTGGGATTCGGCGAGCGGCACTACATCTGTAACACTGTGTAATTGCTCTGTTCCAGCGCCCGCTCGATAGGCAAAGTACGATCCAGACATCCCTTGCTTAAGCCCCCTGAAATTTTTTGCAAGGATGCCTAAAGTTCGGCAAAAGTCCGCCGAAATACAGTCAAGTAGTAGAGCGCAGCTTCGTGACACTTTCATGAAGCCGTTGCGCTCTGTCATCGAACGTTCCCCCCGAGCGCGTCGTAGGATCCCTGAGCGCCGCTCATGTAGGAAAAATTCCTACAATAAACTTCCGCTTTTCTCGCCCCTTTCTGTAGTTTTTCTCCGATTTCTTTATCTTTCGCCCTTGTCCACAATGCGAGGGAATAGACAGTAGTACCGCCAGATTCATCCATTGCGCCGGGGGGCCGCATGCGAAACAGCGAAACACTGAACGAGATTCGTGAGTTGAATCTCTCCTACCTAGTCCTGGCTCAGCGCCTGATCCGTGAGGATCGCGCGGCGGCAATGTTCCGCCTGGGCATCAGCGACCAGCTCGCCGACGTGCTCGGCAGTCTCACACTGGCTCAACTCGTTAAGTTCGCGGGGTCGAACCAGCTTCTGTGCCGATTTCGATTCGACGACCACGTGATTCTTTCGAGCCTCACGCACGGTGCGAAAGACGTGGGTATGCAGCAGTCGCACGCTTCGATTCTGCTCGCGGGTCAGCCCGTCGAGCAGATCGGCTGAGCGTACGACATACGCGACGCACGCCACGCGCAGCCTGATGTCATTGGGGCGGCGCTTGGCGTGATTTGCCAGGAAGCCTGTATATGCGTACCAAAAGCGTCGTCCTCGAGGCCCGTGAAATCCAGCTGGCCATCGAACTGATCGAACTCGGTGCCCGCCTCCAGTTGCTGGAAGCGGAGACGAGCCTGAGCCGCGATCGACTCATCAAACTCTACAAAGAGCTCAAAGGCGCTTCGCCGCCCAAGGGCATGCTGCCGTTCTCGACCGACTGGTTCGTGACGTGGCTGCCCAACATCCACTCGTCGCTTTTCCACAACATCTACCGCCACCTCGTGCAGTACGGCGGATGCCAGGGCATCGAAGCCATCGTCAAGGCTTACCGCCTGTACCTGGAGCATGTGGAGTTGCACGGTTGGGAAGCGGTACTCAGATTTACGCGCGCGTGGACGCTCGTTCGCTTCTTCGACAGCAAGATGCTGCAGATGACGCCGTGCACCCGCTGCGGCGGCCACTTCGTCACGCACGCACACGAGCCGCATGGCCAGTACGTTTGCGGGCTGTGCGCACCGCCGTCGCGTGCCGGAAAGACTCGGAAAGCGAAGCACGCGCATGCTGCCGATCTCGCGCCCGCCGTGGCGTCGGGTGAGCCGGATGCTGCGATTTCGCCATTAGCCGCCTGATCGGAGCTCTCCTCACCGAGCGTATCGAGGTAATCCCGCCCCTACAGTTTCCCTGCGTGTCTGCCGTTAAGCCCTCTGAACAGGAAGGACAATTTTCCGTAGACGTATTTTTGCGAGAGGTATCCGGCAGTGCTTGTCGTCATTGGTTACATCATCGTTCTGGCATCGGTCTTTGGCGGCTTCGTCATCGGCGGGGGCCACTTGGGCGCGCTGTTTCAGCCGACCGAGCTGCTGATCATCGGTGGCGCGGGCGTCGGCTCGTTCGTGGTGGGCAACAACAGCAAGGCGATCAAGGCGACGATGAAAGCGCTGCCGATGCTGTTCAAGGGCTCGAAATACACCAAAGAGCTGTACATGGAGCTGATGGCTCTCCTGTACGTGCTGCTCGCCAAAGCGCGTAAGGACGGCATGCTTGCCATCGAGGGAGACGTCGAAGATCCGGCATCGAGTCCGGTGTTCTCGCAGTACCCGCGCATTCTCGGCGAGCCGCGCATCATGGAATTCCTCACCGACTATCTGCGACTGATGGTCAGCGGCAACATGAACGCGTTCGAGATCGAGAACCTGATGGATCACGAAATCGAAACGTACCGTCACGAGGGCGAAGTGCCCGCGCACTGTCTGCAAAAGACGGGTGACGCTATGCCCGCCTTCGGTATCGTGGCAGCGGTGATGGGCGTGGTGCACACCATGGCCTCGGCCGACCAGCCGCCCGCCGTGCTGGGTGCCCTCATCGCACAGGCCCTCGTGGGGACCTTCCTCGGCATTTTGCTCGCCTACGGCTTTATCTCGCCGCTGGCGCAGCTCATCGAACACCGCATCAACGAGTCGGTGAAGCTCTACGAGTGCATCAAGGTCACGCTGCTCGCCAGCCTGAACGGTTACGCACCGGCCCTGTCGGTCGAGTTCGGCCGCAAGGTGCTTTATTCCACCGTACGTCCGTCGTTCGCCGAGCTCGAAGAGCACGTGCGACAGGTCAAGGCACGTTGACGGACGCGAGAAATGAGCGAGAAAGACGAGCGGCCCATTATCGTCAAGCGCCGCAAAGCCGGCGGGCACGGCCACCACGGCGGTGCTTGGAAGATTGCTTACGCCGACTTCATGACGGCCATGATGGCGTTCTTCCTGCTGATGTGGTTGCTGAGTTCGGTAAGCAGCAAGGAACTGACGGGGATCGCGGAATACTTCCGCACGCCGCTCAAGGTGGCGCTGACAGGCGGACGTAACGCCGCCGACAACAGCGGCGTGATTCCTGGCGGCGGCACCGACACCACGCGCACCGACGGTCAGAAGTCGCGCGGCGACCAGACGCGCTCGCGTCAGGCGACTACCGCCGAGATGGCCGAGCGTGCAGATGCACAACGTTTGCGCGATCTCAAAGCGCGCATCGAGAAAGCGATCGAAAGTAACCCCACACTCAAGCAGTTCCGCAAGCAATTGCTGATCGACGTGACGACCGAGGGGTTGCGCATCCAGATCGTGGACGATCAGAACCGGCCGATGTTCGCCAATGCGAGCGCGCAGCTGCAGCCGTACATGCGCGACATCCTGCGTGAAATCGGCAAATCGCTCAACGGCGTACCGAACGCCATCAGCCTGTCCGGTCACACCGACGCCACGGCGTACGCGCAAGGTGACAAGAGCTACAGCAACTGGGAACTGTCGGCGGACCGCGCGAACGCTTCGCGCCGCGAACTGATCGCGGGCGGTCTCGACAGTGAGAAGGTGCTGCGCGTGGTGGGTCTGGCGTCGACGGTGCCGCTCGATCGCGACGACGCCTACAACCCGATCAACCGTCGCATCAGCATCATCGTGCTCAACCGTCGCGCTGAGCAGTCGGTCAAGCACGAGGTGGATCAGCCGACGATCGACGCCGCGAACGCACGCGGCGCTGGCAGCAACGCGGTGAGTGCCGCCATGAGCGGTGAGCTGTCGGTTGGGCCGGCCGTGCCGGGATTGCCCGCGCCGCCAGCACCTCCGGTGGCCCCGACGGCGCCCGGCGCGTCGCGATAACCGACAAGAGGAGACGCATGCAGGCCCTTCGCAACACGATTCTCGCCGTCGACGATTCCGCGTCGATGCGTCAGATCCTGGCCGCCACGCTCGATGAAGCGGGCTACGCCGTGACGACCGCCCGCGACGGGCAGGAAGCGCTGACGCTGGCCACGAACGCGGTCTTCGATCTGGTGCTGACCGATCAGCACATGCCCGGCATGGACGGTCTGTCGCTCATTCGCGCGCTGCGCGAGCTCGACGCGTTTGCCGAGACCCCGATTCTGGTGCTGACGACGGAAGTCGACGGCGCATACAAGACGGCTGCCCGCGAAGCGGGCGCCAGCGGCTGGCTGATCAAGCCGGTCGACACCGAAGCACTGGTCGACGTGGTCGCATCGCTCGTCGGCGAAGGCGCATGACGATGAAGTCGATGGCGTCGATGGCACAACCAAGTTAGGACGAGGAAACCGGTGGATATCACCCAGTTCTACCAGACCTTTTTCGATGAAGCGGAAGAGTTGCTCGCAGAGATGGAGCACCTCCTGCTTGCGCTCGACGTAAGCGCGCCCGATAACGAGCAACTCAACGCGATCTTCCGGGCCGCCCATTCGATCAAGGGCGGCGCCGCGACGTTCGGCTTCACCGCGCTCACCGAGACCACGCACCTGCTGGAAAACCTGCTCGACCGCGCCCGTCGCGGCGAATTGCAGTTGCGCACCGAGATGGTCGACACCTTCCTGGAAACCAAAGACGTGTTGCATCAACAGTTGAATGCCTACCGCGCCTCCAGTGAACCCGATGCCGAGGCCATGAAGCGCATCTGCGCCGTGCTCCAGCAACTCGCCGCCGAAGGCGACGGTGCGCCGGTTTCCGCCGCGCCGACGTCGCCCTTCGCACCGCCCCCGGCGGCGGCTGCACCGGCACCCGCACCTGCGGCGCCGGCAGCCCAAGCCGCCCCGGCCGCCGACGCCAGCGGCGCACCGACCAGCGACATCCCGCCGGGTCAGAAGCGTCTGAAAGTCACGCTCTCCGGTGTGGGCGAAAAAGATCAGGCGTTGCTCGCCGAAGAACTGGGTAACCTCGGCGCAGTCGCCGGACGCAACACCGTGGGGGACGCGCTGCACTTGTGGCTCGACACGACGTGCGACGCCGACGACATTCTCGCCGTGTGCTGCTTCGTGATCGAACCGTCGCAGATCGACGTGCAGGATGCGTCCGCTGTCGCGGCTGCACCCGCCGCGCCTGCTGCCCCCGCTGCCCCTGCCGCAGCACCGGCAGCATCGGTGGCTCCGGCGCAAACCGTCGAAATCTTCGAGCCGACGCCCGCGCCGGCACCGGCCGCTTCGGCACCGATCGAAGTCCCGGCTGCCGCCGCACCGGCAGCGCCGCAAGCCGTCGTGCCGCCGGCCGCTGCCGAGCCGATCGTCGTGCCGTCCGCAGCACCCCAGGCCGCCTCGGGCGGCGGCGGTGCTCAGCATCCGCCGGAGAAGCGCGCAGCAGCACCGGCCGCTGGCGGCGCTGCTGGCCACGAAAACAGCTCGATTCGCGTGGGCGTGGAGAAGGTCGACCAGCTCATCAACCTCGTGGGCGAACTGGTGATTACGCAGGCCATGCTCGCGCAGACCGCCAGCAGCCTCGACCCGATGCTCCACGACCGCCTGTTCAACGGCATGGGGCAACTGGAGCGCAACGCGCGCGATCTGCAAGAAGCGGTGATGTCCATCCGCATGATGCCGATGGACTATGTGTTCTCGCGCTTCCCGCGTCTGGTGCGCGACCTCGCGACCAAGCTCGGCAAGCAGATCGAACTCGTGACGTTCGGTCAGGCCACCGAACTCGACAAGAGCCTGATCGAGCGCATCATCGATCCGCTCACCCACCTGGTGCGTAACAGTCTCGATCACGGCATCGAAACGACGGAACAGCGTCTGGCCTCGGGCAAGGACCCGGTCGGTCAACTGGTGCTGTCGGCCGCGCATCAGGGCGGCAACATCGTCATCGAAGTGAGCGACGACGGCGCAGGTCTGCGTCGCGAGAAGATTCTCGCCAAGGCGTTGCAGCAAGGCATGAACGTGTCCGATTCGATGGCGGACGAGGAAGTCTGGCAGCTGATCTTCGCGCCGGGCTTCTCCACCGCCGAAGCCGTGACCGACGTGTCGGGCCGTGGCGTGGGTATGGACGTCGTGAAGCGAAACATCCAGCAGATGGGGGGCCACGTAGAGATTCTGTCCACGCGCGGCAAGGGCACCACGATCCGCATCGTGCTGCCGCTCACACTGGCGATTCTCGACGGCATGTCCGTCAAGGTCGGCCCGGAGATCTTCATCCTGCCGCTGAACTTCGTGATGGAGTCGCTGCAACCGCGTCGCGACGATATCCGCGCGGTGACGGGCGAAGGTCAGGTCGTGCTGGTGCGCGGCGAGTATCTGCCGCTCGTCGAGCTGTACCGCACGTTCGAAGTGCCCGAAGCGCGCCTCGATCCGACGCAGGGCATCATCGTGATCCTTCAGGCCGAAGGCCGCCGCTTCGCGCTCCTCGTCGACGAGCTGGTCGGTCAGCAGCAAGTCGTGGTGAAGAACCTCGAAACCAATTACCGCCGTATTCACGGTATTTCCGCCGCCACCATCATGGGTGACGGCAGTGTGGCGTTGATCGTCGATGTGGCGGCGCTCCAGCGCGGCCAGCGCTCGGCCGCTGCCACCATCTTCAACTGAAGTCGGAGACGCGTTAGATGGACAACCTTTCGCAAGAGCAGGCCGTATCGCGCCACGCAGGCGCCATGCAGACCGATGGCGACGGCCAGGAATTTCTCGTCTTCACGCTGGGTGAAGAGGAATACGGCATCGACATTCTGAAGGTGCAGGAAATTCGCGGCTACGACGCCGTGACCCGTATCGCGAACGCGCCCGAGTTCATCAAGGGCGTGATCAATCTGCGCGGCATCATCGTGCCGATCGTGGACATGCGCATCAAGTTCCGTCTGGGCCGCGTCGAGTACGACACGCAGACGGTCGTGATCATTCTGAACGTGGCGGGCCGCGTGGTCGGCATGGTCGTCGACGGTGTGTCGGACGTGCTCACGCTCGCACGCGGCGAGATCAAGCCGGCACCGGAGTTCGGCGCGCAACTGGCGACCGAGTACATCACGGGTCTGGGCACGGTCGAAGGCCGCATGCTGATCCTGATGGACATCGAAAAGCTGATGACCAGCGACGACATGGCGCTCATCGAGCGTTTGGGGAGCTAAGTCCCCTTACCGCAGGCGGGGCGAGGCCCCCGCCGCGTCACCCTTCAGACATCACCCAGTCCACGGAGACCGAGCACGTGCGCGATAACCAGCCCGTTACCCAGAACGAACTCGTCATCGGCGAGCATCAGTATCTGATCTCTCGGACGGATCTCAAGGGGCGGATCACGTATGCCAATCCCGCCTTCGTGGAGGTGAGCGGCTTTTCGCGTGACGAACTGCTGGGGGCGCCGCACAACATCGTGCGCCATCCCGATATGCCCTCCGAGGCATTCGGCGATCTGTGGCAGACGATCAAACGCGGTGACACGTGGAGCGGGCTGGTCAAGAACCGCCGCAAGAACGGCGATTTCTACTGGGTGCTGGCCACCGTCACACCCACGCTCGAAAACAACGCCGTCGTCGGCTATACGTCGGTGCGGGTGCGTCCGGCCGCAGGCGCGACAGCGCAGGCCGAAGCGATCTACGCTCGCTTCCGTAACGGACAGGCGGGCAATCTGCGTATTCGCGGCGGTCAGGTCGAGCGCGGTGGTATTGCGGCGCTCGCGCGCCGTGTGCGTCTCGACACGTTACGCGCACGCCTGACCTGCATCATCGTGCTCGGCGCGAGCCTGCTCGCCATCGTCGGTGGTTTGGGTCTTTGGGGCGTTTCGAGCAGCAACGCCAAGCTGCTGAAGGTGTACCGGAACGGCATGGTGCCGGTGAGCACGCTCGGTGTCATCGGCCAGAAGCTCGACCGCGACGTGCTGCTGGTCGCCGAAGCCGTCGGCAGCCCGAATCTCGACGCGATGAAGCGCGCCGGTGACGAAATCGCGGGCAGCCTCGATGAGATCAACCGCCAGTGGGCGGAGTATATGAAGACGGTTGACGACAGCACGCGTGCGCAAGCCGAGCGCTTCGATGTGATCCGTCAGCGCTTTACGTCCGACGGTTTGTTGCAGACGGTCGAGATGCTGCGTGTCGGTTCGGCCGAAGGTGCACAACAGACGTACCTCGAAAAGGTGAAGCCGGCCTACGAGCCGATGCGCGACGAGCTGAATGTGCTGACGCGCCTCGAACTCATGCAGGCGACCGATCTGTATCAGCAGTCGCAGAAAGAACACACGATTGTGCGTGCGGCGACGGTCGTCGCAGTGCTGGGCGGCATTGTCGTGCTGTTCCTGCTGGGCACCATCCTGCGTCGCGCGATCAACCATCCGCTGCGCGTCGCACTCGGCATGTCGAAGCAGATCGCGGCGGGTGACCTTACCGGCAAAGCCGAAGGCATGGGCCGCGACGAAATCAGCCAGTTGCTGTTCGGCCTGTCGGTGATGAAGAACAGCCTGCTGTCCATCGTCTCCGATGTGCGCGAAGGCATCCAATCGATCAACATCGCCTCGCGTGAAATCGCCGCGGGTAATACGGATCTGTCGGCACGCACCGAACAACAGGCTGCGTCGCTGGAGCGGACGGCGTCGTCGATGGAACAGCTGACGGCCACCGTCAAGCAGAACGCTGACAACGCCCGTCAGGCGAGCGCGATGGCCGTGAACGCTTCGGAGATCGCTGCACGTGGCGGTCAGGTGGTGGGCAACGTCGTCGACACGATGCAGGGCATCTCGACGAGTTCGCACAAGATCGTCGACATCATCAGCGTGATCGAAGGCATTGCGTTCCAGACCAACATCCTTGCGCTGAACGCTGCAGTGGAAGCGGCGCGCGCGGGTGAGCAGGGACGCGGCTTCGCTGTGGTCGCAGGCGAAGTGCGCACGCTGGCGCAGCGCAGCGCGGCCGCCGCGAAGGAAATCAAGGTGCTCATCGAAGATTCGGTGGGACGCGTGGAAAACGGCTCGACCCTCGTGGCGCAAGCCGGTCACACGATGGACGAGATCGTGCAGGCCGTGCAGCGCGTCACCGACATCATGGGCGAGATCTCGGCCGCATCGGCCGAGCAGTCGAGCGGCATCGAACAGGTCAACCGCGCCGTGACGCAGATGGACGAAGTCACACAGCAGAACGCGGCACTCGTGGAAGAAGCGGCGGCAGCGGCGGGCTCGCTGGAAGATCAGGCGCATCGTCTGCACGACGCCGTGTCCGTCTTTCGTGTGGGCGATGCCCTCCAGGCCGCTGACTCACCGACCGTGCGCCAGGCGGCCTCAAAGCCGGTGGCAGCATCGGCAGCCGAAAAGAACACCGCCTCTGCCGGGTCTGCTCGCGCAAGCGCAGGCGGCGCTGCCACGCGAACGGTTACGCGCCGTCCGCAGGCCAGCGCACCGGCAGCCAACGCACAAGAAGATGCGCAGGTGCTGCAACTGGCGGCGCGCCAGGGCAAGACACAGCCCGACGGCGCGACGGGGTCGTCTTCGAATACAAAGGCGAGCGCCCCGGGCGACTGGGAAGAGTTTTGACGGTTTGTTGGTGCAAAGAGACGAGATTGTTGTGATGGATCAACCGGCTACGGGCCGGTCTTCACGGGGTAGAGGTCGTTATGTTTAAGAATGTCACCATCCGGGCGCGGCTCACGCTGGCGCTGGGACTCTTCATGGTGCTGCTGGTCGTGAGCGCTGCGGTGGGTCTCGTCTCGTTGCGACAGAGCAATGCGTCGCTGCAAGAGATCTACAGTAACGACATGGCATCTGCGCGATCGCTGGCACAGACCACGATTTCGACGTTGGGCGCACGCGTGACGCTCTCGCGCATCGAGTTCATCGCCGATCCGACCGAGATCAAATCGGCGATCGACAGCGTGCGCAACAATCTCAAGAAGGCCGACGACTCGTGGGCGAACTACGCCGCCCTGCCGATGAACGACGGTGAGAAGGCGCTCGCCGATGCCGTCATCGCGGCACGCGGCAAGGTCAACAACGACGGTATCCTCCCCGCACTCAAGGCCATCGAGTCGGGCGACATCCCCGACTTCCACGCCAAGACCGTGATGGACGTGCCGCGTCTGTTCGCCGACTACACGAAGGCGATGACCGCGCTGGCCGACATGCAGGTCAAGAACGCCGAAGACCGCTATGTGGCGGCACAGGCCCGTTACACGATGGTGATGTGGATGGTCGGCATCGGTCTGGGCCTTGGCCTGATCGTCGGCATCATCACGCAGATCACGCTCACGCGCGCCATCGTCGGCCCGATCGACGACGCGATCCGCCACTTCGAGAAGATCGCCGGTGGCGACCTCACGCAACGCATCGAAGTGTGGAACGAGACCGAGACGGGACGCCTGTTCAAGGGCGTGAAGCACATGCAGGACAGCCTCGTGCGCACCGTGGCGGAGGTCCGTTCGGGCACCGAGTCGATCACGTCGGCGGCACAGCAGATTGCCGCAGGCAACACCGATCTGTCGGCACGTACCGAGCAGCAGGCCGCATCGCTGGAAGAAACCGCGTCGTCGATGGAACAGCTCACGGCGACCGTGCGACAGAACGCCGATAACGCCCGTCAAGCCAGCCAACTGGCGGTGAACGCCTCGGAAATCGCCACGCGTGGCGGTCAGGTCTCCGGCCAGGTCGGAGAGACGATGGACGGCATTTCGACCAGCTCGAACAAGATCGTCGACATCATCAGCGTGATCGACGGCATCGCGTTCCAGACGAACATCCTCGCGCTGAACGCTGCTGTGGAAGCGGCGCGTGCAGGCGAACAAGGCCGCGGCTTCGCCGTGGTCGCAGGCGAAGTGCGCACGCTGGCGCAGCGCAGCGCGGCGGCCGCGAAGGAAATCAAGTCACTGATCGAAGACTCGTCGCGTCGCGTGCAGGACGGCACGGCGCTCGTTGCGCAGCAAGGCCACACGATGCACGAGATCGTGCAGGCGGTGAAGCGCGTGACGGACATCATGGGCGAGATCTCGGCAGCGTCTGCCGAACAGTCGAGCGGTATCGAGCAGGTCAACCGCGCGATCACGCAGATGGACGAAGTGACGCAGCAGAACGCTGCGCTGGTGGAAGAAGCGGCAGCGGCCGCCGGTTCACTGGAAGAGCAGGCCAATCGTCTGAAGACGACGGTCTCGGTGTTCCGTGTGGACGCGAGCCAGGTCGCGACGGGCTACGCAGCCCCGGCGCTGGCGGCGCTCCCGTCGGCAGCCCCCGCCGCGCGCCCGACGCCGGTGAAGAAGAAGGCAGCAGCCCCCGCCGCATCGGCAGCACCGGCATCGGCCGCTGCACCGAAGGCGGCGCCTGCACCGGCACCGCTGCGTAAGCCTGCACCGGCTGCCGCAGCACCGGCCACGCGCACGGGCACGGACGACGCAAACGGCGATTGGGAAACCTTCTGATCGTATGACGTGATGGTGGCCGTCGTGCAGCGATGCACGCGGCAATAAAGCAGTAACTATAGGAACGGTGCACGCACCTCGCCTGGCGACTCAGTACCGCCGGGCACCCCGAGGGGCGTGTCGGCAAGTGGCAACAATCGGTAAGACAAAAGCCGTCGTGCGTGCTGCATCTCATGCAGTGCCACGGCAGGCGGGTAGTGGAGGTCACATCATGATGCAGTTGAGTCTCAAAGCAAAACTCTGGTCGGCGCTTGCGCTTATGTGGCTGGGGCTTTTGATTCTCGGTGGCTGGGCTGCCTTGCACGAGCGCAGCACGATGATGTCGGAGCGGCGTGCGGCAGTGCAAAACGTCGTCACGAGCGCTGACGGCATTCTGCGCGACTACGCAGCGCAGGCAGCGGCGGGCAAAATCACCGTCGAAGAGGCCAAACAACAGGCCATGGCGCGACTGAAAGTCATGCGCTACGGCGAAGGCGGCAACGGCTATGTGGTGATCTTCGACACCAAGCCGACCGTCCTCATGCATCCGACGCTCGCCGATCTGGTGGGCAAGGACGTCTCCAACTACAAGGATTCGAACGGCAAGCTGCTCTACGTCGAAATGGCCCGCGTGGCCAAGGACAAGGGCGCAGGCTTTGTCGACTATTACGGACGGGTTGCGGGCAGCGACCAGCGCATGGCCAAGCTCTCGTTCGTAAAGTACTTTGCGCCGTGGGACTGGGGCATGATGAGCGGCGTGTATGTGCAGGACGTAGACGAGGCCTTCTACGGCACGCTCATTCGCTTCGGCATCGCACTTGTGCTGATCGGCGGCATCGTGACGGCCGCAATGCTCGTGATCATCCGCAACGTCCAGCGTAGCCTCGGCGGCGAACCGGAGTACGCGGCGGGCATCGCGCACCGCATCGCGAGCGGCGATCTGCACAGCCACGTCGACGTGGCCCCGGGCGACACGCACAGCCTGCTCTACGCCATGCAACGCATGCAGCACACGCTGGCCGAGACCATCTCGCAGATCCGTCAGGGCACCGAGTCGATCACCACGGCCGCGCATGAGATCGCTGCGGGTAACACCGACCTGTCGGCCCGTACCGAACAGCAGGCGGCGTCGCTGGAAGAAACCGCCTCGTCGATGGAGCAGCTCACGGCGACCGTGCGCCAGAACGCCGACAACGCGCGTCAGGCCAGCCAACTGGCAGTGAATGCATCGGAAATCGCCTTGCGTGGCGGCGAAGTCTCGGGGCAGGTCGGGGCGACGATGGACGGCATCTCCACCAGCTCGAACAAGATCGTCGACATCATCGGCGTGATCGATGGCATCGCGTTCCAGACGAACATCCTCGCGCTGAATGCCGCCGTGGAAGCGGCGCGCGCGGGCGAGCAGGGTCGTGGGTTCGCCGTGGTCGCAGGCGAAGTGCGCACGCTGGCGCAGCGAAGTGCGGCCGCCGCGAAGGAAATCAAGGCGCTGATCGAAGACTCGTCGCGCCGCGTGCAGGACGGCACGGCGCTCGTGACGCGTCAGCGTCAGACCATGGAAGAGATCGTGCAAGCCGTGAAGCGCGTGACCGACATCATGGGCGAGATCTCGGCGGCGTCTGCCGAACAGTCGAGCGGCATCGAACAGGTCAATCGCGCAGTGACGCAGATGGATGAGGTGACGCAGCAGAACGCGGCGCTCGTGGAAGAGGCGGCGGCTGCCGCCGGCGCGATGGAGTCGCAAGCGCAGGAGCTGCGCGCGGCCGTGTCCGTCTTCCAGACGGGCGTGGCGGCAAGTGCGGGGAGCGTGCATGCGATTGGCGCGTCCCGACGCGAACCGGCGGCACAGCCGCTGGCCCGTGCGGCATAAGCCTTAAGCGCTGTCCGACGTAATTCGACGCAACCGAGACATCATGACCGATTCGCGCAACACCTCGCATCTGACGCGTCGCGGCGGCTCCGGCCCCGATGGCGACGCGGGTTCGCGCAGCGCGGATTTCGCGCGCGCCAGTGGCGCCGCCCTGTCGGGCGAGCGCGACTTTGCGTTCTCGCTGGCGGACTTCAGCCGTATTCGCAATCTGATCTACCAACGCGCCGGGATCGCGCTGGCCGAGCACAAGCGCGAAATGGTTTACAGCCGCATCGCGCGACGTCTGCGTGCGCTGGGCATGACGAGCTTCACCGAATACCTCGACATGCTCGAAGCCGACACCGGCGACGGCGAGTGGGAGTCGTTCACCAACGCGCTGACGACGAACCTCACGTCGTTCTTCCGCGAGTCGCACCATTTCCCGTTGCTCGCCGACTTCGTGCGCAATCGCCCCAAGCCGATCTCGGTATGGTGCTGCGCGGCGTCGACCGGCGAAGAGCCGTATTCGATTGCGATGACGCTGGTCGACACGCTCGGCTCGCGCCCCAACGCTACGGTACTGGCCACCGACGTCGACACGCAGGTCCTGGCACGCGCTTCGGCCGCCGTTTACAACGGCGAGCAGACCGGCAAGATCTCGCAGGAACAGCTGCGCAAGCACTTCCTGCGCGGCACGGGCGCGAACTCAGGGAAGATCAAGGTGCGTCCCGAATTGCAGCAACTGGTGACGTTCGAGCCGCTTAACCTGCTCGCCCCGTCGTGGCAGATCGGCGGGCCGTTCGACGTGATCTTCTGCCGCAACGTGATGATCTATTTCGACAAGGCCACGCAGGCGCGCATTCTCGAGCGCTTCGTCCCCTTGCTCAAACCGGACGGCCTGCTGTTCGCCGGGCATTCGGAGAACTTCACTTACGTGAGCCGGGCGTTCCGTCTGCGTGGGCAGACGGTGTACGAACTGGCCGGCGCCGGAGCACGGGGAGCCTGACATGGCAGCACAGCCATTGGCCGAAGCACTCGCGACCAACCATTACTTCGACAATGCGTTCAATACGCAGGCGGTGAAGCTGCTGCCGTCGGAGTATTTCGTCACGACCGAAGACATCATGCTCGTGACGGTGCTCGGTTCGTGCGTGGCCGCTTGCGTGCGCGACAGCGTCACCGGTATCGGCGGCATGAACCACTTCATGCTGCCGGACGATGGCGAGAGCGAGCGCGATCGGCTACTCTCTGCGTCCATGCGCTACGGCGCATATGCGATGGAAATGCTCATCAACGAGCTGATCAAGCTCGGCGCACGACGCGAACGTCTGGAGGCGAAGGTCTTCGGCGGCGGCGCGGTGCTCGCGGGCATGACCACCCTGAATATCGGCGATCGCAACGCGAACTTCGTGTTGCGCTATCTCGAGATGGAGCAGATTCGCGTGACTGCGCAGGATCTGCTCGGACCGCATCCGCGCAAGGTGTGCTTTTTGCCGCGCACCGGGCGGGTGATGGTCAAGAAGCTGGGCGACCGGGGCGATCCGGCCATCGTTCAGCGGGAACAGGCGTACGCGCAGCGTCTGCGTGCACGCGAAGTACGGGGCTCCGTAGAACTCTTTGCGCCACCGGCCAGAAATGCCAAGCCTCGGCCGGGGCCTGACAACCGAAAAATGGAGGAGGCTTGAGCGAACCAATCAAAGTCCTGTGCGTGGACGATTCCGCACTCGTGCGCAGCCTGATGACCGAGATCATCAATGCGCATCCGGACATGACCGTAGTGGCGACCGCACCCGACCCGCTCGTGGCGCGCGATCTGATCAAGCAGCACAACCCGGACGTGCTCACGCTCGACGTCGAAATGCCGCGCATGGACGGGCTGGACTTCCTTGAGAAGCTCATGCGCCTGCGTCCGATGCCGGTGCTCATGGTGTCGTCGCTGACCGAGCGTGGCTCGGAAGTCACGATGCGTGCGCTCGAACTCGGCGCGGTCGATTTCGTGACGAAGCCGCGTCTGGGCATTCGTGACGGCATGCTCGAATACGGCGAGATGATCGCCGACAAGATTCGTGCGGCCGCCCGTGCCCGTGTGCGCAGCGCCCCGCCCAAGAGCGCGGCCCCGGTGGCGGTGGAAGCCGCGCCGATGCTGCGCAATCCGCTCGTGTCGACGGAAAAGCTGATTATCATCGGCGCGTCGACGGGCGGCACGGAAGCGATTCGCGAAGTGCTCGTGCCGATGCCGCCGGACGCCCCGGCGATTCTCATCACGCAGCACATGCCGGCGGGCTTCACCAAGTCGTTTGCGCAACGCCTGAACGGGCTGTGCCGCATTACGGTGAAGGAAGCCGAGCACGGCGAGCGTGTGCTGCCGGGCCATGCGTACATCGCACCGGGCGGCGACACCCACCTGCAACTCTCGCGCAGCGGCGCGAACTATGTGGCCGTGCTCGATCCGGCGCCGCCGGTGAATCGACATCGTCCGTCGGTCGATGTATTGTTTCGCTCCGCGGCCGTACATGCCGGACGTAACGCCATCGGCGTGATTCTCACGGGCATGGGCCGCGACGGTGCGGCCGGTCTGGTCGAGATGCGCCGTGCCGGTGCGCACACGTTCGCGCAGGACGAAGCGAGCTGCATCGTGTTCGGCATGCCGCGCGAAGCCATTGCCATGGGCGGCGCGGAGGAAGTGGTGCCGCTGCACGAGATGGCCCGAAAAGTGCTTCATCAGGTCGCGAAATTCGGCGAACGCACGCAACGGGTATAGTTCGGCTTTTGGCGTTGTTTTTGGCTTGTTTTCGCCGTATGGTCCGCAACAATTTGCGTTCACACTCAGGGCACTGAGTGATGGCGGAACTTGCCCCTGAATATTGTCGGCCCCCCAAAGGGGAGCCGGCAGAATTGGAGTGATGATGGTAGACAAGAATATGAAATTCCTGGTCGTCGACGATTTTCCGACGATGCGCCGCATTGTGCGAAACCTGCTCAAGGAGCTGGGTTTCTCCAATGTCGACGAAGCGGAAGACGGTGTGGCGGCGCTGGCCAAGCTGCGCGGCGGTAGTTTCGAATTCGTGGTGTCCGACTGGAACATGCCGAACATGGACGGCCTGACGATGCTCCA
This sequence comes from Pandoraea sp. NPDC090278, assembly GCF_044772185.1. NCBI lineage: Bacteria > Pseudomonadati > Pseudomonadota > Betaproteobacteria > Burkholderiales > Burkholderiaceae > Pandoraea > Pandoraea sp. NPDC090278. Next base: position 208,437 of record NZ_JBIVYJ010000002.1, on the reverse strand, counting down.
GACGATCCGTGCCGACCCGAACCTGGCCAAGCTGCCGGTGCTGATGGTCACGGCCGAAGCCAAGAAGGAAAACATCATCGCCGCCGCCCAGGCTGGTGCGAGCGGGTATGTGGTCAAGCCGTTCACGGCTGCGACCCTCGATGAGAAGCTGGGCAAGATCTTCGAAAAAATGGAAAAAACGGGGGCCTGAACGTGACCCACGAGTCGAGCACTGAATGGCCGGCTGAGCCGGGCGGCGCTTACGTGACCGGCGAGGCCGATCCGGCGGAGCGCATGCTGATGCGCATCGGGCAGTTGACGCGCATGCTGCGCGACAATCTGCGCGAACTCGGTCTGGACAAGCAACTGGAGCAGGCGGCCGAGGCGATTCCCGATGCCCGCGACCGCCTGAACTACGTCGCGACCATGACGGAACAGGCGGCCGTGCGGGCGCTGACGGCCATCGAACTGGCCAAGCCCATTCAGGACCGTCTCGAAGCGGACGCCAATGCGCTCGACGCGCGCTGGGCCAAGTGGTTCGATCAACCGCTGGAACTCGACGACGCGCGTCAGCTCGTCACCGAGACCCGCACCTACCTGCGTCGCGTGCCGGACGACACCCGCGCGACCAACAACCATCTGATGGAAATCATGATGGCGCAGGACTTCCAGGATCTGACCGGGCAGGTCATCAAGAAGATCATGGAAGTGGTGCAGGAGATCGAGAGCCATCTGCTCCAGACGCTGCTCGAGAACATGCCGCCCGAGAAGCGCAAGGAAGCCGAAGACTCGCTGCTCAACGGGCCGCAGGTCAAAAAGGAAGGCCGCACCGACATCGTGGCCGATCAGGGACAGGTCGACGACCTGCTCGCCAGCCTCGGTTTCTGAGCCCGCCGCCAGCCGTGCCCCGGCTGGCGGAATCGCGCTTGCGCGAAATACCGCCCAATCCCGCCTCTATTCCCCCCTTTGTGACTTGACGGTTACGGCCATAATCGGTCGCGATAGGGTGGGTTCGTCCGCCCGCTGTGGATAGGGCATGGCTGAGGAAAGCGATCTCGAAAAGTCGGAATCACCGACTCCCCGGCGCCTGGAGAAGGCGCGCGAGGAGGGTCAGGTCGCGCGTTCGCGCGAGCTTTCGACGTTCGCCCTATTGGCCGCCGGTGTCGCCGGGATGTGGATGACGGCCGACCGTATCTCGCAGGGATTCGCCCAGTTGATGCGCCACGGCATGCAGTTCGAACCGGGCACGGCGATGGACACGCGCCGCATGCTGTCGTACGCCGCGCACTCGGGCGCAGACGCCCTCATGGTCATCGCGCCGCTCTTCGTCGCCCTCGTGATCGCGGCCATCGTCGCACCAATGGCGCTGGGCGGCTGGCTGTTCACCACCAAATCGCTCGCCCCCAACTTCGGCCGCTTGAACCCGCTCAAGGGTCTTGGCCGCATGTTTTCGACGCAGGGACTGGTTGAGCTGATCAAGGCCGTGGCCAAGACCGTGCTCGTGGGCGGCGTGGCGTACTGGGCGATTGCCCGGGACAAAGAAGCCGTGATGGGCCTGATGACACAGTCGCCGCGCGTGGCGCTGCCGTATGTGGGCGAAATGATCGTGGTGTGCTGCGCGTTTATCGTGGCGTCGCTGCTGCTGGTGGCGGCCATCGATATCCCGTTCCAGCTGTGGCAGCACTATAAGAAACTGCGCATGACCAAAGAGGAAGTGCGTCAGGAAAACAAGGAAACCGAGGGCGATCCGCACGTCAAGGCGCAGATCCGTCAGTTGCAGCGTCAGGCCGCGCGCCGACGGATGATGCAGGACGTGCCCAAGGCCGACGTGATCGTGACGAACCCGACGCACTTTGCCGTCGCCCTCGAATACAAGGACAACATGCGCGCGCCGCGTGTGCTCGCCAAGGGCACCGATCTGGTCGCGCAGCGTATCCGTGAGATGGGGGCAGAGCACCGCATCCCGATCCTCGAAGCTCCGCCGCTGGCCCGTGCGCTGCACCGTCACGTGGAAATCGGTCACGAAATCCCGGCTACGCTGTACACGGCCGTGGCCGAAGTGCTGGCGTGGGTCTTCCAGCTTCGCCGCTGGCGTACCGAGGGGGGCATCGAGCCGTTGACCCCGTCGGATCTGCCTGTGCCGACTGAGCTCGACGCGCCCCGGCGCCTCGGGTCGAAACGAGTGTAACGAATGAACCTCAACCCTCGCGCGAACCAGCTATTGCGTGCGTCGCAACTGCTCCTCGGCGGCAACTTGAAGTCGCTCGCCGCGCCGGTGCTGATCATCATGATTCTGGGCATGATGATCCTCCCGCTGCCGCCGTTCATCCTGGATCTGTTGTTCACGTTCAACATCGCCCTCGCGGTGATGGTGCTGCTGGTGTCCATGTACACGCAGAAGCCGCTCGACTTCGCGGCATTCCCGAGCGTGCTGCTGTTCTCCACGCTGCTGCGTCTGTCGCTGAACGTGGCGTCCACCCGCGTGGTGCTGCTCGAAGGCCACACCGGCCCGGACGCTGCCGGTAAGGTGATCGAGGCGTTCGGCCACTTCCTGGTGGGTGGCAACTACGCCGTCGGTATCGTGGTGTTCATCATCCTCGTGGTCATCAACTTCATGGTGATCACGAAGGGCGCGGGGCGTATCGCGGAAGTGGGCGCACGTTTTACCCTCGACGCCATGCCAGGTAAGCAGATGGCCATCGACGCCGACCTGAACGCTGGCCTGATCGGGGAAGAGGAAGCGCGCACCCGTCGTAAGGTGATTGCGCAGGAAGCCGACTTCTACGGCTCGATGGACGGTGCGTCCAAGTTCGTGCGTGGCGACGCGGTCGCCGGTCTGTTGATCATGCTGATCAACATCATCGGCGGGCTGATCGTCGGCGTGGTCCAGCACAATCTGGATCTCGCGACCGCTGCCAAGAACTACACGCTGCTGACCATCGGTGACGGTCTCGTCGCGCAGATCCCGGCACTGGTGATCTCGACGGCCGCCGGTGTGGTGGTGTCGCGTGTGGCGACGGACGAAGACGTCGGCCAGCAGGTCGTCTCGCAACTCTTCAACAACCCGCAGGTGCTGGGCATCACGGCCGCGATTCTGGGCTTGATGGGCCTGATCCCGGGCATGCCGCACTTTGCTTTCCTGCTGCTCGCGATCGGTCTGGGTGCACTGGCCCGCTGGCAGTTCCGCAAGGCGGCTGCCGCCAAGGTGCAGGCAACGCGCCCGACGCCGGTCGCGGCGACCGCAGCGCCCGAAGTGGCCGAAGCATCGTGGGACGACGTGGCGCTGGTCGACCCGCTGGGGCTGGAAGTCGGCTATCGCCTGATCCCGCTCGTCGACCGCAATCAGGACGGCGAACTGCTCAAGCGCATCAAGGGCATCCGCAAGAAGTTCGCGCAGGAAATCGGTTTCCTCGCACCGGTGGTGCACATCCGCGACAATCTGGAGCTGCGCCCGAACCAGTACCGCATCACGCTCAAGGGCGTGATCATCGGTGAAGGCGAGGCGTACCCGGGCCAACTGCTGGCCATCGACCCGGGGCAGGTCAGCGCGCCGCTGCAAGGTACACCGACGCGCGATCCGGCCTTCGGTCTGCCTGCGACGTGGATCGACGTCGGCCAGCGCGATCAGGCGCAGGCGTACGGCTACACTGTGGTCGATGCCGGTACGGTCGTGGCGACCCACCTGAATCACCTGATCAACGCACACGCTCACGAATTGTTGGGACGTCAGGAAGTGCAGCAGCTCATCGAGCGCATCGGCAAGGACGCGCCGAAGCTCATCGAAGATCTGGTGCCGAAGACCATCGCGCTCACCACGCTGCAGAAGGTGCTGCAGAACCTGCTCGAAGAGCAGGTGCCGATTCGCGACATGCGCACCATCATCGATACCATCGCCGAGCATGGCGCACGCGTGCAGGATCCGTACGACCTCACGGCGCTGGTGCGCCTGTCGCTCGGCCGTGCGATCACGCAGAGCGTGTTCCCGGGCAGCGGCGATCTGGAAGTGGTGGGGCTCGACGCCAATCTCGAACGAATTCTCACGCAGGCGTTGTCGGCCGGCGGCGGCACCGGTCTGGAGCCGGGCCTCGCCGATACGCTGCTGCGTGAAACCCAGGCAGCCGTGACGCGTCAGGAGCGTCAGGGTCTGCCGTCGGTATTGCTGGTTCAACATCCGCTGCGTTCGCTGCTCTCGCGCTTCCTGCGCCGCAGCCTGCCGCAGCTCAAGGTTTTGTCGTATGCGGAAGTGCCAGACACCCGTAACGTGAAAATGACGGCACTCATCGGAGGTCAAGCGTGAAGATTCGGAAATTCTTTGCGGGCACGTGCCGCGACGCACTGCGCCAGATTCGCGAGGAAATCGGACCCGACGCGGTCGTATTGTCCAATCGCTCGGTCGCCAACGGCGTCGAGATCGTGGCGTTGGCGGAAGAGGATCTGGACGCGCTCGCCGGTGGCGATATGCCGACGCATCGTCCGCGTCCTCGTTCTGCCGCACCTGTCGCGCCGGTGGCGAGTCCTGCCGCTGCCGCGAACGACATCGCCGCGACCAGCGCTTTCGCGCAGTCGATGATGGGCGAGTTGCAAAGCATGCGCGGGTTGCTCGAAGAGCAGGTCGCGGGTCTTGTGTGGAACGACAAGCAACGTCGTTCGCCCGCACAAGGCGAGATTCTGCGCACGTTGCTCGCGGCGGGTTTCTCGGCCCAGCTCGGCCGGGCGCTGCTGGAGCATCTGCCGGAAGGCAGCGACCGCGAGAACGGTCTGGACTGGGTGAAGAACGCGCTCAAGCGCAATCTGCCCATCATGCCGAACGAAGACGAATTGATGGACCGGGGCGGCGTGTATGCGCTCATGGGGCCGACCGGCGTGGGCAAGACCACGACCACGGCCAAGCTCGCGGCGCGTTGCGTGATGCGTCACGGCGCCGAGAAGCTCGCGCTGCTCACGACCGACAGCTATCGTATCGGCGGCCATGAGCAGTTGCGCATCTACGGCAAGATTCTGGGCGTGACGGTGCATGCGGTAAAGGACGCGACGGATCTGCGTCTGGCCCTGACCGAACTGCGCAACAAGCACATGGTGCTGATCGACACGGTAGGCATGAGCCAGCGCGACCGCACGGTGCCGGAGCAGGTGGCGATGCTGTGTGGGGCGGAGACGCCGGTGCAGCGTCTGCTGTTGCTCAACGCCACGAGCCACGGCGACACGCTCAACGAAGTGGTGCACGCCTATCGCAGCGCGAGCGCTGAGGGCGGTGGTGACCTGGCCGGGTGTATTCTGACGAAACTCGACGAGACGACCAACCTGGGTTCGGTGCTCGACACGGTGATCCGTCACCGTCTGCCGGTGCATTACGTCTCGACGGGGCAGCGCGTACCGGAGAACCTGCACGTGGCGGACCGAGAGTTCCTGATCGACACGGCGTTGTCTGCGCCGGTGACGGGTTCGCCGTTCGTGCCGTCAGAGGAAGACTTGCCAGCAGTGGTGCGCGGGGTCGATCCCAACTACAGCGGGATGTTCGCGCCCGCACAACCTTCAGGCGAGGCCTGCTTTGGTTAAACTCGTACTCGATCAAGCTGAGGGGCTGCGCCGACTGGTGGCGCGCCATACCACGCGCATCGTCGCGGTGGTAGGAAGTGCGCCTGAAGCCGGTCAGACGAGTGTTGCGTTGAATCTGGCCAGTGCCCTGGCTCATCACGGTCAGGATGTCGTGCTGGCCGACGAGAGCGGCCATGCAGCGCCTGCACTCGGTCTGCCGTTGCGTGGCGACATCCACGACGTGCTGGCGGGACGTATTGCGCCCGAAGCCGTACGTGTGCACACGCGCGACAACGTGGTGCTGGTGCCGGTGGCGCACCGTCATCCGGAGCGCATCGATCCGCAGCGGGCGCTGCCGGTGCTGACGCTTGGTGAGCCGGACGTCGTCATCGTCGACTGCACGCACGCCGGTGGTGTGCTGAGTCCGTTGGCGGCGCATGCGCATGACGTGCTGGTGGTGCTCGGGTGTGAACCGGCGTCGATTACGGGCGCGTACTCGTGGATCAAACAGGCGCATTACGAATATGCGCTGGCACAGTTCCGGGTGTTGGTGAACCGGGCGGAGGATATGGAGGCACGCGTCGTGTGCCGCAATCTGGCCACGACGGCGAGTCGTTATCTGGCGGTGTCGCTGGAGTTGGCCGGGCATGTGCCCTCGGACCGTCAGGTCGTGCGGGCGCGGCAATTGACGCGCACCGTGGTCGATGCGTTTCCGATGGCCCCGGCGGCGGTGGCTTACCGTCAGTTGGCGGCGCAGGTGATGCATTGGCCGTTGGCCATTCGGGACACGGGACCGGCGGCGTTGGGTGCCGGGATCGGTCAGGTGGGCGATTGCGGCGGCGATCGCGGTGCCGAGATGACGCATGGCGTGGGCGCGGTGAGCGCGCACACGGCCTGAGCGTCACGGCACGCGTCGAGAGGAAGCGGAGGGAAACATGTATACCGCGCGCGGGAAGGTCGACACGAACGACACGCTGACCCAATACGCGCCGTTGGTGCGCCGCCTGGCGCTGCAATTGATGGCGAAGCTGCCGGCGAGCGTTGAATTGGAAGATCTGATTCAGGCTGGCATGCTGGGGCTGCTCGATGCGGCGAACCGGTATCAGGAGACGCAGGGCGCGCAGTTCGAAACGTACGCGAGCCAGCGCATTCGCGGGGCGATGCTTGACGAGTTGCGCGAGCTGGACTGGGCATCGCGCGGCATTCGCAAGACGGCGCGCGAGATCGAGAAGGCAGTGCAGCGACTGGAGCAGCGGCTGGGGCGGGGGCCGTCCGAGAGCGAGATTGCGGGCGAGATGTCGATCGGGCTGACCGAGTATCAGCAGATGCTGCAGGATGTGCACGGCTGCCAGCTGATCTATTACGAAGATTTCGAATCGGCGGACGAAGAGCCGTTCATCGACCGCATTTGCGCGGACCCGGGTGCGGATCCGTTGACGATGTTGCTCGACGAAGGTTTGCGCGGCGGCGTGGTGGATGCCATCGACCGTCTGCCCGACCGCGAGAAGTTGCTGATGAGTCTGTATTACGAGCAGGGTCTGAACCTGCGCGAAATCGGCGCGGTGCTCGAAGTCAGCGAGTCACGTGTGTGCCAGTTGCACAGCCAGGCGATTTCGCGCTTGCGCGCGACGCTGCGTGAGAAGGCTTGGACTTCGGCGAATTAAGGCGCATTGTGTATCGAAAGTGCGCTCTCGACAGATTCGACGATCTGCTCGGGAGTCGCCATAGCGGCGGGGCCAAAATCCCCGCCTGCTAATCACTTCTCTCTCGGCGGTATCACGCCAACATCCCAAGACTTAAGCAACTCAAGTTGCCTTCCCGTTAGCGGGTGCTCCCACATAAATTTGTTCATCGAGGGGGCCACCAGTAATGGTTTTGATTTCGCTTGCCATGCCCGGTAGGTGGTTGTCAGCAGGTTGTCGCAAATGCCGGACACCAGCTTTCCCAGGGTGTTGGCCGTTAACGGGGCGATAACGAAGAGATCCGCCCAGTTTCTCAGCGTGATGTGCAGGATCTGATCGCCGCGTTGGTGCCATGTATACCAATCGTCGTCATCGGTATGAACGTCAATCATTCGTCTTGCTGTGGCGAGATCGAAAAATGCTAGCGACGGCGTGGAGGCCACGACTTGGACGTCATGCGCCAACGCTAGCAACTCGACGAGTTGGATTGTATCTTTCGCACCGATGCTACCAGTCGTGCCCAGAAGGATTCGCCTTCGCATCACCTCGTCCTCCTGTTCCGATGCGCTTTGTACAAGCCGTACAGGCTGATCGACGCCCAGAAACCTTCAATCAGCATCGAGGCTGGATTCGGGTGGTAGACCAGCGAGTAAACAATCATTAGCGATCCGGCCAGATTGAGTGCCGAATATTTGTACGATGTCGTGCTGAGCGTTCCGTGCAGATTAAGAAAGTAGGCAACGACTACGGTCAGCGCACCCGCAATGCCAATGACGTCGGAGGCATTTATTGATGTCATGTCAGATGGGGGCCGCGATTTTCTTTTCGAGCGGAGAAACTGACCCGGCCGTCAGTTGGATCGCATCGATCCATCCACGCGAAGCGTGAATCGCGACGTTTGCGCTGTCCGATAATTCGTTTTGAATGATCAGGTCACATCGAATGGGTTCTAACGACTCGAAAAAGTCGTCGACAATCGACCAACAGGCCTGTTCGAGTGTCATCGAGAGTCCTGCGTATCTGGAGAGGTATTCCTGAAACGAAAAGAACTCGACGAGTTGCCTGCGCGGGTGATATCTGAATTTCAGCCGAGCGACATTCTGTTCAGATGGATGAAGATGTTCGTTGGTGCGAAATGCGGGTACATCGAAGGTGACTTCGTAGGCGCGCATACGGGCCTGTTGCTTAATGACGTTCGGAATGACGACGAATTCGTGATCAACGTTCATAGTGCCTCCGATCAAGTCCAATAGCGTTGAGGGAGTGGCGAGTTTGCCCTCAAGCGAGAGGTGTTGAATGGACGATACGGTGTGGGTCGGTGCGCGTTTGCCGTGGCACGCTTCACTGGAGCGGGTGCCGGTGATGTCGTCGGGTCCGACCGCAGAAGCACTCTTTCGGAGGGTGCCTAAGCTGGGCAACGAAGTCAGCGAGTCCCGCATGTGCCGGTGCACAGCCAGGCGATCCCGCGCTTACGCGCGACGCTGCGTGAGAAGGCGTGGACTTCGGCGAATTGAACTGAAAGGCCTCGCAATCAAGGACCTCTAGAAGACGAAAAGCAGAGGAACCTCACGCCCGGAAGCCGCGTATGGCGGTGTGGCGCGGTGCTGTGGAGGCAGCCGAAACATTCGGGGGGCCATGCCGTTGGCAGAGTTAGATGAACTGCTAGGAGACGATTAGGCGTCGAGGCATTCAACCTTCAACTTGTGGCATTCACAGACGAGTTCGACGGTCATTTCACCAAGCTCTTCGAAAATCGCGAGCAGGAAGCGGTGGGGTATTTCCTTGCCGCCATCGGTGGTCGTGCAGGTAGTAAGAGCCAGGATGCGCTCTGAGAGTGTGTTGAGTTTGTCGACGGAAGCGTGGACTAAGGAAACTGCGGGAGGATGAAGCGTCATGCGGGGCACCTCTAACTAGCCAATCTGAGATTCCCGCCAACCGCTGCATTGCGCAGGGGTGGGCGGGCACTGGACTAGGTTGACGAACCGCTGATGATTCGGATTAGGCGGCACACCCGAAGGTGTCCCAATCCAGGCCCGCCCGTTGAAGCAAAGGCGTGGCACGGCGCACACGAAAGCCGCAAACATCGCGGCTGTGTGCCCGAAAACATCGTTCGGGTCGTCAAACCCGGTCGCGTTTGGGGCGCGACGGGAACCAGATTACCGATCCGACTTCGAGGGCACCACGCATTCGGAGTCGCATTCTAGGTCACTCGTTGAGATTCAGAACATTCCGATGCGTCAATGGGGATTCTTCTCGTTCATCCCGCTCTGCTTAGATTCGCTCCACGACGAAATCACTCGCGCCCCCTTCAAACCATCCTCACATGCCATTACATATCGCCTCGGTGTACAGGTAGTCCTTCGTGTAATCCGCGATAGGAAAACAAGCATCGCCCGGAGCGATTATGAACGTCGGTGTGCTCGGACGTTGGAACATGGCTTCACGGTCCGCGTACGCGTGCATTTCCCTTTGCGCTATCCACCGCACCTGCGGCGGCCGAGAAAAGGCGTGTAGGCACAACCCGACAATGACCAGAATTGCAGCGGAAAACAGGATTTTCATGGCGTAGGGGAATCGAGCTCTCGCTATTCTCTATTCGCTCCAGCCGAATTTCCGGATTTCAGAGGTACTTCGTTTTCCAACAAATCGTGTATCAATGTCCAGCCCGCTCCCTTATCGACACAAAAAACCGGCACAAAAACCATATATGGATCCTTTGCATCATGGCGCTCCCAATCAGGCCCAGACAGGAAAAGACAGTCGTCGCCTTTTGTCAGCCGGAAAAGAACACGCCCTGGCAAGGACTCCCTGACCATGGCTCCAGAATGGATGTCGGTGGTGATGAGCGCTCGTCGTGTGGGAAACGCTCCGTCCCAGAGAGCCGGCTGATTCAATTTCCAGGCCATGATGATTATTGTTACGCAAGTGGTGACCAGCAGCAGCCGATACAACATGGTCATTGGATGGGAATGAATTTTGGATATTCGGTCCGCTTGTGCACTCGCTTGGAGCGCGATACTGCGAGCAAGACCTCTTTGGGACTTACAGTCGCGGTCGAGTCGAAAGTGAAGAATCGGGGATCATGCGCAAGTATGCCAATCATTTCCAGCACATCGGCCACATTGGTCGAACAACTATCGGTAAACAAGTTGTATGGTCGAGTCGCGTCGACTCGACGGTCCAACTCCGCTTTGACAATCGCCATCTCTCCCGGAGATAACCGTAACGTCAATCCAACGACATCGCGATAGGTGCGATTTGACGCAAGGTACCGCTCTCGCGGCTCAATTGCGTAGGTCTTTTGAGATCGCGAGTATGTATCGCCATTGACATCAATCGCCACATGCCCCCACTGCGACCCATAGCTCTTCAGACGTCCATCAAAAATCAGGACCTCAATATATTGAGTGTCGATGATTATCTCTTTGACACGGGAGTCAGACTTCGGTGTCGTAGTTCGTGTAGCAACCTTCCGATATCGAGTTCCATCCGGACCTACGTGAAATTGTTCGCCCGGCATACTCACCCCGCGAAGTAAAAGGTGACTGACTCCGCGTCGGCAACTGATGAGAGCAGGTGCGTTTGCCCGCGCTCGTCGGTCTCCCCGTACTCCACTTCACCGCTGGATCGCTGAACCGCATATTGAGCCGCTGCCATTGGTGCTCCAACGGCGTTACGAAGGACGAATTTTTCTTCGTAGCATTCCTGCGCGATTGGTGCGGTGAGTGGAGATAAAGGCATCGACTCCTCAGTCATCGGCTTTGTCGATGTTGAGTCACGCACGCGCTCTTCATCAAATATTTTGAATCTACGGCCGTGAACAGCAATAAGCCGTGGCTGCCGCTCGCAGCCGCACTGAACTAAATCACCGCTCACCGCTTGCCGACGCATCCCAGACGTCATGTCCTTCATGCGCCTGCTATCGCTAACGCTGGCGCCGCCGATCACAACGCCCTTACCCTTGCACGCAGCACACCATGCGGCATCGCCAATGAATACAATTCCTCGGCGCGCACCGCTGGCGTCCTCAATCGTGAATCGCCTGGCGCTAGCGAAAACACGACTGTTGGAATGACTTGTTAGTGGATCGCCATCGACTACTGCGTAATAGAGCGTCATGTCACCTCACGTAGAAAACGTACATCGAATTGCGTTGACGGGACTGAACGGTACTGGAGTGGGAGCAAGTCTTTCAATGGGAAACGACGCAAATCAATTCGGCGCTCGAAGAATTCGATCGGCAGCGCTGTCCACCCGCAGATGAGCCCGAAGGTGCAGCGGGAGAACGTGTTTCCAGCCGATCTCAGGCGGCTGCGGTATCGGGCACTCAAGCGAGCGCCGTCCAACGCCTTCGCTCGACGCTACACGGAGGACGACCTCGGCGCGCTCGCCGACGTAGAGCGGGAGTACACGCCATCGACCGTCTACCCGAGCGAGGAAGTTGCTGATGACCTTGCACTACGAGTGGGTTTGAACCTGCGCGAAATCGGCGCCGTGCTTGAAGTCGGCGAGTCACGTGTCTATCAGTTGCGCAGCCAGGAGATTTCGCGCTTGCGCATGACGCAGCGCGAGGAGGCTTGGACTTCGGCGAATTGAATTGAAAGACTCAAAAAAACCCTCGAAAGCGTTTCGCTTCGAGGGTTTTTTATTGCCCGAGGATTCGTCCACAGATTTTTCGGACAATGGCTGCTTGAAGGAATGGTGCTGATCTTGTCACCATTCCAGCATGGACACGAATCACTACACCTATTACCTGAGTTGGTCGTCGGAAGATGGCGAGCATGTCGGTCGATGCGCGGAGTTTCCCGCCTTATCCTGGCTGAGTGCAACGCCGGAAGAAGCGCTGGAGGGTATTCGGAAGACGGTCTGCGAAGTCGTCGACGATATGCGGACGAACGGTGAAGCGGTCCCGGAAGTGCGCCAGCCTTAAGCCGTAACACTCCCTCCGCTCGAACGCGGGGTGGTGCGGCCGTCGGGGCCGTAGAGCGGGGTGTTGTTGCCCGGGCCGTAGAGGACGTTCAGGGCTTGCTGGGTGTACGTCAGGCGGGTGTTGATGAGCAGGCCGTTTGTGTCGTTCGCGCGCTTCGCCTCGGCGGCGGCGGCAAGCAGTGCCTTCCACGCGGTGTCGACCTTAGCATCGGCGGCTGCTGCTGCCGTAGCACCTGCTTCGTCAGGCGAGTAGCCCAACGCGCTCAACTGCGCATCGCGCTCGCGACCCAGGGCGGACAGCTCCGCCACGGCGCGCGTCTTGCGCTCGGTCAGATCCGGCAACGCGTCGAGCGTGCCGTTGACCAATGCCTGCTGTTCTTCCCCGAGCAATGTCGAAAACGTGCCAATAGCGGCAGTCTCAGCAGTCAGGGCGTTCAGCAGGGCATCGGTGGTCATGACTTCGATTGCGCAGAGAGCAAATCGCGTGCGGTCGAGATCAGACCGTCCGCAATCTTGGAGGTATCAATAGACAGTTGGCCGTTAGCGATCGCCGTCTTGATCGCCGCAACCTTCGCTACGTCGATGTCGGCCGTGCCGGTCGCTGCCAGCGCTTCCTGCAAGGCACGCATCTCCGACGACAAGGCGCTCGTGCTCACGTTTGCACCGCCGGTACTCGCAGCAGGTGCCGCAGCAGCGTCGGTATTTACAGCGCCAGCCGTCGTGCGATCGGTCGTCGCCTTGCTACCGCCGACCTCGTTCAACGAATTGGCGGGTAGTTGGATTTTCATGTGCTTTCCCCAGAAACCTGCCTGTGTAACGGCATTATCCGCCATAACTTTAGGCAAGTAACATCCTGTTACCAGTTCAAGTGCCCGGGTGATTTCAGCGAATACTTAACGTAAGTAAGCGGTTACTTTCATCGCTTTCTTCCTGATTCTTACAGCGCAACTTCGACTTCGACGTTGCCATTTTTTCCCGACTTCACGGTGCCGCTGACGACTTGTCCGGCACGCGTGCGCACCTGCACGGGATCGCCCGCACTGGCACGTGTGAGCACCTGACCTTCCGTGCTCACTTCAAAACCCGAACCCCGCGAGACCACGCGCACGGTTTGTCCCTGCTGGACGGCAATCGCACTGCGCAGCAGGTCGGAGCGGATCGGCAGCCCCGAGGTAATCCGGTTCACGGCCACCGTCCCGACGATCTGACCGGCATCGGTCGCGACCGTACGCGGCAACAGCGTGAGATCGCCCTGACGCGGCGACAGATCCGTCGGCCCGATGGCCTCGCCCGGATTAATCTGACGTGCCGCGACGAAATACGTGGCGTTGATGCTCACACGCGCTTGCAGATACAGCGTCCACGGACGCTCCCCTGCACACCGCACGCCAACGCTGGTCGTGCCCCAAAGGCGCGCACCCGGCGGCAGGAACGGCTCAAGCGCCGCGCAAGCAGGCATGCGGTCCGAGACCGATTCGCCCACGGTGATGTTGACCTGACCCGGCAAGCCGGTGGTCTGCTCACGCAGGAATCGCTCGGCAGTCTGCCGGATCACCTGCGTGTTCTGGAATTGGGATGCCTGGGGTTGCACAGGCGCTGCGACAGCGACCGGTGCCTGCTGCGTCTGGACGGGCGCGTTCGCGGTCGCGGGGCGCACCATGTTCGGCACGTTCGACGCGACACCGCCTGCGGCGGCATTGTTGCCGGGGATGACGATGGCGCTGGGTCCGAGCGTATTTCCGAGGTTCTGAGCGGCGGGATCGGTGGCGACGCCGGGGTTCGCACCCGTCGCAGCCTGCGCAGACGTCACGAGTCCAGCCATGCTTACGGTCGCAAACATCGCGGCCATCAAGCCACGGCGCGCACTCGTAAGTATTTGAAAGTTCGGGGACATTTTTGCGGACGAGCGCTGGCCGGACCGCTGCACGTCGTACGTGCGCGGGGCATTGGCGAATGGGTCGCCGAATTTGCCTGCCATGCTCACTCTCCTTGCCTGAACGGCTTGCGCGTTGCGAAGCCGACGACACCGGGCAGTGTCCCTGTGCCTGGGGGGCGAACCCCGCCCGATGCCGTCAGGAAGCCATTCTAGAGATGTCGCGTCACGGGGCATGGCTCGAAATGGCGGTCAATCTCCTTCCTATTCCTCCGATTGAATCCCGGGGGGTACGCATACGATGCGAAGCATGCCAAAAGGTCCCTATTTTTTCCGGACCGGGCAGGGCACCCCGTCTGCGCACCGCGCGATGGCCGCCAGTCGGCGCAGCAAATGACTGAGCAGGCCCAGCAGCCAGAACGTGCAGCACGGACAAGTTTCTTGAGCATTACCCAAGTACCCAGCATCAAGGCAAGCATCGGGCGAGACGAGATCATGGACAAACTGGACGCGGCATTGCGATTCTCCCAGCAGGCGCTGTCTATGCGCGCCTACCGCCAGGAGGTGATCTCGTCGAATATCGCCAATGCGGATACGCCGGGGTACAAGTCGCGCGACGTCGATTTCAATAACGCGTTGAATCAGGCGGTCGAGCGTGGCGCGCAGCAGCAGCTCGCCACTGAGTCGAGCGTGTCGCTCTCGCGCACGTCCTCGCGCCACATCGCCGGGCGCGGTGTGACGACGGCACCGCCGATGGGCGGCCCGGAGCTGCTCTACCGTGTGCCGTATCAGCAAAGCGTTGACGGCAACACCGTCGAACTCGACGCCGAGCGTGTGAACTTCGCCGATAACGCCGTGCATTATCAGACGGGCCTCACGGTCCTGAGCAGCCAGATCAAGACGATGCTGGCCGCCATCACCAGTCAAGGGTAAGCGCCATGCCACTCATGAGCATCTTCGACGTCGCCGGCTCGGCCATGACTGCGCAGTCGCAGCGCATGAACGTGACGGCCAGCAACCTGGCCAACGCCGAATCGGTGACCGGCCCGGACGGCCAGCCGTACCGCGCCAAGCAGGTTGTGTTTCAGGTCAATCCGGTCACGGGCACCGATGTCGGTGGCGTGAAGGTCGCCGGCGTGGTGGAAGACCCGTCGCCGCTCAAGACCGTGTACGACCCGAAGAACCCGGCCGCGAACGCACAGGGCTACGTCACCATGCCCAACGTGAATCCGGTGGAAGAGATGGTCAACATGATCTCCGCTTCCCGCTCGTACCAAGCCAACGTCGAAGCGCTCAACACCGCCAAGACACTCATGCTCAAAACCCTCACGGTCGGCCAGTAAGGGGCCGCGCGGAGACCAGAAGAAATGGCCAGCATCAATACGTCGAACGCCGCGAACTTTTCGCAGAACTTCCTCGACTCGATCAACGGCACTGCGAACAGCAGCAGCTCGAAGTCGTCGGCGGGTAGCGCGGACGATCTGCAAAACAGCTTCCTGAAGTTGCTCGTCGCCCAGATGAACAACCAGGATCCGCTCAACCCGATGGACAACTCGCAGGTCACGTCGCAGCTCGCGCAGATCAGCACGGTCTCGGGCATCACGCAGCTGAACACCACGCTCTCGTCGGTGACGTCGCAGCTCAACTCGACCCAGAGCCTGCAAGCCGCGGCACTGGTCGGCAAGGGCGTGCTGATCCCGGGCACCAACATCGGCGTGGGCAGCACCACGGCCACCGACGGTACCGTCACGAAGACGGCCACGCCGTTCGGCTTCGAACTGCCGAGCGACGCCGACACCGTCAAGATCGAGATCAAGGACAGCACCGGCAAGACGATCCGCACCGTCAACGCGGGCGCGCTCGATGCCGGTGTGCAGGCCCTGACGTGGGACGCCAAGGACGACGCCGGTAACGCGGTGGCCGACGGCAAGTACACGCTGAGCGTGACGGCCACAGCCAACGGCAAGGCCGTGACGCCGACGCTGCTCTCGTATGCGCAGGTGCAAAGCGTGGTCGCCAGCACGACCGGCTCGCCGCTGCTCAACGTGGGCACGGGCTCGAACATCAAGCTCTCCGACGTTCGCGAAATTCTCTGATCCGTAGCTCTGATTCGTAAGCGCTTAACTCTTTTCGAACCGTATTCGTCGCGATACCCGTCGTCGACAACCGAATTTCAGGAGTAACACCATGGCCTTTTCGACCGGATTGAGCGGCCTGAACGCCGCCTCCAAGGACCTGGACGTCATCGGCAACAACGTTGCCAACGCGGCCACCGTCGGCTTCAAGCAGGGTCAGGCACAGTTCGCCGACATCTACGCCAACTCGCTGTTCGGCGCAGGCAACAACACCGTCGGTATCGGTACGCGTGTGGCCGCCATCGCGCAGCAGTTCACGCAGGGCGACATCACCGTCACGAACCGCCAGCTCGACTTGGCGATCTCCGGCAACGGCTTCTTCCGCGTGTCGAACAACGGCACCATCGCCTACACGCGTAACGGCCAGTTCTCGCTCGACAAGAACGGTTACATCGTCGACTCGAACGGCGATCACTTGACCGGTTATCTGGCTGGCCCGAACGGCATCATCAACAGTGTCTCGCCGGTCGATCTGCAGATCCCGACGGGCGATCTGGCCCCGACGGCCACCAAGAAGATCACGGGTCAGTTCAACCTCGACTCGCGCAGCGCCGCGAACACCACGCCGTTCTCGATTACCGACCCGAACTCGTACACCAACGCCACGTCGCTCAAGGTCTACGACTCGCTGGGCAATTCGCACGACGTCAACCTGTACTTCAAGAAGACGAGCGTCAACGCGACGACCAACAACGCCACGTGGACCGTGTACGCCTCGGTCGACGGCACGACGCAAGTCGGCGCGGGCCCGATCGGCACGCTGACGTTCAACTCGTCGGGTAGCCTGGTTTCGCAGACGGACTCGACCGGCGCGGCCGTGACCGGCCCGATCACGCTGCCGACGATCACCTACGGCAACGGCGCGGCGCAGGGCAACCTCACGCTGAATCTGACCGGCACCACGCAGTTCGGTAACAGCTACACGCCGAACACGCTGACGCAGGACGGTTACTCGTCGGGTCGCCTGACCGGCTTCACGTTCAACGCCGACGGCACCATCGTCGGTACGTACTCGAACACGCAATCGATGGTGCTCGGCCAGGTCGCACTCGCGAACTTCAACAACGTGAACGGCCTGATCCCGCTGGGTAACAACCTCTGGTCGGAATCGGCCGCATCGGGCATCCCCATCGTGGGCGTGCCGGGCGGCACCAACCTCGGCAAGCTGCAAGCCGGTGCCGTCGAAGCGTCGAACGTCGACCTGACGGCCGAACTGGTCCACATGATCACCGCGCAACGCAACTATCAGGCGAACGCGCAGACGATCAAGACGGAAGACCAGTTGATGCAGACGATGGTCAACCTGTAAGACACGGAGCGGCGCGTATGCGTAACTTGCAGGAGGGGCGTCGATGGATCGTCTGATCTATATCGCCATGACCGGCGCGAAGCAGGCGATGGAGCAGCAGTCGACCACCGCCAACAATCTGGCGAACGTCTCGACGCCGGGCTTCCGCGCCCAGCTCTCGGCGTTCCGTCAGGCGCCGGTGCGCGGTGCCGACGGCTCGACCGGCACGCGTACGTTTGTGACGACGTCCACGCCGGGCACCGACTTCACGCCCGGCGCGATGCAGCAAACGGGCCGTGCGCTCGACGTGGCCATTCAGGGGCAGGGCTGGCTGGCGGTGCGTGATGCGCAGGGCCGCGAAGCCTACACCCGTGGCGGCAACCTCGAAATGACGGCCGACGGCCAGATCACGTTGCATGGCCTGCCGGTCATGACCGACGCCGGTCCGGCCGCCGTGCCGCCGGGCGCTGCCGTGACCGTGGGCACCGACGGCACGATCTCGGCACTGGGGCAGGGCGATCCGCCCAACTCCATCGCCGTGATGGGCCAGTTGAAGCTGGTCAACCCGCCCGAGGGCAACCTTGTGCGTGGTGACGACGGACTGTTCCGCATGGGCAACAACGCACCGGCGCAGGTCGATCCGAATGTCGTGGTGGTCGCCGGCTGGATCGAGACCAGCAACGTCAATCCGGTCAGCGGTCTGGTGAACATGATTTCGCAGTCGCGGGCCTTCGAGATGCAGATGAAGATGCTGCAGACGGCCGACACCAACGAACAATCCGCCAACCAGTTGCTGAACTTCAGCTAACGGACGGCCAGTCGCCAGACGACGCCAGCCACCGTACACGGGGAGAAACATCAAATGATCCGTTCGCTCTACATCGCTGCCACCGGCATGAACGCCCAGCAGACGAACATGGACGTGATTTCGAACAACCTCGCTAACACCAGCACGAACGGCTTCAAGAAAGGCCGCGCGGTGTTCGAGGATCTGCTGTATCAGACGATCCGCCAGCCGGGTGCTCAGTCGTCGCAGCAAACGCTGCTGCCCTCGGGCCTGCAACTGGGCACGGGTGTGCGTCCGGCCGCGACCGAGCGCATCTTCACGCAGGGCAACCTGACGTCGACGGCGAACGCGAAGGACGTGGCCATCAACGGCGACGGCTTCTTCCAGGTGCTCATGCCGGACGGCACGACCGCCTACACGCGCGACGGCTCGTTCCAGGTCGATAACAACGGCCAGCTCGTGACGGCTTCGGGCTACCCGATCCAACCGGCGATCACGATCCCGGCCAACGCGCTGTCGCTGACTATCGCGCGCGACGGTACGGTCTCGGTCACGCAGCCGGGTAACACGGCCAACGTGCAGATCGGTACGTTCCAGCTCGCCACGTTCATCAACAACGCTGGCCTGCAAAGCATGGGCGAGAACCTGTACGCCGAGACGGCCGCCTCGGGTGCGCCGAACGTCGCACAGCCGGGCACCAACGGCGCAGGCGTGCTCAACCAGAACTACGTCGAAACGTCGAACGTGAACGTGGTGGAAGAGCTCGTGAACATGATTTCGGCGCAGCGCGCCTATGAAATCAACTCGAAGGCCGTGACGGCATCGGATCAGATGCTGCAACGTCTGACGCAGATGTAATCGGGGCTATAGCCGCCGAACCCGCCGCCGAACGTACTCAGCACTTAGGAAATGAACGTCGATATGTCCGCAAGCACGACCGCTTCTCAACGCAAGCCACGCAGCGCGGGCCTCGCTCGGTTCCTCGCGCTCGCGGCTGCCGTGGCGTTGACCGGTCTGGCGGGCTGCGCCTACGTGCCGCAGGAGCCGGTCGTCACCGGACCGACGACCACGCGTCCGCCGCCCCCGCCCGTGTCTGCCGACCCGGAAGGTTCGATCTACCGTCCGCTGTACTCGAACCGTCCGCTGTTCGAAGACCGCCGTCCGCGCAACGTGGGTGACATCCTCACGATCGTCATCAACGAAAACACGGCGGCGAGCAAGAACTCCGCCGCGAACACCACGCGCGCGGGCAGCGGCAATCTGACGCTGAACCAGACGCCCGGTGTGATCGGCGGCGTGCTCAACAATCAGGCACTGGACGCCAGCGGCGCGAACAAGTTCGACGCCAAGGGCGCGGCCAACGCCAACAACGTGTTCTCGGGGCAGATCACCGTCACCGTGATGGACGTGCTCTCCAACGGCAACCTCGCGGTCGCCGGTGAGAAGCAGATCGCGATCAACCAGGGCACGGAGTACATCAAGTTTTCGGGCATCGTCAGCCCGCAGACCATTTCGGGCGCGAACACCGTGCCTTCGACGCAGGTGGCCGATGCGCGCATCGAATACCGTGGCAAGGGCTACATCAACGAAGCCGAAACCATGGGCTGGCTGCAGCGCTTCTTCCTTAACGTTTCGCCCTTCTGATGTCGATCATGTCGTTCCTGTCGCGCCGCGCGCCTAACACCGGCTCCTTCCGCCACTTCCGCCGCACCGCCTCCACGCTGGCCGTGGCAGCGGCGATGAGCGTCGCGGGCGGCGCTGTGCTGCTCGCACCGGGCGTGGCGCACGCCGAGCGTCTCAAGGAACTGGCGTCGATTCAGGGCGTGCGCGACAACCAACTGATCGGCTACGGTCTCGTGGCCGGTCTCGACAACTCGGGCGACCAGACGACTCAGACGCCGTTCACCGTGCAGAGTATGACCAACATGCTCTCGCAGTTGGGTATCACGGTCGCACCGGGCACCAACATGCAGTTGAAGAACGTGGCCGCCGTGATGGTGACGGCCACGCTACCGGCGTTCACGCGTCCCGGTCAGGCCATCGACGTGGTGGTCTCGTCGATGGGTAACGCCAAGAGTCTGCGCGGCGGCACGCTGCTGATGACCCCGCTCAAGGGGCCGGACGGTCAGGTTTATGCGCTGGCGCAGGGCAACCTGCTGATCGGCGGCGCGGGCGCGGCTGCCAACGGTTCGAGCGTGACCATCAACCAGCTCGCCTCGGGCCGGATTCCGAGCGGCGCCATCGTCGAGCGCGCCGTGCCGACCGCCATGGGCGGTCAGCCGGGCACCGTGCAGATGGAACTGAACGCCACCGATTTCTCGACCGCGCAGCGCGTGGTCGACGCCGTGAACCGTCGCTTTGGCTACGGCACCGCACAGGCGCTCGACGGCCGCGTGATTCTGCTGCGCACGCCGACCGACCCGTCCTCGCGCGTGCAATTCCTCGCGCAGCTCGAAAGCCTGGAAGTGCGCCCGGACAACACGGCTGCACGCGTCATCATCAACGCCCGTACGGGGTCGGTGGTGATGAACCAGAACGTGACGATCCAGCAATGCGCGGTCGCGCACGGCAACCTGTCGGTCGTCATCGACACGCAAAACAATGTGAGCCAACCGGCACCGTTCTCGGGCGGTCAGACGGTTGTGGCCCCGAATTCGCAAATCTCCGTTCAACAGGAGAACAACGCGCTCAAGATGGTGAAAGCGGGCGCCAACCTCGCCGACGTCGTCAAGGCGCTGAACTCGCTGGGTGCGAGTCCGGCAGACCTGATGTCGATTCTGCAGGCCATGAAGGCCTCGGGCGCCCTGCGCGCCGACCTGGAGATCATCTGATATGGCCGACAGCAATCGTCTCACGGGGGCTGCGAGCGCTCCTCTGCCCGACCTGACGCAGCGCGCGTCCTACGAAATGCAGGGCCTCACGGCGTTGCGCGCCGCCGCCCATCAGCAAACGCCGCAGGCCACGCAGCAGGCGGCCAAGCAGTTCGAAGCCGTCTTCACGCAGATGATGGTCAAGAGCATGCGCGACGCCACCATGTCCGGCGGCCTGCTCGGCAGCGATCAGGAAAAGATGTTCAACGGCATGCTGGACGACCAGCTCGCCCAGCAACTGGCGTCGAACAAAGGCATCGGGCTGGCCGATCTCATGCTCAAGCAACTGGCCAAGACCGGCACCACGCTGCCACCGGCGGCCATGGGCCGTCAGCAGCCGCTGGCCGGACGCGCCTATAACTCGGCGGATGCTATCGGTGTGGCGGACAACGCACCGGCCGCCGCAGGCGAATTCGTCGACCGGATGGCCACGGCCGCCCAGAACGCCAGCGCAAACAGCGGCATTCCGGCGCGTTTCATGCTGAGTCAGGCGGCGCTGGAGTCGGGCTGGGGCAAGCGTGAGATCCGCCGGGCGGACGGCAGCACCAGCCACAACGTGTTTGGCATCAAGGCAGGCAAGAACTGGAACGGCCCAACGGTGGAAGTGGCGACGACCGAGTACGTGAACGGCCAACCGCGTAAGGTGATGGCCAAGTTCCGCGCCTACGGCTCGTACGACGAGGCTTTCGCCGATTACGCCAAGCTGATTTCGAACAATCCGCGCTATTCGTCGGTGGTGGCGAGCGCCAACGACGCCGCGAGCTTTGCCAACAATCTGCAACGCGCCGGTTACGCGACCGATCCGCAGTACGCCAGCAAGCTGATGAAAGTGATGAAACACTTCACCTGACGTCGCGGGATTCCTGAGATTCCAGCGAGTCCGGGCCTCAATTTTGTCGCCGGACTGCCGTAAACACATCGGTAACGGTGCGCGAGCGGGCTTTTCACCGCGGGGCGTGCCTCTAACTCGAGCCGCGAGATCATGAGCCTAATCAATACTGGCATGAGCGGGCTGAACGCCGCCCAGTTCGCCCTTAGCACCACCGGCAATAACGTCGCCAATGCGGGCACGGCCGGTTACAACCGTCAGATCGTCGATTATTCCCAGGCCGCCAGCCAGTATTCCGGCGCGGGCTACATCGGCACGGGCGTGCTGGTGAACGACGTCTCCCGCGTGTACAGCCAATTCCTGTCGAACCAGACGAACCAGGCGCAGACCCAGTACAGCCAGCTCAACACGTACTACCAGCAGATCTCGCAGATCAACAACGCGATGGGGAGCTCGACGACCGGTCTGTCGGCCACGATGTCGCAGTTCTTCACGAACCTGCAGAACATCGTTTCGGCCCCGGCTAACTCGGCCACGCGCGCGACCGTCGTGTCGTCCGCACAAACGCTGGCCAGCATGTTCCAGTCGCTTTCGGGCACGCTGTCCACGCTGCGCTCCAGCACCAACGCCAGCATTGCCCAGTCGACCGACCAGATCAACGTCTACGCCAAGCAGATCGCGCAACTGAACGACGCCATCGTGCAGGCGCAGGCCAATGGCGGTGGCGCTTCGCCGAACGACCTGCTCGACCAGCGCGATCAAGCAGTGGCCAGCCTGAACGCCATCATCCAGACCAATGTGGTCAAGGCACAAGACGGCACCTACAACGTCTACGTCGGTAACGGCCAGTCGCTGGTGACGGGCAACTCGGCGTACCAACTCACGACCATGGCGTCGACGAACGACCCGTCGGAACTGACGATTGCCTACGTGACGCCCAACGGCACCAAGGTGCCGGTGCCGGAATCGTCGATCACGGGCGGCTCGCTCGCCGGTCTTCTGTCGTTCCGCAGCGGCGCGCTGACGCAAGCCCAGAATTCGCTCGGCCAGATCGCGGTGTCGCTCGCGGGCACGATGAATGCGCAGAACCAGCTCGGGCTGGATCTGTACGGCCAGCTCGGCGGCAACCTGTTCACGGTGCCGCACCCGACCATCGTCGCCAACACGAAGAACTCGAACGGCGCGGTGCTCAATTCGACGATTACCGACGCGTCGAAGATCACGGCCAGCGACTACAACGTCACGTTCGATGGTACGAACTACACGATGACCCGTTCGTCGGACGGCGCGAAGTGGACGGCCCCGGTGCCGGGAACCCCTGGCGCACCGCTGGCGTTCACGGACAGCAGCGGTAACGCGTTCAACGACGGTTTCAACGTCACCGTCGGCAATAACGTCGCAGGCGACAGCTTCACGATTGAGCCGACACGCAATGCCGCAGGCAACATCGGTGTTGCGATTACCGACCCGGGCAAGATCGCCCTGGCCGCGCCGATCCTCGCGTCCACGCCGACGACCAACACCGGTTCGCTCAAGACCGATCAGGGTTCCGTCGACGCCAACTACCTGTTGAACGTCTTGACCGCACCGGTCTCGTTCACGTTCAGCAAGAACGCCACGACCGGTGCGATTACGCTGGTCGCCCCGTCGCCCATGACCGTGACGGTCAATGGCACGACGACCACGTACGCGGCTGGTGACACCGTGCCGTACGACGCCACCAACGGCGCGAAGATCACGATGAACGGTATGACCGTGAACGTGAGCGGCACCCCGGCCGACGGCGACAGGCTGACGATCTCCCCGAACGCTGCGGGCGCGACGACGGACAACCGTAACGGCCTCGCACTCTCCGCATTGCAGAACGACAAGACCAAGGTCGGCGGCAAGGACAGCTATGCGTCCGCCTACGCCAATCTGGTCTCGTACGTCGGCTCGACCACGAACACCTACAAGGCGACGAGCGCTGCGCAGCAAACGCTGCTCACGCAGGCAAAGAGTGCCCAGCAGTCCAATTCCGGCGTCAGCCTCGACGAAGAGGCCGCCAACCTGATCAAGTTCCAGCAGCTCTATCAGGCCAACTCAAAGGTCATCCAGACCGCGTCGCAGCTGTTCGACACGATTCTGCAGATGGTCAATTAAGGCTGAGGAGACGGAAAAATGCGTATCAGCACCAGCATGATTTTCGATCAGGGGTCGTCGGCCATGAGCCGTAACGTCTCCGATCTGCTCAACACGCAGGCACAGCTCTCGTCGGGCAAGCGCGTGACCACGCCGAGCGACGATCCGCTCGCGTCGGCACAGGCCGTGGCCGTGTCGCAAGCGCAGGACATGAACAAGCAGTACGCGCCGAACCGCGGTTCGGCGACCACGGCGCTTCAGCTCGAAGACCAGACGTTCGGCAGCATCGTCAACACGCTGCAACACGTGATGTCGCAAGTGATCGCCGCGGGCAGCCCGTCCCTCAACGACAACGACCGCTCGGCCATCGCGACCGATCTGCAATCGAGCTACCAGCAACTGCTCTCGCTGGCCAACACGACCGACGCGAACGGCCAGTACCTGTTCTCCGGCTTCATGGGCAGCTCGGCCGCCTACGTCGCCACGCCGACGGGTGCAAGCTACGCCGGGGACACCGGTCTTCGTTACGTGCAAGTGAGCAGCGGGCGCCAGATTGCGATCAACGACATCGGCTCGAACATCTTCCAGGCGATTCAGCCCGCCACCGCCAGCACGGTGATCAGCGGCAACCTGTCGAACACGGGCACAGCCACGTTCACGCCGGTCTCGACGACCGATGCGAGCAATGCAGCGGCCAATCACCAGTTCTCGATCAGCTTCGCTATCGACAACACGACTACGCCGCCGACGACGAACTACACGGTCAAGGATCTGACGGACACGACCGCAGCGGATGTGACGGGCGCGTACACGTCGGGCCAACCGATCACGTTCGCGGGCAAGTCGGTGACGTTCACGGGGGCTCCGGCCACGGGCGACACCTACAACGTAAATCCGGCGGGCAAGTCCAGCACGAACGTGTTCGACAACCTGCAGGCGCTGATCAACACGCTCAAGACACCGATCTCGGCGCAAGGTCAGGCCGGTTCGGCCAACCTGAGCAACACGCTGACCACGTTCAACCAGATGTTCAGCAACACCTACGACAACGTGACGACCGTTCGCACGACCGTGGGCTCGCGCATGAACGAGATCTCGACGCTCAACGACATCGGCAGCGCCAACGATCTCGCTTATACGTCGCAAATGCAGGATCTGCTGGACGTGGACATCATCTCGGCGACGAGCCAGTTCGCGCAGCAACAGGCCGCGCTGCAAGCCTCGCAGCAGACCTTCATCCAGACGCAAAAGCTCTCGCTGTTCAGCCTGCTCTGATCGCAGAACTGTTTGTGGGACACCAAAACCAATCAGGCCACCTTCGGGTGGCCTGATTGGTTTTGGGCGGCGGCGATTGCCGCCGGTGGCTAGGCCATTGGGGCTACTCAGGCCTTCGGCACGAACGCGGCCGTGGCGCGCATCATCATGTCGATGCCGATGGACACGAAGTGGTCCATCACCGGCGCGAGGCGCGGCATCATCAGTTCGAGTACCACGAGACCGACGCCGAGCGTGAGCGGAAAGCCCACGGCGAAGATGTTCAGTTGGGGGGCGGCGCGGTTCAGAATGCCGAGCGCAAGGTTACAGATCAGCAGCGCCGCAACGAGCGGCAGCGACAACATCAGTGCCAGCGTGAACAACTGCCCGCCGAGCATGGCGAGGTAATGCCAGCCCATGACCGAGATCGGCGTGCCGGAGATCGGCAGCACCGTGAAGCTTTGCACCAGCGTGGCGTACATCACCAGATGCCCGTTCGTCGCCAGAAAGACCAGCATGATCACGACGTTGAGCAGCATGCCCAGCACGGCGGTACTGCCGTCGGCATTGGGGTTGAGCAGTGTGGCGAAGGACAGACCCATTTGCAGGCCGACGAAGTCGCCCGCCATGCTGACGGCGGAAAACACGAGCTGCATGCACCAGCCAAGCGCCGCGCCGATCATCATCTGCTGCGCCAGAATCCAGAGCCCTTCCCACGAGAACGGCGAGACCGACGGTGCGGGGCCGAAGACCGGGGCGAGCGTGAGCGCGACGATCCCCGCCAGACCGATCTTCACGGTGCCGGGCACGCGCGAGTCACCGAAGATCGGCGCGGTCATGGACAGCGAGAGCAGGCGGACGAACGGGAACAGGAACGTCGCAATGACGCCCGAGAGCTGGTCGTAAGTGAAGCTGATCAAGGCTGGCCGATGCCCGATGCCCCCGGCTTACCCGACGAGGCCGGGAATGCCGGTGAGCAACTGGCGCATGTAGTCGACCATCAGGTTGAGCATCCACGGGCCTGCGACCACGAGCGTGATGAACACGGCGAGCAGCTTGGGGATGAACGACAGCGTCATTTCGTTGATCTGCGTGGCCGCCTGAAACAGGCTCACGAGCAGACCGGAGACGAGGGCGACGATCAGCAGCGGTGCGGCGAGCAGCAGGCAGACCTGCATGGCCTGATGGGCCAGCGCCATCACGGTTTCCGGAGTCATCTCGTTGGGCTCCCCGCTACGTCGTGAAGCTCTGGGCCAGCGAGCCCAGCAGCAGTTGCCAGCCGTCGACCACCACGAACAGCATCAGCTTGAACGGCAGCGACACGGTGGACGGCGAGACCATCATCATCCCCATGGCCATCAGCACGCTGGCCACCACGAGGTCGATGATCAGGAACGGAATGAAGATCGTGAAGCCGATCTGGAACGCCGTCTTCAGTTCGCTGGTGGCGAAGGCGGGCACGAGAATACGCATCGGCACATCTTCGGGGCCGTTCATCGGCGGTGTCTTGGCGAGCTTGGCGAACAGGGCCAGATCCGCTTCACGCGTCTGCTTGAGCATGAACGAGTGGAACGGCTTGGCGCCAGTGTCGATGGCCTGTTCGAAGCTGATCTTGTTCGCCGCGAACGGCTGGTAGGCGTTCGTGTAGACCTGATCGAACACGGGCGACATGACGAAGAAGGTCAGGAACAGTGCGAGGCCGATCAGGATCTGGTTCGGCGGCGAGGTCGTCACGCCGATGGCATGACGCAGCAGCGAGAGCACGATGATGATGCGCGTGAAGGCGGTCATCATCAGCAACAGCGCGGGCAGAAAGCCCAGCGACGTGAGCAGCAGCATCGTCTGCACGGACAGCGAGTAGGTCTGTCCGCCGCCTGGTGCGGGCGTCGTCGTGAAGGCGGGCAGCGTGGCCTGCGCGAAAGCACTGACGGGCACCGTCAGGCCGATCAGGCAAAGCAGACATGCAAGCAGCACGAGTGCGAGACCCGGCTTCAGACCGACCGTCGGACGGACAATACGCGCCGGGCCCGGTGCTTGTCCGGCCAGCAACACGCCGCGTGACATCAGGTGTCCTTTTTCATCGTTTCGCGCAGCTTTTGCGCAAAAGCTTGCGCGGCGCGGTTGGCTTGCGCACCCGGATGGGTGACGGCGGGGGCCGGTGAATCTGCCACGTGATCGGCAACGCGGTCGGCGTCGATCACATGAAGGCTGCGGACCTGACCCGGCGCGACGCCGAGCACGACCCAGTCGCCAGCCACTTCCACGACGACCACACGTTCGCGCTGACCGACTGCCGCGCTGCCCACAATGCGCACGTTACCGCCGCCAAGCGGGCGTTGCAGCCCGAAACGCTTCGCCAGCCACGCCAGCCCGAAGAGCAGCGCCAGCACGAGCACGAGGCCGAAGCCCGTTTGCACGATGCCCGCACCGCCGAGGCTCGGCACGGCGGCCGCTTGCGAAGCGGTGCCTTGAGCGTAGGCCATCGAGACGGGAAGGAAGGCGAGACCTGCGGTGGCGACGGTAGCGGCCAGACCGGTCGGAAGGGAGAACGGACGCGCCAGCTTCTGAAGGGCGCGCATCACACGATTCGTGGACGTCGACCCGGCGGCGCTTGCCGCAGCGCGCCGCACGGGCGTGCCGCGGACTTTCATTGCAATCATCGGTTGAGCTTACGGATGCGTTCGGATGGCGTGATGATATCAGTCAGGCGGATGCCGAACTTGTCGTTCACGACCACCACTTCGCCCTGAGCGATGAGGCAACCGTTGACCAGCACGTCCATCGGCTCGCCGGCCATGCCGTCGAGTTCCACCACGGAACCCTGTGCGAGTTGCAGCAGGTTCTTGATGGCGATTTTGGTGCGGCCCAGCTCCACGGTCATCTGGACCGGGATGTCGAGGATCAGATCGATGTCGTTGTGCGCGGCACCGGCCGGATTACCGGCGGTCGCTGCGAGCGGCTGGAACACGGGGGCTGCTGCAGGTTGGGGTGCGGCGGCAGGTGCCGGTTCCGAAGCGGTCTGCTCGGCCATGGCACTGGCCCACTCGTCCGCCATGGCCTGGGCGTCTTCACCGGGCGTTTGAGGGGTATCGCTCATCACTCGTTGTCCTTGCTGTAATCGCTGTGCGAATGGTTGATCATCTGGTTCACGCGCAGCGCGTATTGACCATTGAAGACGCCGTAATTGCAGTGCATCACGGGCACGCCGTCGACCTTGGCTTCGAGCACCTCAGGTACGTCGAGCGGAATCACGTCGCCCACGCGCATGTTGAGCAGCTGCGAGAGCTTCATATCGAACTGGGCGAGGTTCGTCACGATTTCCACATCGGCGGCCTGCACCTGCTGCGAGAGCAGACGCACCCAGCGCTTGTCGACTTCGAGCGTCTCGCCCTGCAGCGGGCTCGAGAGCTGGTCGCGCATCGGCTCGATCATCGAGTACGGCATGCAGATGTGGAATTCGCCGCCCACCGAGCCGAACTCGATGTCGAACGTGGTCGTGACGACGACTTCGTTAGGCGTGGCGACGTTGGCGAACTGCGTGTGCATTTCGGCGCGCACGTATTCGAACTCGACCGGGTACACCGGCTTCCACGACGCCCCGTAGTTCTCGAAGACGAGGTCGAGCAGGCGCGCGATGATGCGTTGCTCGGTCTGCGTGAAATCGCGACCTTCGACGCGGGTATGGAACCGACCGTCGCCGCCGAACAGGTTGTCCACCACGAGGAACACGAGGTTCGGATCGAACACGAACAGCGCCGTGCCGCGCAGCGGCTTGATGTGGACCAGGTTGAGGTTGGTCGGGACAGGCAGGTTGCGAATGAACTCGCTGTACTTCTGCACGCGCACCGGGCTGACCGAAATTTCGGCGCTGCGGCGCATGAAGTTGAACAGCGCAATGCGGAACAGTCGCGAGAAGCGGTCGTTGATGATTTCGAGCGTGGGCATGCGCCCGCGCACGATGCGCTCTTGCGTCGCGATGTTGTATGGCCGAATACCGGAATGATCTTCCGACTCCGACCGTTCATCCTGTTCGCCGGTGACACCCTTCAGAAGGGCATCGACTTCTTCCTGCGACAGGAACTCCTCATGCGCCATGAATCACTCACTGAATTACAAACGCGGTGAACAGGACGTCGCCCACGGCTTGCTGCGGCATGTTGGCTGCGAACGGCTGTGCGACCAACGCACGGATTTCGCTTGCCAGACGGCGTTTGCCGTCGATCGTTGCGAGATCCTGCGGCTGCTTCGACGACAACAACAACAACACTCGGCTACGTACTTCGGGCATATGTTGCGTGATGCGGGCCTGCGTTTCGGCATCTGCCACCTTGAGCGAGAGGCCGATGTGCAGGTAACGCTCGCCGTCTTCGCCCGAGAGGTTCACCGTGAACGGATCCATGCCGACAAACACGGGCGGCGGCGGGGGCGGCGGTGCTTTGGCCGCTTCGCTACGTCCGGTCAGCAAATACACGGCCGTTGCCGCGCCGGCCGCTGCCATGAGCGCTACCGCCACGATCAACAGAATCCATTTGCGCATGCCCCTTCCGGAGGGAGCCGCGGCTTGCGTCGGTGCGGGATTTGCCATGTATTCGCCTGCTATTGGGTAGTGATTGTCGGCCAACCCGCCTGGGGGTGATCGGCCGAAAAGAAGGGACAATCGCGTCTAACTCGCGTCTAACTCGCGTCTTTGTCTTAACGGCAGAAAAACCCGCTTGCTTTAGGGTACTTTGCCGCCACACTGCGGCGCTGCTTCACTGCGTCGCACTTGTGGCGACGGTTGGCAGCCCGCATGGCATGGCGTTTTGCGCCGACTTCTGCGCCGGTCATGCACCTATCGTGCGACCGGCGCCAGTCTCAGGAAAACTTAAGCGAAGGTGTCCACAAAGCCGTTGCTCGCGCGCACGGGGACGTTCACGGTCGTGGCGATCGGGGCGTCGTCCGCCGTCTGGCCGAAGCCCGGCGTGCCGCGTCCGTTGCCATTGCCGCTACCGTTCCCGCTGCCATTGCCGCTCGCACCTTGCTGCGCGAAGGCTTGCTGCTGCGAGCTGTCGCTGCTCACGGTGGCATTGCCGAGTGCGATGCCATTGTTGGCAAGGCTGTCGCGCAACTGCGGGAGCGCGGCCTGAACGGCGTCGCGCACGGCGGCGTGTTGTGAGACGAACATGGCCTGCGCCGAGTCGTTCGCCACATTCAGGACCACGTGCAGCGGACCGAGGTCGGGCGGGTTCAGGCTCAGTTGGGCCGTTTGGGCATGCGCGCTGGAGAGCCACACGACTTGTTGCGAGAGCTGGTTGTTCCAGTCCTGCGTACCGACGCGTGCGTTCAGCGCAAGGGCGGCAGGCAGGTTGGCCTGCGCCTGCAACTGCGGCTGGGCGTCGACGGCCGGGGTGGCGCTCTGGGCAGCCTGCACGTCGGCTTGCGTCGCGGCAGCGGTGGCCTGCGAGGCAGCGTCGCGGTTGCCCTGGGCCTGCGCCAGTGCGTCGGCCACGCGTTGTTGTGCCTGCGCATCGGTACCGGCGACCGGCGTAGCGGCCTTCGCGTCCGTCGCAGCGGGCTGCGCGGTCGTTGCCGCGTGTGCGGTGGTGGCGTTCTTCGCCAGCGTGTCGAGCGAGATGCCGCCCGTCGGGCTGGTCGTCGATGCGGCCGGTGTAACGGTGCCCTTGACCGGCGCGCCGGTGTTGGCGGCGGTCGTCACAGGTTTGGCGTCGGCATCGGTCCCTGCGGGCGGCTGGCCGGTCAGTTGTGCGGCACCTGCGGCTTGCATCGCACCGGCGACGGCGGCCGTGATGGCAGCACCGGTACCCGGCTTGCCGTCGGTGGCCGTGGCGACGGCGTCACCCGTCGGCGTTGCCGGGACAGGCGCGGCGGTTTGCAGCGGCGCGTTGTTCATCGCGGCGAGCGCAACAGCCAGCGCTGCGGCAGGATCGCCCGGGGCAGCGGCGGCCGTTTGCGTGTCGTCTTCCTCGTCCTTGCCATCATCGGCGTTCGACGATTTCGAAGGCTTGTTCGAAGCGTTCGTTTGCCCGGTCTGGCCGGTTTGTCCCGACTGTGCCGTCTGACCGGCTTGTCCGGTCGACGCGTTGTCGGTCGACTTCGTGCTGTTCGACGAGCCGTTGGACGAATTCGTCTGATTGGCCTGCTGCGCGGCGTTGTTGTTCGCGCTGCTGGCCGACGGCTGGACGGTCTGACGCGTTTGCTGCGAGAGCACTGCGGAGAACGGCAGCACGCCGGTGTCGTCGCTGTTCGACGAACCGGCGCGGTTCACGGCTTGCCGGGCAGCGCCGGCGGCATCGGTCAGGAAGCTCAGAATCGACATAGTGGGCTCCTCAATTCCTTCAAATCGGTGATTCGGCACGACGGCGCAGGCTGCGCGCGGCGTACTCGTCGTTTTCTTTCTGCTCGCGACGCGCCACGCGCACGGCGGTGCGGGCTTCTTCGCGCGAGGCGAGCGTGCCGAAGGAGTTCAGGCGGCGTTGCTGTGCCTGCCATTCCCGGCGCGCGACGGTGAGACGCTCTTCCGCTTGCTGGAGCAGCATGGCCTGCTGTCCGATGGCGGTGTCGAGCGTATCGATGAATTGCTGGAAGTTGCGCCAGTCGCATCCCGCCATGCCCTGAATCGTTGCCGTCTGCATGCGCGTGCGGTACTCGTGACGATACTGACGCAGCGCTTCGAGCTGACGCTCGACTTCGGCGCGTTGCGTCTGACGCTCGCCAAGCAGGCGCGCAGCTTCGTCCACGTCCTTCTGGGCGAGTTCGATGAGCAACTTGAGGGGCAGGGTGGAATTCATGGCCGCCTCCAATTAGTGGAACAGTCCGCGCAACTGCTGCACGGCGTCCGGATAACTGGCCCGCTCGCGCATTCCCTGTTGCAGGAAGCCTTCGAGACGGGGATACAGCTCGATCGCCTGATCGAGCATCGGGTCGCTGCCCGGCGCGTACGCGCCCACGTTGATGAGGTCGCGGTTGCGCTGGTAGCGCGAAAGCATCTGCTTGAAGCGACGCACCGTATCGAACTGAGCGTCGTCGATGAGTGCGGCCATCGCCCGGCTGATCGACTGTTCGATGTCGATGGCGGGGTAGTGACCCGATTCCGCGAGCTGACGCGAGAGCACGATGTGCCCGTCGAGAATGGCGCGGGCCGAGTCGGCGATGGGGTCCTGCTGATCGTCGCCTTCGGTCAGCACGGTGTAGAACGCGGTGATGGAACCGCCGCCGTCCGGGCCGTTACCGGCGCGTTCGACCAGCGCGGGCAGCTTGGCGAACACCGAAGGCGGGTAGCCCTTCGTCGCAGGCGGCTCGCCGATGGCCAGTGCGATCTCGCGCTGGGCCATCGCGTAACGGGTCAGCGAATCCATGATCAGCAGCACGTCTTTGCCCTGATCGCGGAAGTATTCGGCCAGCGTCGTGGCGTAGGCCGCGCCTTGGAGGCGCAGCAGCGGCGAGACGTCGGCGGGTGCGGCCACCACGACCGAGCGCGCCAGACCGTCCGGCCCGAGAATGTTCTCGATGAAGTCCTTCACTTCGCGTCCGCGCTCGCCGATCAGGCCCACGACGATCACTTCGGCCTGCGTGAAGCGGGCCATCATGCCGAGCAGCACGCTCTTGCCGACACCCGAACCTGCGAAGAGACCCATGCGCTGACCGCGTCCCACGGTGAGCAGCGAGTTGATGGCGCGCACGCCGACATCCAGCACCGACTCGATGGGCGCGCGGCCCAGCGGGTTGATCGGCACCGACGCGAGCGAGGCGCTGTCGGTCATGCCGAGTGGGCCGAAGTCGTCCAGCGGGCGGCCGGCGGCGTCGACCACACGGCCGAGCAGGGCTTCGCCCACGGGAAGGCGTTTGCCATTGTGACGTTGCGACGGGAGCGGGCCGTCGGCGGCGGGTTCCATCGGGAACACGCGCGCACCGGGCAGCAGGCCTGCAACTTCCGTTTGCGGCATGAGGAACAGGCGGTCGCCACCGAAACCGACGACTTCGGCTTCGGCCGTGGCGGGTTCGCGCGAGGCGTCGTGCACCGGCAGTTCGATCAGGCAGCCCGCACCGACCGGCAACCGCAGGCCGACGGCTTCGAGCACCAGACCGGCGGCGCGCGTGAGGCGACCGCAGCGGCGTGTCGGCTCCACTGCGTGTACGTGCGCGATGCGCTCGCGCAGGGTGTTCTGCCAGCGGCGCAGGTGCGCATCGCGTGCGAGTTCGCGGGCGTTCAGCGCGTTGTGCGGTTGTTGGGTTGCGGCGGTCGACGTGTCGACATCGGTCGCATGAGCGGCATCGGTGGAAACGTCGTCGCTGGCTCGCGCGGCGGATTCGGCGTCGGCCTCATCGTCGTGATCGTCAGGCTGCAACGCACCGGCTTGCACCGTGTGCGTGTCGATCTCATCCCACAACCGTACGGAAGGCGTGGTGCCGTCGTTCGCCGGGGCGGGCGTGGACGGCGTCGCCTCGTCATGCTGATTCTCGGTGCTGGGCAGCACCGGCGCATGCGCGGAGAGTGGGGTGAGTTCGGCGTTCACCACGGCAGATCCTTGCCCAGTGCGGCCATGACACGCTGCCAGCGAGTCGCGATGGTGGCGTCGACTTCGCCGCTCGCGGCTTCGGCCTTGCAGCCGCCACGTTCGATGGTGGGGTCGGGGCGCACGGTCCACCCGGCGGCACGGAGTTCTGCACCGACGTGCGACTCGACAAGCTCGATGTCTTCCGGATTGAGCAGCAGGCGCGGCGAGCCCGTGAGCGGATCGTTGGCCAGCAGATCGCGCACGATCGGCAGCAGCGTTTCCGGGCGAACGGCCAGCGTCTGGTGCAATGCCTGACGCGCGATGTCGAGCGCCAGTCCCAGCAACGGCTCAGCGACTTCGCGGTCGATGGCGTTCACCGCGTTGCCGAAGCCATGCGCGATATCCGCGAGTTGTGCGGCGCGCGTGTCGACTTCTTGCTTTCCTTCTGCCTGACCTGCGGCATAACCTTCCGCATGACCAGCGGCATAGCCTTCGGCGTGTCCGGCGGCGCGCGCTTCTTCGCGCCACGCGGCGATCTGTTCGACGAGCGCCGGATCGTCCAGCGGGCTGGGCGGTTGCGGCGGCGGCGGGGCCGGGGGCGGCGGCGGGTCGAACGACGCCATCTCCCAGCGTTGCCAGGCGGAGAGGCGTTCCTTCGGGATGATGGTCGACATGCGCGCGGGCCCCGTTTCGTTACACGTACGCGTCGTCGCCGCGGCCGCCGATCATGATGGCGCCCTGATCGGCCAGGCGCCGCACGACTTGCAGCACCTTCTTCTGTTCGGCTTCGACTTCCGAGACACGGACCGGTCCGCGCGATTCGAGGTCTTCGCGCAACAGCTCGGCCGCACGGGCCGACATGTTCTTGAAGAACTTCTCGCGCAGCTCGGACGGTGCGCCCTTGAGTGCGATGATGAGCGACTCGGACTCGATTTCCTTGAGCAGCACCTGAATGCTGCGGTCTTCCACGTCGAGCAGGTTTTCGAACACGAACATCTCTTCGACGATCTTCGCCGCGAGGTCCGAGTCGTAGTTGCGCACGGCTTCGATGACCGATTCTTCGTGCACGCCGCCCAGATAGTTGAGGATTTCCGCCGCGGTACGCACGCCGCCCATCGGGCTGCGCTTGATGTTTTCGCTGCCCGAGAGCAGTTTGGTCAGCACGTCGTTCAGTTCGCGCAGTGCGGCGGGCTGAATGCCGTCGAGCGTGGCGATACGCAGCACCACGTCGTTACGCAGACGTTCCGTGAAGAGCGCGAGGACTTCCGACGCCTGATCGCGGTCGAGGTGCACCAGAATCGTTGCAATGATCTGCGGGTGCTCGTGGCGGATCAGTTCGGCCACGGCGGTCGAATCCATCCACTTCAGGCCTTCGATACCGCTGGTGTCGCCGCCCTGCAGAATGCGTTCGATCAGGCCTGCGGCCTTGTCGTTACCCAGCGCCTTGTTGAGCACCGAGCGAATGTATTCGGACGAATCGAGCGACAGCGCCGAGTGCTGTTCCGCTTCGAGCACGAAGTCCTGCAGCACGTCGGCGATCTGATCGCGCGTGACTTGCCGAAGCTGAGCCATCGCTGCGCCGAGCTTCTGCACTTCACGCGGCGCGAGGTACTTGAAGACCTCCGCCGCTTCATCTTCGCCCAGCGACATCAGGAGGATGGCGCTGCGTTGGAGTCCCTCAGCCGCGCTCATCGCCACCACCCACCCATGCTTTGACTACCGTTGCCACGATCTTCGGATCCTGTCGCGCCACCTGACGCGCGTACTGCAAGTTACGTTCGTAAGCGCTGAGTTCGCCGCGCTTGCCAGCTTCGCCGTCTGCGCCTTCGCCTTCACCGCCGTCGGCACCTGCTGCGCCTGCCATCGTCGGCTCGGCCGGCGGCGGCGGGGTCAGGTGCTTACGGATGGCCGGACGAATCACGCCGAACCACAGATAGAGACCGATCAGACCGATCAGCACCCACTTGCCGACTTGCTTGGCCAGTTCGATGTTCTGACGCTGACGCCACCACGGCAGGTTCGCTTCCGGATCTTCTTCGACCGTGAACGCGCTGTTCACGATGTTGATCGTGTCGCCGCGCTGGCCGGAGAAGCCGATGGCTTCCTTCGACAGATTCTGGATCTGGTCGAGTTGGGCTTGCGTGAGCGCCACCATCGCGGGCTTGCCCTTGGCATCCGTGCCCGGACGGTAGTTCACGACAATCGCCGCCGACAGGCGCTTGAGGCCGCCCGTCGCCTGCTGCACGTGACGAATCGTGCGGTCGACTTCGTAGTTGGTCGTGGCGTCCTTGCGGTCGCTGCGCGGGCCTTGCGGGGCGCTGGCGGCGCTTGCCGGGTTGGCACCTTGCTGGGCGAACTGCTGTTGTTGCTGCTGCTGCGTGATCGGCGCGGTGGCCTGACCCGGCGGCTGGTTCGACAGTGCACCCGGCACACCACCGGCGGCGTTCGCACCGATCTGCGAGGCTTCGCTGCTTTGCTGGCTGCGAACGGCTTGCTCGCCCGCGTTCGGCTTGTAGTTCTCGGACGTCTGCTCGACCTGATTGAAGTCGACGTCTGCCGTCACTTGCGCGTGGACGTTGCCCGGCCCGACGATCGGGTTCAGGATCGCCTCGATGCGGCGTGCGTAGGACTGTTCGAGTTCGCGGACGTACTTGAGCTGGCTGGCGTCCAGACCCAGCGCATTACCGCTTTGGGCGGAGAGCAGATTGCCGTTCTGGTCGAGCACCGTCACGTTCTTGACGGGCAGTTCCGGCACGCTCGACGCCACCATGTGCACGATGGCGCTCACTTGCGCGTCGTCGAGCACGCGGCCCGGGTAGAGCGTGACCAGCACCGAGGCGCTCGGCTTTTGCTGTTCGCGCACGAATACGGAAGGCTTCGGGATCGCGAGGTGCACGCGGGCCGCCGACACGGCGGAGAGCGATTCGACCGAGCGCGCCAGTTCGCCTTCGAGGGCGCGCTGGTAATTGACCTGTTCGGCGAACTGGCTGATACCGAACTTTTGGTTGTCCATCAGTTCGAAGCCGACCAGACCGCCCTTGGGCAGGCCTTGGGAGGCCAGACGCAGACGCACGTCGTGCACCTGTTCGGACGGCACCAGAATGGCCCCGCCACCCTCGGCGAACTTGTACGGCACGTTCATCTGCTGGAGCGACGTGATGATGGCGCCGCCGTCACGATCGCTCAGGTTGCTGTACAGCACCTTGTAATCGGGGGCACGGCTCCACAGGAAGACGGCGATCAGCAATGCGACGATGGCCGCGCCGCCGATGAGCAACGGCAGGCGCTCACGCGAGCGTAGCTGCGCGAGCAGGGGCGGCTTGGCGGCGACGTCAGCCGTCTGGGTGGCAGCGTTCATGCGCGGCTCCACGCCAGGGGCGTTGTGATGACGGTCATCGCGGTGGAAGTGCTCACTAACATGCGACAGAATTCTCCGGGTACGCGTGGCATCGGGCACACATCCTCAAGTCGCTAAGGATTGGAAAGAAACTTGGTACAGGTGCGCACGATGCCGATGGTCCTGATTATTCGTTGGCGAATGTGGAATCGTTCTGAGGATTAGGCGGGTCTTTCCCCGTTAATTAAGCTATTGAGGGCTTGCCAAGGGGTGGTAAGCTCCGACGTGACTGATAAAAGGCAATCCGGTGTGAGCCGCGGGTGTTTCGCGGGGTGCCGGGTTGTTGTATCGACGCATCGACATAAGCAAGGACAAGCAAAATGGCCATTCCGGGGATCGAATCGGTACTGCAAAAGCTGGGCGGCGTCGCGTCGCAGGCGGCAGGCTCGATCATGGGCACGTCCAGTGTCGGCGTGGGTTCCGCGTCGAAGTCGGGCGGTTTCGCGTCCGAGCTTGAGGCATCGCTTAAGCGCGTGTCGGCATCGCAGAACGGTGCCGAAGCGCAGGCCAAAGCCTTCGAAATGGGCGAGCCGGGCGTGGCGCTGAACGACGTGATGGTCGACCTGCAAAAAGCCAACATCGGCTTCCAGATGAGCCTGCAAGTGCGCAACAAGCTCGTTTCGGCCTACACAACCGTGATGAATATGCAGGTTTGATGGCTGGCTAAATGGCTGTTGAGAAGGCCCCGTCTTTGACGGGGCTTTTTTGTTTCACGTTAGGACCCGAAAGCCGATTTCATACTGGCTCGGCCTCGACCGTGTTTGGCATGATTCGCTTCAGAAACTCGTGGAAGCGAGGTACGGTGAACGCCGCGTCCCCAAGCGGGGCGGTGTAGAGCATGCCCTTTGTGACGAGATCGTTGCGAACGGGTTCGAGAAGCTCTGAAGGTAGCCCCATCGCCTTCGCGACGCGGCGTGAGTCGTGAGGCCCCTCACCGAGTTCTGCCATCGCACGCAGGTAGCTTCGCTCCGGCTGCGTCAGCCGTTCAAAGCGAAATCCATAAAAACCGTCATCTAATGCAGCGATGGCGGCATCCGAGACGTTATCGACATGATCGGGTGTGATCGGGCTCACGCTTGCCGCCCGCCACGTGAGCTTTCCCCACTGTTGCAGGAAGTATGGGTAGGCCCCCGACTGTTCGACGATGGCGTCAAGTGCGGCTGGCTGAATCGTGACACCCGCCTGCGCGGCAGGCTCGGTGATCGCATCTCGAGCGGCTTCCAGCGTAAGCGGTCCAAGGCGATGGACATCGAACATCCGCTCGGCGTAGGACTTGGCGTCGCCAATGTGCTTGATCATTGGTGGAAGGCCTGCGCCGATAAGAATGACCGGCAGCTGAAGCTGGGTGCATCGATGGAGCGCGTAAAGCAGCGAAGACAATTCATGCTGCGGCATCCCTTGAAACTCGTCGATGAAGATCGCGAGTACCGTGTGTGCGGCGCGTGCTGCACGCCCCGCTTCAACCAACAATGCGCAAAGATCCAACTCCAGATCGCCACAGTCGGCCAGTCCGGGCTCCGGAGGGTAATCCATCCCAACTTCGATATCGCCGAACGATACTTTCAGTCCTATCACGAAGCCCGCAAGTGCTCGCAGCCCCCGAGTGACGGCTTCTTTTGCGCTCTGCATTCTGTTCATGCGAAGCAAAGCTACGCGTAGCGCCGGAGCGAGTGACGCAGGCAACGATTTGAATTCCGGCGCTTCGAGCCGAAGCGTAATCGAGTCACGTTGCTCGGCCTCGTACAGCAACCGTTCAAGCAAAACGGTCTTGCCAACGCCGCGAAGTCCGACGAGCAGTTGACCATTGGCATGGCGCCCGATACGAAGGCGTTCGATACAAATACGAACTTCCTCGCGGATGTCATCGCGACCGGTCAAGGCGGGCGGGGCTGCGCCAGCGCCGGGATTAAAGGGGCTTAAGATGCCGTCCATTGTGATGGGCTCCAAAAAAGCGGTAAGCGAAGCGTTTTGTTCGGCTGTAGCGCCGTGGCACTCCAGACGATCGGGATCACTCGTGATTGCCCTCGATCAGGTTTCTGGTCGCTTCCTCGACCTCGTCGTTAGCAATCCACTCCGTGTCGGGGGCATCCGCCTCGCGGACGGCTTCCTGAATTGCCTGCAAGACCCAGTTGTCGTAGTCCGCCGCGCGTAACGCGGAAGGATTCGGGATCACGGAGAATTCGGTGATGCCCAAGGCGAGAAGAAAATCTGAGACGTCGCTCAATGTCGCAAAGGCTCTTGCGGCAGTCGATGTCGTATCCGCCAGCAGTCGAATCTCATCGTCGACGATGACTTCGATTCGCCAGAACTCCGCCTCCGATACCGCAAACACGCCGGACTTCCCTGTGGTAATCCAATCGAGAAATGCGTCGTGCGAAAGCGTCGGCATAGGCGGGGACATGAAATGTGAGGCGCAAGGCATTGCGCCGGACCGATGAGCGTCGGGAAAAGCGATGAGTTGCATAGTCTTCGGTCAAGAAAGCGGTCTGTAGAGACGGGCGTTCCGCGTGAACACCCGAAGACTCATGCTATTGACCTGTGCAAACGACGTGATGGGCGTGTCGAATCCCGACGCGTCGGAAACGTCAAATACCTCGGAAAATCAAGCGAGTAGCGCGCACTCGCATGGAGTGCAATTCGGACGCTTCACGCCACACACGCATCAAACGTGCATGGCGTGACCTAGCGCTTGCGGTGTCAGGCGGACGGGGGTGAGGCGGGGAGTGAAGGCGGGTTTTCGGCGGATGC
Source organism: Pandoraea sp. NPDC090278 (assembly GCF_044772185.1). Lineage (NCBI taxonomy): Bacteria > Pseudomonadati > Pseudomonadota > Betaproteobacteria > Burkholderiales > Burkholderiaceae > Pandoraea > Pandoraea sp. NPDC090278. The sequence continues at coordinate 168,515 of NZ_JBIVYJ010000002.1, read as the reverse complement.
GTCGGCCGGGACTTCCGGGGGCAGGATGCCCGGAGGGAGCGGAGGCGGTTTGCCGCCGCGTCCGGCTTCCAGCTTGTAGAGCCATGCCAGCAGTTCGGCGACTGCCTGATAAAGCTGTGCGGGAATTCGCTGGTCGAGGTCGACCTGCATCAGCAGACTCACCAGCTCCGGCGACTCGTGCACGTACAGGCCATGCTCGCGTGCCGTGCGCACGATGGTCTCGGCCAGCAGGCCGTAACCCTTCGCGACGACTCGCGGGGCCGAATCCTTCGCGCCGTAGGCGAGCGCGACCGCAGTGCGGCGTTCCGGTGGCAACGTCATGCTTCACCTCCGGTTTGCGGCGGGGTATCCGTCACGGGTACGGGCAGTTCTGCGACTTCAACATCGGTGGATGGCACGCCGGACCCACCGGACACAGTGGTATTCCCCTGCGCCGCTACCTCACCCGCATCGTCCAACGCACCGAACGACAACTGACTCGCGATCAGGCCGACGGCCGCCAGTCGGTGGCGTAGGTCTTCGCCTTCGTTCGACAGCACGTCTGTCGACGCCGTCGAGTCAGTGAGCAAGCGTGCCTGCAACTGCTGACCAGACAAGCCCAGCGTGACGTCGATGGTCCCCAGCGACGGCAGTGTCAGACGCAAATGCGTATGCCATGTCGACGGCGCAGCGGCTTCGCCCGGCGCTTGCTGTCCGGGACGCTCTTCGACGCGCCACTCCATCGGCGCACCGGGCCACGCCATGCCGTTCCACTGAAACTGCGGATTGACCAGCATGTCGAGTTGCTGACGGACCAGCGTCACACTCTCGGCAGGTGTATTCGCGACGGCCGCAATCGCGCCCGCCGCACCGTGCTGTTGCGCGTTCGCCGACGTACCGCTGGCCGCTAGCGCAGCGTCGCCGCCGTCATGTCCCGTCGGGAGCACGCTGCTTGTCGTATGCGCCACGCTTGCGGCATGCGCAAGCGCGGTCGCGGTGTTCGGAAGATTCGCACTTGTGCGCAGTCCACCGTCGCCGGTATCGCCCTGAGCGGTCGGTGTGCCGGTGCCGGGCTGTCCCGGCGTGGGATTCGGTGTGGCCGACGGCAGGGTCGAAGCCAAGGCGGACGGACTCAACGTCGGCCAGCCAGTCGCCAATGCAGCCTCGCCACCCGCCGGGCCGAGCAAGCGCGTCAGCGGCCCGGGCCCGGGCAACGTGGCATCCGCACCGGCGGCTCGCAACTGCGCCGCAAGATTGGCGGACGCTGGCCAGCGCAACTGTGGCTCGGCCTGCAACTGCTCGAACGAGCGGCTGCCCGAGGCCCATTGCGACAGGTGCGATTCGTAGAAAAGCCCACTCGCCGACAACGCTTCCTTCAGCGCGGCGGCGACCAGCGGTGCCAGCGCCGGAGCGCCTGTGCCGGGCGCCGCAGGCCACACCGGCGCGCTCGCCTGCACGGGGCCGGGCGAGTCGGGGGCGAGACGCAGAATGGTGTCGATGGTGCGCGCAGCGGCTGACAACGTTGCCTGCTGAACCGGCGTGGGAACACGCGCCCCCGTCTGCGAGGTCGCATTGCCCAACGCAACGGCAGTGGGTGAGGTCTTGGTGGCGAGGTCGCCGAGGGCGGAGGTGGCGTCGCCCGTCGGCTGAGAGCCTGCGACGGCATTGGGCGCGGTCGTGGAAGACACCCCCACGCCGAGTAAAGTGTCGAGCCGCCGTGCGAGTGTCGTGGCCAGAACCGAGTCGAGACCGGCCATGCCTTACTCCGAGATGCGGGCGGTGACGCGCGGTCGCGCGTCAGGCGCCCAGGTTCAGGCCGTAGACTTCGTGCAGGGCACGTTGACGGCGCGTGCTGTTGATCATGGCGTCCAGGTGCGCCAGATGGGGCACCGCGAGATCGCGAATGGCGGCATCGTCGGCCAGAATGCGGCGGATGATGGCGTGCTTGCGCGTGCGCTCGTCGTCGGACAACGGCAGATCGGCGTCGAGCTGCTTGATCGAGTCGACCTGTGCACGATACTGCGTCTCGAGATCGATCAGGGCATCCCAGTCGCCATCGCGCGCCACACCGAGCATGCGCTCCGTGAGACCGGCAATACTTTCGTAGCAGTTCAGCAAAGTCGTGGCTTCATTCATAGCGCACTCCGGTGCCCGCCTGAGCGGCGGGGGCACCCGTGCCAGTGTTCGGTGCGATCGCTCGCCAGGCCGATGCAATTGTCTCGAGCAGGGTGTCGACTTCTTGAATCTTGGCCACGTCGTTCTCGAGGTTGGCTTCGAGAAGACGTCGCCCCATGTAGTCGTAGAGATCACGCAAATTGCGTGACAGTTCCCCGCCGACTTCCATATTCAAACCATCGCGCAGACCGCCGATGATCTCGATGGCTTTCGAGATGGCTTGCCCGCGCTCGACGATATGGCCAGCTTCGAAGTGAATGCGGGCTTTGGTGAGCGCAGCCTTGGCACCGTCGAACAGCATCACGATGAGCTGGTGCGGGCTCGCGGCGACGACGCCAGTTTCGAGCCCGACTTTGCGATACGCATTGGCGGCGTTCTGACCGTACATGACTCTTTGCCCCGCTTACTTCGAAGACGACGAAGACGAACCACCGAGCACCTGCTTGAGGTAGTCGCTGGTGTTCTGGAGCTTGGCCATCGTCGCGTCGAGTGCCGTGAACTGAGCCAGATAACGGTTCTGCATCTGCGTCATCTGGTCTTGCCAGTCGGTTTCCTGCTGCTTGATCTGCTTGATCGACGTGTTCAGGTTGTTCGTCGCGCTCGTCACCGCGCCCTTGGCGCTCAGGAAGTCGCCGACCTGCGTGTTCAGCAGCGATGCGAAGCCCTGCGAGAAGCCGATGTTGCCGCGATTGCCCGTGGCCGTGCCCGACACCGTGATCTTGAGGCCGTCGATCGGGGTGCCCGCAGCACCGGTGAGCGTCTGACCGCTACCCACTGCGGTGAAACCGCCAATGGTGCCGACGACATCTTTACCGGTCGTCGTGTTGTTGCCGTTGAACAGCTGGTTGTACGCCGAGCCGCCCGTCACGATCACTTTCGATGCCGAGCCGTAACGGTTTGACGTGATCGTCAGAATGCCGTTGTTCGACGCCACCGACACGCCCGACTGCGCGGTGGTGAACTTGCTGTTGCCATTGATCGCGGACTGAATCGCGGAGGCCAGCTTGTCTTGCGTGTAGGTGCCCGGCGGAATCAGCACGCTGGCGATGTTGCCGTCGAGCGAGATCTGGAGTTCGTTGCTGCCTGCGGCAATCGTCGTCGTCGCGCCCAACGTGATTGAGCCGGTCGTCGTGCCTTGCGTTGCCGCTTGCGAGATGTTGATGCCGTACTGACCCGGCTGTGTCGCGTTCGTCGAGCTGGTGAAGCTCACCAGACTGTCGGTCGTCTGACCGTTGGTCGCGAACAGCGAAGCCAGCGCGTTGAAGCCGTTCGTCGTGTTCATCGCCTTGTTCAGGGCGGTGGTGTCGACGGACAGCGTGCCGTCCTTGTTGAAGCCCACGCCAACCTGTGCGAGCGATGCGAGGCCCGTCGAGCCGACGCCCGGCAACTTGCCGTTCAGAATCTGGGTCAGACGGTTCTGCACGAGCTGAACCGTCGAGTCGCCGATCAGCGGACCGTTGTTCGCGCCGTTGCCGGCCGAGTCGAACGCGGTCAGCTTGCCGATCGTCGATTGCAGTGTGTTGTAGGCGGTCGCGAACGACTGCACGGCTTGCGTGACGGCCGCCGTGTTGCGGCTGGTCGTGACGGTCGTCGAGCCGATCTTCGTCAGATTGAGCGTGACGCCCGTGATCGACTTGGTCACGGTGTTCGTGGCGCTGGTGACAGCCAGACCGTTGACGGTCAGGAGCGCGTTCTGCGCGGCGCTCGTCTGCGTGAGGTTCTGCGTGCCGGTCGGATCGTTGGCCAGCAGGTTCGTGACCGCGGTGTCGCCGCCAGCGGCCACATCGACCTTCATGCTCATGTTCTCGCCCGTCGTCTTGGAAGTCAGCACAAGACGATAAGGCGTGCCGCTGCCGTCGTTGACGATCGTTGCCACGGCGTCGCCGTTCTGGGCGTTGATCGCGTCGCGGATACCGGTCAGCGAGTTGTTGGTGCTGTCGATCGTGAAGTTGATCGGCGTGGAGCTGGCGTTGGCGGCGAAACTCGCGCCCGTGTACGTGCCGTTGGTCAGCGTGCCGCCCGAGATCGTGCCAAGGGTAATCGTCACCTTGGTCGACGTACCCGCGCCGATCGTGCTCGTCTGGCTCGAAAAGCCGCTCGTGGTCAGGCTCTGTGCTTGCGCGAGCTGCGTGACGCCGACCGTGTACTGGCTGACGTTGGCCGTCGAATCGGCGGTGGCCGACAGGATCGTATTGTCACCCACGGCTGCCGCGACTTGCAGGAACTGCGAGGCGCTGGAGAGCGTGGTGAGCGAGGACTGGAATGCGGACAGCGCCGATTGCAACTGACCGATGGCGGAAAGCTTCGTGTTGTACGCCGCTTCCTGGTTTTGCAACAGAGTGAGCTTGTTATTGGCAGGGGTCATCAAGCTCTTGACGAGTGCATTGACGTCCAGGCCTGACCCAATCCCTGGGGAGGAAATAGTGCCCGGTCCGTTAGAAGTTGCCATGATGTGCTCTCACTCCGTTGAATTGATCGTTACCACCCGGACCACCAGAAAACACGAGGGTCCGTAAAACACACGCGGCGGCGGCACCGTTTCGCAGTGACGCCGCCGTCGACCCGGCGAGCTTGCGCTCACCGGGTGTGCCAAGCACTACTCCGGTATTACTGGAGGAGCTTGAGCACTTGCTGCGGCAGCTGGTTAGCTTGCGACAGCATCGAGATACCAGCTTGTTGCAGGATCTGCGAGCGGGTCATGTTAGCCGTTTCCGCTGCGTAGTCCGTGTCCTGAACGCCCGAACGTGCCGAGGTCAGGTTTTGCGTCGTTGCCGACAGGTTGCTCACAGCCGACTGGAAGCGGTTTTGGATTGCGCCCAGCGTTGCGTTGAACGAGTCAGCCGTGCCGACGGCGGCGTCGATCTGTGCGACCAGCTTGGTAGCCGAGTCAACCGTCAGCGCGTTAGCCGTTGCCAGGCTGCCGCTCACTGCCGAGCTGCCTGCTGCCACGCCGATTTGCGTCAGCTTGGCGGCCGTGCCACCGACCGTGAAGTTCTGGCTCGACACCAGGTTCAGCTTGCCGGTCGAGTCGACGAACGCCGTCACGCCGCTGCCGCTGGCGCTGATGGCGTCAGCCAGTTCGCCCACGGTCTTGAACGTGCCGGTGATCGACGTAGCCGTCGTGGAGCCTGCGGCTTGCAGCGTCAGGTCGTTGCCCGTCAGGGTCAGCGGAGCCAGGGCCGTCTTCACGCCCGTGGTCGAAGCCGTACCCGGAACAGCCGGCGGGCCACCTGCGGCAGCGGCCACGTTGGTCGGGATCGTCACGCCGGTCACGCCGGTCTGAGCCATCGTGATGGCCGTGGCGGTCGAGTTGGTGAAGTCGATTTCACCCGTCGTCGCGTTGGCGGCGGCGATGTTCGAACCTGCGGCGGTGTTGATCGCGGCGGCCAGGTCGGCTGCCGTGTTGTACGTGCCGTTGGCAACTGCCGTGCCACCGACCTTGATCGAGTTGGCAGCGTCGAGCGTGATCGAACCGAACTTGGCGGCCGTCGTAGCCGTTGCCAGAGCAACGCCACCGATCGAGCCAGCGCCCATGTTTTGGCTCAGCGAAACCGAGATCGACTGACCAGCGTTAGCGCCAACTTGGAAGTTCGCTGCGCCCATCGTGCCGTTGAGCACCGACAGACCGTTGAACTGCGTTTGTTGTGCCGTGCGGGTGATTTCCGACAGACGTTGCTGAACTTCCTGGTCGATTGCAGCGCGGTCCGAAGCCGAGTTCGTGGCGTTCGTGGCTTGCACTGCCAGCGTACGGATACGTTGCAGGTTGTCCGAGATCGACGTCAGGCCGCCAGCAGCGGTCTGCACCAGCGAGATGCCGTCGTTGGCATTGCGCTGAGCTTGCGTCAGACCGTTGATCTGCGACGTCATACGGTCGGTAATGGCCAGACCGGCGGCATCGTCAGCGGCGCTGTTGATGCGCAGACCCGACGACAGACGCGTGATCGACGTTTGCAGGCTGGATTGCGACGTACTCAGGTTACGCTGAGCAATCGTCGAGAAGATATTGGTATTGATGACAGATGCCATTTAGCAACTCCTTTCCCAAAATTTTTTGGCTCCGGCTTAAGTGCCGTAACTTTGGCTCACCAGCCAATTGCCGAAAGCCGCCGTTGTAAGGGATATCGGACGGCCATTGGGAAAATTTAGGGTGGATTTGCAAAATGCTTTGCCAGCCCCCATCGACGTGCCAGGCCGATGTCGGAAAAACGCTAGTAGGCCAGTCTACAAAATTCCTCCACGATTGATCCGTCAAGGAAAGGGGCAATGTGCCGCCTATTCATGCCCTGTAAGGCTCGGAGAGGTGGCGACACGCTGACGGCCGTCGGCGATTCCCGATGGCGTGGTCGGTAATTCTCAACCGGCGGCAACCCCGGCCCGTGGGCGAAAAAAATTTTCTCGTCACCGTGAAAATTCCTCTAAAGCGCGTACATCGACCGTCGAGTGCGACCCCGGAAATGGAAGTGGCCCGCTGTCGCGGGCCACGAAGTGAGTACTTAGTTCTGGGGATTCCTGGCGAAATCTGGCAGGAATTGTGGTGACGCTGTCGTGCCCCGCGCCGTGATCAGGCGCAGACCGGCCCCATCTCCGCACTGACCAGGCCGTGCTGCATGACGTAATAGGTCAGCTCGGCGTTGTTATTCAGACGCATCTTCTCTAGTAGACGCGTGCGGTACACGCTCACGGTCTTGACCGAGAGGGACAGCGCGTTGGCGATGTCGGTGAGGCGCTTGCCCGAGCCGATCATGCACAGCGTCTGGTATTCGCGATCCGACAGGCGTTCGTGCGGCGGCTGATCGGCGTCCGGTCCGAGATAGTCGGCGAGCGTTTCGGCGACCATCGGGCTCACGTACTTGCGGCCCGCGGCCACTTGTCGCACGGCCGAGACCAGTTGCTGAGCGTTCGAGCGTTTGCTCAGGTAACCGGCGGCGCCCGCCTTGAGCGCGCGCAGCGCGAACTGACCTTCGCCGTACATGCTGAAGATCATGATCGGCAGACGCGGATGTTTGCGTCGCAGGGTCTTGAGAATCTCCAGACCGTTAGTGTCGGGCAGCGAGATATCTAGTAGGACGATGTCCCACTGGGCTGCGTCTGTCATCTCCAGCGCTTCTGCGCCGCAGTCGGCTTCGCCAATGACGGCGATGCTTCCGCTATCGGAGAGCAATTGCCGGACGCCCTGGCGCACGATGGCGTGGTCGTCGACGATGAGCACTCTAAGCGTCATGATGCGTATCCGTGAAGAGCAAGCGATTCCGGGCCGTGCTGGCCGGTCGGGGCAGGCAGGATCTGATGCCAGGGAAGCCGTGCGCTGACGAGCGTCCCCGATCCTTGAACACTGCCGATACGTAGCGTGCCGCCGAGCGCCGTACAGCGCTCGCGCATGCCAACTAATCCGAAATGTTCCTGCTTGCGACGCGCGCCGCGGGCCAGCCCGCAACCGTCGTCGGAAATCGTGAGTTTGAGTGAACCGTGGCTGCCATCGAGCGCCACGACCACGCGCGTGGCGCGGGCATGACGAGCAACGTTGGTCAGCGCTTCCTGAGCGATGCGATACAACGCCAGCACCGCGTCGGGAGTAAGGTTCGCAACGCGCTCGCGCGTCACGTCGTCGCAGCGCCAGATGCACGTGAGACCGCTTTGCTCGCCAAAGCCGCGCAGCCAGGCACGCAGCGAAGTGACGAGACCTGCGTCGAGCGCAGGCGGGCGATTGCGTCCGACGAGTTCGTCGGCCGCGTCTTGTGCAGCGTTCGCTACGTTCTGAATCTGGGTGCAGAAGGATTGCCACTCGGCGGCGTCTGCGGGCGCGCGCGTCGCAAGACGTGCGACGACCAGTTGCAGTGCCGTAAGGTGAGCGCCGAGCCCGTCGTGCATTTCCTGCGCAAGTCGCGTGCGCTCGGCTTCGCGTGCTGCGTCGATCTTGCGTGCGACCGTCTGCGGCGTCGTGGCGCGCGTGTGCAACGCGTCGTCAATCGACACGCGATGTCTCGCAGCCTGTGCGGCAGGATCGACGAGAAACGGCATGGAGGCAAATCCCTGAGAGAAAAAGTCCCGTGCCGCAACCCACGCGGCGAGACCCACAATCAATTTAACAAACTTTACATTTCGTCACAATTACACGCGGCGGGCACCCGCATGGTTGACAGCGATGCGTAACTATTTGATTTGGATCAAGAAATTTTCGCTTGCTTGAGGGGATTTCTGCGAAGACCCTGAATATATCAGGGTTTGTCCTAGCGTATCCACTCGAGCGTATGTTTCAAACGACATTCTCGGTCCAAAACGGTCATAACGCCTGAATTGACGACGTCATTTCATACGATTGTTATTTTCTTTCAGATGAGAGCGCGGGTATACCACGTGCTCCATCGGTGAACCGCCTCGCGTGGCGCTCCTCATAAGACGTTGCTTTCGGTCTCCGAATCTAAGGGGAGCGTCACGCTGACGATCAGTCCGATGCCATCCGTGCCTGGCGACAGGGTCACCGTGCCATGGCTGGCCGCCACGATTTCCTTCACGATGGCCAGCCCCAGACCCGTGCCGGGCTGACCCGGCGGCGCGTTGCGGTAGAAACGTTCGAATACGCGCTGACGTGCTTCGGCCTGAATGCCGGGTCCATCGTCGATGACGCGCAGGCGGGCGGTGCTGTCCGGACAGTCGATCGCGACGGTCACGCGTCCACCCTCGTGGATATAGCGGATCGCATTGTCGACAAGATTCATGACCATCGCATGAAACAGCTCGCCATTCCCCGAAACCCACACACTCGCATCCAACGTTTCCAGCCCGAGATCGATGTTGCGTCGCTGTGCCAGCCCGACCAGTTCTTCCAGCACCCCGGCGGCGACCGCTACCAGGTCCACCCGCGAACGCGAGAACGCGGGCGTGTCCGCCGCCTCGGCCTGCGAGAGCAGCAACAGCTTGTTTGTCAGATCGGCGAGGCCCCGGCTGCTCGTCTGCATGGCGGCCAGCACGTCGGCCAGCGCGGTGCGGTCGTCGAGCTGCGCGGCGAACTGCAACTGCGTGTCGAGCAGCGTGAGCGGCGTGCGTAACTGGTGGGCGGCATCGGCGACGAAGCGACGCTGCTGCTGCGCCTGTGCGGAGAGCCGCTGAATACACAGGTTGATGGCGTCGACGATGGGTCGCAGTTCCGTTTGCAGTTGCCCGGCGCGAATCGGCACCAGTTCTTGTGGCGCGCGTCCGGCCACTTCGTCCTTGAGCCGGATGAGCGGATGCAACTCGACCGTCAACCCGATGAGCACCAGCACGGCGGCCAGCGCGGCCATGGCGATCTGCCGGTGCAGCGAAGGCTTCCACAACTGCGCGAGCATCTCGTCGCGCGCATGCATCGTCTCGGCGACGACCACCGCTACGCGATGCGGCTGGCCGGAGTCGTACATCGTACGCACGAAACTGATGGCGCGCAGCGGCTCGCCGTTCACTGTGACGTTCGAATAAGTGGGGACTGTCGACGGAAACAGTGGCGGATGCGGAAAGTCGGGCGGTCCGGCGAGCAGCTTTCCGTCTTCGGTGATCACCTGATAGAACACCCGGTCACGCGCGGGCGACGCGAATAACTCCAGTGCCGAAGGCGGAACCGTTGCACGCAGTGCACCATCCACCCAGGTCAGCTCGCCCGCAATGACCTGCGCCGAGGTGAGCAACGCGCGGTCCTGCACGAGTTCGGCGGTGTCGTGTGCGCTGCGATAAGCCTGCCAGCCGGTCGCCACGATGTAGAGCGAGAGCGGCAGCATCAGCCACATCAGCAGCCGGACGCGCAGACTAAGCATCTTTCTCGCGCAGCAGATAACCGAGACCGCGCAGGGTCATGATGGCCGCCCGGCTCGTTTCGAGTTTCTTGCGAAGCCGGTGAATGTAGATCTCGATGGCATCGGCGCTGGGTTCGTCGTCCAGTCCGAACACGCCGTCGACCAGTGCGCTCTTCGCCACGGTCTTGCCCTGCTTGCGCATGAGGATCTCAAGCACGGCGTGTTCGCGCGACGGCAACGCCAGCGGCGCACCCGCAATCGTGAATTGCCGTGTGCCGGCGTGATAGCTCAGATCGGCGCACACGAGATCGGCGCTTTGCTCGGGTGCGTGGCGACGCGCCAGCGCCTTCACGCGGGCGATCAGTTCGCGCACTTCGAAGGGTTTGACGAGATAGTCGTCGGCCCCGGCCCCGAGGCAGTCGACTTTCTCGTCGACCGATCCGCTGGCCGTCAGGATGATGACGGGCACGTTGTTGCGCCGCTCGCGCAGCCGCCGCAAGACATGCTTGCCGCCGAGCTTGGGCAGCATCAGATCGAGCAGCACCACATCGTACGTTTCCGTTTGCAGCAGACGGTCGGCGGCGTCGCCATCGCGCGCGGCGTCGACAGTGAAGTTGTCGTCGCGCAGCATGCGGGCGAGCCAGTGGGCCAGAGTCTCGTTGTCTTCGATCAGCAGCAGTTTCATGACGGCGAATGCAGAATGCGACGGCGAGTGTGTCCGTGGAACGCGGGCGCGCCAACAGCGGGTAAACACCCATGAGCATTGGGCGAAAACCTGCAGGGGGCGAAAGCTTGATGAAAGCTTCGGTTTTCTACAATTTGCTCCAAGGCAGAGGATACGCATCAGTGGACCGCTGCCCGGGCCCAGTGACAGAGATATCACGACGGGCCGGCCGGTACCGCAATCGGTTCGGGCCATTATCCCTAAAAACGATGGAGACACCACAATGCGAGCAAGCCTTGGCGTGCGTGCGCCGAAAGCCTTCATGAAACCCCTTCTCGCCGCCGTTTTCGGCGTGTCGATGGCGCTGGCCGCCGCACCGGGTTTCGCTGCCGATAGCGGCAAGATCACGATCATGGTCGGTGGCATCACCAAGATGGTCTACCTGCCTGCCAAGCTTGCCGAGCAGCTCGGCTACTTCAAGGAAGAAGGCCTGAACGTCGAATTGCTGTCGCAACCGGCCGGTGTCGACGCTGAAAACGAATTGCTCGCCGGTGCCGTGCAGGCCGTCGTCGGCTTCTACGATCACTCGATCGATTTGCAGAGCAAGGGCAAGGAGATCCAGGCCATCGTCGTGTTCGGTCAGGTGCCGGGCGAAGTGGAACTGGTCAACGCCAAGAGCAAAGACACCATCAAGAGCATGGCCGACGTGAAGGGCAAGACCCTCGGCGTGACCGGTCTGGGCTCGTCGACGAACTTCCTCACGCAGTATCTGGCCGCCAAACACGGCCTGACCTCGGCGCAGTACTCGGTGCTGCCGGTGGGCGCGGACAACACGTTCATCGCGGCCATCAAGCAAAACCGTATCGACGCTGGCATGACCACCGAGCCGACCGCCTCGCAACTGCTCAAGACCGGTGATGCTGCCGTGCTCGTCGACATGCGCACGATGGAAGGCACCGTCGCAGCACTGGGCGGCGCTTACCCGGCATCGAGCCTGTACGTGCAGCGCGCGTGGCTCGACAAGCACAAGCCGGAAGCCACGAAGTTGGCCCGCGCCTTCGTGAAGACGCTCAAGTTCATCAACACGCACTCGGCGGCCGAGATCGCGGACAAGATGCCGAAGGACTACTACGGCAACAACAAGGCGCTGTACGTACAGGCCTTGCAGAACTCGCTGCCGATGTACTCGCCGGACGGCCGCATGCCGAAGGACGGTCCGGAGACCGTGCTGAAGGTGCTCGCCGCGTTCAATCCGAACGTCAAGGGCAAGCACATCGATCTGTCGAAGACGTACACCAACGAGTTCGTCGATCAGGCCAAGTAAGTCTGTTCGTGCCGACTTGCATCGGTTGACCCTGTAGTACCGGCGCGCGGTCCCCACGACGCGCAGCCCTTACCCGTAAAACGCCAAGCCGTCCGCACCCGACCCATGTCCGGTGTGCGGGCCGGCTCAGCCCTAGCAAACGCAATACACGGTTTATCACCGTTCCGACGTTATTCAGGAGCCGGGCATGACCCAGACCATTACCCCCACGGCACCGGCGCGCGCGGCAAGCGCCGTGTCACGCGACACGCCCGCCATCGAGTTCGACAATGTGTCGTGCCGCTTCATCTCGCCGGACGGCAAAGCCACCATTGCGTTGCGCAACTTCAGCATGTCGGTGGCGCGCGGCGAATTCGTCGCCATCGTCGGCCCGACCGGCTGCGGCAAGTCGACCACGCTGTCGATGATCACCGGCCTGCTGCGTCCGACCGCGGGCAGCGTGCGTGTGATGGGCCAGCCGGTCAACGGCATCGACCCGCGCATCGGCTTCGTCTTCCAGAACGACGCGGTTTTCCCGTGGCGCAGCGTGCGCGATAACGTGGCCGCCGGGCCGCTGTTTCGCGGTCAGTCGAAAGATGCCGCTTATGCGCAGGCCGACGAATGGATCAAGCGCGTCGGGCTCGACAAGTTCGGCGGCCACTATCCGCACCAGCTCTCGGGCGGGATGCGCAAGCGTGTGGCGCTCGCGCAGACGTTCATCAACAACCCCGAAATCCTGTTGATGGACGAACCGTTCTCCGCGCTCGACATGCAAACGCGCACGCTCATGCAGGACGAGCTGCTGCAACTGTGGTCGTCGACGTCGGGCTCGGTGGTGTTCGTCACGCACGATCTCGAAGAGGCAATTGCGCTGGCCGACCGGGTGTTCGTGCTTACGGCGCGCCCGGCGACGTTGAAGAACACGTACACGATCGATCTGCCGCGTCCGCGCGTGATGTCCGAGATTCGCTACGAACAGCGCTTCATCGACATCTCCCGCGAGATCTGGGCGGATCTGCGTGAAGAAGTGAAGATCGGTTGAGTGGCACGGAGGATATGAACATGACTGAACAAGCTATGCAGGCGGCGATGCCCGCCGGACTCGGCGACGCCGATCTGGCACGCGAAGAAGCCATCGCGCAACGCCGTATCAAGCAACGTCGCGCGCTGGTGGTGTTTCTGCGCGTGGCGATTCTGGTGGTCGGGCTGGGCGGCTGGGAACTGGCGGCACGCATCGGCTGGATCGATCCGTTCTTCTTCTCGCAGCCGACGCTGATCGTGCAGCAGATCTACGACTGGTGCGTGGAAGGTACGTCGCAGGGGCCGCTGTGGACGCAGGTGCTCGTCACGCTCGAAGAGACCGTGCTGGGCTTTCTGATTGGCGGCGTGGCGGGTGTGATCTGCGGCATCGTGCTCGGTCGCAACAAGCTGCTCTCGGATGTGTTCAGTCTCTACATCCAGATTGCCAACTCGATTCCGCGTGTGGTGCTCGGCTCGATCTTCGTGATCGCGTTCGGTCTGGGCATGGCGTCGAAAGTGGCGCTCGCTGTGGTGATGGTGTTCTTCGTGGTGTTCGCGAACGCCTTCCAGGGCGTACGTGAGGCCGATCGCTACATGATTGCGAATGCGCAGATTCTCGGCGCGTCGCGCCGTCAGGTGACGATGTCGGTGGTGATTCCGTCGGCGCTGTCGTGGATTCTCGCGAGCTTGCACGTGAGCTTCGGCTTCGCCCTCGTGGGTGCGGTCGTCGGCGAATTCCTCGGGTCGAAGCAGGGCATCGGTCTGCTGATCTCGACTGCGCAGGGCGCATTCAACGCCAGCGGCGTGTTTGCGGCGATGATCGTGCTGGCCGTGGTCGCGCTGGGGGCGGACTGGTTGCTGACGTCGCTCGAGAAGCGATTGCTGAAGTGGCGTCCGGCGGCGTTCTCTAACGAGTAATCTTCGCGTCCGGTAAAAAGCAAAGCGGCGTCACTTCTGCAAGTGACGCCGCTTTTCCTTTGGAGACGCTGACGACCGTAGCGCGTCAGATCTTCAGCTTGGTGACCTTCGTCCCTTCGATGTTCAGGTTGGCCATGAGACCGGCGTTGGTCATCACGATCACTTCCACCGGCGAGGTCGCGGTGTTGAGGTCGACAGCACCGTTCGCACCGATCTTCACGACAGCCACCGAGGCGTCGGCACCGGCCGTCCAGCCGTCCGTACGCTGGAATTTGTCGAGTGCGTCCTGCGTCATGAACAGGAAGATGACGGCCTTCGATTGCGCGCCGATCTGAAGACCGAACGACGCCGTGACCGTGTTGTAGTAACCCTGCGTCTTGCCGCCCACGCGCAGCGCGCCTTCGCCGTATTCGCCACCCACCACGAAACCGGCTTGCAGCACCGACGGGAAGACGAGCACGCCGCGCGCCTTGCTCACCAGTTCGCGCGAGCCTTTCACCGAGGCGTACATCTTGTCGAGTGCACCGTTCACCGAAGCGTCGATCTCCTGACGCTTGCTGGCGTTGGCAGACGGTGAGCTGTCGCTCTGGCTGGACTGCGTCGGGGTAGTTGTCGTGCAGCCCGCAAGCGCAAAGGCGGCAGCGGCGACGACGACGGAAGTTTTCATCAGGAATTCGCGTTTTTGCATTTTCTCCCTCCGGAAAGCGTGCGCCGTGCGCAAAGCGTAGCGGCGTGGATGTGGATTAAACGTCAGGCCGATGGGGACGCGCCTTTCGGCGCCGATCCCCGCAGCATTGAAGCGGGTGATGAGGACGATCGTTTGGCATCCGACGGATGCCGATGGTGACAGTTGATCGGCCAGAGAGCGTAGCGTGATATCCGTTTCACCGTGTCGCGAAGGCGGAAATCAATGCATCGGCGTGACGTCGATTATGCGGTCTCTGTCGGTATTGTCAAGAAAATAGCGCGATAAGTTCCGCTAACGTGTTGCCATCTTCCGCTAACTTGTAGGTGTCCGCCTACGTGCACTCGCGCATGTATTGCTCTTTGAGCGCTTTGCGCGGGTTTGTGCGTGTAGGAATGTCGACGCGATTGCCTGCGGGCGAATCGACGCGCTGATCGCGGGTGTACACCGGCTTGTCCGGCGTATTGGCGATCTTGTCGGCGAGCGACTTGCAGTAGTCGCGTTTGGTCGGGGCGGCAGCGGCGGAAGACGCCTCCTGTGCAGCGGCCTGATTGCGGGCAGCTTGCGAGCATTGCTCCGGCGGTAACGCGCGGCCGACGCTGTCGAAGCACACCGGCGTTTGCGCAAAGGCAAAGCCGCTCGCGCCGAGCAACAGGGACGCGGCAGTGATCTTCAGCAGGCGGTGGATCGATCGGACGGACGACGGTGCATCGTCAAACTCGGCAGTGCCAACGATTATCGATGCACGGTGTGTTGCAGGGGAAGCGGTGCTCAGGAACATCGGGGACAGCGTGGCGGTGCGGCGTGGCATCGACATTCTCCTCAATGAGTCCCGCTTGGGCAGCGGGTGCGCCTATTCTGGCACCGCCCCGGCCGGGTTGTCGATAGCCGCGACGCCCGGTCGCACGGACGGCATGGTCGACATGCTTGGCACTGCGGGCATGTCCGTGCGCAACTCCAGCCGATAACCCACGCCGTAGATCGAGCGCACGATCTCCTCGTCTGGCCGGATCGCCTGCAACTTGCGACGTAGATTCTTGATATGGCTGTCCACCGTGCGGTCGGCGACCACGCGGTGATCGTCGTACATCCGGTCGAGCAGATGCGCGCGCGGGAACGTCTTGTCGGGATGACTGGCGAGCGTGGCGAGCAGTCTCAGCTCGACCGGCGTGAGCGGCAGTTCGTGTCCGTCGAGTTTCGCGTGATGACGCACCGCGTCAATGACGAGCGCTGGTGTTGGTGGCGCGGTGGGCGTCGGCATTGCGACACCAGCGCTGGCCATCGCACCGCCGCGCACGCGCCGCAGGATCGCCTTGACGCGCGCGACGACTTCACGCGGACTGAACGGCTTGCAGATGTAGTCGTCGGCACCGAGTTCGAGTCCGAGCAGACGGTCGGTTTCCGCCGCACGCGCAGTCAGCATCACGATAGGCACTTCGGAAATCTCGCGCACGGCGCGGCAGACTTCGAGGCCATCCATCCCCGGCAGCATCAGATCGAGCAACACCAGTCGCGGCTGCGTCACGCGTACGGCTGGCAGCACGTCGCGTCCGTCCGTCAGGATGCGACACGGCATGCCCGCCACACGCAGATATTCGGCGAGCAGCGCGGCGAGTTTCGGCTCGTCTTCGACGATCAGAATCGGTGCGGCGTCCGAGAGCGCCATGGCGGCGGGCGTCGAGACGATGGCCGAGTGCGCTGGCGGCGTGGGCGTGAGGGAGGAAAGGCTTGAAGTGCTCTGCAGGGATGTCGACGAGTGCGTGTGCATAAAGGGCGGGCTCAACTCAGGGTCGTCAGGGCTTGGGTGCCAAAACAGCTGGCGGCCGCGCTCAGGGCGCAGGCCGTCGATGTCGAAGCGCCGTTCGTGGCCGGGTTATGACGCGGCAGCGTGATTGCCAGCGCGAGACCGCCCAGCGGCGAGTGTCGCGCGGCGATCTGACCGCCGTGCGCTTCGACAATATGTTTGCAAAGCGCGAGTCCGAGGCCCGCGCCGCCGCTGCGTCGGCTGCGCGACGCTTCCACCCGGAACAAACGTTCGAACAGGCGGGGCAGTGCGTCGTCCGGCACGCCGGGCGCGGAGTCTTCGATCTCCAGACGCAATTGTGTCTCGGTCGCCGACAGATAGACACGCACTGCGCCGCCACCGTCGGTATAGCGCAACGAATTCTCAAACAGGTTGCCGATGAGCTGCGTCAGACGGTGCAGGTCGCCGTCGACCGTGAGCGTGTCGTCCGGGAGGTGCACGTTCAGCGCGATGCCCTTGGCTTCGAACCAGTCGCCGAAGGCGGCGACCGATGTCGCGACGCGCTCGGTCATGTCCACCGGCGCGAATTCGTAGGTCAGCGCGCCCACGTCGGAAAGCGACAGTTCGTACAGGTCGTCGATCAGCTTGGAGAGTAGCGAGATCTCGATACGCAGCGAGGCGAGCGCGTCCTGCGTGAGCGGGCGCACCCCGTCTTCCATCGCTTCGATTTCGCCACGCAGGATCGACAGCGGCGTGCGCAGTTCATGGGAGATGTCGGCGAGCAGATTGCGGCGCAGGCGGTCGTTCTGGGCCAGCGTGTCCGCCAGACGGTTCAGGTCGACGGCGAGCCGCGCGAGTTCGTCCGCCCCGGCGGTGGGCGCACGCGCGCTGTAGTCGCCCATCGCCATGCGGTGCGTGGCTTCGAGCAGCGGCGTGACGGGCACAAGCAGACGCTGGGCGAGCCGCAGCGCGACTGCGCCGAGCAGGGCGATGCCGAGAATCGCCAGATACATCAGATTGTCGCCGCGCAACCAGCTGTGTCCGTCCATAGCGGCACGCACGACGGCCGTCGTGGCCGCCATGGTGACCAGACCCGTCGCGAAGATCGCGAGGAACAGCTTGCGGGTGATGCCTGAATTCATGCGCTTGGGTGTTCGGACGAAGTTAGCGGCTGAAATTAGCTGCTGCGTTGTTGACGACCGGGCAAGCGAGTGCGGCCCTCCCGTGGTCGGCGCGCCATTCTCTCAGCTTCGGGACGCCGCGCGTCATGCCTCCACAAATTTTCCTCTATTTGTGCGCAGTGGCTGCACGCGCGGTTCTTACTATCCATCACGAAGCTGGCCGCCGTGCTGTCTTCGTCTGGCGGGGGCCGTGCCGCCTGCCAACCGTCCACCACTTTCGAAAGACATCCGGATACGGCATCCGGGACCGGCGCGGGGGCGCCTCACCATGTCGAAACTGTCGATGCTACCGAGCGCGGCAACGCGCGTTCTGACCCGTACGCTGGCCTGGCTGGCGGTGCTCGCGAGCGCAAGTGTCGCGCTCAGCGGTTGTGTGGGCCCGCAGGTCACGGCAACGCCGATGGCGGTCATGCCGATGCCGCGCGTCGCCAATGTCCAGACCGGCGGTTCCATCTACCAGTCCACCACGGCGACGAACTGGTTCGAAACGCCGGTCGCGCACCGCATCGGCGACCTGCTGACGATTGCCGTCTCGGAAAACTCCACGGGCACCAGCAAATCGCAGAGCGATACGTCGCGCAACGCCAGTATGACGGCCAAGAGCGCCAAGGCGGATGGGGCCGATTCGGTGCTGGAGCGCTGGTTCAACATCGGCCAGCAGGCGAGCAGCTTCAAGGGCAATGGCACGAATACGTCGAGTTCTGCGATGACCGGGACGATTGCCGTGGCGATTGTGGAAGTGCTGCCCAATGGCGCTTACGTGGTCGGCGGGGAAAAGCAGGTCATGCAGGGCCGCAACATGGAGACGTTCCGCTTCACCGGCGTGGTCAACAAGTTCGACATCTCGCCCGCTAACGTGGTGGCGTCGAGCAAGGTTGGGCAGGCCAAGGTCGCGCGCGTGGACGACGGTCAGGTCGCCGACGGCAGCAACGGTGGCTGGTTGCAGACGATTCTCCTCGGCGTTTCACCGTTCTGATGAAGCGCCTCGCGATGGTGCTGGCGCTGGCGGCGACGGCCAGCGCGACGCTTAGCGGTTGCCTTTTCACCACGCCTGCGCCGATCCTCGCGGCGCAGGTGGCGGCGAGCGTCGTGTCGACGGGGGTGGTGCTCTCGGATCAGTTGCCTTCGGTTTCGCCGCCGACGCAGCAGGCAGCCCCCGAGCTGCTCTCGCGCAACATGTGCATCGAACTGGCCCCGGACGGCATTTCCGATTTGCTGCCTGCGATACAGGGGCGTTTGCGAGCCTACGGGATCATCAGCACGATCTACAGCCCGGGCACCTGGCCGACGGGTTGCGTCGTGCTGAACTACACGGTGCGCCGCGCGTGGCGTAATTCCTTGTGGGGCAGCTCACCGAGCGAGTACCTCGCCTACGCGACGCTGACCCTGAGTCAGGACGGCTCGGTCATCAATACGGTGTACTTCGACGGACGGTCGTCGACCGTGGAATCGTGGTCGGCGTCGAATTCACGGATGGCGCAACTTGTGGACCGGCTGGTGGTGTTTTAAGTCGAGCGGGGACGCGGGTAGATCGAGGGCGTCTAATGGCGGGAGGCAAACGGCAGATTGGTGCGCCCGACTGGAATCGAACCAGTGGCCCTCGGCTTCGGAGGCCGATACTCTATCCCCTGAGCTACGGGCGCTGTGCTGACCACCGGTAGGAATGCGCGAGCGCGCGACCGGCGAGCAAAGAGATAGAAGCATAGCGGTTTTGCCGCGTGGCGTCCATGCCCCATGCATTCTCTCGCCTCACAATGCGGCGATTCTCTGCAGGATGCCCGTCCCGCGCGGATTTGACGTGTGTGCAAGGCGTCTGCACTTTGCGCACGAACTACGCGGAACACCGCTTTTGCTTTCGCGTAAGTTAGGGAAAATACGGGACTTTTGCGGCGTCTGCGCACTGCCTTGGCACGTCATCGGCCGAGGGTTTGTTGCTACAATGGTTCGTTATTTTGACTGGATGGTGTCCGCCGCCGATGCGAACTATCCAGTGTGATGCACTCGGTTTCCACAAAAACTATTGAGAGATCCCGCATGAGTGAAGCACATAACGAGCACGAGTCCCTGATTAAAACACCCAAGCAGCTCATCGCCGCAGTCATCGCCGGTTTTCTCGTCCCGATCGTCATCATCGTCTTGCTGGTCAATTACGTGGGCAACAACGCCCTGACCGGTGCCGGTAGTTCCGCCATGACCGAAAAAGCCATTGCCGAGCGCATCGCGCCCGTGGCACACGTCGAGGTCAAAGACGCCAACGCACCGCGCGTCTATCAAACCGGCGAACAACTCTATAAGGCGGTTTGTGCGGCTTGCCACGCCTCCGGTGTAGCAGGCGCGCCGAAAGTCGGCTCCTCCGAAGACTGGGCCCCGCGCATCAAGCCCGGTTATGACGACATGCTCAAAATCGCGTTGGCTGGCAAAGGTGGCATGCCTGCGCGTGGGGGCACCAACCCGGACGACGTGACGGATTACGAAATCGGCCGTGCCATCGTCTATATGGCGAACGCCTCGGGCGGCAAGTTGCAGGAGCCTGCTGAACCGGCGGCACCCGCCTCGGGAGCCGCCGCATCGGGCGCTGCGGCACCGGCAGCCGCATCGGGCGCCGACGCTGGTTCGGCGGCAGCGGCCGCCGCCGCGATGGCGTCGCTCAAGACAGCCGCCCCGGCCGCCGCTAGCGCAGGGGGCAGCGTCGACGCTGGCAAGAAGCTCTACGACACCGTGTGTATGGCTTGCCACGCGGCCGGTGTGGCAGGTGCGCCGAAGTTCGGCGACAAGGCCGCATGGGCACCGCGTATCGCGACCGGCATCGAGACGCTGCACAACGCGGCGCTCAAGGGCCTGAACGCCATGCCGCCGAAGGGCGGGGCAGCCAACGCGTCGGACGACGACGTCAAGGCCGCCGTCGACTATATGGTGAGCGCGGCGAAGTAAGCGCTTCGCATCTGCCCGCATCGCAACGAAAAATCCCCGCTTCGGCGGGGATTTTTGTTTCTGCGTTCGCGCGAGACCGGCGCTTCAGACGCCGTCGCGTCACACACGCACAATCATCTGCGGATCGAAGGCCGGATTTTCGACGCGCCCCTCGAAGCAGTACCCGCGCGGATTACACAACACGCGCGTGTGCCCAACGCGATAGTCGAACGAGTCGTGCGTATGGCCGTGAATCCACAGCGCGGCGTCGGATTGTTCGATAAGCGAGGTCAGGTCCGAAATGAACGCCGGATTGACGAGAGAGCCCGCGAAGCGCGGGTGAATGCTCTGCGGCGTCGGCGCATGATGCGTGACCGCCACCGTTGGCCCATCGTGGGGCGCGGCGAAGGCGCGCGCGAGCCAGGCCACGTTCTCGCGACACAGCGCGGCACAGTCGTCTGGCGAAAAGAAGGGCAGATCGGACCACGGCGCGGCCGGATCGCCAACGCGAATACGTGTGAAGTCGCGCACGAATTTTTGCGACTCTTCGACGGCTGCGTCGTGCTTGCCCTCGGCGTCGTAAAGCGCGAAGTCCGTCCACAACGTCGTGCCGACGAAGCGCACACCACCGATGACGACTGCACCGCGTTCGAGCAGATGCACGTTGGTACCCGCCGTCAGACGTCGCAATTCGGCCAGCGTACCGGCGAGCGTCGCGCCATAAAACTCGTGATTACCGGGAACGTAGATGACGGGGCGCGGCAATTGCGTCGCCCATTCAATGGCTTGCGCCGGGCGGCTGATGTCGCCCGCCAGGATCGTGACGTCGGCATCGACATCGGGGATGGCCAACGGCGCCACGGACAAATGCAGGTCGGACAGAATATGCAGTCTCACGCACCACGCTCCAAAAAACTGGGGATCGGCGCCGCACACGCGCGACCGCGGTGCCCGTCAAACGTTGGCATGCCTGACAAAGCGCCTGACGAAGATGCGGAGGGTGTGGGCATTGGATCGAAATCGACGCAACTTGCGTAACGTTTCGCCCGTTTTTTACCGACTATCACCCGGCCCGCGTCGATGGTCAAGATGTCTTTGTCTTCGAAAGGATGCGCTCCTATAGTGAAACTTCACCTGACGAGAGGAGGCGAGCCTATGCGAAAACTGATGGTTGCAGTCCTGCTTTGTTTGACCGGTCTGGCGGGTGTGGTCGTGGCAACGAGCCCGGCTGCCGCATGTGACCAAACGTCTTCAGGTAGTGGCAAGTAGCGGTAAGCATCGCTTTTCCGGCGTGCCTGCCGCCGCCGACAGCCTCGGTAAGGACGTCGTCGTATGTCGCCGTAATTCGCCGTCCGGCCCGCAGTATGGCCGTGTCCTAGTCCAGCCCCCGTTCGCGGGGGCTATTCGTTTGTGGAACGCGTGAAGGGCTGCGCGACGCTTAAGCGTTAAGCACCCGAGGCGGACGGCGTCTTGTTCGCGCCGCCAGCGAGCATCGCCTTGAGGCTGGCGAGTCGGTCCTTGGGCGACATGGGCGCATCTTCAGGCGGCGGGGGCGGCGCTTCGTCCAGTTGCATCTCCGGCACAAAACGCGAGACTTCGCAGGTGTACGTCTCACGGGCGCGCTTGCGCTTCTTGCACCACGACAGTTGCAGCGTGCGCTGCGCGCGCGTGATGCCGACGTACATCAACCGGCGCTCCTCTTCGATTTTCTCGGCGGTCACTTCCTCGTCTTCGCGAGTGTGCGGCAGGATGCCTTCTTCCACGCCGACGAGAAACACGTGCGGATACTCAAGCCCCTTCGACGCGTGCAGCGTCGACAGACGCACGGCGTCAGGATCGTCGCCATCGCGCCCTTCGAGCATCGACATCAGCGCGATGGTCTGCGTGAGTTCCATGAGGCTCTTGGCGTCGTCGTCCTGATCTTCAAGCGAATCGAGACCTTCGGCAGTCGCCGACGTCTCGCTGCGCGTGCCCTTGCGCTTCATCCATTCGAGGAATTCGAGCACGGTGGTCCAGCGCGATTGCGCCTGACGCTCGTCGAACGTGTCGTAGAGATACGCCTCGTAGTGGATGCCTTCCATGAGGTCGTCGATGACCTCGTTGGCCGGATCGCGTGCGGCCCGCGCAGCGATGCGCTGAATGAAATCGCAGAACGCACGCAACGGGTCGAGCTGACGCGGTTGCAAGCGCGCTTCGACCGCACCCATATAGACCGCTTCGAACAGCGACACCTTCGCCTGACCCGCAAAGCTGCCCAGCGCTTCGAGTGTGGTGCTGCCCACGCCCCGGCGCGGTGTCGTCACGGCGCGGATGAACGCGGGATCGTCGTCGGGATTCGCGAGCAGTCGTAGATACGCGCAGAGATCCTTGATTTCAGCCTTATCGAAAAACGACTGTCCGCCCGAAAGCACGTACGGAATGCGCTCACGACGCAGCACCTGTTCGAAGATGCGCGCCTGATGGTTGCCGCGATAGAGGATGGCGTAGTCGCGAAACTCTGCGCGTCGCTCGAACTTGTGCGCGGACAGACGGAAGACGACCGACTCGGCTTCATGCTCCTCATCGTTCATCGCGGTGACGGTGATGGGATCGCCCAGACCGTGTTCACTCCAGAGCTTCTTCTCGAAGATTTTCGGATTTTTCGCGATGACGTTATTCGCCGCCGTCAGGATGCGCGACGTCGAGCGGTAATTCTGTTCGAGCTTGATGACCTTGAGCGTCGGAAAGTCGACTTGCAACTGCTTGAGGTTCTCCAGCGTCGCGCCGCGCCAGCCGTAGATCGCCTGATCGTCGTCGCCCACGGCGGTGAACGCCGCGCGCGGCCCAGCGAGCAACTTGAGCAGCAGGTACTGACAGGTGTTGGTGTCCTGATACTCGTCGATGAGCAGATAGCGCAGCTTGTTCTGCCAGCGCTCGCGCACTTCCTCGTCGCGCTCGAAGAGTTCGGCGGGCAGGCGGATCAGATCGTCGAAGTCGACCGCTTGATACGCCTGCAACGTCGCCATGTAATTACGGTAGACGACGGCTGCCTGATGTTCGTCGGCTGTCTCGGCGGCGGCGAGCGCCACCTCCGGTGTGACGAGACCGTTCTTCCACAGGGAGATAGCGGTTTGCACGCCGCGAATCATCGCCTTGTCGGTCGTGCCGAGCTGTTCCTGAATCAGGCCGAAGCAGTCGTCGGCGTCGAGAATCGAGAACTGCGGTTTCAGGCCGACGTTTTCCGCTTCGCGTCGCAGGATCTGCACGCCCAGCGAGTGAAACGTACAGATGGTGAGCTGATTGACCGGCACCTTGCGCCCGACCTTGCCCGGCGTGGTGAGCGTCTTGCCTTCGAGCTGCTTCGCCACTCGCTCGCGCATTTCGGCGGCCGCCTTGTTCGTGAAGGTCACGGCGGCGATGTGCTTTGGCTCGAACCCCTTGGCTTCGATAAGCCATGCGATCTTCTGCGTGATCACGCGCGTCTTGCCGCTGCCTGCGCCGGCCAGCACGAGGCATGGACCGTCGAAATAATGCGTGGCTTCGTTCTGGGCAGGATTGAGCGGAAAGGACGACATGGTGTGAAGCGATGGGGACGAAGATTGAAAGCGCTGGCCGCGTGCGGCATGCCTGATAGCGGTTTCGAGATTCGGTCGAAACGTTGCTCAAAACGGGCATGCGCCGGGTGGTGGGCAAGTCTATCACGCAGGATGCACACCGCCGTGACACCCGGGGGATAGTCCCTAACGACGTGCGCGTGATGGCTCGCGCGCAGGGCCGACTGTGGGGCCGACGCGACGCGCGGCCGCAAGCAGAAGGTGTCGCGCTGGCGTCTACGCCGACCGGGTGCCTATAATAAAAAACGTTGCCATCGTGGTGAGGTCGCCGTGCAATGTCCAACCTGTGGGACGAACAATGCGACGCGTGCACTGCACTGTGTGAAGTGCGGCGCAACACTCGCGGATGCCGAACCGGGATTCCGGGATGATGGGCTGAGCGCTGCCGACGTCGGCATGGCCGCTGTGGTCGGCGCGGGTGCCGTGGGCGCCTTGGGTGCGATGCCCGAGATGAGCGTGCCCGGTGTTCCGTCCTCCGGTGCGCCTGTCGAAACTGTGCCTGCGTCGTCCGATACCTCATCTCATCCCCGGAAGCCCACGCGTCGTGAGCGCCGTGCGCGTGGCGAAGAGCCCGGTTGGCTCAACAGTGCGCTCGTCATCGGCACGGCGGTATTCGCCGCCATTGCGTTGCTCGGCATCTGGTGGAATTTGCGCGCGCCGTATATCGATCCGGTGCCGAAACCGCCCGGCGGACTCGCCATCACCCCGTTCAACTCCGGAAATAGTCTGCCGCAGGCTTCAAGCTCGGCGGCAGGCGCGTCGGGCGCCGCCGCGAGCGAGGCATATGCTGCACTGGCTCGCGCTCAGGCGCTGGCGGCGGTGGACGCCGCGGCGTCGGGTGCGGCTGCCGAAATCGCTGCGACCACCAACGCCGGGGGAACGGCACCCTTGAGCGCGTCGGCGGCGACGGCGGCGCTCACGGCCGCTGCGACATCGCCATTGCCGCCGGCCGCATCGTCGAACGCGACGCAGGACCCCATGATGCAATTGCTCAGCCGACGAGATGCAGGGACCGCGAACACAACCGCGGCACGACCGGCGGTCAGTACAGACCTGCCTGCCCATTTCGACAACGACGACATCGGCGCGATTGCCGCCGCGCAGCAGGCGCAAGGTCAGCCGGAGGCGGCTTCCGCTGCAGTGGCGTCGGCACCGACAGCGCAAACGGCAGCGGCGACGATTGCCGCAGCGCTCGCGCAATGCGACCGCTATCGCTGGTTCGAAGTGATTCCGAAGCAGCGCTGCATCTGGGCGGTCTGTAACGGACGATGGGGACGGGACGGATGTCCGGCGGGTACGAATCCGGGCGAATCGCGCTAAGTCGACACTGAATCGGCATTGAGATTGCGCCCGAATTGCACTGCGCGTCGAGCCGTTTTTGGCCCAAATTGACAGCCTCCGGCTTTCCCCGTAAAGTGCGCGGGCGTGGTCGGGAGAGCGCGCCGGGAAGCACATGCCGGCGCCGCCGAAGGGGTAATACCCACAAACTCTCAGGCATCAAGGACCGGCCGCGCCGAAGGCATCGCCTTCGATCTCTGGAGAGCGGTTGCGGCGTGCACGGCACGCGGGCAACCCACCGAAGGGGCCGGTCATCAAATGAACCGGGCAATCTCTCAGGTACCAAGGACAGAGGGGTCATCTCGCCAACTGGCATTGCGCCGGGCTAGTGCACAGGCACGCGCTCCGCGCGACAAGTGCCGGTCGTCGAGATGACCCCTTTTTGCATTTTCGGACGGCGAAATCGGCGCATGACACACGCGCCAGACGTCGTCCGGAATTCATGAACCTTGGAGCCTTACGGACAGACGCCCCGATGACCGAACTCAAACGTACTCCGCTCAACGAGACGCACCGCGCAGCCGGTGCCCGCATGGTCGATTTCGGCGGCTGGGACATGCCGGTGAACTACGGTTCCCAAATCGAAGAGCACAACGCCGTGCGTACCGACGCAGGCATGTTCGACGTCTCGCATATGTGCGTGGTCGACCTGCACGGCCCGAGCTGCCGCGAATTCCTGCGCTTCGCCGTCGCCAACAACGTCGACAAACTCCAATCCCCGGGTAAGGCGCTCTACACCTGCATGCTCAACCCGAGCGGCGGCGTGATCGACGACCTCATCATCTATTACATCGCCGAAGACTGGTTCCGCATCGTCGTGAACGCCGGTACGGCCGACAAGGACCTCGCGTGGATCGGTCAGCTCAACGCCCACGGCGATTACAGCCTGACGATCACCCCGCGCCGCGATCTGTCGATTGTGGCCGTGCAGGGCCCGAACGCCCGCGCCAAGGTGTGGCAGGCCGTGCCGGGCAGCCAGGTCGTCAGCGAAACCCTCAAGCCGTTCAACGCCGCGTTCGCCAAAGACACCGCTTTCGGTGAGCTGATGATCGCGCGCACGGGCTACACGGGTGAAGACGGCTTCGAAGTCGTCGTGAACTCGGATCACGTGGCGGCGCTGTGGAAGGCGCTGGTCGCCGCGGGTGTGCGTCCGGCCGGTCTCGGCGCGCGCGACACGCTGCGTCTCGAAGCGGGCATGAACCTCTACGGTCAGGATATGGACGACGACGTGTCGCCGCTCGACGCCGGTCTGGGCTGGACCGTCGAGAAGGAAAGCGACCGTACGTTCGTCGGTAAGGATTCGCTGATCTCGCGCGGCCAGACGTGGCGCTTCGCCGGTCTTGTGCTCGACGGCAAGGGTGGCGTGCTGCGCGCCCACCAGGTCGTGGTGACGGACGCGGGCGACGGTGAAATCACCAGCGGCACGTTCAGCCCGAGCCTCCAGCAATCGATTGCTTTTGCCCGCCTGCCGAAGGGCGTGCCGGACGGTGCCATCGTCCATGTGCAAATTCGTGACAAGCAATTGCCCGCACGTGTGGTCAAATTACCGTTCGTGCGTCACGGCAAGGCCGTGGTGGCCTGAGCAGGACCCCACTACGGCACGGCGACACGAAGTACCGAAAACCGAATACCCCAAACACTGAATCCCGGAGCGTCAACATGGCGAACATCCCCGATAACCTGAAGTACACCGAATCCGACGAATGGGCGCGTCTCGAAGCCGATGGCACCGTGACGGTCGGCATTACCGACTTCGCACAGGAATCCCTGGGCGACATCGTGTTCGTCGAGCTGCCGGATGTCGGCCGCACGGTGGCCGCTGACGAAGCGTCGACCGTGATCGAATCGGTCAAGGCGGCTGCGGACGTCCACTCGCCGGTCAGCGGCGAGATCCTCGAAGTGAACGAAGAAGTGCCGGGCTCGCCCGACCTGATCAACGGCGACGCCTACGGCAACTGGCTGTTCCGCGTGAAGCCGTCGAACGTGGCCGAGCTGGACAAGCTGCTCGACGCCGGCGCTTACGCGAAGAAGATCGGCGCGTAATCCGCGACCGGTCTGACCTGAGTCTGGTCTGAGGACGGCGCTGTGCGGCTTCGGCTCGCGCAGTGCTGTTCGCAAACCGTCTCTGCGTCGACGTGAATTACGCAATACCTCCTACGCCGTCACTTGCCGTGATCGAACGAGAGATTTGACCCATGAATGCTTTGACCGACCTGCACGCCGCACGCCGCTCGCTTGCCGAGCTTGAGCAGCGCGACAACTTCTCCGCGCGCCACATCGGCCCGGATACTCCCGAACAACAGGCCATGCTCTCCGAGCTTGGCTACGCCTCGCGCGCCGCCCTGATCGACGCCGTCGTGCCCGACTCGATCCGCCGCGACAGCGCGCGCTTCGCCACGTCGCTCGGCCAGTTCGCCGCACCGCAGACCGAAGCGCAGGCGCTGGCGCAACTGCGCGCGCTGGCCGATCAGAATCAGGTCTTCAAGTCGTTCATCGGTCAGGGCTACTTCAACACGCTCACGCCGGGCGTGATTCTGCGCAACGTGCTCGAGAACCCCGCCTGGTACACGGCCTACACGCCGTACCAGCCGGAAATCTCGCAGGGCCGCCTCGAAGCATTGCTCAACTACCAGCAGATGATCATCGACATGACGGGTCTGGCGATTGCCAACGCGTCGATGCTCGACGAGGCGACTGCTGCCGCTGAGGCAATGACGCTGGTCAAGCGCACGGGCAAGTCGAAGTCGAACACGTTCTTTGTGGCCGACGACGTGCTGCCGCAAACCATCGAAGTCGTGCAGACGCGCGCCAAACCGCTGGGCATCGAAGTGCAGGTCGGCCCGGTGGCCGCTGCCACGGAAGTCGATGCGTTCGGCGTGCTGGTGCAATACCCGGGCGTGGGCGGCGATGTGCGCGACTACCGCGCACTGGCCGACGCGATCCACGCCAAGGGCGGCATGCTGGTCGCAGCGGCCGACCTGCTCTCGCTCACGCTGCTCACGCCGCCGGGCGAGTGGGGTGCCGACGTCGCCGTAGGTAACAGCCAGCGTTTCGGCGTGCCGATGGGCTTCGGTGGCCCGCACGCCGCCTATCTGGCCACGCGCGACGAACTCAAGCGCTCGATGCCGGGCCGTCTGGTCGGCGTGTCGGTCGATTCGCAGGGCAAGCCTGCCCTGCGTCTGGCGCTGCAAACGCGCGAGCAGCACATCCGTCGCGAGAAGGCGACGTCGAACATCTGCACCGCACAGGCGCTGCTCGCCATCATGGCCAGCATGTACGCCGCGTATCACGGCCCGCAGGGCCTGCGTGTGATCGCTGAGCGCGTGCACCGTCTGACGGCCACGCTGGCCGCCGGTCTCGCAACGCTGGGCGCGACCCCGCGTAACGCGACGTTCTTCGACACGCTGACGGTGCCCGTCGCCGGTCGTGCGGATACTGTCCATACCGTTGCAGCGGCCCGTCGCTTCAACCTGCGTCGCGAAGACGCCGACACCGTGGGCATCTCGCTCGACGAGACCAGCACGCGCGCCGATGTGGTCGCGCTGTGGGAAGTCGTGGCCGAGGGGCTGGGCAAGAGCGCAGTGTCGCTGGACTTCGACGCCATCGAAGCCACCGTCGCCAACGGTTTCCCGGCGTCGCTCTCGCGTCAGAGCGCGTACCTCACGCACCCGGTGTTCAACCGGTATCACTCCGAGCACGAAATGCTGCGTTATCTGCGCAGCCTGTCGGACAAGGATCTCGCGCTCGATCGCACGATGATCCCGCTGGGCTCGTGCACGATGAAGCTCAACGCGACGTCGGAAATGTTGCCGGTGACGTGGCCGGAGTTCGGTCAGATCCACCCGTTCGCACCGACCGAGCAGACCGTCGGCTATCGCACGATGATCGACCAGCTGGAGCAGATGCTCGTCGCCGCGACCGGTTACGCAGCTGTCTCGCTGCAACCGAATGCCGGTTCGCAAGGCGAGTACGCCGGTTTGCTGATCATTCAGGCGTATCACGCGTCGCGCGGTGAAGCGCATCGCGACATCTGCCTGATTCCTGCGTCGGCCCACGGCACGAACCCGGCGTCGGCGCAGATGGCCGGTATGCAGGTCGTGGTCGTCGCATGCGATGCGAACGGCAACGTCGATCTGGCCGACCTGCAAGCGAAGGCCGAGCAGCATCGCGACCGTCTGGCCGCGATCATGATGACGTACCCGTCCACGCACGGCGTGTTCGAAGCGGGTGCGCGTCAGATTTGCGAAATCGTGCACGCGAACGGCGGTCAGGTGTATGTCGACGGCGCGAACATGAACGCGATGGTCGGCCTGTGCGCACCGGGCGAGTTCGGCGGCGACGTGTCGCACCTGAACCTGCACAAGACGTTCTGCATTCCGCACGGCGGTGGCGGCCCGGGCGTCGGTCCGGTGGCGGTGGGCGCGCATCTGGCGCAGTTCCTGCCGAACCAGCGCTCGACGGGCTACTCGCGCGATGCCGATGGCATCGGTGCGGTGTCGGCGGCGCCCTACGGTTCGGCATCGATTCTGCCGATCTCGTGGATGTACGTTGCCATGATGGGCGCACAAGGCCTGACGGCCGCGACCGAGACGGCCATCCTCAACGCCAACTACCTCGCCAGGAAGCTCGCGCCGCACTATCCGGTGCTGTACACGGGCCCGGGCGGTCTGGTGGCGCACGAGTGCATTCTGGATCTGCGTCCCCTCAAGGACACCAGCGGCATTAGCGTCGACGACGTGGCCAAGCGCCTGATGGATTTCGGTTTCCACGCCCCGACGATGAGCTTCCCGGTGCCGGGCACGCTGATGGTCGAGCCGACCGAATCGGAATCGAAGCACGAACTGGACCGCTTCATCGAGGCGATGGTGACGATTCGCGAGGAAATTCGCGCGGTGGAAGAAGGCCGTGCCGATCGCGAAGACAACCCGCTCAAGCACGCACCGCACACGGCCGATGTCGTGACCGCCGACGAATGGACGCACGCCTACGCGCGCAGTCAGGCGGCGTACCCGGTGAAGGCCCTGCGTGAGCGCAAGTACTGGCCGCCGGTCGGACGTGCCGATAACGTCTACGGCGACCGGAACCTGTTCTGCGCCTGTGTGCCGATGAGCGACTACGAGTAAAACGTCGCGATAATTCGACAAACGGGGGCTGGCAGAAACATTGTTGGCCCCTTTTTGTCTCTATAGATGTAACGCGGATGCGCCAGACTGGCGGTATCCGTCGAGTCACAAACACGTTTCAGAACTTCAGGAAAGCCTCATGGCCGTTTCAGTTTTCGATTTGTTCAAGATCGGTATCGGACCGTCGAGTTCGCATACCGTCGGGCCAATGCGCGCGGCGCTGATGTTTGTGCAGGGTCTGGAGCGCGATGGCCTGCTGCCGCAAGTGGCGTCGGTGCGTGCCGAGTTGTACGGCTCGCTCGGTGCGACGGGCAAGGGTCACGGCACCGACAAGGGCGTGTTGCTCGGTTTCATGGGCGAAGCACCCGACACGGTCGATCCGTCGACGATTGCCGAGCGTCTGGTCGCCATGCGCAAGGAAAAGGTGCTGTCGATTCTCGGTAAGCACGAGGTGCCGTTCGTCGAGAAGGAGCACATGGTGTTCTACCGTCGCGAGGCGATGGCGGAACATCCGAACGGCATGAAATTCCATGCGTTCGACGGCTCGGGCAACCGACTGCGCGAAGGGCGTTATCTGTCGGTCGGTGGCGGTTTCGTGGTGACGGCCGGTGCGTCGAATGCGCAGGTGCTCGCTGCGCACAACCAGTTGCCGTACCCGTTCCGCACGGGCAAGGAGTTGCTGGAGATGTGCCGCACGAGCGGCAAGTCCATCGCCCAGCTGATGTGGGAAAACGAGAAGGTCTGGCATCACGGCGAGAACGCGGAAGAGGACATTCGTCGCGGCTTGCTCAACATCTGGAACGTAATGCAGTCGTGCGTGACGCGCGGATGCGGCATCGGTAACCCCGAGGCCGACGGCGAGTTGCCGGGGCCGCTGCATGTGCGACGTCGTGCGCCGGAGTTGTATCGTCAGTTGACGCAACGTGCGGAGCGCACGCTGTCCGATCCGCTGTCGGTGATGGACTGGGTGAACCTCTACGCGATTGCCGTCAACGAAGAGAACGCGGCAGGCGGTCGCGTTGTCACGGCGCCGACCAACGGGGCTGCGGGCATCATCCCGTCGGTGCTGCATTACTACGACCGCTTCGTGCACGGCGCGAACGAACAGGGCGTGATCGACTTCCTGCTCACGGCCGGGGCCATCGGCATTCTGTACAAACTCAACGCGTCGATCTCCGGCGCGGAAGTGGGCTGTCAGGGCGAAGTCGGCGTGGCGTGTTCGATGGCGGCCGGTGCGCTGGCAGCCGTGTTGGGCGGGACGGTCGAGCAAGTCGAGAACGCGGCCGAGATCGGCATGGAGCACAACCTGGGTCTGACGTGCGACCCGGTCGGCGGCCTCGTGCAGATTCCGTGCATCGAGCGCAATGCGATGGCGTCCGTGAAAGCGGTGAATGCCGCACGCATGGCACTGCGCGGCGACGGTGCGCACTACGTGTCGCTCGACTCCGTCATCAAGACGATGCGCGAAACCGGCGCCGATATGAAGACGAAGTACAAGGAAACGGCGCGTGGTGGACTGGCGGTGAATATCGTCGAGTGCTGACGCGTTCTGCGTAGGAGTATCAAAGCCGCACGGTTTTCGCCGTGCGGCTTTTTTCTTTTTGATGCCCACATTATCGGTTTCGCGAGCGTGGTTCGCGAAGTTCGGGCATTTCCCAGACCTCTTTCGGGCGCTTGCCTAGAGAATAGCGGGCTTGACGTCTTTACTGCCACGCACGATATGGCGTTGCGCGGCAGTGACGTGACTGAGAGAGAGGGCACGGACAATGCGAAAGAAGCAAACAGGCGCATTCCTGATTTCGGCCGCGATTGCGGTCGCCATCCTTGGCGTACTGATTTCGTTCTGGGGTGTGAATTACGCGCGCCAGATGCGAATCGAGCGGGCCGAACGTATCGGCGAAGCGCTCAAGATTGTCGGCGACAGAGTGCAGAGCTTCGTCGTCGAACATCATCATGAGATCGATGCGTTGTTGCGCGACGGGAAACCGGAGCTTAAGGCCGGTGGTGAGACATTCCAACGAGAGACGGATTCGCAGGGCAACGTCTACGTCGGAAAACTCACCGCCGCTAGGCTGATCAAGGCGACGAACGCGAGCGGCATCGGTGAGCGTCCACCGGGAAATGTGGGTGAGTACGTCATTCGGGTCTATCTCTCGCCTGACATCGCGGGACAAAAGCGCAACGTCGAAACGCTGACGTACATCGAGAAGCCGATTCCAAAACCTTATTCGTCTGAGCCGGACATGGATGCGGCGGCGATTGCTGCGCGCAAGATCGGCATGTTGGGTGGCGTTTCGCTGATAGATGGGGGACACGCGTTTCGATTTCTTGATGCCAATGGGCGAAGCAGTACGGTTGAGAATTTCGCGACGACGGGCGGCCTCGTGGCAATGCGCGGTGGGTACTCAACCAGTGCGATGGATGTTTATCTTCGTCGCGATGGTTCGCGCGCAATGACCGGCGATCTTCAGATGGATAAGCACGACATCGTGGGTGCAGGAAAGATCGCGGGAGACGAGCTTAAGGTGGCGAGTGCGACCGTGACCGGCCAACTGAGTCTGACCGATCCGAAGACCAATATGCGAAACAATATCGTTGGCGCGGGCAACATCGAGGGAGACGGAAAGCTGACGATGCGGGATCTTGAAGTTGCTAGCGCGGCGGTTAATGGTCCGCTGAGTGCGAACAGCATGAAGGTCACGGGCGAAATGACGGTCAGCGGCAAGCTGGACGCAAGCGACGCGGAGATCAAGACGATGAAATCCGGCGCGATTTCCGCCGATTCGGTCGCGACGGCGAAGGCCTTGAAATCAGGATCCGGCGTCGTCGTTCTGGAGAAGGAGTACCGCGTTGGCGGCGCTTGTGGCGGCGTCGGCGGCATTGATCGTTCTGCATCCAACGGCATTGCGCTGGACGCCGGTGGGCGGGTGCTTTCGTGTCAGGGAGGTTCCTGGCAACTGGCGAGTACGCCGAAGACCATCACCGAGGTACCGGATCCCATCATTCAGATCATCCGAAAAAATGAGGCGGTGTGGCTCTCCATTTTTAAGCCGGACCAGCATCAGGGGATGCACAGTGTCCGAGGCGCGTTGGCCTGTGCACACGTCGACATGCCGCGCGGTGACATGATGACTCCGGCGTTCCTTTCGAGCAGCGGCGATGCGGGCAGTCCTGAGGTTACGTTGATGGGCGACGGCACGATATCGTTTTACCGGAGCGGACGTGGGGCCTCCGTTGCGTGTTTATCGCGATCGCAACGGGTAAAAGGGGAGGTGTACTCGATCACCGGTCCCAATTCCTGGACTTACCGCACCATTGCACCGCATGAACAGTTCGCAAGCGATTCCGTCGAATTCCAGGACAAGGCCATCGCCATATTTACGCGCCGCAAACAAGAGCACATCGTGATGGGTATCTGGAAGTACGCGTGGGAAAATTGCAGCGGTCGTTATCGGGGTCGAATGAAAGGTGCGCTGGCATGCACAGTGACGGAGCGGAGCTGGTGCTATTCGACTTCCGGCGGCTCCAAAAGAGCCTCTGTGGATATCGATACCGATGGGACGCCCATCGTCGACTTCGGCAATACCTATGGCGAAGTGACCTGCGCTTTTCCGACGAAGGCCCACGCACTGGCGGCTGGTTTCTCCGTGTGCAATCACGACGGCAACAACTGTGTATCCATATGGTGACCTCGACGCCCATATGTCCGTCACATGAATGCCACATTCCCCCGTTAATCTACCCACCGATGTCTCCTTGCCTTGTCTTTGAGCCGCCCGGCGAATGCCGAGCGGCTTTTTTATTGCCCTCGCGCGGAGGGTGGTGACCTCAAAGGCGTCGGCGATTAGGAATAGACGTAAAGTGCAGCGACAAAGTCCCGAACTGCGCGAAATGTTGCGATTCTCCTGCCTCACCTCCTGATTTCCGGGGGGACAACAAGCGGTTACGAAAGGAGACGCAATCGATGGAAAGTTGGCTCAATTCGGCGGTCGACGCGATTGGCGGGGCGCTATCCGGCTACCCGCTGGTCATTGCCCTGCTTGGCGCGGGCTTGTATTTCACCTTGCGGTTCGGCGGCATTCAGATCCGCGCGTTTGCGCATAGCGTCAGCTTGCTGCGCATTTCTGGCGGTACGTCCGGCATTTCCCCGTTTCAGGCTTTCGCGACAGGGCTTGCCAGCCGCGTCGGCACTGGCAACATCGCGGGTGTCGCGGTCGCGCTGACCATTGGCGGGCCGGGCGCGATTTTCTGGATGTGGATGACGGCGTTGCTGGGCATGGCCTCGGCGTTCGTCGAATCGACGCTCGCGCAAATCTTCAAAATTCCTCACCACGACAGTACGTTTCGCGGCGGACCGGCGTATTACATCCGGCTCGGACTTGGTTCGCGCAAGTTCGCCGTCGTCTTCGCCGTCGTGTTGCTTTACACGTTCGGCTTCGCGCTGAACTCCGTGCAGTCGAATTCGATTGCGAATGCACTCGAAGCGGCATTCGGCTGGGAGCCGCAGTGGATCGGTATCTCATTGGTTCTGCTGACCGCACCGATCATCTATGGCGGGGTGCGTCGGGTGGCCCGATTCGCGCAATGGATCGTGCCGGTCATGGCCATTTCGTATCTGGGATTGGCGGCCTATGTCTGCATCGTGAACATCGATCAGATCCCCGGGATGATCGCCATGATCTGGCGTCATGCGTTCGGGCTGGAGCCTGCTGCGGGCGGTATTGTGGGATACGCCGTCGGTCAGGCGATTCTGATGGGGGTGAAGCGCGGCCTCTTTTCCAACGAGGCTGGCATGGGCAGCGCGCCCAACGCGGCGGCGGTGGCCACGACGAAACATCCCGTGCAGCAGGGGCTGATGCAGATGCTCGGCGTGTTCTTCGACACCATCGTCGTGTGTTCGGCCACGGCATTCATGATTTTGCTTTCGGGGCAGTTCATCCCCGGCTCGGGACCGGAAGGCGCCGTGCTGACGCAACGTGCGCTGGGCGTGCACTTCGGCGACTGGGCGGTGATCTTCACCGGTATCACAGTATTTTTTCTCGCCTATTCCAGCGTACTCGGCAACTACGCGTTTGCCGAAGTGAATATGGACTTCCTGACGCAACGCGTGTGGCTCCTCAACATCTTCCGCGCGTTCGTCTTGCTCGCGGTCATGCTGGGTTCCGTCGCGAGCTTGCCGCTGGTGTGGAGCTTTGCCGATGTCGGCACGGCGTTGATGGCGTTCATCAACCTCGTCGCGATTGGCCTGTTGATACGTTACGCACAGGCAGCGTGGTGCGACTATCAGACGCAGCGCAAGGCCGGTGTCGCCGAACCCGTCTTCGCACGCGATGCATTGCCGCCCGAGTTGCGTGAGAAGTTGCCGACGGATGTCTGGCCCGCGACGCGCGAGTCGAAGACCGCTGCCGATAAGGTGGCCGGTCGGCACGGCAAAGACACTGAAGATGCCATAACGCCGAACGCTGTCTGATCGAACGGCCCGCTCCGGAATGCACCAACGTTCGGGGCGCGTCATAAGGCACAAGGGCCGGTGAGTCATCCTCACCGGCCCTTGTCGTTTTACTGCGATGCCTTGCGCGCTAAGTGTCGGCGCTCAGGCACGTCGATGGCTTACTTGCCGCCGACGGTTTCCAGCACGGTCCACTTGCCGTCCACGACCTTGTACAACGTGATCGAGCCGTACTTCAGATCGCCCACGTTGTCGTAAGCCAGCTCACGCGTGGTCACGCCGGGCATGCTCGTCTTCGCCAGCGCCGGCAGGTACTTGGCCGGGTCCGTCGAGTTGGCCTTCTTCATGGCCGACATCATGGCCATTGCGCCATCGTAAGCGTACGGCGAGTACGTTTCCGGGCCTGCACCGAACTTGGCTTTGTAACGCGACTCGTAAGCGGCGCCACCGGGCATCTTGTCGAGCGGCAGACCGGCGAGCGAGACGACCGAGCCGTTGGCGGAGTCACCGGCGATCTTCAGGAAGGCGTCCGACTTGACCATTTCGCCCGCCATCAGCGTGGCCTTGATGCCGAGTTCGCGCATTTGCTTGGCGAGCGGGCCAGCTTGTGCGTCGGCACCACCGTAGAACACCACGTCCGGGTTGGAGCGCTTCAGGTTCGTGAGAATGGCGCGGAAGTCCACGGCCTTGTCGTTGGCGAATTCACG
The DNA here is from genome assembly GCF_044772185.1 of Pandoraea sp. NPDC090278. NCBI lineage: Bacteria > Pseudomonadati > Pseudomonadota > Betaproteobacteria > Burkholderiales > Burkholderiaceae > Pandoraea > Pandoraea sp. NPDC090278. The sequence continues at coordinate 131,963 of NZ_JBIVYJ010000002.1, read as the reverse complement.
ACGCACGATCTTGCCGCCAGCGGCCTTCGCGGCCTTCTCGAACTCGTCTGCCAGACCCTGACCGTAAGCGGTACGGTCATCGACGATGGCAATGTTCTTGAAGCCCAGCTTCTTGACGGCAAACGTGCCGACGACCGACCCCTGCTGGATGTCGGACGTCATCATGCGGAAGGTCGTCTTGAAGCCCTGCTTGGTGTATTCCGGGGCCGTGGCCATGGCGATTTCAGGAATACCGGCCTGCGCGTAGATACGCGATGCAGGAATGGTCGTGCCGGAGTTGAAGTGGCCGAGCATGCCCTTGATGCCGTTGTCGACCAGCTTCTGTGCAACGAGCGCGCCCTGACGCGGGTCGGCCGCATCGTCTTCGGATTGCAGCACGAACTTCACCGGCTTGCCTTCGATGGTCGGCTTGGTGGCGTTGTACTCGTCGATGGCGAGTTGAATGCCGTTCTGCATGTCCTTGCCGTAGTGGGCCTGTGCGCCCGTAAGCGGTGCGGCAAAACCAACCTTCACTTCCTGCGCCTGTTGCGCGTTAGCCGCGCCAAACGCGAGCAGTCCCGCGACTGCGACGGCGCTAGCCGTAAGCTTCGATTGCATCAACCCTCTCCTTGCATGTGTTTGTCGTGAGTGGCGTGTCTGCGGGATCGCCGCGGCACGCCTTTCTTGAAACGCCGTCGACATCGGGCCGGTTGACCCGAGGCGGCATCAATCGCAATCAAACGCAAAATGCGTCCGACGCGGCAGTATTGGATGGCTGCTCGCGCCGGTCAAGAGGGAGAAATTCCGATAGAAGGTGCTACCGCCTTATGGCGAAGGTTGCGCCACCGGGGCGTCGGTGCCACCGCCGATGACTTCGCCGGTCGACTTGCCCTCGCGGATGTCCTTCAGCATCGTTTCGGCCGCGGCGTAACGGGCCAGTACCTCGGCGCTCGGCGCACGATCCAGTCGGCTGACGACATACAGCGCCAGACCGCCCAGCGCAAAGCCCGGCACGATTTCGTACAGGTCGAACCAGCCGAACTGCTTCCAGATCAGGACGGTCGCCGCCCCGACTACGATGCCCGCCAATGCGCCATTACGGGTGACACGCGGCCACAGCAGGGTGGCCAGCACCAGCGGACCGAAGGCCGCCCCGAAACCTGCCCAGGCATAGCTGACCATACCCAGAACGCGGCTCTCCGGATCCATCGCGAGCAGCACGGCCACGACGGCCACGGCCAGCACCATCGCGCGGCCGATCCACACGAGACGTTTCTGGCTCACCGGACCGCGCGCAAAGGTCTTGTAGAGGTCTTCCGTGAGCGCGCTGGAGCACACCAGCAACTGACACGACAGCGTGCTCATGACGGCGGCGAGAATCGCGGCCAGCAATACACCCGCAAGCCACGGCGTGAAGAGTTGCGTCGTGAGCGCCATGAAGATGGTTTCGGCGTTCGCCTGCACGCCCGCGCCCAGCTCGGGACGCGCGCTATAGAACGCCAGCCCGAAGAAGCCCACGGCCACCGCGCCCGCGAGGCACAGCACCATCCACGTCATGCAGATGCGACGCGCCTGCGGAATCGCCGCCGCCGAGCGCGCGGCCATGAAGCGCACCAGAATGTGCGGCTGACCGAAGTAGCCGAGGCCCCAGGCGAGCATCGAGATCACGCCAATGGGTGCGAGATCGCCGAACCAGTCGGTGTGTGCGGGATGCACGGCGGTGACCGCCGTGACCGCCGCGACCGGTCCGCCGTCGATCGTGATGACGGCAATCGGCGTGACAACGAGTGCGGCAAACATCAGCGAGGCCTGCACCGTGTCCGTCCAGCTCACGGCAAGGAAGCCGCCGATGAAGACGTAAGCGATGGTCGCGACCGCGCCGATCCACAAGGCGGTGTGGTAGTCGAGTCCGAACATCGTCTCAAACAGACGAGCGCCCGCCACCACGCCCGAGGCGCAATAGATCGTGAAGAACGTGAGAATTACGAGCGCCGTGACGATGCGCAATACGTGACTGCGGTCGCCGAAGCGTTGCGTCAGGTATTCGGGCAGCGTCAGCGCGTTGCCACAGACTTCCGTGTGTACCCGCAGCCGTGCTGCCACGAGACGCCAGTTGGCCCACGCGCCGAAGGCCAGACCGATCGCGATCCAGACACCGGACAGGCCGCCCACGTAGATCGCGCCGGGCAGGCCGAGCAGCAGCCAGCCGCTCATGTCGGAGGCACCTGCCGACAGCGCGGTGACGAAGCTGCCGAGACGGCGTCCGCCCAGAATGTAGTCCGAGAGGTTGTTGGTCGATCGGTAACCGAGCCAGCCGATCACCAGCATCAACAGCAAATAGACGGTGAACGAGACCGCCGTGGGATTCCAAAGGGACATGTTGCCTCCTTGTACGGCTCAGGAGCGCGCCGTGCCTGTCTTCCGGCATGACGAAAGGGGCAAACGCGTGCTGAAGACCGCAATGGCCGACGATACGTGTCGTCGGCACGGGTTGACCGCTCAAAGGCGGTGAGACGCGTTATATGTCGGGGGCGGGCGCGAAGATACCCCGAATTTGCTCAATTTGCGCATGTACGCAGCTAGCGGCGCGATGACGACGCAAGTGAGGTGACGTCAGTGCGCAGGGATTGCGGATGGTGTGGCGGACGGTCTTGCGGAGGCTGCGGCGAGCGCGGGGGACGGTCTCGTGCGAGAAGTGTGAGGCGGGCGATGCTGAGACGACGCATTCCGGGTTCGCATTGAAACCGGCGCGTTGGCGGAGAAAAGACGGGGTGACTGCAGGAAAGGGCACCGCCAGATTTAGGACGAATCCGGGAGGAGACGTCGCTAAATCCGGCGGGATGACATCGATGCGTCGAAAGATCAGCCGATGGTCATGAGGTTGGCGTTACCGCCGGCGGCGGCCGTGTTGACCGACACCGAGCGTTCGCACAACAGGCGTTCCAGTGCGTAGTCGTCGCCCGCTGCCAGCGCCTCGGGGGCGAGGCCCTGCATCGACAGAATCGGACCGTTACGCGTGGCGATGCGGCGGTTCAGGGCGCGCAACTCGTCGCTGTCGCCTTCGAACAGCGCTGCCGCCAGCGCCGCTTCGCTCGCGGCGTCCGCACCGGCTGCCAACACCGATGCACGTCCCTTGAGCGTCGCGGGCAGCGCACTCACCAGTTCACGCGCGGCGGCGCTGTCGGTGAACACAGCGTTGTTGCCCGTGGCCAGTACGGCCGCGAGTTGCGTGCGTGCACCGAGTGTCGTCGCCGCGACGCACAGCACCGGGCCGCGCGGCTCCAGACCGTACGTATTGCGCTCGCCGGTCGGACCGGGCAGCACGGCGGTAGCGTCGAGTGCGGACGTCGCCAGATAACGGTCGACGCGATCGATGGCGGGGGCGCTGTCCGCTTGCTGACGCAGCCAGTCGCGGTAGTTCACCAGCGGCGAGAGCGCGGCTTCGTTGCGGTTCAGCTCCGGTGCGAGGGCGGCAGGGCGCGTCGCCAGCAGTCGCGGCAGATACATCGGACCGCCCGCTTTCGGACCCGTCCCAGACAAACCTTCGCCACCAAACGGCTGCACACCGACCACAGCGCCGATCACATTACGGTTCACATAGACGTTGCCGACGTGCGCACGCTCGGTCACGTAAGCGATGGTCTCGTCGATCCGCGTATGCACACCGAACGTCAGGCCATAGCCCGTGCCGTTGATCTGGTCGAGCAGCTTGTCGAGTTGCGCGCGCTTGAAGCGAATCACGTGCAGCACCGGGCCGAAGACTTCACGTTGCAGCGCCTTCAGGTCGGTGAGCTCGATGAGCGTCGGCGGCACATAGGTGCCATGACGGGCGGCGTCCGGCAGCGTCAGTTGCTCGACCGGGAAGCCCTTGCCGCGCATCTGTTCGATGTGACGGGTGATGCCGTTCTGCGCTTCGGCGTCGATCACCGGGCCGACGTCGATGGACAGGCGATCCGGGTTGCCGATGGCAAGCTCCTGCATCGCGCCCTTGAGCATGTGCAGCGTCTTGTCGGCGATGTCGTCCTGCAAGCACAGCACGCGCAGGGCCGAGCAGCGCTGACCGGCCGAGTCGAAGGCCGAGGCGAGCACGTCGTACACGACCTGCTCGGGCAGTGCCGACGAGTCGACGATCATGGCGTTCTGCCCGCCGGTCTCCGCGATCAGCGGGATCGGACGGCCGTTGGCGTCCAGACGATCGGCGAGCGTGCGCGCGATGATGCGGGCGACTTCGGTCGAACCGGTGAACATCACGGCCTTGGTGCGGGCGTCGGCCACGAGCGCAGCACCGACGGTCTCGCCCGTGCCCGGCAGCAGTTGCAGTGCACCGGAAGGCACACCGGCGGCTTGCATCAGACGCACGGCTTCTGCGGCGATGAGCGGGGTTTGCTCGGCCGGTTTGGCGATGACCGGGTTACCGGCCGCCAGTGCCGCAGCGACCTGACCGACGAAGATGGCGAGCGGGAAGTTCCACGGGCTGATACACAGAACCGGGCCCAGCGGACGGTGCGTGTCGTTCGAGAAGCCCTGACGGATCTGCGCGGCGTAGTAGCGCAGGAAGTCGACGGCTTCACGGACTTCGGCAACGGCGTTCGGCAGCGACTTGCCCGCTTCACGCACGCACAGACCCATGAGCGTGGGCATGTGGGCTTCGAGCAAGTCGGCCGAGCGCATCAGGCAGTCGGCACGCTCTTCGACGGGCGTGGCTTGCCAGATCGGGGCCGCAGCCACGGCATGCGTCAGCGCGGCTTCCACGTCGGCGGACGTCGCTTCGATCACCTGCCCCACGATGTCGCGCAGGTCGGCCGGGTTGCGTACGGCGCGCGGCGTGCCTGCCGTGCGTTCGCCGTCACCCAGCATCGGGGCGGCGCGCCACGGGGTGCCCGCGCTGGCGAGCAGGGCGGACGACAACGAAGCCAGACGGTGTTCGTTCGAGAGATCGAAGCCCGAAGAGTTGGCGCGCGACGTGCCGTACAGATCGCGCGGCAGCGGAATCTTGGCGTGCGGTGCGCCGAGCGGTTGCACCTTCTCGGCTTCGGTAATCGGGTCGGCGATCAGTTCGTCGACGCTGACGGTTTCATCTGCAATACGGTTGACGAACGACGTGTTCGCGCCGTTTTCCAGCAGACGGCGCACGAGGTACGCGAGCAGCGTTTCGTGCGTGCCGACCGGGGCGTACACGCGGCACGGGCGCGCCAGTTTGCCTGCGGCGATGGCGCCGACGACTTCCTCGTACAGCGGCTCGCCCATGCCGTGCAGGCACTGGAACTCGTACTGGCCGGGGTAGTAGTTATTGCCCGCAAGGTGATAGATCGCCGACAGCGTGTACGCGTTGTGCGTCGCGAATTGCGGATAGATGGCATCCGGCACCGCGAGCAGCTTCTTCGCGCAGGCGAGGTACGAGACGTCCGTATAGATCTTGCGGGTGTAGACCGGATAGCCTTCGAGGCCGTCGACCTGCGCGCGCTTGATTTCGGTGTCCCAGTAAGCGCCCTTGACCAGACGCACCATGATGCGGTGACGGCTGCGGCGTGCCAGATCGATGATGAAGTCGATCACGAACGGGCAGCGCTTCTGATACGCCTGCACCACGAAGCCGATGCCGTTCCAGCCAGCCAGTTCCGGATCGAAGCACAGCGCTTCGAGCAGATCGAGCGAGATTTCAAGGCGGTCGGCTTCTTCGGCATCGATGTTCAGGCCGATGTCGTACGAGCGGGCCAGCTTGGCCAGCGCCTGCACGCGCGGCAGCAGCTCACTGACCGTGCGCTCGTGCTGGCTGCGCGAATAGCGCGGATGCAGTGCCGAGAGCTTGATCGAGATGCCCGGGCCTTCGTAGATGCCGCGTCCGGCCGATGCCTTGCCGATGGCGTGGATCGCCTGCTCGTAGCTCGCGTAGTAACGCTGTGCGTCTTCTTCCGTCGTCGCGGCTTCGCCGAGCATGTCGTATGAGTAACGGAAGCCTTGGGCTTCGTACTTGCGGCTATTCGCGAGGGCTTCGGAGATGGTTTCACCGGTGACGAACTGCTCGCCCATCAAACGCATGGCCATGTCGACGCCCTTGCGGATGAGTGGTTCGCCGCCGCGGCCGATCAGGCGCGTGAGGGCCTTGGTCAGACCCGCCTCGCTCGTCGTGGTGACGAGCTTGCCCGTGATCATCAGGCCCCAGGTCGCGGCATTGACGAACATTGACGGCGAGTTGCCCATATGGGCGTGCCAGTCGCCCTTGCTGATCTTGTCGCGGATGAGCGCGTCGCGCGTCGCCTTGTCGGGAATGCGCAGCAGCGCTTCGGCCAGACACATCAGCGCCACGCCTTCCTGGCTCGACAGCGAGAATTCGTGGATCAGACCTTCGACGCCGCCGCCGGTGCTCTTGCCGCGCAGGGCGACGACGAGCTTGCGAGCGAGATCGGACGCCAGCGTGGCCGTGGCCGGTGCGAGCTTGGCCTGACCGACGAGCACGGGCACGCACTCGGGTTCCGGACGACGGTACGCAGCCGTGATGGCCGCACGCAGCACCGATTGCGGTTGAACGTTCTGCGCGAATTCCAGGAACGGGTGCGGCACGGTGTCGTCGCCGGAGTGGCCGTCGATTACCTCAGTGCCGGACTGGGTTGCACCACTTAGCTCGGGCGGCAGCGCGCCGCTTTCGATGCGCTCCAGATAGGCGAAGATCGCCTGTTTGATGAGCCAGTGAGGGGTGCGCTCGATTTGCTGGGCGGCCGTCTTGAGACGGGTGCGCAGGATATCGTCGACCTTGACGCCGAGAGTGGTGTTAGCCATGAGAAGGGACCCTGATGACGCGAAAACGCAAAAATGCGTGACACCCATAGCGGGTGAATGGCGGCATCGTAACCGGGTTTCGAAAGAGGTGCAACCAGAGTCAAAATTAGGGTTGCACCCCAGTGCTGCTCACAGGTTAACCGACGGCGAGTTACTTCTTGTCGGTGCCGTAAGTCTTGCCCAGATACTCGGAGATCAGCTTGACCTGATCTTCGGGAATCGGCGCGCCGTAGACTTTCACCATCTTGGTCACTTCGGCATGCCAGAACGCAGACGGCATGGGCGGCTGCGAGTTGATGTAGTCGATGGAGTGGCACATCACGCACCACGCGCTGGCCGCCTGATGACCCGCGAGCGTCGACGCTTTAAGTTGCGACGTTTCCTGCGGCAATTTGATGTCGAGGGCATGGGCAGGGACTGTGGCCGTCAGGCCGACGACACCGAACAGACCATAAAGACCATAAAGACCGTAGAGGCCGGACAGGAGGGCGGTGCTGCGCATCAGTTTCGAGAAGTTCATGATCGTCCCCCGCCTTAAGCCGCGACTACGCGCACGGTTTCCACCCCGTTGCGCAGATAGCCAGCCGGATTCCACAACGATTGCAGCGGTTGCGTAACCCCTGCGCGGTTCGTCGCCCGAACTTTCAGAACATACTCACCGGCTTGCGGCGGCGTGAACGACGCCGTCCATTCGCGGAAGGAGTACTTCGACAGCTCGTTACCGAGTTTCGCGGCCTGCCATGTCTGGCCGCCGTCGGTCGAGAACTGCACTTCGCGAATGCCTTCGCCGCCGTCGAACGCAATGCCGCGCACGCGCATCGGTTTGCCCGCCGCCACTTGCTGGCCGTCGGTGTGACTGGTGACGAAGGAGCGGACGGTGAAGCGTCCGATCGGTTTGGTCTTCTCTGGCGCCTTGCCCGGTTCTACACAGTTGCAGTCGTTGTCGGGAATGCGGTACGCCGTGGCCATCCAGAAGCCGTCGAACACTTTGTCCACGACGTTGATGTCCGCTAGATGTTTGACCCAGTAAGTGCCGTAGTACCCCGGCACGATGAGTCGCACCGGAAAGCCGTTGAGCATCGGCAGGTCTTTGCCGTTCATCGCGAACGCGACCATCACTTCGCCGTCCATCGCGTGATCGAGGTCGAGCGCCTTCACGAACTCGGGCGTCGCCGGGACGATCGGGCGGTCGAGGCCTTCGAACGTCACTTGCTTCGCGTCGGCGGAAACGCCCGCGCGCTCAAGAATGCGCTTGAGTGGGATGCCACGCCAGCGCGCGTTGCCCATCGCACCGTTGGCGATCTGGCCACCGCCCACGCGAGGCTCGAAGAACCCCCGGCTGTTGCCTGAGCACTGATGCACGGCCACGAGTTCGACCGGTGCGCCGAAATCCTTCTTGAGCGACGCCAGCGAGATGTCGAGCGGCTTCGCGACGCTGCCGCCGACGCGAATCCGATGCTTGGCCGGATCGATGTCGGTCGGAATACCGGCCAGGTGATAGCGCACGAAGAACGCGTCGTTCGGCGTGATCAGGCCGTCGTTGAACACTTCGAACGGCGTTTCCAGTTGCGGCGGACGTGCGGTCAGCCGGATCAGCGGACGCTTCTGCGGATACGCGACAAGCTCGCGCTCGCCGTTCGCAAACGGCAGCGTCACCGTCTGCGGTGCTGTCGTGGCGGCGAGCACATCGAGCGCGCGGCCCGCGAGGCTCGCGCCGACACCGAGCGCACCGGCACGTCGCAAAAATCGACGGCGCGACACCTCGGCCACAGCGGACTCGGCCGGTGACTCGGAGAAGGCGTATTCGGGAGGAACGAGAGGGGATGCGGCTTGCGGCGCCGTGGGGGCGGCGCTCCGGTCGTGCGACTTCATCGGATGTCTCCTGTAGGGACTTCTTATCGTTCAAATGCAGTGCAAATGACGTGAACCGTTCGACGTGCAGCGTTCTTCTTATGGCCGCATCGTCGGAGATTCTTCCAATGTTGTCAAATTTCCGGAACGTTATATACCGGTTTATATTTCGAGTGGATCGACTTCGAGATGCCAGCGAACGGGCGCTTTCAGCGCACGCAACTCGCTCATCCATTGGGTGAGGAAGCGCTGGAGCGCGCCTCGGTGAGGGCTCTCGACCACAAGTTGCGCCCGGTCGGTGCCCGCGATGCGGACCATCGTCATGGGGACGGGGTCCCACAGGGAGATGCGCGGGTCGTTCAGCGCCGGGGTGGCGGCGATTTCGCGGGCCTGTTTGAGGAACGTCATGGCGTCATCGAGCTTGCGGGCTTCGGCGCGCAGGAGTGCCTGATGGGTGTAGGGCGGCAACAGTGCGACGCGGCGTTCTTCGAGTTGCTGCGCGGCAAAGCCCGCGTAGTCGTGGCGCATGAGCGACGCGAAAAGCGGGTGCGACGCGTAGCGCGTCTGAATCAGCACATCGCCGGGACCATCGGCCCGCGCGGCGCGTCCGGCACGGCCCGCCACCTGCATCAACTGGGCGAAGAGACGTTCGGCCGCGCGGAAGTCATGGGAGAAGAGGGCGCTGTCCGCGTTGACGACACCCACCAGCGTGACGTTACGGAAATCGTGTCCTTTGGCCACCATCTGCGTGCCGATCAGAATGTCGACCTCGCCCGCATGCACCTGCGCGAACAGGGCCTGTGCGCTGCCCTTGCGGCGCGTGCTGTCGGCGTCGATCCGCGCTAGCCGCGCGTCGGGGAAGTGTTCGGCGAGCGCTTCTTCGATCCGTTGCGTGCCGCGTCCGAGCGGTGCCAGATCGAGGTTGCCGCAGTCGGGGCAGGCGTGGGGGATGCGCGATTCGGCCCCGCAATGGTGGCAACGCAGGCGTCGCTCGGGTTTGTGCAGCACCATGTGCGCGCTGCATCGGCGGCAGTCGCTGATCCATCCGCAGGCGTCGCAGTTGAGCACGGGCGCGTAACCGCGACGATTGAGGAACAACAGACTTTGCTCGCCCGCTTCCAGTCGCGCACGGACGGCCGCGAGCAGTGGCTGCGACAGCCCTTCGTGGACGACACGCTGACGCTTGCACTCGATCTCCATGTCGATGAGCGACACGCGCGGCAGCACGGCGTCGGGGGTGGCGCGCTCGGGCATGGCCAGACGCACGTAGCGGCCTTGCTCAGCACGGTTCCAACTGTCGAGCGACGGCGTGGCTGAGCCGAGCACCACAGGAATACGCAGGCGGTTCGCCCGCCAGATGGCGAGGTCGCGTGCGGAGTACCGGAGGCCTTCCTGCTGTTTGTAGGACGGATCGTGTTCTTCGTCGACGACGATCAGTCGTAGGTGGGGCAACGAGGCCATCACCGCCAGACGCGTGCCCAGCACGATGCGCGCTTCGCCACGATGGGCGGCGAGCCAGTGCCGGGCGCGCTCGCCCTCGGCCAGACCGCTGTGCAGGGTGACGAGCGTCTCGTCGGGGAAGCGCGCGCGGAACACGCCTTCGAGTTGCGGCGTCAGGTTAATTTCCGGGACGAGAACGAGCACCTGGGCATCGCGCACGTCCCGCGTATGCAAGGCTTCGGCGACGGCGCGCAAATAGACTTCGGTCTTACCGCTACCGGTGACGCCATAGAGCAGAAAGGGCGCGCACGCGTGGGTATCTGGTGTATCGGGCGTGTCGCCGGTGGTCGGCGTCTTATCCAGACGCTGCGCGCCAGCAGCGATCAGGGCGTCGTGGATGGCACCGACTGCGTCCGCCTGTCCGACGGTAAGTGTCTTCGTGCCGAGTGGGCTGGCGCTGTCGGTGTCATCGTCCAGCACATCGGCGAGGGCGGCGGACGACGCGTCACCGATGTCGGTAGGTGCGTCATCCTCTGTATCGTCAGCATCCTCAACAGCGCGCACCGTTTCATGGAACGGCACGGTCTCGACGACGACCCATCCGGCGGCAGCCCACTGCTTGAGCACGTCCGCCGCCTTGGAGCACAACGCCTTCGCTTCGTCGGCATCGAGCGTGCCCGCCTGCGCAAGCCCTTCGGCGAGGCGTCGCTGAGCGCGCAGTCGCGCCGGGACGTTCTCCATCAGTGTGGACAGCGCGCCGTCGGCGATCCTGAAACGTTGCACCCCGCGCTGCGCGAGCAGACGCGGCCAGCGCATCGGCGTGCGTAGGTGGCCGGGGATCGCGGGCAGGGCGACTTCCCCGATACCGCGCTGGTAGTAACGCGACGCGAACTGCATCAGGTCGCGCCAGTCGTCGCCGAGCGGTGGCAATTCGTGCCAGACAGATGTCACTTCGCGCAGCTTCGCAGGCGGAACTTCGCTGCGCTGCGTCAATTCCCAGACAACGCCCACAACCTGTCGTCGTCCGAACGGAACCTGCACCAGCTGGCCGGGGCTTGCCGCCTGATCCAGACGGTAATCGAACAGCGTGATCAGCGGCGTATCGAGCGCAACGCGAGCGATGGCGGGCGTACCCGCACGGGGCGGGGCCGCCGGAGCAAGGGCATCGTCGTGCGATGCGACGCTCGGTTCGGAAAGGTCGTCGGCGCGGGTCAAACTTAAAGTGAATCCTGAGAAGTCTCGGTAAACCCCGGATTTGAGTCGGCTTTCCGGCAGCTTCGAAACGCTTGTGGATAACTATGTTGAGAACTGTGGGGATTATGGCTCGTCAGCCTCGCTGCGCGGCCCTCGCACCGCTGGGCATCCCGACTTTGCTTGAATCAAAATTGCTTTTTGATCAATAGCTTATGAATGACGTCGACGGTGCCTTATCGACGTCTCTCACTTGCGGCGGCGCAGCGAGAATTTGTGCATAAGTCTTCGGGACAACTCCGCAAATTGGAGGGGTTATTCGACCGCTTTTCCCTTGACATTCCCCACTTGAAACGGCGGTTGGGTTTGCAGGGCGAAATGCCCCGCGAACCCGCGTCCTCGCTTGCGCGTATTTTTGATCACGCTGTCTGACGCACCTTCCGGCTGTAGCTGTGTACCTCGTCCACGAGCGCCGCAACGTGCTCGGGGTTGGTGAATTGCGAGATGCCGTGTCCGAGATTGAAGACATGGCCTGGTGCATTGCCGTACGCGTCGAGCAGTCGGCGCACTTCGGTGCGGATGGCTTCGGGCGCGGCGAACAGGGCGGTGGGGTCGAAATTGCCTTGCAGTGCACAACGCTCGCCCACGCGACGACGGGCCGCCGCCAGATCGACGGTCCAGTCCAGACCGATGGCATCCGGGCCGGTGTCGGCGATGGCTTCGAGCCACTGGCCGCCGCCCTTGGTGAAGACGATGTGCGGAATACGCACGCCGTTCCATTCGCGGTGCACGCCTTCGAGCGCCTTCTTCATATAGGCGAGAGAGAAGCGCTGATACAGGCCGTCGGCCAGCGCGCCGCCCCAGGTGTCGAACACCATGATGGCTTGTGCACCCGCTTCGATCTGGGCGTTGAGATAGGCGGCGACGGCGCGCGCGTTGGTCTCGAGGATGTGCGTCATCAGATCGGGACGCTCGTACATCATCGTCTTGACGGTGCGGAAGTCGGCGGAGCCTTGCCCTTCGACCATGTAGCACGCGAGGGTCCACGGGCTGCCCGAGAAGCCGATGAGCGGCACGCGACCGTTCAGGGCGCGGCGGATTTCGCTGACTGCGTCGAACACGTAGCGCAGGCTGTCCAGATCCGGGGCCTGAAGGCGGCGCACGTCGTCTTCGGTGCGCAGCGGATGCGCGAAGCGCGGGCCTTCGCCTGCCTCGAACGACAGGCCGAGGCCCATGGCGTCGGGGATGGTGAGGATGTCCGAGAACAGAATCGCGGCGTCGAGCGGGAAGCGCTCAAGCGGCTGAAGCGTGACTTCGGTGGCGTACGCGGGGTTCTTGGCCAGCGCCAGGAAGCTGCCAGCCTTGGCGCGGGTCGCGTTGTATTCGGGCAGGTACCGGCCCGCCTGACGCATCAGCCAGATCGGCGTGTACTCGGTCGGCTGGCGCAGCAGGGCGCGCAGGAAAGTATCGTTTTGCAGAGCTTGGGACACGTCGCAGGGAGGGTCGGTTGGTTTTGGGCAAGCGGCCATTTTACTCGGGTATCCGGGGGCTGGTCGCGGGCCGGGCTGTTATGCCGCAGATAAGTGCTCGAGGCGCTCGCGCAGGACGTGTGTCATCCCGGTCATTTTTTTGCGCGGCTTGGCGGCGTCGCGCCCGAACCCTTAGTATGGGAGGCCCACGCGCCGCCACAGACGGCGCGGGAAACTTGTGCGTCACAACGCCAGTAAAACAATACGGAGACAAGCATGACAGTCATGAAGACGGCCGCCCGCGCGGCCTTCATGGCAGGGACGGCGCTCGCCGTCACCTTCGCCACCGGTATCACCACAGCCACCCTCGCTCAGGCGCAGTCCGCCGCGCCCCAGACTTCCGCCATCCACTCCCGGCTCGACGACATCGTGAAGTCGGGCACCCTGCGCGCTTGCGCGACAGGCGACTACAAACCCTATTCGTTCCGCCGCCCGGACGGTCAGTTCGAAGGCATCGACGTGGATCTGGTCGCCTCGCTGGCGAAGTCGCTCGGCGTGAAGCCGGTGATCGTTCCCACGACGTGGAAGGCACTGATGGACGATTTCACCGCCGGGAAGTGCGATATCGCCGTCGGTGGCATCTCTGTGACGCTTGATCGCGCCGCACGCGCCTATTACAGCAAGGTGGTCATGATCGACGGGAAGTCGCCGATCGTCCGCTGTGCCGACGTAGCGAAGTACCAAACGCTCGCCGATCTGAACAAACCCAGCACGCGCGCCATCGCCAACCCCGGCGGCACCAACGAACGCTTCGCCCGTCAGTATCTCCCCAACGCCACCCTCACCATCTACCCGGATAACGTCACGATCTTCCAGCAGATCGCAGATGGGAAAGCCGACGTCATGGTCACGGACTCCTCCGAGACGCTGCTCCAGCACAAGCTCAATCCCGCTTTGTGCCCAGTCAATCCCGATAAGCCGCTTCAGTTTGGCGAGAAGGCCTACCTTCTTCCCCGTGGCGATGATGTCTTTAAGCACTACGTCGATCAGTGGCTCAACCTCGCCCAGAAAACCGGTGAGTACCAAGCCGTTGTCGATAAATGGCTGAAGTGAGTCGGTAAGGCCTACGCCTCACCCTCCCCACTCCGCAGCGACACCGAAACAAGGGGGGCGCTCCCCTCCGTTCCACTACCTTTAAGTCACTGCGGTGAGCGCCCCCCTTGTTCCGGCCTGCTTTGCCCAGGGCCGGAAAACCCCTCGGTCTTCTGGCCCTGCCGCTTTTACTTTTATCCCAACCACTCTCTTAGTCGCTGCGCGGCGTCGTGCATCACCATCCTCGCCTGCGGCACAAACGGCTGCAATCTCGCAAAACTGTGTGTGAGGCCCGCAGCTTCAATGATCTCCGCCCTCGCGCCCGTCCTTGCGACGAACTGCGCATATTCCACCGCCTCGTCATGTAACGGGTCATACTCCGCCGCAATCACCAAGCTGTTCGGCAACGGATGACGCGGCGCCTCCGCCATCAAATTCACCCGAACATCGCTCTCCGCCGGTTCCACATCACCCAGAAATTCCTTCCAGTACCAACGCATCTCGTCACGCGTCAAACCCACACCGTCCGCCAAACGCTCGTAACTCGGCGTGTCGAACCGATACTGCACCACGGGATAAATGAGCAACTGTGCGCCGACCATTCCGGGATGCTTGTCGTTGAACCACGCTGCCGCCTGTGCCGCCAGATGACCCCCCGCGCTGTCGCCTGCGACAGCCAGACGGTCAAGACTCACACCCAGTCGCGCTCGCTGCTCCGCCGCCCAGGCAAGCGCCTCTCGCGCATCGTCGACAGGCGTCGGGAACGGATGCTCCGGCGCCAGACGGTAGTCGACGCTCAACACCGCCACGTCAGCATCCTGCGCGAGCAGGGCCGCCACGGTGCCATGCGTGTCGACGTCGCCGACAACCCAGCCACCCCCGTGGAAGTACACCACCAGCGGGACGGTGCGACCCACGGGGCGATACAGGCGCGCGCGCAGGTTGCGACCCGGCAATGGAATGTCGAACGTCTCGCTGCGCAAACCCGCCGGTAACGGACGCAAGGCCTCGATCGCGACGGTCGCGAATTTGGCCCGGACTTCCTGCGGCGTCGGTGCAGGCGCGTTTTCAGGGGTGGGGTACTTACGCGCCATCAGGTCGTAGTAGGCGAGCAAATCGGCATCGATGGTCATGGCAGCAATTGGTTGGCGTTTTAGGAGGAGCGAAGGACGTCGGAATTTCTTGTTTTTCGGGACGTGGCGATGCGACGTTTCGTCGGTCGCCGACCTGCTTTGGCTGACTCGGCTAACCACCGCCCTGCATCAGCCAACGTTGATGTTCGATCTTCACACAGCGGTCCATCACGACATCCAGTCCCGCCGCCAGTGCGACGGCAGCGGCGTCGTCGTTCTCGATGCCCAACTGCATCCACAGACTCGTCGCGCCGATGTCCACGGCTTCCTGCGCGATAGGCGGAATGTCCGCACTGCGCCGAAAACAGTCGACCATCTGGATGCGCACACCCTCGGCCCGCAAGGCGTCCGCCGCCTCGCTCAAGCTCGCGTAAACGGTTTCGCCCAGTATCGTTTCGCCCGAATCCGCCGCCTGCGGATTGACCGGCACGATCCGGTAGCCGTGCTGCTGCATATAGCGCGATGTGGTGAAACTCGGCCGGTCCGGCCGCGGCGATAACCCCACGACAGCGATCACCTGATCCCGCGCCAGAATCTGCCCCAGTCGTTCAATGGTTTCCATTGCTCACTTTGTTGCCACGCACAAAGTTTGAAAGTAGCACATTGCAACCGACGGCGTGCGAGACATGAAACCTCACGGAGGTAAGCCCGAGAAGCGCAATAACGGATGATCGTCGGGCTTGAATGCGGATGCATTCCGAGAGGTCGACGAGGTGACGACGAGATGCTTTATCCGGCGAGTTATTCAGGATGACGAACCAACATGGGTAATTTGTGTCACTTCTGAAGTCCTTGCCGGATAAGGCTTTCAGGGGTGTCGTTGCGACGGTGTAACGCTCAAGGTGTTACAACCTGAAACACTTTGTTACCCCTCCGACCAAACCTTTCCACCACAATGCATCTCAACGCTGAAGTGCTTATCCCCCGGTAACACAGCAGCGCGACTGTATCGGCAAGAGGCGTCCCCCGGCGCGAATTGCAAGTGGTTCGATGCAGTGCTCCGAATCTGGTCTCCTCGCGCTAACCCCGTAGCGTGTGGTTTTGGCGGGCCCGTGTGTCCCGCCATTTTTTTTGCCTGTTTCGTCCTACATCTTTCCTAAGACTTTCTCCGACGGTTCCCGACGTTCCCATGCGATTGTTTCGACATCCGATTTATTTTTCGGAAATCGATTCACGATTGCGTAAAACGTTCTCAGCGTGACGCAGTCGCTCTGAGCCACGGCTTGAGCCAGCCCAGTCCCGCACGGGTCTCGCCCTGCGGACGGTACTCGCACCCCACCCATCCCGCGTATCCCAACTCATCCAGCAACCGGAACAGGAACGGGTAGTTCACCTCGCCCGTGTCGGGTTCGTGCCGTGCAGGCACCCCGGCGACCTGCACATGGCCAATGTTGGCGATGTACTGACGCAGCTTCATGGCCAGATCGCCTTCGACGATCTGACAGTGGTAAGCGTCGAACTGAACTTTGAGATTGCCTGCGCCGACCTCCGAGCGGATGGCGTGCGCCTGATCCTGACGCGTCAGGAAATAGCGCGGAAAGTCGCGCGGATTGATCGGTTCGATCATGACGGTGACGCCATGCGCCGCCGCCTGCCCCGTCGCATACGCAAGGTTCTCCAGAAACGTGGCCCGGCAACGTTCGGGGGACTCGGTGGCATCGGGGCAGCCTGCCATGACGTGCAACTGACGGCAGCCGAGCGCATCGGCATAGTCGAGGGCGAGTTCGATGCCGTCGCGAAACTGCGCTTCGCGTCCGGGTAGCGCCGCGAGGCCGCGCTCACCAGCAGCCCAGTCGCCCGCCGGCGCATTGAATAACACCTGCGTGAGGTCGGTGTCGTTCAGACGGGTCCGGATTTCCTGCGCCGGATGCTCGTACGGAAACAGAAATTCGACGCCCCGGAAGCCATCGCTCGCCGCCTCGCGAAAACGGTCGAGAAACGGCACTTCCTGATAGAGCAGGGTGAGGTTCGCAGCAAATCGCGGCATGGGAGTCTCCGTCGCCAACTACGGGCGGGGCAGGGTGGGCGGATGCCTCCCACGATATCACTGCCCGTCGATCTGAGGCGCCGCCACGCTGCGCAACTGAAACCGTCCGTCGTTATTGAAGAGCCACGTCTCGACGGCACGCACACGACCGCTGCTGTCGACCAGCGCCCGACTCGGTGCCGGGAGCGGACTCGCCCGTCGCAGGCTCGCAATGGCAATGCGCTCGGCTTCGTGATCGTCGTTGCTGCGATAGAGCGCCACGCCGGTCACGTTGCCATTGCGATCCACCCAGTATTCGAGCGACACCACGGAGCGCAACATCGGCTGCGGGTTGCCGGGCGTGATTTCGCGCGCGTTGACTTCGGCGATGCGTCGGGCCGCCGCGATCTTGTATTGATCGAGACCCGTGAGCGGGGCCTGACCCGACGGAAAGTTCAGGATGAGCGGCTTCTTGGGCTCGAAGTCCGGGTTGGCACAGCCTGTCACCAGCAGAGCGCAGGCAACGGCGACGGACCCGCCGAGAACGGCGGTGCAAGTGATGCGAGCGGTGCGCGGCAATTGCCCGTACCGGGAAAGTTGCGTATTCATGACTTGTCTCCCGCAACGATCGCGACACTTTTCTTGTTTTGACTACCGGTGCTGTACGAACGGTATCCGCGCCCCCCGCATGGCGCAGGCGGGATACCGTTCAGAACTACCGAGGCTACCGAAGTTACTGGGCGCGTGTGCCGAACGACCAGTTCGGCATCAGCGCGTTGGACGCCAGATTCTCGTCCTGCAACTTGCGCGCGGTCTCCACGCCCGCGACCGGCAACCCCTTCGGGTCGAGCAGACCGATCTGCACCAGCACGCTCGCCTGATCCCAATATATGTGTTCGTGCTCCAGTTTGTCTCCCCGGAATCTCACTATGGCGACCAGCGGAATCTCGACCCGGCGTCCCGTCGGCTCGACCCCCGGCAGCATCCAGTCAACCGGTGTCGTATGCGTGAAGCAAAACAGCAGTTCGTCGACTAGCTGCGTCGCGCCGATGGTCCGTGAGATCGGAATCAATTTGGTATCGGGCGGATTGCTGTTGACGAAGTGATTCCGGTAGAAGTGCGCCAGTTGCTGATGTCCCACGCCGCCGGTCATCGTCGGAATGTGATTGACGTAAGGCTCCGCCACCATGGTCTTCATGAGCGGGTCGATCTCGCGAATGGCGAACTCGTACGCGCAATGCGTTTCCCACAGCGTCGCGAAGTCGAAGTGCGGTCCAACGACGTTGCGGATCGCGGCGATAGTGCGTTGATGTGCAAGTTGCGTGGCCGCACGGTTGAAGTGGTCGCCGGGACGCGCGAACGCATGATCGGCGTCCGGATAGCTGTAGAGGGTGACGTTGGGGTGCTTGCCGAGGCATTCGGTCAGCGCGGCGCGCACTTCTGCGGGCGCGTATTTGTCGAGTTCTGCGATGTGCAATACAAGGGGAGGATGCTCGCCCGCGAGTTCTTCGACATGCTGCTCCAGCCCAACGCCGTAGTACCCGACCGCGACGTCCGCGCTGGTTCGCGTCACGGACAGCGCGGCGAGCTTGCCTCCCAGGCAGTACCCGACCACACCCACGCCACCGACGCATTCGGGCAGCGCCCGCAGCGTGTCGACGGTGGCACCTACGTCTTCCATCCCGAGATCGACGTCGAAGCTCTGGAACAACGCGAACGCGCGCTGCCAGTCACTGGACGAATACCCGAGTTCGATGCCCGGCTCGATGCGCCAGAACAGATCGGGGGCCAGCACGACATAACCCTCTTCGGCGTAACGGTCGGCGAGCTCTCGGATGTAGGCGTTCACCCCGAAGATTTCCTGACACAACACCAGTCCCGGACCTTTGCCTCCGCTAGCCCCCTTGTTATCGGGCGTCGCCAGATAGGCCTGAAAGGTCTTGCCGTCGCGTGACTTGATGCTGATGAAGCGTCCTGCCATGTGGTCGTCCTCCGAAAGGTGTGCGGATAGCCATGTCGTGATCTGACCGACCGATTGTGAATCGGGATGCCGCATTCCGCAATCCAGGTGGTGAGCTTTCAAATAGGGCGCGGGACTATCGATATCGCGCCCGAGGGGGACAAGAGAAGCTCCGCGACGATTGCCGTGACCCAAACCGCGTAGCGCAGCGGCACTTATCGAGCGCCTCGCCTCTAATGATCCGGTTCTCGCAAGCGAGACATCTCCTGGTCGGATGTCGCTCCGCCCAACTGCTACTCACGGCGGGCGGTGCGGCATTCGTGCATTCCCATTTGAAATTGAACGACGTTGAAATCCCATGCCAAATCTCACCTACCTTCCAGCGAGTGACCTAACCCGAGCTGCGCCCGTCCTATCCGCGCTTATCGACACCAACATCCACCGTGGCTTTACGTCGGACCTGTCGGGCGTAACGCAGCGAGGTCGCACGAAGTCGGACCCGCCGGCGTACTCTGCAGCCAATCAACGCACAGTGCTTCACCATTTGCCTGCCGCCGTCCGACCCAAGCCGCCGCTTATCGCCTCCGGTGCTGCAGAACTGGCGAGTGCCTTGTGCGCTGTCACTCAGCCCCGTTTGCGACTTGTTGTGCCGCTGGCCGGCGATCTGGCCTCGTCTCACGTGCTCAACGCGCTTCCCGTGTTGCACGACACCGTGCTGAATCCCATCGCGGCGACATGTTTCGAGACCGGTGTTTCGCTGGCGATTCTGGATTGCCCGGGCGCGGTGGGCAATGTGCTGAGCGACAAGTCGCGGGCGCTTCATCGGGTGCTTGCGTCGGTGTACAACGACGGCAAGTTCTCTAGCCTTGCGCTGGCGCTTGAGGGACAAACGTACTCGTGGCGTCAATTGTTCGATAGCAAGATGCTCAAGAAGGTCGCGCCCGACGGCGATCAGATCGGCCGATGCGCGGCGATGGAGCTCAACGACAACTGGATGACCGGCGCGAAGCCATCGGGTTGGACGTGGGTCGAATCGGCGCTGCAACGTGATGCGAATACGCCGGGTGACGGCCAATGGCGAAACATGCTGACTCAGATTTGGTTGCTGAGTAGCTTCGGCACGCTGCTGTACGACCTCATCACGGATGCCGACGCCGGCGCGCAAAACCTTCAATCCATCGCCCGCCTGATGGACATGGATGCAGGCGCGGTTCAGAGCCTGCACAACGAGATGATGGGCTCATTGCGGCATGCCGCCTTCGACTCGCCCCAGACACGGGATCGATGGGAACGGCGTCCGGTGGTTCGCGATGAAAGCGGCGTCGATCTGACGACCGGTGCGACGCGTGTCGACGGTCGTACCCACAACGCCGGGACGGGCCGTGTCTATGCGGCACCGAGTTTTGTGACGCAGGCAGGAAGTGCACGGCATGACGCGCAGGTGCGGGCGATGGGGCGAATGGCGATGGCTCGCGTTCATGAGCCCATCCGGCAGATGGGACGCCCAGGGGTGCTGACCGACGATGGCTATGCACGCATGCCAGAACCGTTCAGGGCACGCCTGATTCCTGCGCTGGCATCGCATGAGCTCACACACGGCAATGCCATCAATCGATGGATCGTGATGGGTTCGTATGGAAGGCAGAGTCGCGACGCGGGCATGCCGGTGGCATGCGCGCACTCGGCCAGTACGTTCGAAACGCTTTACGCACTGACATATCTGGAAGGTGAGTCATTGAGCGGCAAGCGAGATATGGTGGAAGCCGCCGCGCTGGGCATTGCGTCGTTCATGAACTTCGGCGGATATCACACGTTTGTCGAGGTTCTGCCGCTCAGTTTTGCACTCGCCGATGGCGAGACGTTTTCCGTCGACGTGAAAGCGAATGCCCGTAAGCAGATCTATGGACGTGTTGCAGCGGCAGTCGAAAGACTTTGTCCGGACATTCGCGAGACCTTCAGCGCTTACTTGAATGCGATGAACGCCGCCGAGGGCCGTGAGGCGTCCGGCGGCGGGCGCTCAGGTGGTGGAGACATGGAGGATCGGCTTAGGGCCGGGTCTGGCGTGCCACCCGGCTATCGCCTCGCTGCATAACGGGTTGTCGTTCATGTAGACGTGGCAACCGGGATGCAGACCCGTCAGCGATGACGGGATGTCGTGAAAGGCGTTACCGGACAAGTGTAGTTCCCGCAGATTCGGAGGCAGGGGGGGCAACGAAGTCAATCGATTGCCCGACAGATTGACCGCTCTCAGGCGGGTCAGTCGATCGAAGTCTTCAGGTAACGTCACCAGTCCGCATTGCCAGGCGTGCAGACGCACGAGATGCGGCATGCCCTCGGCGCACCTCTCGGGAAGTGCGTCGAGCGGATTCCCCGAGATATTCAGTGCGCATAGTCTGGGCAGGCCGCTATTGGGAAAGGCTAGCGTCGTCACGGCATTGTTCGAGAGGTTGATGCCGATGGCGCCTGCGGTAGCCGGGCCCTGAACGAAACCGGTCAGTCGGTTATTCCGGAAGTTGAGAAACTCCACTTCCGCAATGTCCAGTTGCGAAGCCTCTGCATCGGTCAGCGCACTTGAGGAGAAGTCGCGCCAGGTCAGGTCCAGTCGGTGGGTCGGGCGCAACTCCAGGAACAGGGAGGCTTCCCATCCGGTTGGATCGAGTAAGGACGGTGCCGTTTCTTGCGGTTTGTGAGGGGCGGTAATGTTGACGGCGTTGGAGAGTTGTCCGGCCATTGGGTGGGGGGGGCGGCCGGTCGCTTGGCCGGCAACGACGAGGTGACCGACATCGGAGGAACGAGAGGAAGCCGAGGAAGCTGCAACGGGGTCGATCAAGGAGGATCTCCATTCGAGGTGAGCGGTCAAATATGACGCGTCGACTGAACGGCGTTTTTGTAAACGCCGTGGTGTCGCCGGGAAATGGGCGCATTTGGGCGATCTCGGCGCTTGATTCGGGTGACGGTTATGGCGCGGTCGCGCTTCACGGATCAGTGGCTCACGAGGTGATCGTGCATACTCGCAGCCGGACCGCGGATCGCGTTGTCGTCACGACGACGCCACGCTGGACGCTTTTTGGACGCCATTGGAGTGACCATGATTACCGTGTATCACAACCCGCGCTGCTCGAAGTCGCGCGAAGCGCTGGCCCTCGTCGAGGGCTCCCCGGCAGGCCACGACCTGCAAATCATCGAGTATCTGAAGACGCCGCCGACGCTTGCCGATCTGAAGCGTCTGCATCAACTGCTGGGTGTGCCCGTGCGCGAGATGATTCGCAGCAACGAGACGGAATTCGCAGAACTGGGATTGGCCGATACGGCGCTGAGCGACGACAAGCTGCTGGCGGCTGTGGCCAAGCATCCGAAGCTGTTGCAGCGCCCCATCGTCGTGAACGGCAACAAAGCGGTGATCGCACGGCCGCCGGAGCTGGTCAGCGGCGTGCTGTAAACAAACGCAGGAACGACAGGGGCAGCAGGGCAGGGACTTGATGCCCGCCCTGCGCGCGCAAGATTAGCGATGCGCCGGGCTGTCTTTGCCGGGGCCGGTGGCCGGGGATTCTGCGTCGTCGGTGGATTCCGCTGTTTCGGCTGACTCGGCTGACTCGGCTTGCGCCGCCGCCTTCGCGGCGGCCGAGCCGAACACCGGCGCGTCGGCATCGGCGGTCAGACCCGCGCCACGCCAGCCGGGCAACTCGGCTAGCGTCTTCTGCTGCTCGCGCAACTCCGCGAGCATGTTGCAGAAGAGCGCGCCTTGCTCCAGCGCATCGTCCAGCGCCACGTGCGTGTGCGGCAGCGGGTCGAGCCAGACCTGCGGCAGACGCGGTTTGATGCACTTGCGGTACGGCATGCCCGTCATCGCAAAGGCGAGCGTCTTGATATCCAGCGCCGACCACGAGAACGGGCAACGGCCGACGAAGCGCATCATGTACCAGAACATGAACGTGAAATCGAAGCCCGCCGGATAGGCCACGAATACCGGCTTGCCGGGCAACTTCTCCACCCACTTCACGTAAGCCTTGAGCGCCTTGGCCGGGTCTTCCGGATCCACGCGACAGGCCGCCCACGCTTCCGGCTCGGTCTTCCACCACTTCATCGTGAGCGGGTGCCCCTTGGCGTCGGGCAGACATTCCAGATTGGCGCTGAACGTGCCGATCAGTTCCTTATCGGCCGTGTACGCAGCCGACGCAAAGCTCAGCATCGAATGCGGTCCCGGGATCGGGCCATCGGCCTCGACGTCGGTACTGACGAAAATCTCCTCGTCCACAGGAATGATGCGCGACGGAGTACGGGACATCGCCTCGCTCATGAGGCGCTCCGGGCGAGTACGGCATCGGCGACATACGGGTTCGTCTGACGCTCCTGACCGAACGTCGACACCGGGCCGTGACCCGGAATGAACGTGACGTCGTCGCCCAGCGGCCAGAGTTTGTCGCGAATCGAGGCGATCAGGTCGGCATGGTTGCCGCGCGGAAAGTCGGTGCGGCCGATAGAACCGGCAAACAGCACGTCCCCCACGCTGGCCAGTCGTTCGTCCTTCGAGAAGAACACCACGTGACCCGGCGTGTGGCCCGGGCAATGGAAGACGTCGAGCGTGACGTCGCCGAAGGTGACGGTGTCGCCGTCGCCCAGCCAGCGGTCGGGTGTGAACGGCTCCGGCTCCGGGAAGCCGAAGCGCGCGCTTTGCGCCTCAAGCTGGTCGATCCAGAAAGCGTCGTCCGGATGCGGGCCTTCGATGGGCACGTCGTATTTGGCAGCCAGTGCGCCCGAGCCGCCACAGTGATCGAGATGGCCGTGCGTCAGGAAGATCTTTTCAAGTGTCACACCCTGACGTTCGATCTCGCCCACGATCCGGTCGATGTCGCCGCCGGGATCGACCACGGCAGCGCGCTTCGTGGCGTCGCAGACGAGCAGGGTGCAGTTTTGCTGGAAGGGCGTGACAGGTATCAGGGTGACGTTCATTGGGCTATCGGGGACGCAATTCGGAGGACGCAATTTTTGTCTATTGTATTCGGCCACGCGTGTCGTCGCCCGCAGCGCTGTGCCGTTAGCTGCGGCCAATTCGGGGTAACGCTTTGTAAACAAGTCTCAACGCGTAAGTGAACGCTCGCTGTTAGGTTGATTTTTGTGGCGTGTTAGACTTGCGGGCTATGCGAACACGCGACATGCTCACACGGTTCGCGGTCTGCTGCGCACTCGCCCTGACGTTGACAGCCTGCACAACGCCGCTCGAACCACCCAGCCAGACGGCTGCCGCCACTTCGGCGACAGGCGCGCGCGCCCGTGCGCGCGAAGCCAATGCACCCGTCGGGTCCAGTTTCGATTTGCAATGGCCGGGCCGGTCGTATCGCAACGAGGGTCTCAACCCCGGCGATCCCGATGCCCCCGAGCGCGACGGCGAAGCGCGTCTGCGTGCCGACGCCGGTACTTTCTTCCAGTCGGGCATGGCATCGTGGTACGGCAAGAAGTTTCATGGCCGCCGCACCGCCACCGGCGAAGCGTTCGACATGAACGAACCGACCGCCGCGCATCCGACATTGCCGCTGGGCAGCTTCGCGCTGGTGCGCAACATCGCTAATAACAAGACGGTGGTCGTGAAGATCAACGACCGGGGGCCGTACACCCGCAATCGCATCATCGATCTGTCCTATGGCGCGGCGAAGCAACTCGACTTCATTCGCGCCGGACACGCCAAGGTCGAAATTCGCCGCCTCTCGCGCAGCGAAGTCGCCGCCCTCGGCCTCGACGACGCCAGCAGCGCGCAGAACAACACCCCGAGCAACACGCAGTAATTCCACTGGCTATCGCCCTCAAACCCGAACGTCATTCCGAATTCGTCTCGGACGCGTCTTAAAAAGCGGGACGTCTGCTGCGCGTTTATTGTGCAAACGACGCACATTGCGGGTGAAACACACCGCATTCTTTCTCTATTCGATGAATCCCATTGGCTGAACGCCTCGCACGAACGTGCGTGCATCGAAAGGTGCGCGACCGAATCGGCTAATTTTTTTCCGATTGCCGCATAAAAATGCCAGCGTTTGGGCGCAATCCGATACTCCACGGGCGTCCCGGGAAGTTGCGTTGGCAACCGTTGTTCGCTGCCGGGGATGTGGGTAGACTGTGCCCCACGCGCAGGTGCACGCTTTGTGTGCATCCGAAAGAGGCCCGCCGAGACCCGGGCACGGCGCACCTATCAAGAAGCATTCCTGGAGGAGTTTTGATGTCGACGATGGGCAAATACGCCAAGCGCACCGTGCTGTGCGCGGTGGCCGCAACGTTGTTGGGGACGACCGGCGCGGCATTCGCGGCGGAGACGAAGTCGGTTGCCGTCGTGGCGATCGTGGAACACCCCGCACTCGACGCCATCCGTGATGGCGCGCGCGACGAACTCAAGGCAGAAGGTTACGAGGTCGGCAAGAACCTCAAGTGGGAATACCAAAGCGCACAGGGCAACACGGGCACGGCTGCACAGATTGCCCGTAAGTTCGTGGGCGACAAGCCGGACGCGATCATCGGCATTGCAACGCCGACGGCACAAGCCGTGGCCGCAGCCACCAAGTCGGTGCCGCTCGTCTACTCGGGCGTGACCGATCCGGTCGCCGCACAACTGGTCAAGAGCTGGGACGCTTCGGGCACCAACGTGACCGGCGTGTCGGACAAGCTGCCGCTGGACAAGCAGATCGCGCTGATCAAGCGTGTCGTGCCGAACGCGAAGAAGGTCGGCATGGT
Organism: Pandoraea sp. NPDC090278; assembly: GCF_044772185.1. NCBI lineage: Bacteria > Pseudomonadati > Pseudomonadota > Betaproteobacteria > Burkholderiales > Burkholderiaceae > Pandoraea > Pandoraea sp. NPDC090278. The sequence continues at coordinate 106,388 of NZ_JBIVYJ010000002.1, read as the reverse complement.
GTACAACCCGGGCGAAGCCAACTCGGTCGTGGTCGTCAACGAGCTGAAGAAGCTGCTGCCGAACGCCGGCCTGACGCTGGTCGAAGCCGCTGCACCGCGCACCGTCGACATCAGCTCGGCCGCGAACAGCCTGGTCGGCAAGGTCGACGTGATCTATACCAACACGGACAACAACGTCGTGTCGGCATACGAGTCGCTGGTGAAGGTGGCCAACGACCGCAAGATCCCGCTGGTGGCTTCGGACACGGACAGCGTGAAGCGCGGCGCGATTGCGGCACTGGGTATCAACTACTATGACCTCGGCCGTCAGACGGGCAAGGTTGTGGGCCGTATCCTGAAGGGCGAAAAGCCGGGCGCAATTGCCTCGCAGACCAGCTCGAATCTGGAACTGTTCGTCAACACGGCGGCCGCCGAGAAGCAAGGCGTGAAGCTGTCGGACGATCTGGTGAAGGAAGCCAAGACGGTCATCAAGCAGTAAGCGACTCACCCGCGACTCACGCGCACCACGACGGTTATCCCGCTGTGGTGGTGTATGCGTGACACCGGTGCGGCGGGCTAACGTCCGCCGCATTGGCGAGCGACAGGGCGGCGTCCGGACACGATCTGTCCCCGCCGCTCTTTTCCTATCGAACGGGCGAGATGGCTCCCCCCGAAACGCGGTCGCACAACGACCGGCTATGACCTGAACTGGCCGACTCGGCCGTGCGGGCGCCGATGCCGAGACCCGGCATGGGCCGTCTTGCGCAGTGGAATTACGAACATGTCCTTTTTCTCGATGATGGGCGCACTGGAGATCGGTCTGATCTTCAGTCTCGTGGCGCTCGGGGTGCTGATCTCCTTCCGCATCCTCAATTTCCCCGACCTGACCGTAGACGGCAGCTTTGCGCTTGGCGGCGCAACGGCCGCCATTCTGATCGCGGGCGGGGCCAATCCGTTTGTCGCAACGCTCGTCGCGATGTTGGCCGGTGCTTGCGCGGGCTTCATCACCGGCTGGCTGAACGTGCGCCTGAAGATCATGGACCTGCTCGCCAGTATCCTGATGATGATCGCGCTGTACTCGGTCAATCTGCGTGTGATGGGCGCACCGAACGTACCGCTGATCACGTCGCCGACGGTCTTCACGATGCTGCTGCCGGAGAACGCCCCGGACTGGCTGCCGGACTATGTGCTGCGTCCGTTGCTGCTGCTGGTGGTCGTGGTCGTGGTGAAGCTCGGTCTGGATTACTTCTTCTCGTCACAACAAGGTCTCGCGATGCGTTCGACCGGCGCGAACCCGCGCATGGCGCGTTCGCAGGGTGTGAACACCGGGCGCGAGATTCTGGCAGGCATGGCGCTGTCGAACTCTCTTGTGGCGCTTGCGGGCGCGTTGTTCGCACAGTCGCAGGGCGGCGCTGACATCTCGATGGGGATCGGTACCATCGTGATCGGTCTGGCGGCGGTGATCATCGGCGAGACGATTCTGCCGGCGCGACGCCTCATCCTCACCACGCTGGCCGTGGTCGTCGGGGCCGTGCTGTACCGCTTCTTCATCGCACTCGCACTCAATAGCGATTTCATCGGTCTGAAGGCGCAGGACCTCAACCTGGTGACGGCCTTGCTCGTGGCGGTGGCACTCGTGCTGCCTGCGACGCGTCGCAAGCTGTTCCCGCGCAAGAACGGAGGTGCCTGATCATGCTGAGCGCAAAAGACCTCAAGATCACTTTCAACCCGGGCACGCCCATCGAAAATCGCGCGCTGCGCGGCATGTCGCTCGATATTCCGACGGGCCAGTTCGTCACCGTGATCGGCTCGAACGGTGCAGGCAAGTCGACGTTCCTGAACGCGATCAGTGGTGACCTGTCGGTGGATTCGGGCACGATTTCCATCGATGGCAGCGACGTCACCAAGAAGACCGCGTATCAGCGCGCGAATCAGGTGGCGCGTGTGTTCCAGGATCCGATGGCAGGTACGTGCGAAGCGTTGACCATCGAGGAAAACATGGCGCTGGCCGTGAAGCGCGGCGAGCGTCGTGGCTTTCGCATCGCCCTGAACAAGGATCTGCGCGAGCGCTTCCGCGAAAAGCTCAGCCTGCTGAACCTCGGGTTGGAAAATCGTCTGTCGGACCGTATCGGGTTGCTCTCGGGTGGTCAGCGTCAGGCCGTGAGTCTGCTGATGGCGTCGCTGCAACCGTCGCGCATTTTGCTGCTCGACGAGCACACGGCCGCACTCGATCCGAAGACGGCGGCGTTCGTGCTGGAACTGACGGCGCGCATCGTGCAGGAGAGCAAGCTCACGGCGATGATGGTCACGCACAGCATGCGTCAGGCCCTCGACTACGGCGAGCGGACCGTGATGCTGCATCAGGGCAAGGTCGTTCTCGATGTTTCGGGCGAAGAACGCAAGGGACTGGACGTGCCGGATCTGCTGCAAATGTTCGAACGCACGCGCGGCGAGCAACTCGACGACGATGCGCTGTTGCTGAGTTGAACGGCGTCTGAGACGAGAGAAAACCCCCGGTCCAACCGGGGGTTTTTTTGTGCCTGCGCAATTTCATATTTGCGCCAAATCCCCATTCAAATCGGGCAATTTCCGAACGGGAGACAGATACTGAAAGACGCGCTAACGCATTCGCAAAAAAATCCTGGCTTTCGAATTTGGATTTTTAGTGTCTTATGCTTAACGCCTCAAACCCTGTTCCCAGTACGTCGGCTGCGTTGCATCAGTCGTGTCTAGATGCATCTTCGCCTGTCGTCGTAGCACCTTCTGACGACGGAGCGCACTCGCTTGCGATTACCCCTCACGATCCCTGGCCCTCTATGAAGCGCGACGTGCTGTCGTGCTTCGCGGTTCTCGGCGCGTCAGCCGGTCTTGCGACCGGTGGTGCCCCGATTCTTGGCGTCGGGTTGGCGCTTGGCGGTGCGTTCTCGGCGTTGCTCAAGTGGGGGCCGACGAACTCGGCTGCGCGGGACACCGCGTTTCAGGAACTCGTCGCAGAGATGCGTGCGGCAGGGGTGGCCAGCGACGACATCAACCAGCTCATCGGTGTGTGTCGCGACAACCTGTCGCATGGCGCGATGCTTCACACCATCTTCCCGGAGCTGTCGACAGACGCACTTGCGTCGTGGCTCAAGGATGTCGAACGACTCGACGCACATCGCCTGCTGGACTTCGGCAAAATCGTCTTCCAACTGCGACAGGCGCTGAATCTGGCGCCGCAGCGCAATCCCGACGAAGTTCTGCGAATGCTGCCCGTGGGCTACTGGGTCGGCTCGCAGGAAGCGGAGAACGCCAGGCAATTCGATCCGAGCAAAGTCGGCGCGGAAAAGCCGCTGGCGATGGCAACGCGAGAAGTGCTGTCGCACTTGTACGGCAATTTTCGCCCGACGCCGGTCGATCCGACGCCAGTCAGTGCGGCCAAGGCTGAGCGCACGGCAGTCGAGAACCGGGATGCGCGCGCATGGATCGAGAACAACGACATGCGAGGCATCGACGCCGGTCCCGCCGAAGTCGCGCTGGGCGAATGGCAGGCGAATGCCGCTCAGGACGTGCTGAGTCGCAAACGCGACGCGCTGCTCGAACAGCAGGACATGACTAAAGGCGGCACGCAAAGCCGCCAATTGGGGCGTCAGGCACGAGCGCTCGCCCTACAGCAAGCGTTGCTGAGCGAGCCCAACCCGGCGAAACGCGATGTGCTGCGCGGCGAATTGCGCGAGTTAAAGCAAGCCATCGACGTCTGGCATCTGACGAAAGGCGAGCGCACCGTCCAACACAGACAACGCGTCGGGCTGGCGCCGTTCGCGCCCCCGACCCTGCCGGAACCGCGCCGCTTTGTCGCTGTGAGCGACGCACAGGCATGCAACGAAAGCGGTAGCGGCATATTCGTGGGCGACGAGCCACGCCCGATGGCCACGTCAGCCGCCCCTCGGCATGGCGGTGCGTTGCAGGCGGTGTCGCGCGCGCTAGGACACGTCGGCCGCCCGATCGGCGCGTTCGTCGCGTCGATATTCGCGCCGGATTCACCCGACACCCGATCCTTCGATGTGGAGCAAGGCACGCCGCTCACAGAGTTCCGCGATGGCAGGCCGATTCACGCGCCCGCTGACATCGAAGGTGCGGTGAGGGTCGTGGAGGCGCCGCAGAGCGCCGTCCGGACGTGGATCTCAGGGGTATTGAAGACAACGTTAGGCAGCGCCTCGCTCTACACCGGCTACGCTGGCCTCGAATGGTTGCGCAGTCGCGGCTCGTCGGGCGCGCAACCGTTACCGGCTTCGCAAGCCGGTCTGGTTGAGTCTTCGCTCACGTCGCTGCAGCGCGCGCTGATCGACACGCTTGCGGGCAGCGTTCACGCGTACGAGGACGGGACGTGGGGGTCCACGTTCGATGCCATCTCAGCCATCCTGCACGGTGAGCCCGACCCGCACGCGCCGCAAGTGATTGCCAGTGTGACGTTAGTGCTGCGTCAGGATTTCAACGATGTCGCTTCGGTGTACGCGAACGAATTTGATGGCATCGATGGCTTCGACAGTCTCGGCGAGGCTAACGATTTCGGTGAATTCGACGTGCCGGACGACGTCGACGCCGAGGGTCTGCCGCACCGGCGATTCCGTCGCGCCGTCGACGAGAGCGGTACCGCGCAGAAGCTGGAACAGCAGCGCGCCGAGGAAGCGGAAGATCGGGCGACAAAGGCCCAGGTCGTCGAGATCATCGACGCCGTCGCTCAGCACCAGCAATCGGCGTTGGCAAACGACGAGAAGCTGCTTTTCGGCGCGCTGCCCGCCCATTGGCGTACAGATCCGGCGCTGGACTGGCTATCGAGGGCGCCTGAGTCGGAGCAGAAGCTCTGGGTGCACACTGTGCAAAAGGCTAGCGAGCGCTTCGACAGCTTCTCGAAAGCCATCAACGACGCACAACCGCTCGACGGCATTTACGCCGCGTTCGCGAACCTGGGGCTCGACGGCTTACCCGCCGCATGGTCGGTCACGTATCCCGCCACCATCCCTGGTATTCCGACGCCTGTCACCGCGCGCCAAACCCTTATCGAAGCTTGCCTTGCAGGCGACACCCGACGCGATCCGCAGAAGTTCGAAGGCTTCATCGACGGCGTGCCCGCGTCAGCGGACCAGACCCAGCGCATGCGCGAATTGCTCGGTGCCAGCGAGTGCCGCACGTCGCCACAAGAGCGCCTGACGTCGATCACGTCGAACATTCCGTCGCTGAAGATTCACCTCGCGGCGTTCCTTGAAAGCGAACTTCATCGCGACATTCTGGAAGCCAAGCTCAAAGGGCATCTGACGGGAGGCCGGGACGCGTGGATTCGCGCGCTGGATCTGATGCACAAGGCGATGAGCGATGCGCCGGACGTCAGCGTCGGGGAATTGCGTCTCGCGCCGCCGGGTATGACGGAGATTCCGCTGGTCCCCTGGCTGGTCGTCACCGACAAGCCGAGTCCGGACGCCGATCCGAATAGCTGTGTCGTGTTGTACCGTCCCATTGAAAAGACGTGGTCGGTATTCAACAGTCGGCAAGAGCTGTTTCAGTACCTCGATGTGGCGCGCATGCGCCACACGTTGGCCGGTGAGATGAACCCGGCGGCGGTCACGGCCGGTGGTGACGACACGTTGCGCTTGCTGCCGCAGGTCGCGCTCGAATCGGCCGCGCCGCGCGACCGCACCGCGTTGCGCAAATTTTTCAGGACGCAAGCCGAGAACCCGGCGAACTGGAAGCCTGAGTACCTCCGGTTCGAGGCATACGAGGGCGAGCGACTCACTGAACGTATGCAAGCCTGGGCAGAGCGGCAACTGGAATTGCATACGCAACAGCTCGAACCGTTGGCGAAAGTGCCGGGGCTGACGTCGCAACTGGTCGATGCCGCCGCGCTTGAGCGTCACTTCAAGGCTTACGAGGACGAGCATCTCCCTGCGCTGCGCGAATTCACGCGTCGCACGGAGAGCGCCAAGTTCACGCGCGGGCTGCGTGGTGAAGGGCTGCCCGATCTCGGCGAAATCGACACGGACCGGGTTTTCATCGACTTCAACGGGCGCAACATGACGGTGACGGACTGGGTGCTCGAAGGCTATCGCCAGCACGGCGACAACGTGCTGGCGCGCACGAACAACTTCCAGCTCGACGCGAAGATTTCGGCGCCTAATGCGCAGGTCGCGGCTCGCCTGAGCTTGCCCGAGTACAAGCAGAGTCTCGAGCGCAACCTGCGCGCCACCTATGCAGGCGATGCGTTCATCCGACATCTGCGTAACTGGCTGGCATCGACCGACACCGAGTCGCAGACATTTCGTCGCCTGGCGCAAGCCACGACGCGTTCGCAACTGCAGGTGACACTCTCGCAGGAGATCGCGAACGGCCGTATCGGGCAGCAGGATGCCGCGTGGATGACGACGCTCGTCGATGGCTTGCCGCAGCAAGTCGCAAACGGGGACACCTTCATCAGCGAATTGTCGATCGACGGTCGCCGCATCCCGGGGCTGCTGGTGTTCACGCAGCGCAAGCGTTCGTCGAGCGATGCGACAGGTGAGGTACTGCGCCGCGATTTCGTGTGCTTGCCGGAGGGTCCCTACGGCACCGAATGGCTACCGCTGGATGACTATCGCAAGGTCTTGCATCAGTCGCCGTATGACGACGACTTGCGTGGGCGTGTGCTCCACAAGGATCGCGCAGTGATCGACGAAGCGTTGAGCCACGGTCAGGGCATCGATGCGTCCCGCGTGAAGACGCAGGCGCTGACCGATTTCGCAAGCTTGAGTGACCGGCGTCTGCTTGACCGCATCTCCAACGCGCAGGAAAGCACCACGAGCCGTGGGGCAGTGATCTGGCGCGAGGTGGTGAAGGGGCTTCGATACGCGGCGATGCCGCTCTGTGTCGCGACGACGGGCGGTGCCGGATTCCTGCTGTGCGGGCTCGATACGGCGGTGCTCGCCGGTATCGATATCGAGAGCGCGGTATCGAACGTGCGCCGTGGCGACATGAACGGTGCGCTGCTCGACGTGGCGTTCCTGTGGGCGGATGCGCTCGATATCGGTCCGGCGCTGCGCGTCGTGAATCCCGGGCGTCTGCTCAAGTGGGCCGGAAAGACTCACTTTGCCAACGCGGGGGAGGTGAACGACGTGCTGAATCAAGTCAAGGGCCAGCGTGCAGCGTTCGACGATGCGGGGCATCTACGCGATACGTTGGCGCGTCACGGTATTGAGATCGGCGCTGCCCGACCGACGCCGATCCGCGCCGGTACCGTGAACGGCGGTGTGCGTTACGAACATGAGGGGCGCGACTATATCAGAGACCGCGGTCGCGTTTTCGAAGCGTTCTCCGACAATGCGTGGTCGACAGTGCGCGTGCGTGATCCGCAGCGCGTGAACGGGCCGGGCGTGCCGGTGACGTTCAGCAACGGCCGCTGGCAGTGGGACGACGGCGGACTGCTCGGTGGCGCGCCGACGTCGGCCAAACGTCCCCGGATTGCCGACCCTGTCAATTATCTGATCGACCTCGGCATGTCCGCCCGCGATGCACGTGTTTTCCTGGACGCCTTCGTTTTCCCGCCAGGCGTCGAGAGTTCGCGACGCCTGGCGCTCGTGCAGGAAATGCACGGTGGCCTGAAAGTCCCGGAATGGGCGCGCCGCTACGTTCGGGCGTCTGAGCGTGGGCAAGTCTTCGGCATGATGGGGCAGACGCCGGTCGAGGTATTGGGGAAATCGGTCGGTGCCGTCGATCCGTCATTGCGGCTGAATCGGGATCCGTTCGAATTCCCGAATGCTGCCATGTGGGACTGGTTCGACCTGGCATTGTCCAGGCGGGAGCGCCCCATGTGGGCCGCGAAGTATGCGACGACGCTCGACGGCATGTTCGCTCCCGAGGAGGTGCTGGCGGCCAAGGGGATCTTCGACAGTCCCGAGTTGGCGGAGCGATATCTGTCCTCGTTCGACGCGCTCGATGCGTCTCAACGCACGCGTTTGGCCAACGACCGTATGGGGCTGAGACGTACACCGGAATGGGCTTATCCGTACCTGCGACTCACCGAGGCAATACCCGTGCTCAGGAGCGAAGGAATGACGGCGGAGCGGATGCTCGTCGCGATGGGCGAGTTTGCAAGCGATAGTGCGGTCCGCGATTACCTGAGTCAGTTCGACATCTCGAAGATGCAGGTAAGCGGCGACGCCCGCGAGTGGATTGCGCAACGGCGGTTGCTGTCCGGCGCGACGCCCTTGGGGCTGGCTGAGTTTCTGCGAACGCCTATCGATATCCGAAAACCGGCATCGAAGATGCTGATCGATGCCGGGATATTCCCGACCCAAAGGGCGGCCAATGCGTACCTGGCGAAGTTCACAACGTACAACCCGCTCAGGCGGAAGCTGATGAACGATCAAGTAAAGCAGATCGCACTGACGCGCATTCTCGAGGGGGTGCCGCCCGCATGGTCGTTCGATGTGGTCGACGCGGAAAACGTGCTGGCGCTGTTCGGACCGAATCGGATACCGCGCAATATCGGCAGTCTGACTATCCATGCTTCGGAAGCGGGCCGTCTTGAACTGCCGACGGTGATGCCGCACCTGAGAACCCTGCACATTACCGGCCCCATCGATCTCACGCTGCCCGTGGAAATGCCGAAGATCACGTCGTTCATCGTTAAAAACGTTCGTGTACCGCGTGACTTCAGCGTGCCGGTAGGGGCACGCGCGACCACTGTCGTCATCGATGCGACGAATGCGCACACCATCCGCATTCCTTATGGCTGCCACGGGATTCGCAATATCGGGATGGACGGCAATTCCGCGTTGCGCTCCGTCGTCGTGGCGTCTGCGCCGCCGGGCACCGTCAATGCGCTACCCAACGCGGTGGTGATCGAAATCCTGAACAACCGACGCCTTCAGGAAATCGAGCTGCCGCTTGAATTGCCTCAGCTGCTGAACCTGAATCTCGCGGGCAACGATCTGACGCGACTTCCGGTGACGCCCGAACATCGCATGAACACGCTGCGAACGCTCAACGTGCGCAACAACCGTATCGCCACGCTCGGTGGCTTGCCGCAAGCGCCGCACTTGCAGACGCTCAATCTGGACCGAAATCAGTTCACCAACATTCCGGCGTCGGTGGCGAGCTGGCGTGGCGAAAGCCCGGCGGAGAATATCTTCGCGCGGCGGCTCAACGTTTACCTGGAAGAGAATCCGATTCCCGAAGAACGCATCATGCAGTGGGCCGCGCGTCCGCAACTCAATAACGACGCGCGACTCTACTTCTCGATGGCGAATCCGTTTGCGCATCTGGAGGCGCGCCCGCTTGCCGATACCGTGTTCGACTGGTTCCCCGCGCTGACGCAGGACGCGCATCGGGATGTTTGGGAGGCTTTCGCAACGGAGGCGAACGCGCAGGACTTTTCCGCATTTCTCGATCGGTTGCGTCGCACGGTCAATTTCAACGAGCCGGCGTTCCGTGCGCGGGTGCAGAAATGGCTGGAACGGTTGGAGGCCGACAAAGCGCTACGCGACGATACGTTCCCTGTCAGCTTGTGCGCGACCGCGTCGTGCGAAGACCGCGTAACGCACGCTCATGGTCAGATGAAGCAGGTGTTGTTGGCCTCCGATGCGGCGAACGGCGTGTACAACGACGATCCGAAGCAGCTACGCGAGACCATGCGCGGCCTGTTCGACCTTGAAGTGCTCGAACAGATCGCGCGCGAGAAGTTCAGGGCGATGGGCGGTGGCGACGAAATCGACGTATATCTGGCTTATCAGGTGAAGTTGCGCGGTCCACTGTCGTTGCCGACCGATGCGACCGACATGCGTTATTTCGCGATCTCGGGCGTGACGGAGGCGGATCTGGCAGCCGCGAAAGCGCGGGTATTGGCCGAGGAGAAGACGCATTTCGACGCCTACCTGTCGAACTCCGCCCCGATGCAGAAAGCCATCAAAAATAAGTATCCGGAGGCATTCGCCAAGGCGGAGGACGCGTTGACCGACATCACAGCGGATGCGGAGGCGTTCGAGCAGCGGGTGAAGGCGCACCTGAGGGGCACCGGCATGGAAGACGACGCCGATGCGATTCGCGAAGCTGGTCCAGTCGTCTTGCGGGAGCTGACGCACGAGTTTTACGGTCCGCTCGTCAGGGATCTGCTTGAGGGCTAACCGCTCATGCAAACGCCCCCGGTTCAGCCGGGGGCATTTGCGCACCTATGACAATCGCTCGCTGGCGTTGCGATAGACCTTAAGGTTCTCTCGTTTTCCTACGGCCACGACCAACACAGTGATGGCTGTTTCATTGACTCGATAGATAAGTCGATAGCCCGCTGAGGCAAGTTTGATCTTGTAGCAGTCGGGCATGGCCTTCAATCGATTGCCAGGTACCTGAGGGTGCTGTAATCGCCTGCGCAGTATTGTCTTGAACTGGCGCTGGATCGAGGCATCGAGAGAGTGCCATTCCTTGAGGGCAGAAGGGAGAAATTGCAGGTCATAAGTCGTCAAGCTTCGTACTCACCGGCGTTTCACCGGCACGTGAACGGATGATGTCGGCGAGGTCGGCGTTGTCCAGGCGTTCGCAGATCGTTTCCCAATCCGCGGCGGGAACGAGATACGCCACCGGCTTGTTGCGATTCAGGATGGCGACGGGGCCATTGGCCCGATTGATGGCGGCGCTGGGGTTTGATTTCAATTCGCTGATTCCGATCGATGCGCTGGCAAGGATGATTTTCATGTCATGTCTCATCAGGCCCGGGAGGAGGCGGCCCATCCGCTTGCGCGCATTGGCCGAGACCCTGAGAACGAGCCAATCATAGGTCGTTTGTCGATGCCCGGCTTTGGGGGGTGGCCGAGAATCCCACCAGAGATTTCCGATTTTTCGCGCGCTTGAATGCGTCGGCCGAACATCGCTCGATTAGCCGTTTTTCAGCGCCAGCGCCCGCTCGTACAGCGCGTTCTTCGGTGCGCCCGTAATCGCTGCTGCGAGCTTGGCGGCGCTCTTTGTCGGCAGTTCCGCGACCAGTAACGCGAGGACGCGCTGGGCCTCGGCGTCCACGCCGTTGTCGCTCTCGCTGGCCGCTGCACCCGAGACCGCCAGCACAAACTCGCCGCGCTGACGGTTCGCGTCCGCCTTCAGCCACGCGACACCCTCGCTCAGCGCGCACTCGTGAATGTCTTCGAAGCGCTTGGTCAATTCGCGTCCGATCAGCAGACGACGCTCGCCGCCTAACCCCTCGGCCAGTGCCTCCACCGTCTCCACGATGCGGTGCGGCGCTTCATAAAACACCTGCGCCGCCGTCGCCCCGGAGAGGGCAGTAATCGCCTGAGCGCGTTGCTGCGACTTCGACGGCAGGAAGCCCACGAAGGTGAACGTCTCTACCCACGCACCCGCCGCCGACAGCAGCGTGATCACCGCGCTCGCGCCCGGCACCGGCACCACGCCGAGGCCTGCCGCGCGCACCGCATCGACCAGTCGCGCCCCCGGATCCGAGATGCCCGGCGTGCCAGCGTCCGAAATGTAGGCAATCCGCTCGCCACCGCGCAAGCGCTCCACGAGTCGCGTCGCCGCTTCGTTCTCGTTGTGCTGATGGGCCGCAATGAGCGGCTTATCGATGCCGTAACGCTGCAACAACAACGCGCTGTTGCGCGTATCTTCACAGGCGATGGCGTCGACCATGCCAAGGATGTGCAGGGCGCGCACGGTGATGTCGGCAGTGTTGCCCAACGGGGTGGCCACCACATACAGGGTGCCTGCGGGGTAGTGCTGACCGTCGGCCAGCGACATCAGACGTTCATCCATCGCATCGGCCTCCCATGCGTGTGGGCACCGGCATGCGGGGCATGACGTGCGTCGGAATTAGGACAGTACCGGCGTTGCCGGTCACGGAAAACATCGGAACAACCATGTCGAATCAGCTAGGAGTTTCGTTCGAGGGGCGCGCGCAGGCGCTATTGGAGCGGCGCGGCTGGCGGCTCGTCGCCCGCAATTATCAGTGCCGGGGCGGCGAAATCGACCTCATTATGCGGGATCGCGCCGGTGTGCTGGTATTCATCGAGGTGCGCGCCCGTGCGCGCAGCGACTTCGGGGGCGCGGCGCAAAGCATCACACGCGCGAAACGGCGACGCCTCACACTGGCCGCCCGGCACTACCTGCTGAGGCGCCCGGCGGCGCGATGCCGCTTCGATGTGGTGACGTTCGACGGGCGTCCGCCCGAGGTGCACTGGCTGCCCGATGCCTTTCGGACGGACGACCTCTGAGTCGGGCCGTGGCCGAACCCTTGCGCGTCGGCCCTGTTACACTTGCGAAATTGCCGTTTTTCAAGACTGACGGCATCTGAACGCCAGCCCACATAAGGCTGGCAGCTTTTGCGACACCCTAGCAAACGACCATGTCGATCGAACGAATTCAGCAACACTTCACGGATAGCGTCGAGACCAAGCTGGCCGCGCGCGACGAACTGGCTCACCATATCGCCGCCGCTGCGGACGTCATGGTCGAGGCCCTCGCCAACGGCAACAAGATTCTCGCGTGCGGTAACGGTGGCTCGGCCGCCGACTGCCAGCACTTCGCCGCCGAACTCGTCGGCCGCTTCGAGCGCGAACGTCCCGAACTGCCGGCTATCGCGCTGACCACGGACTCGTCGATCCTGACGGCCGTCGGCAACGACTACAACTTCGACGTCATCTTCTCCAAGCAGGTCCGCGCGCTCGGCCAGGAAGGCGACGTGCTGCTGGCCATCACCACGTCGGGCAACTCCGGCAACGTGCTCAAGGCGATCGAGGCCGCGCACGAGCGCGGGATGCACGTGATCGCGCTCACGGGCAAGGGTGGCGGCAAGACCAACGACGTGCTGGGCGAACTGGACGTGCACATCTGCGTGCCGGCCCAGCGCACGGCCCGTATTCAGGAAGTGCACCTGCTCACGATTCACTGCCTGTGCGACCTGATCGACTCGATGCTGCTTGGCGACGAGTGAACCTATTGTCATCTTAAGGCGTCAAGATCAAGTGACGGGCACCGGGTCGCGGGGGCGAACGGTGCCGACCGGGCGCGGCGGGGGCCGTCCCGTCCGAACATCCTGGAAGGAGAAAGCCCGATGAGTTTCCGACGCGCCCAAAGCGTTCAAAGTTTGCAAAGTCTGATTAAGCCGCTGATCGCGGCAGCCCTGATTACCGCAACCCTCGCCGGTTGTGCCCCCATCATCCTCGGCGGCGCCGCGACAGGCGCACTGGTTGCCACCGACCGTCGCTCGGTCGGCGCGCAGACGGAAGACCGCGAGATTCAGGTCAAGGCCGAAGCCAATATCGCTAACACGCTGACCGACGACGCCGTGCATGTGAACGTGACCGTCTTCAACCGTCGCGTGCTGCTCACCGGCGAAGTCCCGAACGACGCGACCAAGCAAGCCGCTGTGAACATCGTCAAGCAGATCAGCAACGTGCGCGGCATCGTCGACGAACTGGCCATCGGGCCGAAGAGTTCGTTCGGCTCGCGCTCGAACGACGCGTGGATCACCAGCAAGGTCAAGGCGAACCTGATCAACACGAAGGAAATCTCGGCCAATGTCTTCAAGGTCGTGACGGAGCGTGGCGACGTCTATCTGATGGGGCTGGTGTCGCAGGAAGAGGGCACCATCGGCGCGAACGTGGCGAGCCGCATCGACGGCGTGCAGAAGGTCGTCAAGCTGTATGAATACGTGAAGCCGGAAGAGGCGCAGCGCCTGTCGACCGAAGCCCAGAAGAACCCGGCACCGGTGCAGGATGACACCAATGCAGCCACGGTCACGACCACGCCCATCGGCAACGACACCGTGACGGCCAAGCCGCTCTCGTCGCCCGCGCCGATCAGCGAAGGTCCGGTCAAGCCGGGTCCGTCGAACAAGACCGGCAACTGATCGACGCAGCGCTGCGGAGCTTCTCCTTGCGCATGCTCACCGGGCACTGCCCGGACACACGCCGCCGCAATCGTCTCTTTCGCCACAAGGCGAACCGGACGATTGCGGCGGCGTTCGTTTTGACGGCAAGCCTTGGGTTTGCTGTAGCGGATGTTGCTTCGGCAGCCGAGGCGTTGCCTGCTTCGGGCGTACGTGCGGCGTCACCGGCGTACGTCGCACCTTCTGCCGCGCAGTCTTCGCGCGCCGGACCGGACTGGCTGGCGCGCGATTGGGCGATGGCTTGTATGAGTTGCCACAATGCGTCGGCCCCGGTCAGTGCGGGGAAGGCGACGCTCTCCGTGCTGGACGGACGTCCCGTGGCCGAGTTGATGGCCTCGCTTCAGGCCATGCGGGACGGAAAGCGCCCCGCAACGCTGATGCCGCAACTGCTCAAGGGCTATCGCGAGGACGAATTGCAGCGCATCGCCGCGTACTTCGCTGCGCAGCCCAAACCCTCTGCTTCGTCCCGATAGGCCGCCCCTGCATGCATCGCCGCCAATTCCTTCTCGGCCTGAGTTCGACGGCAGCCCTCGCCGGGACGGTCGGTATGTCCGTCCCTTCCGCCGCATTCGCTGCGCCCCTTTGGCCGACGCCAGTCAAAGGCCGCGCCCGCGTGGTCGTCGTTGGCGGTGGGTTCGGCGGCGCTACGGCGGCCAAGGCGCTGCGCGTGCTTTCCGGCAACACGATCGACGTTACGCTCGTGGAACCGAATCCCGCCTTCGTTTCGTCTCCGTTATCGAATCTCGTCGTCGGCGGCAACCTGCGCGTGAGCGACCTCACGGTGCCGTACGACCGGCTCGTGTCGCGGCACGGCGTGGCCTGGCGACGCACGCGCGCCACTGCTATCGATGCGACGCGCAAGCAGGTCAAGCTGGCAGACGGCGCGAGCCTCGCCTACGACAAGTTGATCGTCGCGCCCGGCGTCTCGCTTCGTCGCGACGCCATTGCCGGTCTGAACGACGCCGCGATGCGCGATGCGTTGCCCGTCGGCTGGACGGACGCCCGCGAGAGCGCGACGCTGCACGCTCGGCTGAAGGCCATGCCCGACGGCGGCGTGTTCGCCATTACGATTCCCGAAGCACCGTTCCGCTGCCCACCTGCGCCGTACGAACGCGCGTGTCAGGCGGCTGCATGGCTGCGCCAGCACAATCCACGCGCCAAAGTGATGATCTTCGACGCCAACGACGAGGTCCTGGCCGAAGCGGAGCAGTTCCACGACGTCTGGCGCACGCAATTCGCCGACATGGTCGAGTACCACCCGCAGTTCAACTGCACGGAGGTCGTGGCCGACGGCAAGACGCCGCTGGCCCGATTCGAACTGGGCGAGGAAATCCGCGCCGACGTGCTGAACGTCATTCCCCCGATGCGCGCGGGCGACATCGCCGTGCAGAGCGGACTGGCGACGGCCAACGGACGCTGGTGCGACGTCGACTTCCTGACCTTTGCATCCGCTGCGCAGCCCGACATCCACATCCTCGGCGACGCCATCCAGATCGCGCCCCAAATGCCCAAGTCGGGTCACATGGCGAATCAACACGGCAAGGTCTGCGCGGCAGCCATCGTCGCGACGTTATCCGGCCGTCCGGTCAATCCCGAGCCGCTTTACAGCAACACCTGCTATACGTTCGTTTCGTCCACCGAAGCGATGCACGTAGCCAGCGTGCATCGCTATGACGCAGCGCAGCACACCATGATGCCGGTGCAGGGCACGGGTGGCGCGTCGCCACGGGCCACGCGAGAGGAATTCGCGTTGGGACTCGCATGGGCGCAGGGCATCTGGGCCGACATGCTGGCCTGACGCCGCGTTCAGGCGGGTTTTAGCGACGTTTGACACGGTCGAATCGCGTTTGGAGGAGATTCTCTAAGCGGCGCAACCTACGTCCTTCCGACGCGCCCGACACACGTGTTGTCGGCGCGCTGCAATCCCCCGATTTCCCCCGTTGACGGGGCCTTACCCCTCGCGGTTACACTGGCTCCACGAAAAAATAAGCGTTGGGGGGCATAGGGATGGCGTATCGCCAGGGAGAGTCCCGTCTTGCGTCACGCGTCGCGCGTGGGGACTCGGTCAAGTCTGTTCGCAATCGTCATGTCGTACTCCGCAATTCCGTTGGCCGCCGTGCCGTACGCATTGCCGAGATCGTCGCCGTATCGCTTTGCTCCCTGAGTCTGCTCGGCCCGCAGTACGCCTGGGCCGACGCCAGTCCGGTGCGCGGCGATCCGATGCAGAGTCTGCCGAAGATCGAAGCGCCCAAGGCCGCACCGGCCACCATCCACATTCAGCCGCCGACGCAGGAAGACGCGCTCAAGTCGTTGCTCGCACGCAAGATCACCCCTCAGCGTTTCGGTATCGAAGGCGTGAAGTCGCTGCCGTTCGATCAGATCGCGGCGCTGTTTTCGCCGATGGCGGGCAAGGAAGTCACCATCGGCGATCTGGTCGAGAAGGCCAATCAGGTCACGAAGATGTATCAGGACGCAGGCTACCTGCTGTCGTTCGCCTTCGTCCCCGCGCAGGATTTCAACGACGGTTTCGTGCGCGTGACCATCGTCGAAGGGTATATCTCCAGCACGAAGATCAGCGGCAAGCCCGGGCCGTCGGAGCAGCGACTGCGCGACATCGCCGCGCACATCGAGGCGGAGCGCCCGCTCAAGCGCGCGACATTCGAGCGGTATCTGAATCTGCTCACGCTCGTACCCGGCATGAAGATCAAGGCCGACGTGCAACCGCCCACGCAGACCGATGGCGCCACCGAACTGTCGCTGGATGTGCAACGTCAGCCCGTCGCGCTCGGCACGTCGCTCTCGTATAACAACCCAGGCATTCGCGGCGTTTTCACTGTCACGAGCAACGCGCTCACGCCGCTGGGCGAACAGATCCAGTTGACGGCCATCGCGCCGAAGGGACACAACGACGAGGAGTTCTACTCGGCATCGTACTTGCAGCCACTGGGCTCGAACGGGCTTCAGGCGCGGGTCGACGCCTCGCACTATCGCGGCCAGCCGGACGATCAGGCGCTCGCGGGCCTCACGCGTCACCTCGACACGAAGCGCGTTGCGGTGAGTTTGTCGTACCCGATCCTGCTCAATAACCAGCGCAGCCTGACGGTCAGCGGCGGCATGTACGGCGTGAACTCGCGCGACCGTTACGAAGTGCCGAACTCGCCGAACAACATCAACTCGCAGACGAATGTTCGTGCCGGGCAGGTCCAACTGGCGTACAACGAAGTGACCGAGAAGCAAACGCGCAGCGCCACGCTGGGCGTGTTCAAGGGCTTCAACGGGATGGGGGCGAGCCAGTCGTACACGACGCAGCCCGCGGGCATCCAGCAGATTCTCGGGCCGTACGATCTCGCCTTCTGGCGCTTCAACCTCGACGCCAAGCAAGGCGTGGTGTTGCCGTGGGACTTCGGCGTCGTCGTCTCGGCGGGCGCGCAGTACAGCAGCAACACGCTGCCGACGTCCGAGCAGGCCACGTTCGGCGGTCAGCGCTACGGTTTGGGCTATCCGGCGGGCGAAATTGCGGCCGATAAGGGCTGGGGTGCGTCAATCGAACTGAACCGCATGTTCCGCACCGACTTCCGGTATCTGAAGACGATTCAGCCGTATCTGTTGCTCGACACCGCCCGCGTCTATCTGAACGCCGGTCAGTTGTTCCACAACCAACTGGCTTCCGTGGGCCTCGGCGTGCGCATCTCCGACAGCAAGTACTACACGCTCGACCTGTCGGTCGCCAAGCCGATGGCGGATGCGCCGACCAACTCGCCGAACCGTCCGCTGCGCTTTAACGCGAACTGGTCGTATCAGTTCGAGTAAGCGGGGGACCGCCGGGTCCGGTAGCATGCTGCGGGGCGACGCTCGTGCAATAGCGGCATGAGCGTCGCCCCGGTTGTTTGTGTCGTCCCTCATCAACTTTCTTATCAGGTTTTTCCCTGATGCCGACGCTCCCTCTGTCTTCGTGTGTTCCGACGCGTCTCCCGACGCCGCTGACGACGTGCATCTCGCAGTCGATTGCAGCGTCGCGCGCTATATCCGGCGGTATACACGGAAACTTCGCATTTTCGGACGCCCTCGATCATCGCGCAGCCGATAGATCGGTGTCCGAGATGTTGCAGTGCAGCTTGATTCCTTCGCCCGTTATTTTGATTATCCGTATATGCGTATTTAGGCATATACGAAATTCTATGTGCCTCCGCACGAACTTGAAGACTGACCGTCATGGAAGAACTCGATCGCGTATTCGAAAAGGTGTCGCAATACTTCAGCCTGCTGTCCGAGCCGACGCGGCTGAAGATCCTGCACGCGCTGTGCGGGGGCGAGCGCTCGGTGAACGAGGTGGTGACGGAAGTGGGCTCGTCGCAGACCAACGTGTCGCGGCATCTCGGCGCGATGTATCAGGCGGGGGTGCTCTCGCGGCGTCGCGACGGGAACCAGGTGTACTACACGATTGCGGATACCGGGGTGGTCGAGATCTGTCGCGCCGTGTGCGTGCAGGTGGCTGGCCGAATCGAGGAGGAAGCGCTGCCAGAGCGTGCCGTCGATGGCTTCATGCCACGCGGAAACTAATACATAAGCTGTAACCCGCCAGTGTCCTCGCGATGCTGGCGGACGCCACAAAACGCGAGGAGACAGGGGTGAGCAAAACAAGCGATGACAAATCGCGAGCCGGCCGTTTGCGCCGGGCTCCGGAGAATTTCATCGACGGCACGTTCGCGGCCGACGTCACGCGCGACGGGTTGAACCCTTCGCGACGTGGCTTTCTGCAACGCAGTTTCCTCGCCGCAGGCGCGGCACTCGCGGGCGGTGCGGCGTTTGCCGCCGACGCGCCCAACGGCGTGCCGGGTGCTGGTGACCCGATGATTCTCGAGCCGCGCCCGTGGGCCACGTCGCTTGGCCAAGCGGTCGCGGCACGTCCCTATGGCATGCCGTCGAAGTTCGAGGCGAACCTGCAACGGCGTCAGTCGCCGGGGCTTACGCAGACGGCACAGGCCTCGGTCGCCTTCACACCTCTTCAGGGCCTGTTCGGCATCATCACTCCCAGCGGTCTGCATTTCGAGCGCCACCATCAGGGCTGGCAGGAGATCGACCCGACGCAGCACCGGCTGATGGTGCACGGCCTCGTGCGCGAAGCGAAGGTGTACACGATGGACGACATCATGCGACTGCCGTCCGTCTCACGCATGCACTTCATTGAATGCGGGGCGAACACCGGCATGGAGTGGGGCAATGCCGCCGTGCCGACCGTCCAGTACACGCACGGCATGCTGTCGTGCTGCGAGTTCACCGGCGTGCCGCTGTCCGTGTTGCTCGACGACGTGGGCGCCGACACGAAGAAGGGCCAGTTCGTGCTCGCCGAAGGCGGTGACGGCTCTGGCATGACGCGCACGATCTCCATGGAGGCGGCGCTTTCGGACGTGCTCGTCGCCTGGGGGATGAACGGCGAAATGCTGCGCCCGGAGAACGGCTATCCGCTGCGTCTGGTGGTGCCGGGCGTGCAGGGCGTGTCGTGGGTGAAATGGCTGCGTCGCATCAAAGTCGGCGACGCGCCGTGGAATACCAAGGATGAAACGAGCCACTACGTGGATCTGATGCCGGACGGCCAGCATCGTCAGTACACGTCGATTCAGGAGTGCAAATCCGTCATCACGTCGCCTTCGGGCGGACAGGCGCTGCTCGACCGGGGCTACTTCAATGTGACGGGCCTCGCATGGTCGGGCAGAGGGCGGATCAAACGTGTGGACGTCTCCACCGACGGCGGCAAATCGTGGCGCGCTGCGCGGCTCGAATCGCCGGTGCTCCCGAAATGCCTCACGCGCTTTAACTTCGATTGGCAGTGGGACGGCTCGCCCGCCTTGCTGCAAAGCCGTGCTGTCGACGAGACCGGCTTCGTGCAGCCGCGCTACCGGCAATTGCGCGAAGTGCGCGGCACCAAGTCGATCTATCACAACAATGCGATCCAGACGTGGCAAGTGGCAGCGAACGGGGAGGTGACCAATGTTCACGTCGACTGAGCGTATGCCGATGCGCGTGTCTATGAGAATCCTGCGTCGCCGCGCGCAATCCACCGCGATTGCCGCGCTCTGGGCCGGTGCGTTGGCGGTCGCGGGATTGACCGTCACCACGTGGTTTGCAACGCCTGCGCACGCAGCCAAGGCCGCATCCGTATTGTCAGTGGCGCCCGCATCCCCCACCAAGGCCCCGGGCGGTATCGGACGTGATGCCACGACCGCCGAACTCGGCGCGTGGGATATCGACGTACGTCCCGATTTCAAGGGCCTCCCGAAGGGGCAAGGTTCGGTCGCCGACGGGCAAAAGTTGTTCGATGCGCGCTGCGCGTCGTGCCACGGCACGTTCGGTGAGAGCAACGAGGTTTTCAATCCGCTGGTGGGCGGCACGACGGCCGACGACATCAAGACGGGCCACGTCGCCTCGCTGCGCGCGAACAATCAGCCGGTGCGCACCACGCTCATGAAGGTCGATACGGTCTCCACCATGTGGGACTACATCCGTCGCGCCATGCCGTGGAACGCGCCGCGCTCGCTCACGCCCGACGAGGTGTACGCGGTGACGGCCTACATCCTGAACCTCGGCGAGATCGTACCGGCGGACTTCGTGCTGTCGGATAAGAACATCGGCGACGTGCAGAAACTGATGCCCAACCGCAACGGCATGACGCGTGTGCACGGCATGTGGCGCGTGGGAGACAAACCGGATACCCATAACAAGGCGTGTATGCAGGATTGCCCTGAGGCTGGTATCGTGACGTCCGCACTCCCTGCGTACGCCCGCGACGCACATGGAGATCTGGCCGCGCAGAACCGGGTCATCGGCCCGGTGCGTGGTGTCGATACGAAGCTGCCGCCGCTGTCGGGTACCGCCGCGCAAAATGCGTCGGTGCGCAGGACTGCGGCTCTCGCCACGCTCGGTATGGCGAGTCCGGACGCGCCGGCCCAAACCGCCGCTGCGACGTCACCGGCAGCAACGCTTGCGGATAAGAACGGTTGTCTGGCCTGTCACGGCGTTACCGACAAGAAGATCGGGCCCGCCTTCTCGGAGGTCGCCGCTAAGTACCATGGGCAGTCGAATGCGACTGAAGTACTGGTGGCGAAGATACGTGCCGGAGGTGCCGGTAATTGGGGCAGCATGCCTATGCCGCCGCAATCACAGGTTGCAGAAACCGATATCCGTACGATGGTCGACTGGATTCTTCGTGGTGCACATTGAGCGGGCAGGGTGTCCGACGGATGTGCCGATTCTCCAGGCCGCCGCAGGACCCCGTCCCCAACACAAACCGAAGGAGTAAGAATGAAGAAGATGCTCATCGCTGCGGCCATGCTTGCCGGTACTTCGCTGGCTCATGCAGGTGTCGATGTCGCCGCTGCGACCAAGCTTGCGGCTGCCAACGCCTGTATGGGTTGCCACGCGGTCGACAAGAAGCTCGTGGGCCCGTCGTATCAGGAAGTCGCTGCCAAGTACAAGGGCGACAAGGATGCCGTGGCCAAGCTGGTCAAGAAGGTGAAGAGTGGTGGTTCGGGTGTCTGGGGTCCGATCCCGATGCCGGCACACCCGAACATGTCGGATGCTGACGCCAAGATCCTGGTGGATTGGGTTCTGGCTGGCGCCCCGGCGAAGTAAGCAGGGGCAGGGGGCTCGCCGGAACATTGGACGAGCGAACGGCGGCCGACGTCACGTAGGAAGCTTTCAGACGTGCGTCGGCGGCCTTCAAAGAGGAAACACACAGAGATGAACCAACAGCGACGCGACATGCTGCGGTTTTCCGCGGTAATGGGACTGGCGGTGGCCGCCGGGCTGATCAAGCCCGAAGAGGCCCGCGCGGCACAGGTGGAATGGAATAAGGCGGCGTTTGCCACCAAGAGCGTGGCCGATACGGTCAAGGCACTCGGCGGCACGAGCGCGAGCCCCAGCGACCTGGTCGTGCTGACGGCTCCCGACATCGCCGAAAACGGCGCGGTCGTGCCGGTGGCAGTCACGAGCAAGGCCCCGAATACGCAATCGATCGCCATCCTGATCGAGAAGAATCCGAACACGCTCGCCGCGTCGTTCGATATTCCTGACGGCACCGAGCCGTCGGTGACCACACGCGTGAAGATGGGCCAGACGTCGAAGGTCTATGCGCTGGTCAAGGCAGACAACAAGTACCTCGTGGCCGAGAAGGAAATCAAGGTCACGCTGGGTGGCTGCGGCGGTTGAGCGACGCATCGTATAAGGCTAGAGGAGCACAACATGGGTAATCCGATGCGCATTCGCGCAACCGAGGCCGGCGGTGTCGTCGAAGTGAAGGCGCTGATGAGCCACATCATGGAAACCGGCCAGCGCAAGGACGCTTCCGGTAACATCGTCCCCGCACACTTCATCCAGACGGTCACGGTCACTTGCAATGGCAAGACGGTGCTGACGGCCGAATGGGGTCCGGCCGTGTCGAAGGATCCGTTCATGTCGTTCAAGTTCAAGGGCGGCAAGAAGGGCGACAAGGTCGCGGTGACGTGGACCGACAACAAGGGCGACTCGCGTACCGACGAGGCGACCGTCGCCTGAGCGGCGATGCCGGGAAGCTGTGCGGTGGCGCTCGCGGGGAGCCGTTTCGTGTCTGCCCGTGGTGCGCCGAACAACCCACAAAAAGAGGAGAGTCAGATGCTAGAGGCGCAACATAGCGCACGGGTGAGCACCCCACGCAACGTCACATCGGCGGCATGGCTGCGCCGTTCCGTGCTGGGTGGCCTGCTCGCCATCGCGGGCGTTGGCGTGCCCATCGCCACGGTGCACGCTGCCGACAACTCGACGGCCGACGCCATCGCGCAATATCGCGAAATGCTCGCCGACGGCAACCCGGCGGAACTCATCGAAATGCGCGGCGAAGAACTCTGGAAGACGCCGCGTGGCCCGAACAACGTGTCGCTCGCGCAGTGCGACCTCGGGCTCGGCGCCGGTGTCGTGAAAGACGCCTACGCGCAACTGCCGCGCTACTTCCCGGATACGAAACGCGTACTCGACGGCGAGTCGCGCATCGTCGAATGCATGGTGAATCTGCAAGGCTTCAAGCGTGCGGACGTCATCAAGCAACCGTTCTCCAAGGAAGGCCAGGACCCGACCGATCTCGAAGCGCTCACCGCTTACGTGGCGGGTCAGTCGCGTGGCGCACTCATTCGCGTGCCGCAGTCGCACAAGGAAGAGAAGGAAGCCTACGCACGCGGCCAGAAGATTTTCTATTACCGTGCCGGTCCGTACGATTTCTCGTGCGCGTCGTGCCACGGGGCGGACGACAAGCGCATCCGCTTGCAGGATCTGCCGAACCTGACCAAACCGGCGGCCGCACGTCAGGCCTTCGCGACGTGGCCGGGCTACCGTGTCTCGCAAGGCGCGCTGCGTACGATTCAGTGGCGCATGTACGACTGCTTCCGACAGCAGCGCATGCCCGAGCTGAACTACGGTTCGCAGGCGTCGATCGATCTGATTACTTTCCTCGGTGTGATGGCCAACGGCGGCAAGATGGACGCCCCTGGCCTGAAGCGCTGACCGATTGCGAGGCACACCCATGAAATCAATCGCATTGCGCGCGACGTGTGTCGCGCTGGCAGCGGCCGGGGCTCTCGTCGTCGGCGCGGCCTTCGCTCAGGACGACGGCGTGAAGCGCGTCACGGGCACCACCGACGCGGCCGTCGTGCAGGAACTGCGCGACTCGTTCCGTGGCTCGGGCATCGCGCAGCTCGATCGCATCGATCAGAGCGAATTGCAGAAGTTGTGCACGCAGTACGCGACCAAGCCGATGCCAGCGAAGATCGCCGAGCGTCTGCAAAAGGCCGAACTGGCGAACGTCAAGGCACCGGCGGATGGCAAGTACCTCGGCGACTGGAAAGAAGGCGAGAAAGTTGCTCAGAACGGACGCGGCATGCAGTTCACCGACAAGGCCGACACCGTCAACGGCGGCAACTGCTACGCCTGCCATCAACTGACCAAGAGCGAAATCTCGTTCGGCAACATCGGTCCGTCGCTTTATAACTACGGCAAGCTGCGCGGCGATTCGCCCGAAGTGGTCAAGTACACGTGGGCGAAGGTCTACGACTCGCACAGCTACATGGCCTGCTCCAATATGCCGCGCTTCGGGGCGGCAGGCATCCTGACGGAAAAGCAGTTGAAGGATGTCATGGCATTGCTGCTCGACCCGGCCTCGCCGGTCAATCAATAAGGCGTTTGTCCTTTGCCGTGCGGGCGGAGGGGCAACCTCCGCCGACGGCTTCCGGAGTGCCGCATGACTTCCCAATCTGACGCTTTCGCCCGGTCTGAACGGCCTGGCCGTGTGCGCGCACGTATGGCACGCGCTGCCAACGGACTGGCCATCGTGTTGAGTGTGGGGGCGATGCTCACGAGCGCGCCTGCGCAGGCGGTCGAAGTCGGCGACACGGTGACGCTGCCGTCGCTCACGTTGCTCGACGGTAAGACGTTGCCCGCCAGCGCCTTCAAGGACCGCACGGTCATCGTCGAGTACTGGGCGTCGTGGTGTCCGTTCTGTGCGCAGCAGAATCCGCACGTGCAGAAGCTCTTTGAGGCGACGCGTGGCAAGCCGATCCAGATCGTCACGCTGTCCATCGACAAGAAGCCGCAAGAGGCGGTCGACTACATCAAGGCGCACGGCTACACCTTCCCCGCCGGGATGGAGACTGACGCCTGGCAGGCGGCGCTGGGCAAGCGTCGCGGGTTGCCGGAGTTGTACGTGATCGGACGCAACGGCAAGGTCTTGCGCAAGGAAGTCGGCGAGATGTTCGGCGAGGACGTGGCGGCGCTCGCGGACTACGCAGGCAAGTGAACTGGCCTGACGAACGAAGCGACGCAAAAGCGGACGCACAAGCCGACGCACACGAATAACAGCGGCGACGCATTGTGAGATGCGCACGCCCCGCAGACGCAACGGAGACGAGATGAATCGACGCGAGTTCATGCAAGTATTGGCAGTGGCGGCCGCAGGCGGGATGGCGCTGTCGCATCACGAGACGGCAGCGGCCAAGGCGGCTGCGGCGTTCTACGATCTGCCGAAGTTCGGCAACGTGCATCTGCTGCACTTCACCGATTGCCACGCGCAGTTGCTGCCGATCTACTTCCGTGAGCCGAGCGTCAATCTGGGCATTGGCGAGCAGGCCAACAAGGCACCGCACCTCGTGGGCGATGCCTTCCTGAAGGCCTACGGATTGCGTCCCGGCACGCAGGACGCCTATGCCTTCACCTATCTCGATTTCGCAGCCGCTTCGCGCACCTACGGCAAGGTTGGCGGCTTCGCGCATCTGGCGACGCTGGTCAAGCGCATGAAGGCGTCGCGTCCGGGCGCGCTGCTGCTCGACGGCGGCGACACGTGGCAAGGCTCCGGTACCGCCATGTGGACGAAAGGTCAGGACATGGTCGACGCCACGCTGGCCCTCGGCGTCGACGTCATGACGGCGCACTGGGAATTCACTTACGGCGCAGAGCGCGTGAAGTCCGTCGTCGAAGAACAGCTCAAGGGCAAGATCGACTTCGTCGCACAGAACGTGCAGACGAACGACTTCGGCGATCCGGTCTTCGCGCCGTACACCATCAAGACGATGAATGGTGTGCCGGTGGCGATCATCGGTCAGGCGTTCCCGTACACGCCGATCGCAAATCCGCGCTATTTCGTGCCGGACTGGACGTTCGGCATTCAGGAAGAGCGTTTGCAGTCGATGGTCGACGAAGTGCGCGGCAAGGGTGCGCAGGTGGTCGTGGTGCTCTCGCACAACGGCATGGACGTCGATCTGAAGCTGGCGTCGCGCGTGCGCGGCATCGACGCGATTCTCGGTGGCCACACGCATGACGGTGTGCCCAAGCCGGTCGTGGTGGCTAACGCCGGTGGCAAGACGCTCGTGACCAATGCGGGCTCGAACGGCAAGTTCCTCGCGGTGCTGGACTTCGACGTGAAGGGCGGCAAGCCGGTGGATTTCCGCTACAAGCTCCTGCCGGTGTTCGCGAACCTGCTACCGGCGGACACGCAGATGCAGGCGCTCATCGAACGCGTGCGCGCACCGTTCGCGGCGAAGCTGGCCGAGCCGCTGGCAGTCACCGAAGGCACGCTGTACCGCCGGGGCAATTTCAATGGCACCTTCGACCAGTTGCTGCTCGACGCCGTGATGGCCGAGAAGGACGCCGAGATCGGCTTCTCGCCGGGCTTTCGCTGGGGGACGTCGCTGCTGCCGGGCCAGGCGATCACGATGGAGCAACTGCTCGACCAGACGGCGATTACCTATCCGTACACGACGCTCACCCCCATGACCGGCGAGACGATCAAGACGGTGCTCGAAGACGTGGCGGACAACCTGTTCAACCCGGACCCGTATTACCAGCAGGGCGGCGATATGGTGCGGGTGGGCGGCATGGACTACACCATCGATCCGATGGCGCCGATGGGGCAGCGGATCTCGGAAATGCGCCTGAACGGCAAGCTCATCGAGGCGAGCAAGACCTACAAGGTGGCCGGTTGGGCGCCGGTGGCGGAAGGTGCGCAGGGGGAGCCGGTCTGGGACGTCGTGGCCCGCCATCTCAAGGCGCAAAAGACGATTGTCGCGAAAGCGCCGAAAGTCCCAGTCATCAAGGGAATGAAGGGCAATCTGGGGTCCGCCTGACGCGTCTGGAAAGCACAGGGATTGCTTGCCCGGCGGGCAATCCCGAGCAATTTTGTCGGCTGCTCGCCGCACAGGGAAAAATCGATATAATCAGGGCTTCGTGTGGGGCGGTAGCTCAGCTGGGAGAGCGTCGCGTTCGCAATGCGAAGGTCGGGAGTTCGATCCTCCTCCGCTCCACCAATAGGCCATCTTAGAGGGATGTCGAATCCCTTCAGACCCCGACGTAGCAAGGTCCGTGGTTCAGGCATTCTTGCAAATGACTGGAGTGCAGTCACACAAACGGACCGACCCAAATTGTGCGGCACGCGCCAATACTTCAGCCGGGGCTCTCCTTCCATTCGGCGCATCGTGCGCCAACGGGCAACGGTTTCGTTGAACTCGGCGAGTCATTCTTGCTGCCACTGCCACCGCGCGATCGGCGCGCACGCCGCACCCCCAGGCAAGCCGCTTACGCATTCAAGATCAACGCATGACATATACGATCGCCCTTCTCTACCTGGCATATATTTCCGTATTCGGCCCGGACGTTAAAAAAAATCCGGTGAAATATAACGTCAACCTCGTATTGGTCTTTCTGTTGATGGCGTTGATTGCCGGCCTGCGCTACCGGATGGCGCCAGACACGGTGTGGTACATGACATGGTTCGAGAATGAAGTCGAACCGCTCGGATCGGCTGGTTTCGACGATGTCTTTCACGGTAGATACGAACCGCTCTGGAACCTGCTCGCCATCCTTAGCAAGAGTGTTGGCGGGTACTTCCTCTTTCAGATCGTGGTGTCCACGATTCTCTCCTGGGCAGTCGTCGAGTTCTTCAAGAAGTCGACCAAGATGGTTTTTCTGGGCGTCGCGTTCTATGTCGCGTCCTGTTACGTGTACTTCAGCATGGAGATTCTGCGCGAGTCGCTCGCTATCTCGATGTTTCTGATGTCCGTCGTCTATTTGTCCCGGGAAAGATATTTCAAGATGGCGTTCGCGATGCTGTGCGCTATCGGGTTTCATAAATTCGCCGTATTCGGCATTTTTCTTCTTCTGGTGGCCAACCGGAAGATCGCGTTCAGAGTCAAGTTCTTCGCGGCGGCCGCGCTTGCCGTGTTCCTCGTGATCGTGGGCGACCCGATTACCTATGTGGAACCGCTCGTCGCCAGTGTCTCCAGCGCGGATCTTTCCTTTTACCGGCTCGACGTGAATCTCACGCTGGCGGGATACGCTTACAACATCCTGCGATTCTTACCGGTTCTGTACATCCTTTACGTCTTCAGAAAGTCGGAAATCCCGAATCTCCTGCTTTCCCGGCGAATTCTTTACAGCGGATGCCTCGTATACGCGTTGCTGATCGTCATCCGAATCACGGTCACGCCTTATGTGGACCGTATCGCGAACTACTTCGTGTTTTTCCCGCTGGTTCTTTTTGCGTGCACAGTGCCGACGTATATTGGCCATCTTCTCGGCGTGAAAAGGGCATCCGGTTTCGCCCCGTTCGTCTTGCTGGTCGTCGTGCTTTTCAACACGTTGCCGCTATTGAGCCCGAACGCGCAAAACGACATCCCGACATACAAACGTTATTTCCCCTATTACACGTTCCTGACGGGTACGACGGATCCGGATCGTGAGGAAATTTCGAGATTGGAGGCGAAAGAGTGAGTTGGGCAAACCCCGGCGGACGGGCACGCGGTCTTTCGAGTTAGGTAAAATGCATGATTCGAAAGGACGCAGGTGCCGGCATCGACCGCACCCGAAAGCGGCAGCTCGCTCGGGGAAGATTGACCGATGACATCGTTCGCTCTGCATGACAGAGGCACGCGTCATCTGCCGACGTTGGGTTATCGGCGATTGATATCCATGGATACTTTTATGTTCAACAAGAAAACTCTTCTCATTAGCGGCGGTACGGGATCGTTCGGAAATGCGGTGTTGCGTCGTTTTCTGGACTCGGATATCGGTGAAATCCGAATCCTGAGCCGGGACGAAAAAAAGCAGGACGACATGCGCAAGGCGTACAACAACCCCAAGCTGAAGTTCTATATCGGCGACGTACGCGACTATCAGTCAGTGATCAGCGCCGTTCGAGGGGTCGACTACATCTATCACGCTGCGGCGCTCAAGCAGGTGCCGTCGTGCGAATTCCACCCGCTCGAAGCCGTGAAGACCAACGTGCTGGGCACGGAGAACGTGCTTGAGGCCGCGATCAACTGCGGCGTCAAGCGTGTCGTCTGCCTGAGCACGGACAAGGCGGTGTACCCGATCAACGCGATGGGTATCTCCAAGGCCATGATGGAAAAGGTCATGGTGGCAAAGTCGCGCAACAGCAACTCGACGGTCATTTGCGCGACCCGCTACGGCAACGTCATGGCGTCGCGCGGTTCCGTGATTCCCCTGTTCGTCGATCAGATGCTCGCGGGCAAGCCGATCACGGCCACCGACCCGAACATGACGCGCTTCATGATGACGCTCGACGATGCCGTCGACCTGGTGCTGTATGCCTTCGAGAACGGGAAGCCGGGCGAAATCTTCGTGCAGAAGTCGCCTGCGGCGACGATTGCCACGCTGGCGCGCGCGCTGGCCGAACTGATGAAGAAGCCGGACTACCCGGTGGATATCATCGGCACCCGTCACGGCGAAAAGCTCTATGAAGTGCTGCTGAGCCGTGAAGAAATGGTGATGGCGCAGGATTCCGGCGATTACTACCGTGTTCCGCCCGATTTGCGCGACCTGAATTACGGCAAGTACATCGATCAGGGCGAAACTAAGATCTCCGAAGCAACCGACTATAATTCGCACAACACTACCCGACTCGACGTGGAAGGCATGAAGAAGTTGCTTCTGAAATTGCCGATGATCCAGGAGATCATTCCGCAGTAACGATTTCTGGGTCACGGCATGACCTCCGTGTCATTCGCCGCGACCGAGTCGTACGAAAGAGTCGCCCGTGAACCGGGGAAACACGTCAACGCATCGCATATGAAAGTACTTGTCACCGGATCCAACGGATTCATCGCACGAAATCTCATACTGAAGCTCTCCGAGTTCAAGGACGTGGACGTCGTGCGTTTCGACGCGCATAGCAACGTCGGGGATTTGCCCGGCATGCTCGACGGCGTCGAGTTCGTGTTCCATCTTGCCGGTGTCAATCGGTCGCCGGAGGCTGGGGATTTCGAGCGCGGCAATCGCGATCTGACACAAGCGCTCTGCGATGCGGTCGCTGCGGTGTACACGTCGACCGGACGTAAAATCCCCGTCCTCTTCACGTCGTCGACCCAGGCCGGGCGCGAAAGCCCGTACGGCCAGAGCAAGCTGGCGGCGGAGCAGGCGGTGCGCGCGCTGGCACAACGTCAAGGCATTCCGGCTTATGTCTTCCGGCTGCCGAATGTCTTCGGTAAATGGTGCAAGCCGAACTACAACTCCGCGGTCGCGACGTTCTGCCACAACACCGCGCGCGGTCTGCCCATCGAAATCCATGATCCGTCGGCCCGGCTGACGCTGGTCTACGTCGACGATGTGCTGCAACGATTCACCGATCTGCTGTTCGGCGCCGATGCGGCACCCGACTCCGAGGGCTTCGAGACCGTGACGCCGTCGTACACGACGACCGTCGGCGAAGTCGCCCAATCGATTCAGGCATTCAAGGAAGGCCGCAGCACGCTGATGACCGAGCGCGTCGGCACCGGTTTGCAACGGGCGCTCTATTCGACGTTCGTCAGCTACTTGCCGGTGACGGACTTCGCTTACACCGTGCCGCGCCACGAAGATCCGCGCGGCGTTTTCGTCGAGATGCTCAAGACGCCGGATTGCGGACAGTTTTCGTACTTCACGGCGCATCCGGGCATCACGCGCGGCGGCCACTATCACCACTCGAAGACCGAGAAGTTTCTCGTCATGAAGGGCCTGGCTAACTTCCGCTTCCGGCATATGGTGACGGGCGAGACGCACGAGTTCGTCACGAGCGGCGAGAAGGCGGAAATCGTCGAGACCGTGCCGGGATGGACGCACGACATCACCAACGTCGGCAACGACGAGCTGATCGTCATGCTGTGGGCCAACGAAGTGTTCGATCGCGCGCGACCGGACACCTATTCAAGCACTCTGTAAGACTACGATGAAGAAGCCAAAGATCATGACGGTGGTCGGGACCCGGCCGGAGATTATTCGCCTCTCGCGCGTTCTCGCCGCTCTCGACGTTCACTGCGATCACGTGTTGGTTCATACGGGTCAGAACTACGACTACGAGTTGAATCAGGTCTTCTTCGAGGACCTCGGCGTTCGCAAGCCCGACCATTTCCTGAACAGTGCCGAAGGCAGCCGCGGCGCCGCACAGACGATCGGCAATCTGATCATCGAGGTCGACCGCGTGCTCGACGAGGTGAAGCCCGAAGCCATTCTCGTGCTCGGCGACACCAATAGCTGCCTGTCCGTGATTCCAGCCAAGCGTCGTCAGATTCCGATCTTCCACATGGAAGCGGGTAATCGGTGCTTCGATCTGCGCGTGCCGGAAGAGACCAATCGCCGCATCGTCGACCATACGGCCGACATCAATCTGACGTACAGCAGCATTGCACGTGAGTATCTGCTGCGCGAGGGGCTTCCGCCGGATCAGGTGATCAAGACGGGCAGCCCGATGTTCGAGGTGCTCAACCACTATCTACCGTCCATCGACGCATCGGATGTTCTGCAGCGCCTGTCGCTCGAAGCCGATGGCTATTTCGTCGTGAGCGCGCATCGCGAAGAAAACATCGAACCCGAAGCCGGTTTCCGGAAGTTGGTGGATGTACTCAATGGCGTCGCCGAAGATCACAATCTGCCGGTGATCGTTTCGACCCACCCGCGCACCCGCAAGCGTATCGACGCCTCTGGCTCGACCTTCCACCCGCAAGTTCGTCTTCTGAAGCCGCTGGGCTTCCTCGATTACGTCAAGCTCCAGAAGTCGGCCAAGGCGGTGCTCTCCGACAGCGGTACGATCAGCGAAGAGTCTTCCATCCTCAACTTCCCGGCGCTGAATCTGCGCGAGGCGCACGAACGCCCGGAAGCGATGGAAGAGGCTTCCGTGATGATGGTGGGCCTGGAGATCGAGCGTGTTCGCCAGGGACTGGCGATCCTCGCGTCGCAACCGCGGGGCACCGAGCGCGGACTTCGGTTGGTCGAGGATTACAGCATGCCCAACGTGTCGGATAAGGTCGTGCGCATCATCCACAGCTACACGGACTACGTGCGCCGTGTGGTGTGGAAGAAATACTGACAATCGGGAAGTCGATGCGAATCGCTTTGGTGACAGAGAATTTCCCGCCCCAACGGACTTCCGGGGCGGTGCAGTTGCGCGACCTGGCGCGTGAGTTTGCGCGTCAGGGCCACGAATTGACGGTGATTCTGCCGTCGGCCGATATCGACAAGCCCTGGACGCTGGAGCACACCGAAGGCTACGACGTGCTACGTCTGAAGGCCCCGGAAACGAAGGGCATCGGTTACGTGCGCAGAACGCTCAGCGAATTCGTCATGCCGTTCGCGATGCGCCGGAATCTGCGGCGCAGTTCGTTCGCCGGAAAGACGTGGGAGGGTATCGTCTGGTATTCCCCATCGATCTTCCACGGCCCGCTCGTCAAATATTTGCAACGCCAGAGCGGCTGCAAGACCTATCTGATCATCCGCGACATCTTTCCGCAGTGGGCCGCTGATCTGGGTTTGATGGGGCGAGGCCTGCCGTACCGCTTTTTTGACACCGTCGCCCGGTATCAGTATTCCGTCGCCGACACGATCGGTGTTCAAACGGAAGGTAATGTCGGTTACTTCGACGATTGGGCGCGCACGCCGTCGCGAAAGGTCGAAGTGCTGCCGAACTGGCTGTACGAAGCGCCGGTGACCGGTTGTCCGATCACGATTGCGAACACGTCGCTGGCCGGCCGGAAGGTCTTTGTCTACGCGGGCAACATGGGCGTGGCGCAGGGCATGGACATCATGCTCGACCTCGTGGAGCGACTGCGTGCCCGTCCGGACGTCGGTTTTCTCTTCGTCGGTCGTGGCAGCGATGCAGCGCGTCTGGCGGAGATGGCGAAGGCGCGTGGGCTCGACAATGTCCTGTTCCACGACGAAATCCATCCGGACGAGATTCCCGGTTTGTACGCGCAGTGCCATATCGGACTTGTAGCGCTGGATCCTCGCCACAAGTCACACAACATCCCGGGGAAGTTTCTCTCGTACATGGCAAGCAGCTTGCCGGTACTGGCCAACATCAACCCCGGAAACGATCTGGCAAACCTCATTCGGACGAACCAGGTGGGGCAGGTCAGCGAAGACAATTCAGTGGAGACACTGGAGCGTCTCGCACTGAAACTGATCGATGAGCTTGACGTCGATACGGTCATCCGCTCGCGTTGCAAAGCCCTCTACGCAACGCTGTTTTCGCCTGAGACGAAAGTCCGTCAGATCGTCTCGGCGCTGAATGACCGTTAATCGGTCGTCGTGATCACTGGCTGCCGGTAAGCAGCTTCCTGTACAGCGCCTTCACTTCCGTATCGAAGGCGCTGTTGTACTGAGCCAGCGCCTGCGTCGACGGTCGATATTGCTCTGCCGGTGCCAATACCGCAGCCGCCATTTTCCGAGCCAACGCCTCGGGGTCTTCGCTCTTGAAAAACGACGTTTCCGGAATCAGCGTATTCGAGCGGAACATCGCAATATCGGAGCAAATCAGACCCGTTCCCAGTGCGAACGTCGTTCCGGGAATGCCGGAATTCGTACCCCGCTTATAGGGCAGCACGACGTAGTCGGCGTCCTCGATCAAATCGAAGTACCGTGCATCGGAAATGAATTCAGCGATCACGCTGACGCCGGGCACGCCCGAGAGCAGCGACATGGCCGCGTGATTCTGCGTCAGATTGGACGCGACGACGAGCCTCGCCGTGGTGCCATCGAAGGCTTCCGACTGCGCGAAAATCGACCATGCCTTCGCCAGAATATCCAACCCTTTCTCCGAGCGCGGATGGCCGACGAACAAGAACGTCACGCCGCGGCTCGTTGCGTCAGCCGCCCGCGCGCCGACCGCGGGCTTGCGCATGGAGACCGGGTCCATGATCGGAAATCCGTGCTGACTGATCGGACCGTCGAATCGGAAGCTGGATTTGAAGTCGTCGGCCGAATTCTTGTTGTGAATCAGAATCGTGTCCGCGAGATCAATGATCATCTGCTTGATACGGTGACGGGGCGTCACGTTCACATGCTGCGACTCGAACGGAATCACATCGTGCAGCGTCAGCATCAGCTTCCTGCGCAGCACTTTCTTCACGACGAGTAGAAACAAATACTCGGAGAAGTGCTCACTGATCAGGTTGTAATTGACGATCCTGGTCTTGTTCGTCGCAATGATGAAAAGCGACGCGATCAGTCCGTATATCAGTTCCAGATACCGCACGAAAAAGCGAAGATATTTGGACTTCTTCAGCTTGTTCGGGCCGGTCAGCTCCGTGTACTTGAAGAAGATCTTCCGGCCGTACGGAAACGGGAAGTAATGGTTCACCAGTGCTTCCTGTGCAAACTCTCCTTCCAGCGCCTTGTAGATACGATGCGTGTACAGCCCTGCCGAGCCTGCGGTGCCGAAGTAAAGATGAGTGATGTCGGTCATAGGGTGATCGTTAATGCACGGCGCATGCCGGTGCGGGATTCATGCACTGCCGGAGGGGGTGCCGGGGGTGCCGGTGGCGCTGTCCGTGCTCGGCGCGAGGCGATACGTCGCGGACAGTTCGCGACGCAGGTAGAGCAGAATCAGCAAATCGAAAAGTGCACGGCCCGACCACGCAATCGCGGCGCCGACGATCCCGACCGTATGCAGAATCAGCAGCAGCGTGGGCACGTAGACGATCGTTTCGAAGATGTGGATGAACGCCGTCGTACGCGACTTGCCTGCCGCCTGAATGTACGTGAACGGCACGCTCGCCAGCGAATTGAAAAAGATGCCCATGAACAGAATTGATGCGACCATCCACGACTGTTCGGCAAATTTCGCGCCGAGCCAGAGCGACAGCAACGGCTTGGAGAGGGCGGCGGCAGCCAGACAGATCGGCAGCATGATGTAGAGAATCAGCTTCACACTGCCCTTGTAAGACGATTCCGCTTCGTGGTGCTGCGAGCCGATGACGCTTGCGAGTCTGGGGAACAATGCGCCCGTCAATGCCACCGGAATGATCAGCATCCGGTTCGCGATCTCGAACGGCACGGTGTAGTACGCGACGGCTGTCGCGCCGAGCACTGACGAGATGAAGAAGCGATCGGCAGAGACGAGCAGCGGGCCGATGACGTTCGATGCCGTCGTCCAGCCGCCAAACGAGATCAGTTCCTTCACGTACGACCATTGAACGCCAGCACGCGTCAGACGCACATCGTACGTCTTGCTGACATACTGCCAGTGAATGGCAGCAACGAGCAGTCGCGTGACGATAAGGCTCAGCGAAATCCAGATCAGCGAATTCCCGATGCAGGCGACGACCACGGCCGGTGCGGCGAAGTTCAGGATGCCGAGAATGATGCGGAAGGTGCTTGAGATCTTGAAGTTCTCGAAAGCTTCCAGCACACCACGAAAGCCGATCGTCAGCGTGGTGATCGGAATGCCGATGGCCGAAATGATCAGCGACCAAAAGGTCTCATCGATCAGCGGGCCGCTCACATTCAGCCATTTGTTCGCCAGGATGTGAGCGAGCACGGCGAGCACCAGCATGCCGAACATGCCGGCAGCACCGGTGACGATCAGCCCACTCTGAATGATCGGACTCACCTCGTGTTTGCGTTCCGAATTCAGTATCGAGCTGACCTTCTGCGTGATGGCACGCCCGAGCCCGAGATCGAACAGGCTGAAGTAGCCGATGAGCGTCCAGATCAGCGTCAGAATCCCGAACGCCTCCACCCCGAGGTGGCGCAGCAAATAGGGAACGGTGACGGCGGCGACAAGTAGAGGCCCCCCCAGTCCTGCCAGATTCCAAAGGGAGTTTTTCTTTATCGACATGGTGCGAGATTCCTAATTTCCGTAACGGGAGTTCATGCGTTGGAATATCGCTTATCCGTACATGAATGCATCTGAACGCAAAAAACGATTGACCGCCCGGCTACGCCTGGTGGAGTTTCTTTTTGGCCAGATGTTGATAGTTCGGCTGCAAGAGGCGGCTGACGCGATAAACGATATTCGCTGCCGCCCGATAGAAGAAGCTATTGAAGTGGGTCTTCTTCGCGTTCGCGTCGACCCACAGAATCTGCGATTGTTTGACGCGTAGCTTGTTCTTCTTGATGAACACTTCGAGCAGGATTTCGTGCATGTATCCGAACACGCGTACCTGATGGATGGGATAGTGCGTCGGATCGATGCGGCGCTCGACTTCCAGCAGGATGTCGAAGACCCAACTGCAATAGCGCGTGAAGGTGTCCCAGTTCATGATGAACATGTTGTGCCCGATCATCTTGTTGTTCTCGTACAGATGAACGCGGTATGCATCCAGATACTCTGGGTACTTCTCTTTCACGACACGCTGCAAAACGGCGAAGTCTTCGTCGTTGTAATTCATGCTGCACACGCGGGCGATGCTGTAGGCGTATGTGTAGGGCACCGGCGCCACAACGTCGGCATCGCGAAAAAGGTCCTGCGCTGCGGGCAAGGTGTAATTGTCGACAAATTTCTGACCCTGAGCGATGTCGAGAATCGCGATGGGTTTGCCGCCGTCAAGCTGGAAATTGAAGAATCGCCGATAGCTGCAAAGCCCAACGTAAGGCACCTTCTCCATGTGCTTCCAGGCCCAGTACAGTCCCGTCATCTCGGACCAGTGACGATTGCGAGCACTGATGTTGTCGCCAACGTCGTCGCCCTGCATCGGCAGATGGGTGTCCATCTCGCTGGCGCCGCACTGGATGTTGAAGAGAAACGGTCGGTCGGTGTTGATCAGTGCCTTGTTGTGGTACAGGCAAAGCAGCTTGATATCGTCTTCGTTGTTCATTTTAAAAAGTCAGATCTCACTGACTTGCGGCGTTGAACGCAAGTCGACGAAGCGCATTGGCTTGGGGCTGAGCTTCCGAGAACTCGTTCGGCGCAATTTTTTGCGTCGACTTGATGATCTCGACATACTTCGCGAAATTCTCGGCGACGGAGTAGTGGGTTTTCGCGTAGGTGTAGCACTTCTCAGCCACAGCCTGATAGTCGGATTCGACCGCGTCGATCACGGTGGCGATATCGGCAACATCCGGACCTGCGCTGTTCATCAGCTCGGAGCCGTCGCACCCCAGCGGTTTGTCGTAGAACAACCCGCCGCAAATCGCCTTGTCGAACAATGCATGGTCGTAACTCGCAAGCGCGATGACGACCGGGATCCGGTAACGGGCCAGCTCGACCAGCGAGGTGCCCATGGCGTAGCCGATCGAATGCCTGACGATTTCGTCACGAATCTTGTCGTAAGGCATTTCGCCGACATAACGCACGCGAGCGGGATCTACGTTGAATTTACGAATGGCTTCGTCGATTTGAGATTTGTCGCCATTGCCGACGATGGTCAGCGTGTAGTCCGGGCGACTCCCGAGAAACTCGACCATTGCGCAAATGGCAGGGATCTTGAAGTCGACGATGCGGCCGATCCAGATAATCGACTTATCGGCGGCGTTCACGCCCTGAATCGGATCGGCGTCGGAAAACGACGGCAGCGGCACGATGCGGCGTGTCGGGACATGGACATTGAACGTACGCTCCCAATGATCGGCAATGACCTGGGCCATACAAATCAACCCTTCCTTGTCGTTGATCTTCTTGAGCAGCGTCCGATTGAAGTCGATCAACGAGCGATTGCCGAACGAGCGCTTCTTCGTCAACACATAGCGCGCTTTGTCGACCAGCGTCTGACCGAGATACAGATCGTCCTGGATGTGAAGAATCAGGTGCGACAACGCCATGTTGTCGATGCGACGGCTCAATGCGCGCGCGAGATGAAGGTCGCGCATGCAGAACGTCACGAAACGGGTCTCCGCCTGCTCGCCGATTTCCCCGGCGATCTTTGTGAGCAACGCCTCCTGACGCTCGCGCGTCAGATAGAAGTAATTCAGATCGCCGCCAAGGGCGACGACCTTGCCCTTGGCCGTCGGAGAAGCGGCCAGCTTCTGCTCGATAAAGCTCCCCTCTCCACATATCGCAATGTAGTCCTCACCCACCGAGTCGAGATACTCGCAAAAGCGCACGAAGAGCGTCTCTCCGCCACCAAGATAAGAATTTGCGTTGTACAGAACGATCATGCGCGCGGGGTTGCCTGAATAGGTGAGTGAGTGTCGTGATTCGGGAGCGATATTTCGACTTCAGCCGGTGTTACCCGCAGATCTCGATGATCGAGGCGGCGACATACTTCGCCTCTTCTGCCGTCAGTACCGGGCTCATCGGAATGCTGAGAATCGTTTCGTGAATACGCTCGGAGATGGGCAGACTTCCCTTCTCCAGATTCAGGTCGCGATAGGCTTCTTGCAAGTGCGGCGGAATCGGGTAGTGAATGATGGTGCCGATCTGCTTCTCGGCCAGCTTCGCCTGCAGACGGTCGCGATCGTTAAAGCGAACCGCAAAAATGTGGAACACCGATTCGCACGTCGACAGCGTCTTCGGGAGAATCAGATGGCCGGACTTCGACAGCGCGTCCAGATAGACGTCAGCCACTTCGCGGCGCTTCTGATTCTCCGCATCCAGATACGTCAGCTTCTTGCGCAGAATCGCGGCTTGCATCTCGTCCAGACGGCAGTTAAAGCCTTTGACTTCGTTGTGATACTTCTTGCTCGAACCGTAGTTCAGCAACAGCCGCACCTTCTCTGCCAGCGCCGGATCGTTGGTCGTGACACCACCGGCGTCGCCGAGTGCACCGAGGTTCTTGCCCGGGTAGAAACTGAAACCCGCGGCGTCGCCCAGCGCGCCGGCCTTCTTGCCCTTGTACGTCGCGCCGTGCGCCTGTGCGGCGTCTTCGATCACTTTGAGGCCGTGACGCTTCGCGATAGCGTTGATCGGGTCCATATCGGCCGTCTGACCGTACAGGTGAACCGCAAGAATGGCCTTCGTCTTCGAGGTAATGGCCGCTTCGATCTTCGCGGGGTCGATGTTATAGGTGGCTTCGTCCGGCTCCACCGGCACGGGCGTCGCGCCCGCGTAGGTCACTGCCAGCCACGTGGCAATGTAGGTATTGGACGGCACGATGACTTCGTCGCCGGGGCCGATGTCGTAAGCACGGAGAATCAGATGCAGCGCATCCAGACCGTTGCTTACGCCGATAGCGTGCTCGACGCCGCAATAATTGGCAAATTCGCTCTCGAACGCACGCACTTCCTGACCGAGGATGTACCAGCCGGAATTGAGCACGCTAACCATCGTCTGCGTGAGTTCTGCCTCGTGAGCGAGGTTGATTTTCTTGAGATCGAGGAAAGGGATGTTCATTTTAGGGTTCTGAGTATGCGAGCGGGGTTTCCGGCGACAACCGCGTTTTCCGGGACGTTTTTGGTCACGACACTGCCGGCGCCGATCATGGCACCCTTGCCGATTTCAATGCCTGGCAGGATGGTGGCATTGGCACCGATCGAAGCGCCTTCCCGAACAATCGTTTTGGCAAATGTGTCGGGGTAGACCTTCGATCTCGGGAAGTTGTCGTTCGAGAAGGTGACGTTGGGGCCGATGAAGACGTCGTTCTCAATGACGGTTCCATCCCATAGCTGAACGCCGCACTTGACCGTGACACGGTCACCGACCTGAACGTCGTTCTCGATGAAGCAGTGCGAGCAAATGTTGCAGTCGTTGCCGATCACGGCACCGGGCAACACCACAACGAATTGCCAGATCTTCGTGCCTTCGCCGATCGACTGACTCTGGACATCGCTGAAGGGGCTAAGCATCTCAGACTCCTTGCGTCGCTTGGGTTGCCGGGCCGACGAGCTTCAGGAAGTCGCTGTAGTCGCGGATGTAATCCTTCGCATCGTAATGATGCGACGCAAACACGAGCAGCAAGGCGTCGGGCGAATACTTGTACTGAATGCCCCAGACCATCGGCGGTATATAGACGCCAGTGCTGGGGTCGCGCAATTCGACTTCCGCGCGCTTGTGGCCGTCGTCGACGACGACAGAGCAACTACCGCGAACGCAGATCAGAAACTGATGGCATTCGTGGTGCGCGTGCTCGCCGCGGATTTCGCTGCTAGGCACGTCGTACACCATGAAGTAGCGCAGCGGGGCGAAGGGGATCTGTTGTTCGAACTCACCCACAGTCAAATTGCCGCGCAAGTCCGGAATCACCGGGAAGCGGAAGATCTCGACACCGGCGACGTCCAGGGCGGTGCGCGGCTCGCGGCGCTCGGTGACAGTCTTCGACTGCACTTCCGGACGGTTGGTGTTCACGTAGCCGACGATCGTCGCCGGATTGCCTTCGACGATCGCACCCGGCGGAATGGCGCGCGTGACGATCGTGCCGGGGCGCACCTTCGCACCGGCACAGATGCGCACGCCCGGATAGATGATGACACCCTCGCCGATCACGACGTTGTCTTCGACGACGACGTCGGCGTCAGCGTTCGGATCGTCCGGCGTGGCGAACACGACATGGCTGCGAATGTGCACATCGTTGCCCAACGTGACGCCCTTCGGAATGCACACGCCGACGCCGATGGTGGAATTCTGTCCCATCACCGTTTCGGGAGAGACGAACGAGAGCGTGTCGTCCTTCGATGAAACTGATTTGCTGGTACTCACTTCCATGGATTGATCTTGTCTGAAGGGTATGGTGAATAGTGCCGTTACGGGGCTTCGGGCGGGTTAGCTCGGGTCAGGTCGCTTCAGGTCGCGTTAAGGCGTACGTCCATAGGTATCTTCGAAGCGCACGATATCGTCTTCGCCCAGATAGCTACCCGATTGCACCTCGATGATTTCCAATGGAATTTTTCCCGGATTGGTCAGGCGGTGCACTTCCCCCAGGGGGATGTGGACGCTTTGATTCTCGGTGAGCACTTTGGTGGCTTCACCAACGACGACCTCGGCCGTTCCCTTGACGACGATCCAGTGCTCGGCCCGATGGTGGTGCTTCTGCAAGCTCAGGCTCGCACCCGGCCTGACCTGGATGCGTTTGACCTGGAATCGTCGGCCGGTGTCGACCGTGTCGTACCAGCCCCACGGACGATGCACCTTGCGATGCAGCGCGTGCTCTTCACGATCCTTCTGTGCCAGCGCGCCCACGATGTGCTTGACGTCCTGACTGCGTGAACGGTTCGCCACGAGGACGGCGTCGGCGGTTTCGACGACGATCATGTCCTCGACGCCGACGAGCGCCACGAGGCGGTGCGACGCATGGACCAGCGAGCGCTTCGTGCCGGTGGTCAGCACGTCGCCGACACAGGCATTGCCGGATTCGTCCTTAGGCGACGCTTCGAGCACGGCGTCCCACGAGCCGAGATCGCTCCAGCCGGCGTCCAGCGGCACCATCGTCATTGCGTAGGCACTGCCCGGACAGCGTTCGATGACTGCGTAGTCGACGGACTCGGCCGGGATGTCGTGAAACGCCGCCTTGGCGGGCCGCACGAAGCGCGCACCGAGGGATACCTCGCGGCTGCTGTCGCTCCAGGCGGTCGAGGTGGCGAGCGAGATATCCGCACGGAATTCGGCGATGGCGCGCAGCCAGGTCGACGCTTTGACGACGAAGATGCCCGCATTCCAGAAATACCCGCCGTCCGCCAGATATCGTTGCGCTGTCGCGGCGTCCGGCTTCTCGACGAATTCGCGTACTTCCAGCACGCCGTCCGGGCGGGTGGCACCGGCGCGGATGTAACCGTAGCCGGTCGCGGGCTGATCGGGCCGAATGCCCAGCACCACGATGCCGCCTTTGACGGCTTCGTGTATCGCAGTGCGCATGGCTGTGGTGAAGGCGTCGCTGTCCTCGATCACCTGATCGGACGGCGTGACCACGAGGACCGGGTCCTGCCCTTCGGCGCACGCTTCCAGAGCCGCGAGCGTCAGCGCCGGGGCGGTATTCTTACTCTCGGGCTCCAGCAACGCTGCACCGGCGCTCACGCCGATTTCGCGTAACTGCTCCGCCAGCAGGAAACGATGCTCCTCGTTGCTGACTACGATGGGATCGGCAATCGCGATGGCGTCGTTGCCCAGGAGCAGCGAGCGCTTAACGGATAGCTGGAACAGGCTCTCGTTTCCCGTCAGGCACAGGAACTGTTTCGGAAAACCAGCACGGGACAACGGCCACAGGCGCGTGCCGGAACCGCCGCAGAGGATGACGGGGGTGACGTGGATCATGCTTCGCGTTCCTTGATCTCTTCGGAGGAGGCGATTTCGGATTTCAAGAGATCGATCTCCATTTTGAGTGCGTCATATTCCTCCATCTTTCGCTTGAGGAACCGGCTCGTCAGATCGGCCTTTTCGACAATGCCCCTCGGCGTGAGGATGTACACATAGCCGAACTTGTTTTTCGAGTTGGCGAAATTCAGCATTTTCACCCACCCTTTTTCCATCAACGACTTTAGGCAATAGTTCAGCCCGCCGACACTGACGCCCAGTTTGGCGGCCAGCTCACGCTGAGTCAGGTCGGGGTTCTCATACAAGATACGCATGACACGGAAATACGTATCCTCTTGTAATTTCGCTTGTCTACTGGTCATAAGTCTGGTGGATTGGTCAGCGACTGTAGTCGGAAGCGGGCTCGATCAACGGCGCAGCAGCGCGTTTTGACCGATCAATTGGAAATAACGATTGATGCAGCCATTCGATAGGCGAGCACTTCTGTAAGAGTTCGAACAATTCTACTTTAGTCTACGCTGCCGAGGTTCGGAAAACGTCACTGGCGGCCTGTTAAAATCCCGCAATGTTTCCGACGATGCTTTTGGACGTTGTCCCGAGTCGTCGGGCGGGCAGTCATACAATGCAGAAAATTTCTTAAGGTCGAAACATGCGTAGTGGTGAAACGTCGACGAGTAAAAGACTCGTTCTGGTTGAGCTCAACGAAATCAATTTCGACGTTGTGTCGAAATACACTGAGGCGTTTCCTGGCCGTTTCCCGGCGCTTGCCCAACTGACGGCCGGTGCCGGCATCAGTACGACGTGCGAGCGCAACTACGAAGAACTTGAGCCCTGGATTCAGTGGGCGTCGGTTCACAGCGGACAGACGTATCCCGAGCACGGCATCTTCCGCCTCGGCGATATCGTCGGCTCGAACGTACCGCAGGTGTTCGAGCAGCTCGAGCGCAGCGGACTGCGCGTGGGTTGCGTGTCGGCGATGAATGCCGAGAACCGTCTCAATGCGCCTGCCTATTTCATTCCCGACCCCTGGACCGCGACGCCGAGCGACGACTCCTGGTGGAGCCGAGTGCTGACGTCTGCCGTCTCGCAGACCGTGAACGACAACGCGCAGGCTCGCATCACGTTGCGCAGCGCGATGCACCTTGGGCTCGGACTGCTGCGCTTCGCACAGGTCAAGCACTACGGCCTGTATGCGAAGTTGATCGCCGGCAGCCGCGGCGCGTCGTGGCGCAAGGCCCTTGTGCTGGACCTGCTGCTGCACGATATCCACGCGAAGCTCTTCGCCAAGCATCGTCCGAACTTCTCCACGGTTTTCCTGAACGCCGGCGCGCACATCCAGCACCACTATTTCTTCAATTCGAAGGTATTGACGGGGCAGGCGAAGATGGCCAACCCGGCGTGGTACGTCGACGCGGACGTCGATCCGATTGCCGAGATGCTGAGCGTCTACGACCGCCTGATTGCCGATAGCGTGAGCTTCCCCGGTACCGAGGTCATCGTTGCGACGGGCTTGTCGCAGTTGCCGTACGACCGCGTTAAGTATTACTACCGCCTGAAGGACCACAACGCGTTCATGCAGCTGATCGGTGTGCGGTGCAAGTCGATTCAGCCGCGCATGACGCGCGACTTCCTGCTCGAATTCGGGTCCGCCGAAGAAGCGCTTGCAGCGCAATCGCGGTTGTCCGAATTGCGCGTGGTGAAGGACGGACTGCCCGTGTTCGGCGAAATCGACAATCGTGGCGACAGTCTGTTCGTGACGCTCACGTATCCGCACGAGATTGCCGACGATCTTCGCGTGACGTTCGGTGACGAACAGTGGCCGCTTGCACCGTATGTGGCTTTCGTTGCGATCAAGAACGGCATGCATCAGGAGAAGGGCTTTTCGTACTTCACGCGGGGTGTCGCGCAATACGCGCCGAGCGACCGCAGCCACGTCAAGGAATTGCATTCGACGATCCTGCAATTCTTCGGACGCGATCGACAAAGCAGTCACGCGTAAGCCTTCACGCATACGCGCGGCGTTCCGGGCGACGCCTCAACTCGCCCGGCGTGAAACCGAGTGTTTTCACGGTGTTCGCCTTCGGTGTCACGCGCTTCTCAGTTCCTGCCTTCATCGATACATCCCCTCGGCCGTTCCTTGACAGGTTAGTTTTCCGACCTAACCTAAAGAAAGTTGAACGCGGACGTCGGGCGGTGCCGCCCCGTGGGCGCGCCTTGTGAATCAGTCTCTCGATCGCCCGGGGATCGTTTCGATCCGCCGGCAAAGGCAGAAGCGATGGCGCTGCCGATTCTCCTGATCGTCGTAGTCGTCGCCGCGCTCGCCTTTCATTTCTGGAGTCCGTGGTGGCAGACCCCGCTGGCGTCGAACTGGCACCAGATGGACGACACCCTCACCCTTACGCTGGTGATCACCGGCGTAGCCTTCGTCGTCATCAATCTTTTCGTTGCATGGGCGATTTTTCGCTACCGTCATCGCGACGGGCACCGTGCGGCGTATC
This sequence comes from Pandoraea sp. NPDC090278, assembly GCF_044772185.1. NCBI lineage: Bacteria > Pseudomonadati > Pseudomonadota > Betaproteobacteria > Burkholderiales > Burkholderiaceae > Pandoraea > Pandoraea sp. NPDC090278. The sequence continues at coordinate 62,122 of NZ_JBIVYJ010000002.1, read as the reverse complement.
AACCTCATAACCGGCGTCTCGAATTCTGGCTGATCGGCATTACGACGGTCGGTATCGTCGCCATGCTCGCGCCGGGACTGTTCGTCTACGCGAAGCTGATCGACCCGCCGAAGGACGCCCATGTCGTCGAAGTCGTCGGCCAGCAATGGCAGTGGCGCTTCCGTCTGCCGGGGCCGGACGGACGGCTCGGCACATCGGACCCCAGCTACGTTACCGCCGACAATCCGCTGGGTCTGAACCCCAAGGATCCGGCGAATCAGGACAACCGCATCGTCGACGCGCCCGAGCTGCACCTGCTCGTCGGCCAGCCGGTGAAATTGCTGCTGCGCGCAAAAGACGTGCTGCACGACTTCTACGTCCCGCCGTTTCGCACGCGGATGAACATGGTCCCGGGCATGGTCACGCAGATGTGGCTCACACCGACCCGTACGGGACGCTTCGACATCCTCTGCGCCCAGCTATGCGGCGTGGGGCACGCCAACATGCGCGGCGTGGTCGTCGTGGACGATAAGCCCGCCTATGACGCCTGGGTGGCCAAACTCCCCACCTTTGCTGCACTGCAAACGCAGCACGCTGGAGCGGGCGCGCTGGATCCGCTCGCCGCGAAGGGCAAGTTGCTCGCGCAGGCCAAAGGATGTGCCGGTTGCCATTCGGTGGATGGTTCGGCAGGCGTTGGACCGACCTGGCACGGGCTTTACGGGAAGACGGAGACGTTCCAGGATGGGAGTTCAGCGCATGTCGACGACGCCTACCTGACCGAATTCATCCGCAACCCGACGGCACGCGTGCCCAAGGGCTTCGCCCCGATCATGCCTAAACTGGAGCTAAGCGACGACGATCTGAAGGCGCTCATCGCCTACATCCGGACGCTGGGTGCCCAACCGGCAGTGCAGCCCGGGGCGCCCGCGCCGACCACGCCGTCTGCTTCATCCGACACATCTCATCCGTCCGCCATGCTCAAACCTGTCCGACATCTCGCTATTCCGCTCACCGCCGCTGCCTTGGCGGTCACAGCCGTCCCTGCACAGGCTTCGGCCCTAACCGACGCGCCCGCAATGCAACTCGCGCAGAACACGCTTCAGTCGCCGCGCCCGCCGGTGCAATACGCACCGCTGACGCCATCCGCATCCGGCAGCCAGACGAGTCAGGGAACGCAGTCGCCGTCCCAGCCTGCGCGCCGCCAAGGGGGCACGCCGGGCCTGCCGTTACAGAACGATCCGAACACGTACGCCCCGCCGCTGGCGATTCCGCCACGGCAGTCCACCGGTCCGCAATCGCCGGGACCGGCGCAACCGAGTGTGCCGATGATTCGACCGGTGCCATAACCTTGTAGCTCGACGCGCGTCGCACAGCGCCACGCGCGGGCCGCACCGGCAATAAAGGGAGACAACGTCATGACTGGCAATGCCGAGAATGCCGACGGTTCCACCCATGCCGGTGCAGAGGGTAAGCATCACGGCTATGGTGGCCACGACGGCCCGCAGAGTTTCTGGACGAAGTACGTCTGGAGTCAGGACCACAAGGTGATCGCCGTGCAGTACGCCTGCACCGCCATTGCCGTGGGATTGGTCGGGCTCGTGCTGTCCAACCTCATGCGTCTGCAACTGGGTTTCCCCGGCAAGTTCTCGTTCATCGACGCCAGTCACTACTATCAGTACGTCACCATGCACGGCATGATCATGGTGATCTATCTGCTCACGGCGCTCTTCCTCGGCGGCTTCGGCAACTACCTGATTCCGCTCATGGTCGGCGCGCGCGACATGGTCTTCCCGTTCCTGAACATGCTCAGTTACTGGGTGTATCTGCTGGCCGTGATCGTGTTGATGGTGAGTTTCTTCGTGCCCGGTGGTCCGACCGGCGCAGGCTGGACGCTCTATCCACCGCAGGCCATCCTGCCCGGCACACCGGGCACCGAGTGGGGCATCGTGCTCATGCTCGTCTCGCTGCTGATCTTCATCGTGGCGGCGACGATGGGCGGCCTGAACTACGTCACCACCGCATTGCAGGCGCGTACCGAAGGCATGACGTTGCTGCGCATGCCGCTCACCGTGTGGGGCATCGTGATGGCGACGGTGCTGGCGTTGCTCGCCTTCCCGGCGCTGTTCGTCTCCGGTGTGATGATGCTGCTCGACAAGACGCTGCACACGAGCTTCTTCATGCCTGCGGTGGTGTCGATGGGACAGCCGCTCGACTATCGCGGCGGCAGCCCGCTGTTGTTTCAGCATCTCTTCTGGTTCTTCGGGCACCCCGAGGTCTACATCGTCGCGTTGCCTGCGTTCGGCATCGTGTCGGATCTCATCAGCGTTCACGCGCGCAAGAACATCTTCGGCTACCGCATGATGGTCTGGGCGATTCTCGCCATCGGCGTGCTGTCGTTCGTGGTGTGGGCGCACCACATGTTCATCAGCGGCATGAATCCGTACTTCGGATTTTTGTTTGCGACGACCACGCTCATCATCGCGATTCCGACCGCGATCAAGGTCTACAACTGGGTGCTCACCCTCTGGCGTGGCGATATCCATCTGACGGTGCCGATGTTGTTTGCCATCGGCTTCATCAGCACCTTCGTGATCGGCGGACTGACGGGGCTGTTCCTCGGCAACGTGAGTGTGGACATGCCGCTGTCGAACACCTATTTCGTCGTCGCGCACTTTCATATGGTGATGGGCGTCGCCCCCTTGCTGGTGGTCTTCGGCGGCATCTATCACTGGTACCCGCTGGTCACCGGCAGACGACTGAACGACCGCCTCGGTCAGTGGCACTTCTGGATCACGTTTCTCGGCACTTACGCGATCTTCTTCCCGATGCATTACCTCGGCATTCTCGGCATGCCCCGACGCTACTACGAGTTCCAGAACTACAGCTTCATTCCCGAGTCCGCGCACACGATGAACACGTACATCTCGGTGGCCGCGTTCTTCGTGGCGCTGGGACAGTTGTTGTTCCTATTCAACCTCGCGTGGAGTGTGCGGCACGGCAAACCTGCCGGTCTGAATCCGTGGCGTGCGGCGTCGCTCGAATGGCAGACACCGCATGCGCCGCCCGGACACGGCAACTGGGGCGCAGTGCTGCCGACGACATATCGCTGGCCCTATGAGTACAGCGTGCCGGGCGACATTGACGATTTCGTGCCGCAGAATCTCGCCCCCGATCCGCGACGTCCCGCCACGCTGGTGGATGGCGACTCGGCGGCGCTGCATGGCGGTGGCAGCAAAGCACCGCCGTCGCCCGATTCCCCGAAAGGAGCGACACCATGAGGCCCGTTCCGTCGTGGCCGCCGATGCCACCCGATGGCATTCCCGGCGGCGTTCCCGTGATGCAACCGCGTCGACGTGCGGCGTCGCAGGTGGCGCTCTGGTGGCTCATGGGCGTGATCGGCATGTTGTTCGCGCTGATGCTCGTGGCGTACGTCATGCGCATGAGTCTTGGCGACTGGCGTCCGTTGCCCCCCGTCAATGCGCTGTGGGTCAACACGGGTGTGCTGGCGGCGGCGTGCATCGTGATGCAGTCCGCAGCGTCGCAGGCAAAGCGAGGTGAGTTGCGACGCTCGCGACGCGACTGGACACTCGCCGGTGCGCTAGCACTCGCGTTCATTGCCGGACAGCTCTGGGTCTGGCGCGATCTCGCGCTGCGTCGCTACGGTGTATCGGGCAACCCGGCCAACAGCTTCTTCTTCCTGCTCACAGGGCTGCACGCGCTGCATCTGCTTGGCGGCGTGGTGGCGTGGGCATTGCTGATTCCGCGACGCGTGACGCACGCTACACGGGCCAGACGTCTCTCGCTCACCGCGCAGTACTGGCACTTCCTGTTCGCGTTGTGGGTGGTGCTGTTCGCGGCCATCGTCAATCTCACGCCGGAGATCGCGCAACGTCTGTGCGGCACCGGCGTAGCGCCGTAAGTCCACGCATCGGCCCGGCCAGGAGACGCCTCGTGAATACGCCATCGTCTACCCCATCCTCCGCTGTGTCCGCCGCGTCTGTCATCACGCCGCCTGACGGCTGGCGCGGCGTCGTCTCCGACTGGTCCGGCGACCGCGCTACGTTCCGCGTGCCGTGGGGCAAGGCGATGATGTGGATCTTCCTGCTCTCGGACACCTTCGTGTTCAGCAGCTTCCTGATCGGATACATGACGGTGCGCATCTCGACCACGGCGCCGTGGCCGAATCCAGCGGAGATCTTCGCGCTCAATGTGGGCGGACATCCAGTGCCGCTCCTGCTCATCGCGATCATGACGTTCGTGCTCATCACGAGCAGCGGCACGATGGCGATGGCGGTGAACTACGCTTACCGGCGCGACCGCGACAAGACCGCAGCGTGCATTCTCGCGACGGCGTATTTCGGCATCGCCTTCGTCGGCATGCAAGCCTTCGAATGGACGAACCTGATCGTGCACGAAGGCGTGCGTCCGTGGGGCAATTCGATGGGGGCGGCGCAGTTCGGCGCGTGCTTCTTCATGATCACGGGGTTTCACGGGCTGCACGTCAGCGCGGGCGTGATTTATTTGCTGACCGTCATGCGTAAGGTGCTCAACGGCACGCTGGAGCGGCGCGGCAATTACGAACTGGTGGAGATCGCGGGCCTGTACTGGCACTTCGTCGATCTCGTGTGGGTGTTCATCTTTGCGCTGTTTTATCTCTGGTAGGAGGCGCGATGGAATCCTCTGCGGCAGCGACGCAAAGTACCGGTCACACCGGACAACAACACGCGGTCGGCCTCTACCTGAAGGTGTGGGGGCTGCTGTTCGTGCTCTCGACGTTCTCGTATCTCGTCGACTACGCGAATCTGCAAGGCTATCTGCGATGGGGATTGATTCTCGCGCTGATGATCGCCAAGGCGGGCCTCATCGTCGCAGTGTTCATGCACATGCGATGGGAGCGGCTCGCGCTCGTCTACGCCATTCTGATTCCGCCGTTGGCGCTACTCGTGCTGATGTCGTTGATGGCGTCGGAAGCGGACTTCACGTTCGTCACGCGGCTCGCGCACTTTCACTGAGCGCGTGTCGATTCGTCGGTAACGTCATCGAGGTCAGCGCCTCACAGCAATTCCACCAGCCGCCGGTCGCTCTTCTGACAGTACTCCGCACACGCGGCGCGCGCGGCGGTGCCCGCGCCATGCACGAACAGCGGTGCGTCGGCGCGGCGCGACATCGACACCACGATGGACGGCGGCGCTGGCTGCAAGGGCAACTCGACGACTTCGCCGTTGGCGATCAACGCGTCGACGAACAGGCGTGGAATCGCGGCGACACCGAACCCGTCGCGCACCAGTTGCACGATCACGGCAATCGACGGCGAGCCGGTAATGCGCGTCTCGGAGAGCGGCACGCCGTGCACACCGGCCAGCTTGGCCACGATGTCTTCGAGTGCGCGATGCGGCGCGGTCCCGCGTCCGTAGGTCAGGATCGGATGCTGTAACACCTGCTTGGCGAGTCCGCTGCGCGTGTTCGGGAACATCCCCTTACGTGCGATCCAGTGCACCGGATAGTTGGCGAGTGCGTTGCACACCACGCTGCTGTCGTCGCTGCCTTCCACGCGGATGATCAGGTCGAGTTCGTCGGCCATGAGACGCCGCTGCAACTGCACGGAGACGTCGACCGTCAGCTCGACTTCGAGCGTCGGATAGTCGGCGGCGAGGCGTCGCAGATAGTTCGGCAGCCAGCTGTGGACGACCGTCTCGATCACGCCCAGACGCAGTCGTCCGCGCAACGTGCTTTCCCCCGATGCGGCGGCCTGCAAACGACGCGCAGCCTCCACCACCGCCTTCGCATAGCCCAGCAGGTATTCCCCGTTCGGTGTGAGTCGAAACTCGCGGCTGTCGCGGTCGACAAGCTCGGTCTTCAACTCCTCTTCCAGCACCTTGAGACGCTGCGAGATCGCCGCAGGCGTCGCGTGCAACGCCGTGGCCGTCGCGCGAAAGTTGCGCAGCTTGGCGAGCGTGACGAAGGTTTCGAGAAATCGCGTGTTCATGGGGCTCCGTGAGCGTCGGCAGACGGGAAAGGCAGGGAAGTCGCCCAAAGTCTGCGACGCATGGTGTGCAGTGTGCTGAACGGTGCGGTGAAAATAAATGCAACGAACCTCGGGAAAACCCCCGAGGTCGTTAAGAAATTCTATACACAGATGCGAACAAAAACTCGTTAGCGGCAACTTTTTTTTCTTCCTATGCTTCTGCCATCTGATGCCGCATTGGCGTCTCCCACTCAAGCCGGATCTGCCATGAACCACCGAGCCACCTCGCACGACTTCACTTCGCAACGCGACACCATCACGCCTTACGAATTTCGTCAGGCTGTGCGCTCGGCGCAGTTCCGTGGGCCGACCGCTGGCTATTGCGGCGACTTCGCGCAGGCGAATCTCGCTATCGTGCCGGTAGCGCATGCGCACGACTTTCTGCGCTTCTGCCAGAGCAACCCGAAGGCATGCCCGCTGTTGGGCGTCGGCGAGCCGGGACAGTGGCACGTGCCCGCGCTGGGACGCGAGGTCGACATCCGCACCGACGTACCGGGCTACAACGTCTATCGCGACGGCAAGCTCGACGCGCAGGTCGATAACCTCGCGGAGTTCTGGCAGAGCGACTTCGTGGTGTTCGCCATCGGTTGTTCGTTCTCGTTCGAGGACATGCTGGCCAAGGCGGGGATTCCGCTGCGTCACGTGGAAGAGGGCCGCAACGTGCCGATGTACCGCACCAACATCGCGAATCAGCGCGCCGGTAAGTTCGGTGGCGAGCTGGTCGTGTCGATGCGGCCGATGAAAGGCGCAGACGCCATTCGCGCCGTGCAGATCACGAGCCGCTTTCCCGGCGTGCACGGCGCGCCGATCCACATCGGCGACCCGTCGGCGCTGGGCATTGCCGACTTGTCGAAGCCGGACTTCGGTGACGCCGTGACCATTCGCGACGGTGAGCTGCCCGTGTACTGGGCCTGTGGCGTCACGCCACAAACGGCGCTCATGGGCGCGAAGCTGCCGCTCGCGATCGGGCACTGTCCCGGCTACATGCTGATGACGGACATCACGAACGCGTCGCTGGCCGTCTTCTAACGTCGTTCAGGAACTGCAAGACCCGCAGTACCCGCACCACCCAGCATTAACGAATCAGCAAAAGAACCGCGCCATAAAGGGCTGCGGCGGGAGAAGTGTTGCCCGCCGGTGACGACCTACGCCTGTCGGATGAGCGCGGCCCGAGTGCATCACACGGCAAGTCAGGACATCACCGGAGCCTTTTTCTCATGGAAAGTAAAACCCCTCTCGCGCCCCCCGTCGGGACAGATTCCTCGGCAGCCACCGAAGGCGGCGGCAGCCTGTTCGGCTGGTACGGCGACGCCACACCGCGCGAAAAGCGCGCGTTCTGGAGCTGCAAGGTCGGCTACATGCTCGACGGCATGGACACCCAGATGCTGAGCTTCGTCATCCCGACGCTGATCGCCACGTGGGGCATCAGCCTCGCCGACGCGGGCTTCATCGGCACACTCACGCTGCTTGCCTCGGCCCTCGGCGGCTGGGTTGCGGGCATCCTCTCGGATCGCATCGGCCGCGTGCGCACGCTGCAACTCACCGTGCTGTGGTTCGCCGTGTTCACCGGGCTGTGCGGACTCGCGCAGAACTACCACCAACTGCTCGCCGCGCGTGCGCTCATGGGCTTCGGCTTCGGCGGCGAATGGACGGCGGGCGCTGTGCTCATCGGCGAAGTGATCCGCGCTCGGGACCGCGGCAAAGCCGTGGGCCTCGTGCAATCGGGCTGGGCCATCGGCTGGGGGCTGACGGCCATCCTCTACTCGGTGCTGTTCTCGCTGATGCCGGGCGAACTCGCGTGGCGCGCGCTGTTCCTGATCGGGCTGTTGCCTGCGCTGCTGGTGCTGTTCATCCGTCGCTATGTGCAGGAGCCGGAGGTGTACCAGAAGGAGAAGGCCAAGCAGGCGAAGTCGGAAGACGCACCCGGCATGACCGCCATCTTCAGCCCGGCGCTGCTCTCCACGACGATTCGTGCCGCGTTGCTGACGACCGGTGCGCAGGGGGGCTACTACGCCATCACGACCTGGCTGCCGACGTTCCTGAAGACGGAGCGTCACCTCACCGTGATGGGCACCGGCGGCTATCTCGCGATGATCATCTTCGGCTCGTGGGTCGGCTATCTCGCGAGCTCGTATCTGACCGACCGTCTGGGCCGCAAGCCGAACTTCATTCTGTTCGCTGTGGGCTCGATGGTGATCGCGTTCTCGTACACCTCGCTGCCGCTCACCGACAGCGCGATGTTCTGGCTCGGCTTCCCGCTCGGCTTCTTCGCGTCGGGCATCTTCAGTGGCATGGGCGCGTTCCTGACCGAGTTGTTCCCCACGCGGGTTCGTGGCTCCGGACAAGGCTTCTGCTACAACGTCGGCCGTGCCGTCGGCGCATTGTTCCCGTTCCTGATCGGCATGCTCTCGAAGGAATACGGTCTGGGCACGACCATCGGCATCTTCGCCGGTGTGGCCTACGGCGTGCTGATCATCGCCGCACTCACGCTGCCCGAGACGCGCGGTCGCGAACTCGAATCGCTCGAAACCACCCCGCACTGATCGACCGACGGAGGGCGGTGCACCCTGCATCGCCTTCCTTCGCCGCACGCTCGCCTCTCGCTTGCTCCCCCCGATTGACACCCCTCTGTTTTGCGAATGACATCATGACGAACGCTCTCACGCCCCCTGCCCAAAACCGCGCACCTGCGCATCAGACCGCGTCGCGCTGGCAGTTCTGGATCGACCGTGGCGGCACCTTCACCGATATCGTGGCGCGCCGCCCGGACGGCACGCTCGTCACGCACAAATTGCTCTCGGAGAACCCCGAGCAGTATCGCGACGCCGCCGTCGCAGGCATCCGCCACCTGCTGGGGCTGAGCGCTGGCGAACCGATCACGCCCGATCTCGTCGACATGGTGAAGATGGGCACGACCGTGGCGACCAACGCCTTGCTCGAACGCAAGGGCGAACCGCTGGCGCTCGTTACGACGCACGGCCTTCGCGACGCGCTGCGCATCGCGTATCAGAATCGTCCGCGACTGTTCGATCTCGACATTGCGCTGCCCGAAGCCCTGTATGCCGACGTCGTGGAAATCGACGAGCGTGTCGGCGCGCACGGCGACGTCGTTCGCGAGCTGGATGTCGTCACTGCGCGCAGCGCGCTCGAAGCGCTCTACGCGAAGGGCATTCGCGCAATGGCCATCGTGCTGATGCACGGCTACCGCTATCAAGCCCACGAGAAGACGCTCGCCGCGATGGCGCGCGACATCGGCTTCACACAAGTCTCCGTCTCGCACGAAGTCTCGCCGCTGATGAAGCTGGTCTCGCGCGGCGACACCACCGTGGTGGACGCGTATCTGTCGCCGATCCTGCGCCGTTACGTCGAGCAGGTGGCGAAGGAGATGCCGGGTGTGAACCTGCAATTCATGCAGAGCAGTGGCGGCCTCACGCGCGCCGACAACTTCCAGGGCAAGGACGCGATTCTCTCCGGTCCCGCAGGCGGCATCGTCGGTATGGTGCGCGCGTCTAGCGCGGCGGGCTTCGAGCGCGTGATCGGCTTCGACATGGGCGGCACGTCGACGGACGTCTCCCACTACAACGGCGAGTTCGAGCGCGTGTTCGAGACGCAGGTCGCCGGTGTGCGAATGCGTGCGCCGATGATGAGCATTCATACGGTGGCGGCGGGGGGCGGTTCGGTGTTGTCGTTCGACGGCACGCGTCTGCGCGTGGGGCCGGAGTCAGCGGGCGCGAACCCCGGCCCGGCGGCGTATCGTCGTGGCGGCCCGCTCGCGGTCACGGACTGCAACGTCATGCTCGGCAAGATTCAGCCCGCGCACTTCCCGAAGGTCTTCGGTCCACACGCCAACGAACCGCTCGATCGCGATGTCGTGGTCGCGAAATTCACGGCACTGGCCGCCGAGATCGAGAAAGCGACGGGCCGTCGTCAGACCCCCGAAGCGCTCGCCGAGGGCTTTCTCGACATCGCTATCGGCGCGATGGCCAACGCCATCAAGAAAATCTCCGTGCAGCGAGGTCATGACGTGAGCCGCTATGTGCTGACGACGTTCGGCGGCGCGGGCGGTCAGCACGCGTGCGGTGTGGCCGATGCACTCGGCATGACGCAGGTCTTTGCGCATCCGCTGGCGGGCGTGCTGTCGGCCTACGGTATGGGTCTGGCCGACCAGACGGCGATGCGCGAACGCATGATCGAAGCGCCGCTGGCCGACGACGGCCTTGTGGCACTCGAAGACGCCCTCGGTGCGCTGGCCGACGACGCCGTGAACGCGCTCCTGTCGCAGGGCGTGCCGCCGTCGCGTATCGAGACGGTGCGCCGTGTGCATGTGCGCTATGCGGGCACGGACTCAGCCATCGCCGTGCCGTTTGGCAGCGTGGGGCAGATGCGCGACGCGTTTGAAGCTGCGTACCGTCAGCGCTATTCGTTCCTGATGGACGGGGCGGCGTTGATCGTCGAAGTGGCGTCGGTCGAGGCCATCGGGCGGTCGGATGCGCCGGTCGATATTGCACCGCTCGAAGCACGCACGTCCGGCACGCCGCAAGCCATCGATCGGGTGAAGCTCTACGCCGCTGGCACGTGGCACGATGCGGCGCTATTCGAGCGCGACACGCTGCTCGCGGGCGACACCCTCGACGGTCCCGCCATCGTCGCAGAGAAGAGCGGCACGACGGTCGTCGAACCGGGTTGGCAGGCGCAGATGACGGGACAGGGGAACCTCGTGCTCACGCGAGTGGTGCCGAGAGAGACACAGCGCGGGCTGGGCACGCAGGCCGATCCTGTGCGCCTCGAAATCTTCAACAATCTCTTCATGTCGATTGCCGAGCAGATGGGGCTGCGTCTGCAAAACACGGCGTACTCGGTGAACATCAAGGAGCGTCTGGACTTCTCGTGCGCGCTGTTCGACCGCGACGGCAACCTCATCGCTAACGCGCCGCACATGCCAGTGCACCTGGGATCGATGGGCGAGAGCATCAAGACGGTGATCGAGCGCAATCGCGGACGCATGCGCGAGGGCGACGTCTTCATGCTTAACGATCCGTATCACGGCGGCACGCACTTGCCGGACGTCACCGTCATCACGCCAGTGTTCGTCAACGATGACGACGCGGCATCGAGTTCACGTGTGGCGGAACCGCTGTTCTACGTCGGCTCGCGCGGCCATCACGCGGATATCGGCGGGATCACGCCGGGTTCGATGCCGCCGGACTCGACGCACGTCGAAGAAGAGGGCGTGCTGATCGACAACTGGCAACTCGTGGCCGCAGGCGAACTGCGCGACCGTGAGACACGCGAGCTGCTCGGTGGCGCACGCTACCCGGCGCGCAACATCGACCAGAACATGGCCGATCTGCGCGCGCAGGTGGCAGCGAACCAGAAGGGCGTGGACGAGCTGCGCCGCATGGTGAACGACTTCGGGCGCGACGTCGTGCTCGCCTACATGGGGCACGTGCAGGACAACGCCGAAGCGGCGGTGCGTCGCGTGATCGGCGCGCTGGGCGACGGGCACTACCGCTATCCGCTCGACAATGGCGCGGTCATCGACGTGACGATTCGTGTCGATCAGGCGTCGAGAAGCGCCACCATCGATTTCACCGGCACGTCGGCGCAACTGCCGAACAACTTCAACGCCCCGCGTGCGGTATGCATGGCGGCAGTGCTGTACGTCTTCCGCACGCTCGTGGACGACGACATCCCGCTCAACGCGGGCTGTCTGAAGCCGCTGACGGTGATCGTGCCCGAGGGGTCGATGCTCAACCCCGTGTACCCGGCGGCAGTGGTGTCGGGCAACGTGGAGACGTCGTCGGCGATTACCAATGCGCTTTACGGTGCGCTCGGCAGCGTGGCATCGAGCCAGGGCACGATGAACAACTTCACCTTCGGCAACGAGACGTACCAGTACTACGAAACCATCTCGGGCGGCAGCGGCGCGGGCAACGGCTTCAAAGGTTCGGATGCCGTGCAGACGCACATGACGAACTCGCGTCTGACCGATCCGGAGGTGCTGGAGTGGCGCTATCCGGTCCGTCTCGAGAGCCATCGCATTCGTGTGGGGTCGGGCGGCACCGGACGCTGGCAAGGTGGTAACGGCGCGGTGCGACGCATTCGCTTCCTCACACCGATGACGGCGTCGATTCTCTCCAACAATCGTGTGCACGCACCGTTCGGCGCGCAGGGCGGTGGGACCGGCGCGCTGGGTGCCAACTACGTTGAGCGCGTAGACGGTTCGCGCGAGGCGTTGGCACACATCGGACGCACGCAGATGCAGCCGGGCGACATCTTTGTTGTGGAGACGCCGGGAGGCGGCGGCTTTGGGAAGGCGTGAAGCCGAGGGCTCGATCTCACGTTGTATGACCGGAACGCCCCGCCGCATAAGGGGCCGAGCATCGTGCAACGCGATGCGCGTAACCCCTTCGTCACTGGGAAATGACTGAAGTGAGACCGGTTCCCGGAAGGGATTGCGGGCTTTGCAAAGGCGCACCATGAGGACCTCCGTACGATGCCGTTGTCGTAAATGACAACCGCTACGAAACGTACGGAGGTGCCTGAAATGTCCCAGATGTCCGCAACACCCCAAGAGCCGAACGCTTTGAACGCCACTGAGGCGAAGTCCTCTTCCCCACTCCCCGAAAGGCACGACCCCGATCCGCTGCTCGCGCAGTACGAGCGCGCTTGCGGCGAGATCCAGATGGCCGGTCGCAAGCTGGCGCGTCAGACGCTCGACTATCAGACGGTCCTCGACGAGATCGAGCGGATGGAAAAAGCAGGTACACCGCAGGCGACGGACAAGCTCGCCCGTCTCGATGCCCTGCTCGACAGCGAAGCGTTTCAACGCGAAGCACGCGAGATCGAACGCATGGCTGTCGCTTTGGCCGGTGTGATCGAACGACTGAACGCCGAGGTGCCGGCGACGGGCGACGAAGCAGCGCGCGTCCCGGCGCGTAGCCGGGCGATGCATCGGACCTGCGCGTGACGGAGGCGACATGATCTACCGAACCATCGACACGCCCTACACGCCGAACACTCACTACGCGCCGCGACTGGGCGGCGCGTTTGCGCAGGGCCGTGCCAGCGACAACCCGCTGCTGAGCACGATGCAGCGCGCAAGCGAGCAGATGGACGGCTTGCAGGTGCGAGTCGACGATTGGATGAACAAGGCGCGCGCGCGTTCGGCGAGCGCTCGCGATGCGCGTGACTGGTTGACGTCGATTGACGAGATGCAGCGGCGCTTGCGCGCAGGTGAGGCCACCGTGTCGCTGCCGGACGGACTGCGCGACTTCGCGGTGCGCCACTCGCTGATGTCGACATCGCAGGCGTCGGGTGCGCTCGGCGCCGCTACCTTGGACAGCCTCAAGGCCAGCGTGCAGTCGATGGCATCGGGCACGAGCGAGTCGGCCACCGTCGAACAGATCGAACTCAAGCAGTTTCTGTCGCGTTACGAGAATGCGCTGACGTTGAGCAATGCGGTCATTGCCAAGTTGCGCGACATCATGAGCAAGATCACGAGCAGCCTCTGACGGCCGTCTTTCACTTCACTCCACGTCTCATCTCTCCCTCCTTCAAATCGAATTCAGGAACGACCTCATGACTGCAATCCAATCGAACGCGTATCGCTATGGTGCGTCGGCTTCGCAACAGATGTCGCCGGATGTCACGCTGACGTCTACGCGCACCGTCGACATTCACTCGCTGTTGCTGGCGCACGCTGCCACGCTCATGCAAGCCAGCGGTGGCGACGCCAAGCTGAAGATCGACTCGATGCGCGCGCGTCAGGCGCACGGCCGCGAAGCGCGCGATGTTGCGAACCAGATCGAAACGCTCATCAACAAGCTCGGCACGAGCACGACGGCAACGACCAAAGTCGGCGATGGCATCCGCGAATTCTTCGACAAGCACGACCTCAAGATCACCATCGACGACAGCGGTGCGAAGAAGACGCTGAAGGACTGGGAGTCGCGCAGCAAGAAGGTCGGCGAGGACGGATACTCCGGACCTTCGGGATCGCTGGGTGACTATCGCGCGGACCATCTGCGCGCGCTCAAGGCGGCGGCTGACAGCCGAGGCGAAGAAGCGACCGACAGCCGCACCATCGAGAACATCGAAATCAACAAGTTCCTTCAGGAATACAACGGCGTCTCGACGCTCGCCAACACGATCATCAGTTCGCGCGGGCAGCAGCTCAATCAGATCAACGGCTCGATGCGCTCGTGAAATCCTCTTCTTCGACGTCGTCAGCGCTGGCACGCGAGACGCCCGACACGTCAGCCGTCGACACAGAGGCGATCTTCTCGCGCTTCTTCGAGCGAGGTGGCGCGCTGCGCATGCTTGCAGATCTCGACGAGAGTGATCTGGCGTGCGTTCGTGCGTATGCACTTCAACGTTTCAAGGAAGGCGAGATCGCGGCCGCGCAACGCATCTACTTCATGCTCGCCACGCTCGACCAATGGTCGTTCGATGACTGGTTCGGACTTGGTCTGTGCTATCAGCGGCTCGGCCAGCATGACGACGCGTTGCCATGCTTCGCCAAGGCCGGTGTGATTCGCGCGGCGGACCCTCGCCCGTCCTACCTGGCGGGCATGAGTTACGAGAGCGTGGGTAATGCGTCTTACGCGACGAAGGCCTACCTCGCGACGCTGCGGCTCTGCGGCGAGCACACGCAGCATCGCAAGCTCGCACATTCGGCGCGCGCCCGGTGCGACGCCCTGTCAACTTCTCCATCGAAAGGAAACACATGACTGTGATTGGTGCAGTAGGCGCGGCATACCGTCCGTCGTCCCTGGGTGATGTTCGGGAGCCAACGAAGCAGCGGACGGATACGCCCACGCCGAATGCCTTGCGAAACGACAAGATGTCCGACGATTGGCTCTCGTCGGAAGACTTCCTTCCCGACGAGACCGACGCAGGCACGTGGCAGGACGCGGAAGGTGCGTTTGCCCGCTTGCTGCAGCGCCTGTATTCGCTGGGCAGTGCGATGGCGGCAGACGGTGTGCGTCCGCCGTCGCAGTTCGGCGTGACTGATCTCGCGAGTCTCGAAAAGCTCGATCCGTCTACGCTCGTGATGGTCGCGTCGATGATCTCGATGCAAGCGATGGGCGACACGGCGAAGTCGACCCAGAAGGCATTGGAACTGCTCGCGGAGCGGCAGGACAAGCTGCGGCAGGAAGACCTCCAGAAATTCCGCGAGCAGATGGACGCCGCCACGAAAGACGCGGACAAGGCGCGCAAGGGCGGCATCTTCGGTGTGATCTTCGACTGGGTCGTTGCGGCCATCGATGTCGTCATTGGGGCCGTCAAGGTCGTGACCGGCGTGCTGACGATGAACCCGCTGATGATTGCGGGCGGCATTGCGGACGTCGGCGCGGGCGTCGCGGGCATCGGCGCGGCGGTCTACAAGACGATGGCGCTCGTCGATCCGGAGAACGCCGAGAAATACGAGGCGGAAGCGACGAAGTGGGGCTACGCGCAGATGGCGTTTCAGGCGCTTGGCATGGTCGTGGGCTTCGGGACGTCGGTACGTGGATTCATGGCGTCGCGCTCGGTGACGAAGACTGCCACGCGCGTGATGAAGGGTGGCGCGGGCGAAGCGCTCACGAAAGCCGTGAAGGCGGGCGACGACGCGGCGATTGGCGCGATCAAACAGCGTGTCGTCTCGGAGGTCTCGTATCAGGTCGGTGTGGAAGTCGGCAAACGCGTTGGCAAGTCGCTCGCGCAGAACGGCACGCGCACTGCGCGCAATCTCGCCAAGCGCGGCTTCAACCGCATGGCCGAGCAATTCACGCAGGAGATGGTCGAGCGGATGGTATCGCGGTCGTTCGACAACGTCGTCAAGTCGACGGGTAAGCAAGTGGCCAAGGGCGCACGTGTAACGGCGACCGATGTGACGAAGTCGTTTAGTCAACAGATCGGCTCGCAGGGACGTCGCGCCATCGTGCGTGGCATGTGGTCGCTCTCGGGCGTGATTCGCGGTGGCGTGGTCGGGGCGCGCGAGATCACGGCGGGTGCGATCGGCATCCAGCGCGCGAAGCTTCAGCGCCAGGCGCGCGACATGGGCACGGAAATGATGTGGTTGCAGTTCCTGATGGAGCTGAACGGCGACGATAAGAAGCGTGTCGCCAAGCGCATGGAGGCGTTGTCGGCGCAGCAGGGCGAGATCGCGGAATCGGCCAGCGACGCCGTGACGAAGACGGGCGCTGTGCGCATTCGTATCGCCGCCTCGATGGCGTGAGCGGTGCGTGTTATCGATCATCGACGCGGCTTTTGCCGCGTCTTCCGAAAAGGGGTAGAGGAATGGCAGGCTTAGCAACGACGACGTCGTGGAAGACCACGGCGCAGAGTGAGCGCGGCGCTTGGGTGTCGGATGTGCAGATGCCGGATCGCGGCGGACGTGCCGTCGACGGACTGGTGACGCTCATGCAACTGGTGAAGCTGATGATGGAAATTCGCGTCGGCGAGCGTAACACCGACCAGTCTTACCGCACGCGTCACGACGTGATGCTGTTCGCAAGAGGCGTGGCGGCGCGCGACGAGAAGTACCGGGCCAACAAGAAGCACTACGAGTCAGCGATGACCTCCGCTGGCGGGTCGCTCTTCACGGGCGTCATGTCGCTCGGCGGTAGTGTGATCGGCGCACGCTATGGCATGCGCGACAAGATGGAGATCGGGCAGATGTTCGGTGGCGTGGTGAGTGGCGTCGGGCAGTTCGGCAAACCGGCGTTCGAGTTCGCGGCTGCCGATCTGTCGAACCGGGGACGGGACAACGAGGTGGTCGGTGAGTTCGCTACCGGACTGACCGACGAGACGCGCAAGAGCAACGACCGTCTGCGTCAGCGTATCGATGCGGCGAGCGGTGAATTGCGCGAGGTCACGCGTCAGTTGTACGGCCTCGCGGGGCAACATCTCACCAAGCTTTACGAAGCCATCCGCTAATTCAGGCAGTGACTCACCCAGTGACCCATTCATGACAGTCTGCGAGCGCGCCGTTGCGGCATTTTTCAGGACTCACCGTTTCACGGCGCGCGCGGAAGTCTGCGAGCGCATGCGCATTACCTTGGGACAACGCGTCGAGAACGGCGAGTTGTCCCTTTGCCATCGTCTCGATAAAGTCGCCGCGGGCTACGTGTTGACGATCACCGATTTCCGTCTTGATGCCGAGGCGCGTTCGAGCGATCAGGCAGTGAGACGATTCTGTCAGCTGATCCGTATGTTGTTGCGAACGGTGCCGCATCTGAGCTACGTGCGCGGGATGATTCTGCCGGGTGTGAGCGACGCGCATCTGCGCGAGGTGCGGCTTCGGCTGAGCGCGATCCTGGAGCGCGAGGGCGCGTTCTGGCGCGACGAGGACGGCGATCGCTGGCTAGTGTTCTGTCGCGATCATCAGGGGATGCCGACGCGTCACATGTCAGCGCGTGGCACTTCGTCGCTTTCGTCCTCCTCGTCTCCGGCGGCTTACGGCAACATGCCGAGCACACGCCACCACACGTAATCCAACGGGAAGAGCAGCACCAGCGAGATGACCGTCATCGCGACGGTTAGCCGTGTGCCGTCGCGCATGCCGACGCCGCCGAGGTGCATCGCGATCATCATCGGCGGGCTTTGATACGGCAACAACACGGTGGAGAACACCGGCACCTGAAGCATCAGGACGGTATAGAGCGGCAGGCCGCTCGCCGTGGAGAGCTGGCCCGCGAGCGGTGTGAGTACGGCGGGCAGACCGGGCAGGGTCGCCACAAGCCCGATGGCCGCGCCGATGGCGATGAGCCATGCCGCATTGATGACCGGCGTGCCGGGCACCATGCCTACGGCGTCCAGACATAACCGCGCCACTTT
Organism: Pandoraea sp. NPDC090278; assembly: GCF_044772185.1. Lineage (NCBI taxonomy): Bacteria > Pseudomonadati > Pseudomonadota > Betaproteobacteria > Burkholderiales > Burkholderiaceae > Pandoraea > Pandoraea sp. NPDC090278. The sequence goes on along the minus strand of NZ_JBIVYJ010000002.1, from coordinate 44,295 downwards.
TTCTCCCAGTCCGCTATCCGCGACCACGGCACCCACCCCGAGGAACCCCGCCACGTAGATGAGCGGCGTGATCTGCATCTGGTCGGTGAAAGTCTTCGGCGTCACGATGTGAATCGCGGGCAGGAGACAAATGATCGCAGCGGCCACGGAGATCCACGCGGGCGAGATGCCATGCCACGCGTCCGTCGCAAAGCCTGCCAACGCAAGCGCCAGCAGGATGGACAGATGGCGCGCGTCGGCGGTGAACGGTGGCGTGGTGTTGGTGGACGTGTTCGTCAGCGGGCCGTCGTCCGGGAACAGCCGACAGATGACCCACACGAGAATGACCGCCTTGAGTGCGCCGAGCACGGGGAAGTGCAGCAGCAGATACGGTGCGTAATGCAGCTTCACGCCGTAGAAGGAGTCGGCCGCGCCCATCAGCACGCTGTTCGGAATGTTCGCGGGGAGGATCGTCGTCGGCGGCATGTAGCTCGCGGCGGCGACCATCATCACGAGACCGGTGCGTCCGCGTCGTCCTTCGGTGAGCCCGATGCGATCCGCAAGCGCGAGCACGATGGGGATGAGCAGCAGAATACGGCCGGTGGTCGAGGGCATCACGAAGGCGAGACCGACGGCAGCGACCATGACGGATGCGACATAGCGCGGGTACGTCGGACGCTTCAGCGCGAACACCGTGGACGCAAGTCGCGAGCCGAGTCCGGTGGTGCGCACGGCCAGCCCGGTGACTGCACCGCCGAAGACGAGCCACCACGCGGCGGAGTGGAAACCGGCAAAGATGACTTCCGGCTTCGCGACATGCAGCAGCGTTGCGAGCAGGAAGAAGGTCAGCGTAGTGACGGGTTCCGGGAACAGACCGAACGCCCACGCACCGATGGTGAAGAGCACGAGGACAGCTGCTTGCGCCGCCGTGGGCGATAGCCCGAGAGTGGTGCTGCCGTGACTCGCTGCCCATAGTGCTAACGCGAGAAGCGCGAAGGCGGCGTAACCGCCGAGCGCCCGCAACCGGGCGCGTAATCGTTCGCGACGCAAGAGATTCGAAGCGTGCAATGTCTCCGACGAAACCGTTTCGTTCATGGCGCTTGTCGTTTTGATGATGGGCCAGAACAGCGATCTTACATGGTTCGGTCTTTCGCTTTCTTAATATCTGCAATTACCGCCATCAGTAGCTCGATGTCATTTTCTTCGAGCGCAGCGGTGATGTACTCGGAGATGACTTCGTCGGTGTCCAGGTATTCGGATGCATCGAATGGTGTGAGTTCGATATGTGCCATTTGGCATTGTCGTGTTCGAGCGTTGGGACGCGGCAAGACTACAATGTCTGCACCCTCAAATTACCTTTCAAGACGAAAATTCAGACGTTGGAACAGAACGAAGTCGCAACCGTCGCCGCACCGAAGCCCTGGTATCTCTATTTGCTGGAGTGTGCCGGTGGACGTATTTACACGGGGATCACGGTCGACGTGAACGCGCGTTATGCGGCGCATGTGGCGGGGAAGGGGGCGCGCTTCACGCGGGCATATCCGCCGTCGCGTGTGTTGCTCTCACTGTCGTTTGCCGACCGGTCGACGGCCTCACGTGCCGAGTACCGCATCAAGCAACTGACCGCGTCGCAGAAACGCGGCCTGATTGCGGGGACGTACGTCTGCGACTTCTCGGATTTCCTCAGTCACGCCCCCGCCCACGACTCATCCCTCAAGGCACCAGACGCGCCTGTCGAATGATGCGTCGCACGTCGCGTTGCAACGCACCGAACTGGCCGCGCGACGGAATCGGCGAGACCACCAGCGCCCAGCTGTCGCCCGGCACGGTCTTCTCCACCACGGTGTAATAGGTCGACTGCGTGCGGAAGAAGTCGGCGATGCCATCGTGACTGATGCGATAGCTGCGATCCCCGGCACCCGGCAGCAGGAACACGCCGAGCGTGTAATACACATCGCGATCCGAATTCACCGGCCCCGACTGCTTATCGAGCAACAACGTGCGCAGCGTCTTCTCCGTGAGCAGACTCGGGTGACGGACATCGAACACGCGCCACACCTTGAGCAACGCGCCCGTCGACATCTGCCAGCCCGCGAACGGCGCCAGCAGACGCCAGCTTTCGGGCAGCTTCGCATCCGTCACGCCCAGCGGAGCGAAGATGTTCTTCTCGCAGAAGTCCTTGTAATCCTCGCCGGACACGGCTTCGATCACCATCCCGAGCAGCAGATACGAGACGTTCGAATAGACGAAGTCGGAGCGGCCCGTGGAATGGCTGGCCTCGCCCGCATCGAGATAGTTGAAGAAGTCCGCACTGCCGCCCACACGACGAATCGCCAGTCCGCTGAACAGACCGTTGACCGGATCGTTGAAACCGTTCGTCGCCAGCCCCGCGCGATGCGCGAGCAGGCGTCGTACCGTCAGATCGCGCAACGAAGGGTCGAGCGGCTTGCCGTGTTCCTTCGCATAGTCGGTGAGCAGGTCGCCGAGCTTGGCGTCGAGCGACAGCTTGCCTTGCTGTACAAGCAAGGCGATCCCGATAGCCGTGACCGACTTCGACAGGCTCGCGACAGGCAGCAACTGCTGTACCTCGTCGCCCGGCGTGGCGGCTTCGAGCGCGACGCCGCCGTCCGACTCGGTACGCAGCCAGACGTGCGAGAGGTTGTAGCGCTCCTTGAGCTGCGCGACACCCTGCGCGATGGTCGACTGACCGATCGGCACGGCGGGCTTGATTGGCGTGACCGCGCCCGACGATGGCAGGGCGACGACCGCACCGGCGTTGTTGGTAGCACCGATGGCGGAAGCGGTGGACGACGCGTTCGACGGCGTCTGGGCGAGCGCATGGCTCGCCGTCATCAGTGTGGCAGTGCCCAGCAGGATAGTCAGGACAACACGGCGTGCAGACGCGCCGGTACGCCCCATAGCTCGTGCCATGTCATGCCAATCGCAAGACATCGACCATAGCTTTTTAAAACGTGCCCCTGCTGCCGGACGGCTTTGCCGTTCGACGTTCATTACTTAACTCCCCCCGCGCACAAAACTTCGAACCGCGAATCGACTCTCTTCGGAGTCGGAATGGTTCGGAGTGCGCACGTGCCGCGTTGCGGCGATGTTCGAAATCGAAGTGTAGGAAAAACTTCGGGTAAATACCCAGCAAAACCTGCGCATTTTACATTAAGTTGCATATATCGCGCATTTCCGGCGATAGAGGGATGCAATCGACCGGGCACAGCCCCGTGCGACGGGCGCTGCGCGGCGAACGTCACCGATATCGCGCTGCTAAAACTCCCTCATAACGTGAAGCATCGGCCGCAGACGACCGTCCGGCGGCGCTTTGCGGGTATTTCGGCACGGCAAATGCGAGCTTTGTCAGTGCCGCACCGACAAGACCTGTTACGCATCGCGGTGTAAGCTATCTCCCAAGACTGACAGGCTCCGACTCGCCCACAGGCCTTAAGGGCGGCGTCCCGATGACGTCGTGCCGGCCGAAGGAACGACCGAAACATGACTGAACCGTCCCGTGCGCGCCCGAGCCGGCCCGCCGATCCAGCTTCTCCCGTGGCGCTTTCTCCGGCCACCGCCGGACACAGCGCTGCGGCCTCTGCCGCTGGCGGGAGTGACGGCAACCCGCCGGATACCCCCAGTCCTTCCTCCGCGTCGCCCGTCGAGGCCGCCTGGCAGGCCTTGCCCGCGCCCATCCGCCTGATCAGACGCTTTCCGTGGAGTGCCGCCCGCCCGTGGCTGATCGTCGCCGGTGTGTTGCTGCTCGGCCTGTTCGTCTTCGACGCGCTGCATCACATGTTGCGACACGTGCATTACGACAACGTGATCGCCGCCATTCACGCCACGCCGGTGACGCGCCTCGTGCTTGCCATGCTGGCAACGTTGGCGAGCTATGCGGCGCTCACCGGCTACGACATCTCGGGACTCGCGTTCGCCGGGGCGAAGGTGAAGCGCTCGACTGTCGTGCTGACGTCGTTCATCGCCTATGCGCTGGGCAACTCCGTCGGTCTGGGCGTGCTGACGGGCGGCACCGTACGTATGCGGATGTACGCGGCGGCAGGCGTCGATGCATCGAAGGTCGCGCAGGCCGTCGCGTTCAACGCCGGGGCGTTCGGTCTCGGGATGACGGTGTTCGGCTCGCTGGGGATGTTGTGGGGCGCGTCGCGCGTCTCGGCGCTGGTGCCGATTCCCGCGTGGATGTTGCAGGCCTTCGCCGTGCTGCTGCTGGCGGGCGCGACCGCGTTCCTCGTCCTGTGTGCACGCAAACGCTCGGTCGCGATCTTCGGCCGCTGGTCGATGCCATTGCCGCCGCTGCGCCTCGCGTTGCGTCAGTTGGTGATTTCCGCCGCCGACCTCGGCATGGCCGCAGCAGCCCTCTGGTGCCTGCTGCCCGCCGGTGTGGTGGATCTGCCGCCGTTCGTCGTCTTCTACGCCATTGCGATGGCGCTCGGCGTGCTCAGCCACGTGCCGGGCGGCGTCGGCGTGTTCGAAGCGGTGATTCTGCTGGCGACGAACGGCCACGCACCGATCAGTCAGGTCGCAGGGGCGCTGGTGCTGTATCGCGGCATCTACTATCTGCTGCCGCTGATCTTCGCGGCGTGCCTGCTCGCGGCGTTCGAATTGCGGCAAGGCCCGGCCGCCCCGATCGGACGCGCCGCCGTACGTCTCTTCCCCGGCTTGCTCGCGGCACTCACGCTCGTGGCGGGTGTAATGCTGCTGATCTCAGGGGTGACGCCTGCAACGCGCGATGCCGAGGACTTCCTGCGCCGTCACGTGCCGCTGTTCCTCGTGGAGGTGTCGCACCTGCTGGGCAGCGTGGCGGGGCTGTCGATGCTGTTCCTCGCGCGCGGTCTGCTGCACCGGCTCGACGCGGCGTGGTGGGGCTCGCTGGGCCTCACCGTCATCGCGGCCGTGCTGGCGATTCCGAAGGGCATCGCGTTGTCGGAGTTCTTCGTGCTGGCCGTCCTCGCGACCTTGCTGCTCGTCTCACGCAAGCAGTTCGACCGGCGCTCGTCGCTGTTCACGCAGTCGTTCGAACCGGGCTGGATCATCGCCGTGCTGTCGGTGCTGGGCGCGTGTACGTGGTTGATGTTCATGTCGTACAGGCGCGTCGGCTACGCCAATCAACTCTGGTGGCAATTCACGTTCGACGGCGATGCGCCGCGCTCGATGCGTGCGTTGATGGTCGTCGCCGTGATCGGGCTGGGCTTGTCGCTCTGGCAACTGCTGCGGCAATCGCCGGGCGCGATGGTGCCCGCGACGGAAGACGAACTGGCGCGCGCGAAGGCCGTCATCCGCAAGCAACCCGCCGCCGACGCGTGCCTCGCGCTCATGGGCGACAAGAGCTTCCTGTTCTCGCCGTCGGGTAACGCGTTCATCATGTACGCGAAGCATCGCCGCTCGTGGGTGTCGCTTTCGGATCCAGTCGGCGATCAGAAGGAATGGCCAGAGCTGATCTGGCGCTTCATCGAACTGGCCGACGCGCACGGCGGTCGCGCAGCGTTCTACAAGACGCGTCCGCAAGCGTTGCCGCTGTACATCGACGCGGGATTGCGCGCGTACAAACTGGGTGAAGAGGCGTTCGTCTCGCTGCCGGAGTTCGGTCTGCAAGGCGCGCGTCGCGCGAATCTGCGTCATGGTGTGACCCGTGGTGAGCGCGAGGGACTGACGCTGGAAATCGTGCCGCCGGAGCACGTTGCACCCCATCTGGCGGAGATGCGGCTTGTGTCGGACGCATGGCTTGCGCGTCAGCACACGCGTGAGAAGGGCTTCTCGCTGGGGGCGTTCGACGATGCGTACGTTGCGCGTCAGCCGGTGGCGCTGGTGCGGCGCGAAGACCGGCTCGTCGCGTTCGCCACGCTGATGTGTCCTGACGTGCAGCGTATCGAAGCGAGCATCGATCTGATGCGTCAGGTACCCGACTCGCCGCCGGGCACGATGGACTTCCTCTTCGCGAAGCTGATGCTGCATTTCAAGGAGCAGGGCTATCAGCGCTTCGGTCTGGGCATGGCGCCGATGTCCGGCATGGAGACGCATCAGCTTGCGCCGCGCTGGCACCGCTTCGGGCGAATGATGTTCGCGCACGGCGCGCGCTTCTACAACTTCCGGGGACTGCGCAGCTTCAAGGACAAATTCGATCCGCAATGGGAGGCGCGCTATCTGATGACGCCGGGCGGCATTGCGCCCATGCTGACGCTGGCCGACGTCGCCTCGCTCGTGGGCGGCGGTTGGAAAGGGATGATTACGAAATGACAGGGAGCGCGATGGCGATGGATGGCAAGAGCGACGGCGACCGTGCGGTATCGCTGAAACCCGGCTTCAGACGGGCGCGGATGGTGCGGGCCGCGCGCTATGCGGCGGCGCTCGCGATCACCGTGTCCGCCACTTGCGCGATGGCGCAGACGTCGAAGACCGCCGAAGCAGCCGCCAATGGCGGCAATCCATTGAACGTGCTCAAGCCCGCGCCGGTTATGCCGCAGGCAGCGGCTGCGGCGGCTGGCGCGGCGGCCTTTCGTAGCGCAGGCACGGGCGGCGCGGCCCCCGAGATCATGACGCACGGCCGCTTCGAGAGCGTCCCCATCTTCCGGCCGGAAGGCGAACCCAACGCGACGGTGCTGTTCTTCTCCGACGACGACGGCTGGACGCCACGGGCCGAGCGCATGGCCCGCGCGCTGGCGGACACCGGCGCGCTGGTGGCGGGCATCGACACCGCGCGGCTGATGGCGAACTACACGAAGGACGATATCGCGTGCGTCTACGCGGCGGGCGATCTCGATAACTTCGGCCGATGGGTCGAGGCCGCCGTCAAACTGCCTGGCTATACCCCGCCGATTCTCGTGGGCGACGGCGTGGGCGGCACGTTCGCGTACGCCATGCTCGCGCAGGCCGGTAGCGACACGTTCTCCGGCGCGTTGTCCGTCGACTTCTGTCCGGTGCTGCCGATGTCGCGTCCGCTGTGTCAGGGCGAGGGCGTGCATTTCGGACGCGGTATCACCCACACGCCGGGCGGCGCACCGATGCGTTTGCTGCCCGCGCCGGTGATGAGCGCCCCGTGGCTGGCGATGGGCGGCCCGATGGGCGGTCCGGCCAGTCCGGCGCGCGCACCGCGTTGCTCGGACCACGTCGCGCAGGAGTTCGCCGCGCGCACACCCAATTCCAACTGGCTCGTGGGCGGGTTGGCGGGCAGTCTGGGGGCGATGGATACGAGCGGTACGACGTCCGCCTCGGCGACGGGCGCTTCGTCCACGCCGGTGCTGGCCGATTGGGTGACGCAGTACAAGAATGCGTTCCGGCGTCTGAATGCGCACCACGTGGCAGGCACAGCGCGACCGCCTGCCGCCGTCGCCGATTTGCCCGTGATCGAGGTGCCCGCGACGGGCAAACCTGCCGCGAATCTGGCCGACACCTTCGCCATCCTGATGTCGGGCGACGGGGGCTGGGCCGGACTCGATCGCGATGTCGCCGGGGCGCTTGCCGCGCATGGCATTCCCGTCGTGGGGGTCGATTCGCTGCGGTACTTCTGGTCGGCGCGCACGCCAGCGTCCGGCGCACTCGACATCGACCGTCTCATGCGCTTCTATCAGACCCGCTGGAACAAGAAGCGCGCGATCCTGATCGGCTACTCGCAGGGGGCCGACGTGCTGCCGTTCATGGTCAACCGGATGCCGCCGCTGGCGCGTGAGCGCGTGGGCCTGCTGGTGCTCATGGGGCTCGGTCAGAAGGCCGACTTCGAATTCCGCATGACCAACTGGGTGATGTCGAGCCAGAACGGGCTGCCGATACGGCCCGAGGTGGAGCGCCTGCCCGACGGCATGGCGATGTGCATCTACGGCGCGGACGAGGACGACAGCAACTGTCCGGGCCTCGATCCCAAGCGGGTGCAGGTCGTGAAGATGCCCGGCGGGCACCATTTCGACGGCAACTACACCGCGCTGGCAGACGTGATCTTGCAGGGGCTCGCCAAACGCTGACGGACAACGATACGGCCTGATGTCAGGTCTGGCCGCGTCTGTGTCCGGCAGACGGTGTCCCTCACCGTCTGTCGTGCCGTCCCAACGTATCAGGTATCCGCGCTTTCTCGCCTTGCCTTCCGTGCGGGCGCTCCGTACACTGCGGCCAGTTTTTCCCTATCGCCTCACGCACTTAGCGTGTTTCGCGTGTGACGAATACGGTAGGGACCACACGATACGGCACGACAGACAGGAGAAGATCGATATGGCCGAGGGTTACTTTCCGAAGTGGCAACCGCAGGACACCGCCTCGGGGCGCGTGATCGCCCCCGATGAGCGTCTGCCGTGGCCGCAGACCATCGCGATGGGCGTGCAGCACGTGGTCGCTATGTTCGGCTCGACCGTGCTGGCCCCGTTGCTCATGGGCTTCGATCCGAATCTCGCGATCTTCATGTCGGGCATCGGCACGTTGCTGTTCTTCGTGCTCGTCGGCGGACGCGTTCCCAGCTATCTCGGCTCCAGCTTTGCGTTCATCGGTCTGGTCATTTCGGTGACGGGCTATGCAGGCAGCGGACCGAACCTGAACATTCCCGTCGCGCTCGGCGGGATCATCGCTTGTGGGGTGCTTTACGCCATCATCGGCCTGATCGTGATGGTCGTCGGCACGCGCTGGATCGAAGCGCTCATGCCGCCGGTCGTGACGGGCGCGGTCGTCGCGGTGATCGGCCTGAACCTGGCCCCGGTCGCGGTCAAGGGCGTCTCGGCCACCAGCTTCGATACGTGGATGGCGCTGGCGACGGTGCTGTGCGTGGGCCTCGTGGCCGTGTTCGCACGCGGTATGGTCCAGCGTCTGCTGATTCTGGTCGGCCTGCTGCTCGCCTACGTGCTCTACGCCGTGCTGACGAACGGCATGGGACTGGGCAAGCCGATCGACTTCGCCGTCGTGGCCAACGCCGCGTGGTTCGGTCTGCCGCACTTTGCCGCACCGGTGTTCAAACCGGAAGCGATGGTGCTGCTCGCGCCCATCGCCATCATTCTGGTGGCTGAGAATCTGGGGCACATCAAGGCTGTGAGCGCCATGACGGGACAGAACCTCGACCGTTACATGGGACGCGCGTTCCTGGGCGACGGGCTGGCGACCATCGTGTCGGGCAGCGTCGGCGGCACGGGCGTGACGACGTATGCCGAGAACATCGGCGTGATGGCCGTGACGAAGATCTACTCGACGCTGGTGTTCGCGGTCGCGGCCGTGCTGGCGCTGGTGCTGGGCTTCTCGCCGAAGTTCGGCGCAGTGATTCAGACGATTCCGGGGCCGGTGCTGGGCGGCGTGTCGATTGTGGTGTTCGGTCTGATTACGGTGGCTGGTGCGCGCATCTGGGTGCAGAACAAGGTCGACTTCTCGGACAACCGCAACCTGATCGTCGCGGCCGTGACGCTGGTGCTGGGCGCGGGCGACTTCACGCTGAAGTTCGGCAACTTCTCGCTGGGCGGCATTGGTTGCGCGACGTTCGGCGCGATCATTCTGTACGCACTGCTGCGTGGACGCGGCGCGTCGCGCCCGGCAGCAATGTAACGGTTCACTCTGTGCCCGCGAGTATCGGGGCGTGAGACTAAAGCGGCACGGCGATTACGTCGTGCCGTTTTTGTTTGCGTGGGGTGTGTCGACGGGCGGCGCTTGCAGGTGATCGAGCAACTGGCGCGCGTAGACGGGCAAGGCGTCGCGTTCGCGCATGCAGAGCACCAGCGTGCGCAGCGCCCACGCGTCGACCAGCGGCACGATGCCGATGTTCAGTACGGCGGCTGAGCGATGGGCGGCGCTCAACGGGACGATGCCCAGCGCAGCGCCCGTCGCCACTGCGCGGCACAGGCTGTCGAAGTCGCGCAGACGCAGCCGGTAGTGCAGGGCGCGTCCCGCGCGTCTGGCGTGACCGTCGATGTGTTCGGCCAGCGCGCTCTGCGCAGGCAGGCCGATGAACTCCGCGTCGAGCACGTCGGCAAACGCAACGCCGTCGCGCGCCGCCAGTGCGTGTCCCGGCGGCGTGACGATCACCAGACGATCCTGCCGGAACGGCACCGTCTCCAGTCCCGTCAACTCGATCCAGTCGGATACCACGCCGATGTCCGCCGCCCCTTCGAGGACGGCCTGCACGACGGCGGGACTCGTCTGCTCGCGCAACGCGATTTCCACGTTGGGATGCTCGGTGAGGAACGCGCCCAGCAGATCGGGCAGGAACTCGGACATGGCGACTGTGTTGGACGCGATGCGCACGTTGCCCTTGAGGCCAGCGGCGTACTCGCCGAGTTCGCCGCGCATCTGCTCGATCTGGAGCAGCACGCGCCGCGCGTGCGCGAGCAGGGCGCGCCCGGCGGGAGTGGGCACGACGCCTTGAGGGTGGCGCATGAACAACGCTACGCCCAGCGTCTCTTCAAGGCCGCGAATGCGGGCGCTGGCGGAGGCCAGTGTGAGATGCGCGCGCTCTGCACCGCCGGTGATGCTGCCAGCTTCGGCCACTAGCAGGCAAAGACGCAGATCGGTCAGGTCGAATCTCATGGGATAGGCGATAGGCAGGGGATGGGCAGGCGCTGGGCACGGATGCGGGACGGGGTGCCGTCAGTGTAGCGGTTCGTCCGGGCGCGATGTCGACTGACTTGGGCAAGGGCGCATGGTAAACTACGCGCTTTCAAGACACGGCCGTACCCGCGACGGTCTCGCCCGCCAAGCCGCAGAGTTTTATTCGCCGGCGGGCCGTCTTGCTGGCGTCTTCAGGCGCGTCGCCCATATGAGCGCGATGCGTGTCGCACGCCCGACGCGGGCATTCCATCCAGAACAAACAACATCGATACGCGCGGGGACACACATCGTGGAGTCCGCGCATTGGTCTTTATATGTCTTTTGAAACGCTCGGCCTGTCGGCCGACATCTTGCGCGCGGTAGCCGATCTCGGTTACACGCAGCCGACCCCGATTCAACTGCAAGCGATTCCGGCCGTTCTGCAAGGCGGCGATCTTCTCGCCGGTGCACAGACCGGAACCGGTAAGACGGCGGGCTTCACGCTGCCTATCCTGCAAATGCTCTCGTCGCGTTCGCAACCGGCTGCCGCCAACGGCAAGCGTAAGGTGCGCGCGCTCGTGCTGACCCCCACGCGCGAGCTGGCCGCTCAAGTCGAAGAGAGCGTCACGCAATACGGCAAGTATCTGCGTCTGACCTCGATGACCGTGTTCGGCGGCGTGTCGATGGTGCCGCAGGTCAAACAACTCGCACGCGGCGTCGATATCCTCGTTGCCACGCCGGGCCGTCTGCTCGACCACATGCAACAGAAGACGGTCGATCTGTCCGGCGTCGAAATTCTCGTGCTCGACGAAGCGGATCGCATGCTCGACATGGGCTTCATTCGCGATATCCGCCGTGTGTTGGCGGCGCTACCTGCGAAGCGTCAGAACCTGCTCTTCTCGGCAACGTTCTCCGACGAAATCAAGCAACTGGCCGACGGCTTGCTCAAGTCGCCCGCGCTGATCGAAGTCGCGCGTCGCAACACCACGGCCGAGACCGTCGACCAGAAGATCTATCCGGTCGACCGCGACCGCAAGCGCGAACTGCTCGAACACCTCGTGCGCGAGCACAACTGGTTCCAGGTGCTGGTCTTCACGCGCACCAAGCACGGAGCGAACCGTCTGGCCGAGCAATTGACGAAGGGCGGCATTCCCGCGCTCGCCATTCACGGCAACAAGAGTCAGGGTGCGCGCACGCGTGCGCTCGCCGAGTTCAAGAGCGGCACGCTGCAAGTGCTGGTCGCGACCGATATCGCCGCGCGCGGTATCGACATCGACCAACTGCCGCACGTCGTGAACTTCGATCTGCCGGAAGTGGCGGAAGACTATGTGCACCGCATCGGCCGTACGGGTCGTGCAGGCGCGAACGGTGAAGCCGTCTCCCTCGTGTGCGTGGACGAGCATCAACTGCTCCAGCAAATCGAGCGTCTCATCAAGCGAACCATCGACCGCGAAGTCATTCCGGGCTTCGAGCCGGATCCGCACGCCGTGGCGCAGCCGATTCGCAAGAATCAACAGGGTAACGGTCGTGGCGCAGGTGGCGGCGGTGGTCGTGGTGGCCGCAATGGCGGTGGCGACGACGCGCGTCAAAGCACACGTGCGCCCCGCGAATCTCGTGAGCCACGTGACGGTGGCCGTGGCGCGCGCCAGGGCGGCGAAGCGAAGCCGCGTCGCGAAGGCGAACGCAGCGGACGTCAGGGTGGGAATGGTGGCAATGGCGGGAACGGTGGTAATGCTGGCAACGGCATCAACGTCGGCCAGTCCGCTGGACGCCGCGAGCAGGCACCGAAGCGTCCGGGCAACCCGGGTGACGCGCAGCGTGCACCCGCACGCGCCGCACAGGGTGCAGGCAATGCGCGTCAGGGACAGAACGCACCGCGCACGCAGAACGGCGGCGGTGGCGGCGAGCGCGGCGACTTCGGCCAGCGCGGTCCGCGTCCGGCGCGCCGCGACGGTACCGGTGGCGCGTTGCTGATGGGCAAACCGAAGCGCGATTAAGCGCTTCGCCGGAGGCATCGACGATGTGCACGCAGCTCAACATTCCGGTGAATTTGAGCTGCGGCATGGGTTTAAGAGATGCCGCCCGGCAGCTTCGCAAGGCCTGCTCCGGTACGCATGCGGATGAGTGCAAAGCTGCGCCTTCGCCGGTGCCGTCAGGCATCCCAAGGGCAGCTCCGGCGAGTGCGTTGCGCAAAATAAGTAAAATATTAACTTTTTGCGCCCGAGACTCTCATGATCGCCCGTGTCACCCGGCTGTTCCCCTTGTGGGCCTTGCTGCTGTCCGTTTTCGCTTTCTTCTCGCCGGGCAGTTTCACCGGCATCACGCCGCATGTCACGGCACTGCTCACCGTGGTGATGTTTGCGATGGGCGTCACGCTGACGTTCGACGACTTCAAGCGTGTGTTCACCCGTCCCGCCCCCATCGTTGCGGGTGTGGTGTTGCACTATCTGGTGATGCCGCTGGCCGCCTGGATCATTGCACGCGTACTTCACATGCCCCCCGATCTGACGGCGGGCATGGTGCTTGTTGGCAGCGTAGCGAGCGGCACGGCATCGAATGTCATGATCTATCTCGCCCGCGGCGACGTTGCACTGTCGGTCACCATCAGTGCCATGTCGACCCTCGTCGGCGTGTTCGCGACGCCGCTGCTCACGCGCTTGTACGTCGATGCCTCGATTGCTGTGGACGTCGAGGGTATGTTGTTGTCGATTCTTCAGATCGTGGCGCTGCCGATTGGCGCGGGTCTGCTCATCAATCACTTCTTCGGCCGCGTGGTGCGTGCCATCGAAGGTGTTCTCCCGCTGGTCTCGATGGTGGCGATCGTGCTCATCATCGGCGCCGTCGTCGGGGCGAACCAGGGCAACATTGCCACGGTGGGTCCGCTGGTCATGGTGGGCGTGATTCTGCACAACGGACTGGGGCTGCTCGGCGGTTACTGGGGCGGTCGTCTGCTCGGCTTCGACGAATCGATCTGCCGCACGTTGGCCATCGAGGTCGGTATGCAGAACTCGGGTCTGGCCGCGACGCTCGGCAAGGTCTACTTCACGCCGCTGGCTGCATTGCCGGGGGCACTCTTCTCCGTCTGGCACAACCTCTCGGGCTCGCTGCTCGCGGGTTATTGGCGCGGTCGCCCGACCGGCACAGCCAACGACAGCCAGGCGACGGCAACGCGTCCGACGCACTGAGTTTCCTCCGTGTCGCACACCGGTGTGTGCGACACGCAACGGGAGTCCGCACCGTCATCGCGGACATTTGCCTTTCCGTCTCTCATCGCCTACAACTTCGATATACCGTTCGCGGCGGTGAGAGAGTCTGTAGCACGGCGCCCGTCCGTGTTTTCCTTCCCCCGCTCGCCCACAGGGCGTATTCCGGCGTGACCAGCGTCGACAGTCCGCATTGCGCGTATGGCTTTGTTGCGCGATGTGCTGTCGTGGTCCGGCGTACGAGCGAGCGGTCTGGAGTGACTCAAGCATGTTGCGAAAGAATCCGCGCGGGGATTACCCCGTGGTGCACGAAACGTCGTTTGTCGATCCCACGGCCATTTTGTGCGGCCAGATCATCGTGGGTGAGAACGTCTTCATCGGACCTTATGCGGTGCTTCGCGCCGACGAGGTCGACGAAGACGGCAAGATGGAGCCGGTCGTGATCGGCGCCAATTCCAATATTCAGGACGGGGTCGTGATCCATTCGAAAGACGGCGCACGTGTGACTATCGGCGAGAACACGTCCATCGCCCATCGCTCCATCGTGCATGGACCTTGTGTTATCGGTAACAACGTCTTCATCGGCTTCAACTCGGTGCTGTTCAACTGCGTCGTGCACGACGGCGTAGTGGTGCGGCACAACAGCGTGATCGACGGACGCGATATTCCTGAGAACTTCTACATTCCCTCGACCACACATATCAGCCGCGAGACCGATCTCGCGACCATCCCGAAGGTCACTGTCGACGCGCGTGAGTTCTCCGAATCGGTGAGCCGCACGAACGTGCAGCTCGCGCGCGCCTATCGCCGGATTCAGAACGAGTTCTAACGATAGGTGGCGACTCGCCAGCATCCTGCTGGCGAGTGCGCGGTGGCCGTGAACGTTTTGTTGGAGTCCGTCATGTCTTTGAGTGTCAACGGTATTGTCATCGACGCACGCCGCGTCGCCGATGAGATCGATCAGCATCGGGACGCGGCCGATCCGGAAGCGGCGGCGCAACGCGCACTCGTGAGTCGCGAGTTGTTGCGACAGCGGGCGCGCGATCTGCGCCTGCTGGCCGAGGACGCCGGGGCCAGCGACGACGCGGTCGTCGATGCGCTCTTCACGCGCGACGTGCAGGTGCGTCATCCCACGGAAGCCGAGTGCCGGACCTACTTTCACGATCACGCCGGGCAGTTCCGCGTGGGCGACAAAGTGCAGGCGAGTCACATTCTGTTTGCCTTGTCGGCAGGGGTGCCGCTCTCCAGCACGTTGGGGCGCGCGCAGTCGGCGCTCGACGCCGTGCTCGCCGAGCCGACGTCATTCGAAACCGTCGCACAGGCGATGTCGGATTGTCCGTCAGGGCGCAGTGGCGGCAGTCTCGGCATGCTCGCGCGCGGCAGCGGTGCGCCCGAGTTTGAACTGGTGCTGTTCTGCGGCGACCGGTTGGGGGTGTTGCCGCGGCTCGTCAATACGCGCTACGGCTTTCATGTGGTGCGGATCGAACGTCGCGTGAAGGGCCGCATGCCGCCGTTCGAGCGGGTGGCTGACCGTATTGCAGCACAGTTGTATGAGCAGGCGCGCGCACGTGCACTGCGTCACTACGTGGCGTTGCTCGCAGACGCCGCCGAGATCAGCGGCGCGAACGACGAGAACGATATGCCCGATTGGAACGAGACTGAGGGACCGACGCGCGTGCAGTAATCGGCGCGGCATTACGCGCATTAGGTGCAATGAAAAAGGGCGCTGCCCGAGCTGACTTCACGAACGAAGCAGCTCGGGCAGCGCCCTTTTTTGACGTCCGTCGTCTTCAGCCGACGATCAGTTCGAGCGTGAGCGTGTCGAGGGTGAACGAACCGTCGTCCTGAATCTTGAAGTGCTGTCGTACGCTGTCCGCCATCGCCGTTTGCAGTGCCCGGATGGCGACCTGCATCGGCTCCGGCGTGCGCATGCGTGTCGTCCATGTCTTGAAGTCGAGGTCGAGCGTACGCGGAGTGAGTGATGCCACCGAGAAGCCCGCGCCTGCCGCCATCGTCAGCCATTCACCCAACGCGTAGTTGCGCACGTGCGAGGTGTCGCGCAGCACTTCCACCGCTTGCAGGTAGGTGTCGAACAGCGGTTGTCCGCTGGAGGCGACGTCGCAGATCACGACGCGGCCGCCCGGCTTGAGCACACGACGCATCTCGCGCAGTGCGGCGCCGACGTCCGCCCAATGGTGTGCGCTGTAGCGACTAAAGACGAGATCGAACGACGCGTCGGCGAACGGCAGCGATTCCGCTGCGCCGAGTTGCGTGTCGACGTTCGTCAGTCCGCGCTTGGCCGCTTCGCCTGCGACTACGCCGAGCATGTCGGCCGAGAGGTCGTATGCGACCACACGGGCGACGTGCGGCGCGGCGAAGAAGCTCACGTGACCTGCGCCGCACCCGAGATCGAGGACTTGCGCATTCGGGTGTGCGCGGGCAATCGCGGCGAGTTGCTCCAGATCGGCGCCCTGCGCATGGTTCGCGCTCGTCAGATAGGCCGATGCCTGCGGGCCGAACTGGCCGGTGACGACGGCGTTGTGTGCCTCATGCGAGGCGGTGGCTTTGGACCGGTGGGTGTCGCTCATGTCGCTCACGGGGAGTCTCCTTCGTTTGTGGGGCGGGGCGCAATCTGTCGCGTCTTGCACGGTGTATTTCGTGTGTACGGGGGCTTGCGCGACATCGATGGGTTTCACGATAATGGCTCATCGATACCGGTACAAGTTGCCTGTTTATCCTGGTATGAAAACTACCCCCATCCCTACACAGCCCCCGCCTTCGGCCGAGCATACGCCGACTTCGCCCCACAGCGACGACGCCCGTCAGCGTCGGGCGCTCGGTGACTTTCTGCGCGCCCATCGCGAACGGCTGACGCCCGCCGCCGTCGGTCTCCCGCCGATGGGGCGGCGGCGCACGCCGGGGCTGCGTCGCGAGGAGGTCGCGCAGTTATGCGGCTTGTCGTCGACCTGGTACACGTGGATCGAACAGGCGAGGGAGGTGTCGATCTCGGCCGGGGCGCTGGCGGCCGTGGCGAGTGCGCTGCGGCTCTCGCGCGCCGAGCGGGCGTACCTGTTCGACCTAGCGGGCAAGCGCGATCCGGAGCGCGGCGCCGCACCGCTGCCGCATCACGCGACGGCGCAGGTACAAGCGGCGGTGGCGGCGGTCGCCGCACCTGCCTACGCGCTGGACCGCTGCTGGGACGTGCTGGCGTGGAACGCGGCGGCGGCCGACATCTTTCGCGGATGGCTCGATGCGCCGGGTGTGTCAGGCGGTGCGGGGGCTAGTGGCACGAAGAACCTGCTGCGCTACATCTTCCTCGACGCGGGCGCGCGGACGTTGATTCAGGATTGGGAAAGTCGTGCGCGGCGCGTCGTTGCCGAGTTTCGCGCCGAATGCAGCGCGTATCTGGACGACACGCCGGTGCGCGCGTTGACCGACGCGCTGCAACGCGAGAGCCCGGTGTTCGCCGCGTTGTGGTCGCAGCAGGACGTGGTGGAGCGCGAAGGCGGACGGCGAGGCTTTCATCACCCGGAGCGCGGCGATATCGACTTCGCGCAGGTAACGTTCCGGCTGTCGGGGCACGACGACGTCAAGCTGGTGATGTTGCTGGCGTGAGTCGTGACGTCGAAGGACTGTCCGCGTTGCTTAACCCGCCGGGCGCAGCCACTGCACGAGCAGCGTAGCGGTGGCCATACCGAGCAGCGTCATGATGAGCGAGCCGCCGACGTGGACGACGACGATGAGCACCGCAGGGCCGATCTGACCTTCACGCAGCAGGGTGGTGACTTCGGCGGAAAACGTGGAGAAAGTGGTGAGGCCGCCAAGAAAACCGGTGACGACGAACAACCGCCACTCGACGGGGATCGACGGGATGTAGCTGAACACGGCAACGGCGATGCCGATGAGATAGCCGCCGCCGAGATTCGCGGCGAGGGTGCCGAGCGGCAGCGTCGGCAGGATGGCGTTGAGTTGTACGCTCAGTACCCAGCGCAGTAGCGCGCCGAGCGAAGCCCCGAGGCTGATGGCGACGACCGAAGCCAGCATGTGTGATTCCTCCCGACCATCCCACAGAATAAAAAAACGGCCAGCTGTTTCGAGCTGACCGTCCTCGCCTCTCAAGCGAATACTGCGTGCGTAGCCACTGACATGGCCAAAGGACTTAGTCCTTCGGGAACGACGTGGCGCCGCCGTGCGCGCCCGACCACTCGGCCGGTGCGTGCAGGAATTTCTCGACTTCGTCGAGCGTTTTCGTGTCGAAGTGATTCTGCTGCTTCGCGACACGCAGCACGTCCCACCACGTGGCGAGCGAGTGCAGCTCCACGTCGATGTCCTTCAGCACCTGACGGCTTTCCGGGAAGATGTCGTAGTGGAACACCACGAACACGTGGTTCACCTTCGCACCGGCTTCGCGCAGCGCCTTGCAGAAGTTGATCTTGCTGCGGCCGTCGGTCGTCAGATCTTCGACGAGCAGCACGCGCGAGCCTTCCGGCAGATCGCCTTCGATCTGTGCATTGCGGCCGAAACCCTTCGGCTTTTTGCGGACGTACTGCATCGGCAGCATCAGCTTGTCGGCGATCCAGGCAGCGAACGGAATACCTGCGGTTTCACCGCCGGCGACCGTGTCGAACTGCTCGCAGCCCACGTCCTGAATGATCACGGCTTCTGCGAAGTCCATCAGCGTACGGCGCACGCGCGGGTACGAGATCAGCTTGCGGCAGTCGGTGTAGACCGGGCTGGCCCAGCCCGAGGTGAAGATGTACGGCTTCTCGGCGTTGAAATGCACCGCGCCTACTTCAAGCAGGATCTTGGCGGTGATGTCGGAAATCGCCTGGCGGTCGATGCCAATCATGATGCGGTTCCTCAGCGTTGCTGCCCGCCGTGCGGCGCGCAGCCAGGAGTCGTTGATGAGTCAGCGGTGTGCCGCGCCCGATACTGCGCAAAAACACGCCACGCAGATGAACAGCTTACTGCGGCGGAACACCGTCTGAGGCAGCGGGCGGCGCGTCTTGCGACGAACGGCCTGCGCTTAAACGCGAATTATGCCACAAGTTTCAGCAAATGCGACGTCAATTATGCACTGAGCGTACATTCGTCGACGCACTACTACGCACAGTGTGAGCGCACGGCGCATATGAAAAAGGGCCTCCGACAGATGCGTCCAAAAAAAGAGACAGTTGCCGAGCCTTTATGACAGGCATACACTCTCGCCGAAATTCAGACCGGTCCAGACCATTCCCATGCCCAACGATTCCTCGCCTTCCCTTGCCGCACCGGCCTCCGCCGTGCCGAAGCAAGACAACGCTTACGCGAACCGCGCCCTGTGGGCTTCGGCCATCGGCTACGCCATGGACGGCTTCGATCTGCTGATCCTCGGCTTCATCCTCCCGGCCATCGCGGCCGACCTGGCGCTCTCCAGCGCGCAGTCCGGCGCGCTAGTGACATGGACGCTCATCGGTGCGGTCGTCGGTGGCATCGTCTTCGGCATGCTCTCGGACCGCTATGGCCGGGTGCGCGTGCTGTCGTGGACGATTCTGCTGTTCGCGGTGTTCACCGGTCTGTGCTCGCTGGCGCAGGGCTACTGGGATCTGCTGGCGTACCGGACCATCGCCGGTATCGGTCTGGGCGGCGAGTTCGGCATTGGCATGGCGCTGGC
The DNA here is from genome assembly GCF_044772185.1 of Pandoraea sp. NPDC090278. NCBI lineage: Bacteria > Pseudomonadati > Pseudomonadota > Betaproteobacteria > Burkholderiales > Burkholderiaceae > Pandoraea > Pandoraea sp. NPDC090278. The sequence goes on along the minus strand of NZ_JBIVYJ010000002.1, from coordinate 24,960 downwards.
GGCGGAAGCCTGCGCGCCGGAACGCCGTGCGCGCGCGTCGTCGTTCGTCGGTCTCGGTTGGCAGGCCGGGGTGCTGGCTGCAGCACTCCTCACGCCGCTGCTGCTGCCCGTCATCGGCTGGCGCGGCATGTTCGCGGTCGGTCTGCTGCCTGCGGTCGTGTCGTTCGTCATGCGTCGCACGCTGGGCGAGCCGGAGATGTTCCTCGCCCAACAGCAGCAGCCGCGCGAACATGCGCCGCTCAAGCTGCTGGTGAAAGATTGTGCGACTACGCGCGCGAGTCTTGGTGTGGCCATCCTGTGTTCGGTGCAGAACTTCGGCTACTACGGCCTGATGATCTGGATGCCCTCGTATCTGTCGAAGACGTTCGGCTATTCGCTCACCAAGTCGGCCATGTGGACGGCCGTGACAGTGCTGGGCATGGCGTTCGGCATCTGGTTGTTCGGCCGTTTGGCCGATCGGTTCGGGCGTCGTCCCACGTTCATCGGCTACCAGATCGGTGCGGTCGTGATGGTGTTCGTCTACGCCCAGCTTCAGTCGCAGTTCGCGCTGCTGATCGGCGGCGCGGTGATGGGCATGTTCGTGAACGGCATGATCGGCGGCTACGGTGCGCTGATTTCGGAGCTGTATCCGACGGCGGCGCGCGCCACGGCGCAAAACGTGCTGTTCAACATCGGCCGTGCGGTCGGCGGCTTCGGCCCGCTGACGGTCGGTGCGCTGGCGGCGGCGTACTCGTTCAAGATGGCGCTCGTGTTCCTCGCGGGCATCTACGTACTCGACATTCTCGCGACGCTGTTCCTGATTCCGGAGCGTCGCGGCGAAGCACTGCTGTAAGTCGTCCCGGTAAGGCGCGAACGCATTCCCAGCCGCACGCCAGCCTTGCTGCGCATGCGGCATCACGCTTCTGGCGCAAGGTGTACACTTTGCGTCCTGCGGTGAGCACCGGCCACCGCAAGTCCCACGGTCCGACGCGCGTGAGCGCGGTATTCAGGATCGGGGAAGCGATGGTCATCACGCCATTGCGCTGCGAAGAACCCCGTCGACGACACAATCGTCGAATCCCTCCGGTTGGCTCTTCCCCCCGCCGTGATCCGTCAAAAGACGGCCGAGTCCAGACGCTGCCCGCATGCGGCACAGGCCCGGCCGTCGCCCAGTTCTTAGGTATCGAGATATGGATGAACAACTGAAACAAAGCGCCCTGGCGTACCACGAGAATCCGCGTCCGGGCAAAATCTCGGTGACGCCGACCAAGCCGCTGTCGAACCAGATCGATCTGTCGCTGGCTTACTCCCCCGGCGTGGCGTACGCCTGTGAAGCGATTGCGGAAGACCCCCTCGCCGCCAATCGCTACACGTCGCGCAGCAACCTCGTGGGCGTGATTACCAACGGTACGGCCGTGCTGGGTCTGGGCAACATTGGCCCGCTCGCCGCCAAGCCGGTCATGGAAGGTAAGGGCTGCCTGTTCAAGAAGTTCGCCGGTATCGACGTGTTCGACATCGAACTCGCCGAGCACGACCCGGACAAGCTGGTCGAAGCCATCGCCATGCTGGAGCCGACGCTGGGTGGTATCAACCTCGAAGACATCAAGGCGCCCGAGTGCTTCTACATCGAGAAGAAGCTGCGTGAGCGCATGAAGATTCCGGTCTTCCACGACGATCAGCACGGCACCGCCATCATCGCTTCGGCCGCTATCCTCAACGGCCTGAAGGTCGTCGGCAAGGACATCGGCAAGGTCAAACTGGTCTGCTCGGGCGCAGGCGCTGCCGCCATCGCCTGTCTGGATCTGCTGGTGAACCTCGGCCTCAAGAAAGAGAACATTCTCGTTCTCGACTCGAAGGGCGTGATCCACACCGGCCGCGACAAGCTCGACGAGAGCAAGGCGCGCTACGCTGTGGCCACCGAAGCTCGTACGCTGGCCGACGCCAGCAACGGTGCAGACGTGTTCCTCGGCTGCTCGACCGCCGGCGTGCTGACCGCCGACATGGTCAAGACGATGGGCACGAAGCCGCTGATTCTCGCGCTCGCCAACCCGGAACCGGAAATCCGCCCGGAAATCGCGAAGGCTGCGCGTCCGGACTGCATCATCGCGACCGGTCGTTCGGACTACCCGAACCAGGTCAACAACGTGCTGTGCTTCCCGTTCATCTTCCGTGGCGCGCTCGACGTGGGTGCCACCACCATTACGGAAGAGATGAAGCTCGCCACCGTGCGTGCCATCGCCGAACTGGCGCAGGAAGAAGAGCAAAGCGAAGAAGTCGCGCGTGCCTATGAAGGCCAGTCGCTCGAATTCGGTCCGGAATACATCATTCCGAAGCCGTTCGATCCGCGTCTGATCATCAAGATCGCCCCGGCCGTGGCGCAAGCCGCGATGGATTCGGGGGTGGCCACGCGTCCGATCAAGGACATGGACGCCTACCGCGAACAACTCGGCACGACCGTGTATCGCACCGGCTTCATCATGCGTCCGGTGTTCGCTGCCGCGCGTGCCCGCTTCGGTAACGACGCTGCCCGCATCGTGTTCGCCGAGGGCGAAGACGAGCGCGTGCTGCGCGCCGCCCAGTTCGTGCTGGCCGAGCGTATCGCCAAGCCGATCATCATCGGTCGTCCGGCCGTGGTGGAAATGCGTCTGCAGAAGATCGGCTCGAAGCTCAAGCCGGGTGTCGACTTCGAGATCGTGAATCCGGAAGACGACGCGCGCTACCAGCGCTGCTGGCAGGCGTATCACAACCTCGGCGCACGCCACGGTGTGACGCCGGAAGTTGCCAAGGCCGCTATGCGCAAGGACAACACCCTGATCGGTGCGATCCTCGTGCATCTGGGCGAAGCCGACGGCATGGTCTGCGGCATGATCGATACGTACCACCGCCATCTGGATGTGGTCGATCAGGTGCTGGGTCGTGCGGCGGGCGTCGAGAACTACGCGGCGATGAACCTGCTGATGCTGGAGAACCGCAACCTGTTCATCAGCGACACGTACGTCAACGAAGTGCCGACGTCGGAACAGCTCGCGGAAATGACGGTGCTGGCCTCGAAGGAAATCGAGCGCTTTGGCATCGCTCCGAAGGTGGCGCTGCTCTCGAACTCGAACTTCGGTAGCGTGAAGTCGGCATCCGCTCAGCGCATGGCCCGCGCCGCAGAACTGCTGGCTGCGCGTGCCCCGTCGCTGGAAGTGGACGGCGAAATGCACGGCGACGCCGCGCTGTCGGAGACGATCCGTCGCGCTGCCTACCCCGCGTCGCGTCTGTCGGGCGAAGCGAACCTGCTCGTCATGCCGAACGTGGAAGCGGCCAACATCACGTACAACCTGCTCAAGATGACGGGCGGCGAAGGCGTGACGGTGGGTCCGTTCCTGCTGGGCTGCGCCAAGCCGGTTCACATCCTGACCCCGGCCGCGACCGTGCGCCGCATCATCAACATGACGGCCGTCGCTGCGGCAAACGTCACGCGTTGATGCTGGACTGATGGAGGCATCCGCCGGTAAGTTTCCGGCGTCTGCCACCGTCGAAAGCGCATAAAAAAATCCCGCCAGTCGCTTACGCGCTGGCGGGATTTTTTATGGGACGGCTGTTTCGTCAGCGTCGGCGAATCAAGCCGCTACGCGATGCGAATTGCCATCGCGGAACTGCGTGAGCAGCTTCGTCCACTTGATGCGCGTGGCCGCGAGGTTCTGCTCCTTCACGTGCCCGTAGCCGCGAATCTCCTGCGGCAGCTCCGCGAGTTGCACGGCCAGCGAGACGTTGTGCTCGTTCAGACGCGACAGCAGTTCGTTCACCAGCGTCTCATACTCGCCGATCAGCGCGCGCTCCATGCGACGCTCTTCCGTCCGGCCGAAGATGTCGAACGCGCCGCCACGCAGGCCCTTGAACTTCGCCAGCACGCCGAACGCCTTCATCATCCAAGGACCGTACGCCTTCTTCACGAGATGGCCCTTGTCGTCATGCTTGGCAAGCGACGGCGGTGCAAGGTGGAAGCGCAGCGAGAAGTTACCTTCGAACTGCTCGTTCAACTTCTTCATGAACGCCGGATCGGTGTACAGACGTGCGACTTCGTACTCGTCCTTGTAGGCCATGAGCTTGTGCAGCGCACGGGCGACGGCTTCGGTCAGCGGCATTTGCGCGTTCTCGGTCGGCAGCGCCGATTCGGCCGCACGCACACGGTCCACCGTCTGCTTGAAGCGCTCTGCGTAGGCACGATCCTGATACGCGACGAGCTGGTCGTAGCGACGCTGGATCAGCAAATCGAGCGCACGCGGCGAATGCAGCGTGATCAGCTTGCCGCCGGTGGCCGACGACTCGGGCGCTTCACCCTGCTGCGCGAGCTTGCGCACCGTGGCGAGGTCGTGTGCGGCGCGACGTCCCCACTCGAACGCCTGCTTGTTCTTCTCGATGGCCACGCCGTTCAGTTCGATGGCGCGCGTGAGCGCTGCGTACGAAAGCGGTACCCAGCCCTTCTGCCACGCGTAACCCAGCACGAACGGGTTCGTGTAGATCGTGTCGCCGAGCAGTCGCAGCGAGAGATGGTTCGCGTCGACGAAATCGACGTTATCGCCCGCCGCCGCACGGATGTCGTTCTCCGTGCTTGCGCCGGGGAAACGCCAGTTCGGGTTGCGGATGAACTCGGCCGTCGGTGTGTGCGCGCTGTTCACGACGATGTTCGTCACGCCGTGCTGGACGCGCGAGAGCGTGTCGTCGCTGGCGGTCGTAATCGCATCGCAGCCGATCACCACGCGCGCGTCGCCCATGGCGATACGCGTGGCGTGAATGTCTTCCGGCTGTTGCGCGATCTGCACGTGGCTCGTCACCGCGCCGCCCTTCTGGGCGAGGCCGGTCACGTCGAGCGTCGTGACGCCCTTGTTCTCCAGGTGCGCGGCCATGCCGAGCAGGCCGCCGATCGTCACCACGCCTGTGCCGCCCACGCCCGTGACGAGAATGCCGTACGGACGCGCAATCGTCGGCAGTGCCGGTTCCGGCAACGGCGGCAGACCGCTGCTGTCGACCTGTGCCGTCTTGGGCTTGCGGAGCTGGCCGCCTTCCACCGTCACGAAGCTCGGGCAGAAGCCGTTCAGGCACGAGAAGTCCTTGTTGCACGTCGACTGGTTGATCTGACGCTTCGTGCCGAATTCCGTCTCCAGCGGCTCCACCGACAGACAGTTCGACTTCACCGAGCAGTCACCGCAGCCTTCGCAGACCGACTCGTTGATGACCACACGCTTGGCCGGATCGGGATATGCACCGCGTTTGCGACGGCGGCGCTTCTCGGTGGCGCACGTCTGGTCGTAAACCAGAATCGACGTGCCCTTCACCAGACGCAGTTCGCGCTGAACGCGGTCGAGTTCGCTGCGGTGATAAATGGGAATGTCGCCGACGAGTTTCACGCCGTCGTACTTCTCGGGTTCGTCCGTCACGATGACGATCTTCGCCGCACCTTCGGCCGCCACCTGCGCCACGATCTGCGGCACGGAGAGCGTACCGTCGACCGGCTGGCCCCCGGTCATCGCGACCGCGTCGTTGTACAGAATCTTGTAGGTGATGTTGACCTTCGACGAGATCGCTGCGCGAATTGCGAGCAGACCCGAGTGGAAGTAGGTGCCGTCGCCGAGGTTCGCGAAGATGTGTTCGTCGCACGAGAACGGCGCCTGACCGATCCAGGGCACGCCTTCACCGCCCATCTGCGAGAAGGTGTCCGTCTTGCGGTCCATCCACACGGTCATGTAGTGACAGCCGATGCCTGCGATGGCGCGCGAGCCTTCGGGCACGTTGGTCGACGTGTTGTGCGGGCAGCCGGAGCAGAACCACGGCTTGCGCTCCACGGCGATGCGCGGCTTGGACAGCGCCTGTTCTTTCGCTTCGATCACACGCAGACGCGTGGCGATGCGCTCGCGCACGTCGCTCGGCAACTCGAACTTTTCCAGACGCGTGGCAATGGCCTTCGCGATGAGCGCGGGCGAGAGTTCGTAATGCGCGGGCAGCAGCCAGTTGGCCATCGGCACCGACCATTCGCCACCGGCACCGTCCTTTTCGTCGAACTTGCCGTACACGCGCGGACGCACGTCGTCGCGCCAGTTGTACAGCTCTTCCTTGATTTGGTATTCGAGGATCTGACGCTTTTCCTCGACCACCAGAATTTCCTGAAGCCCTTGTGCGAACGCGCGCGCTCCCTGCGCTTCGAGCGGCCACACACAGCCCACTTTGTACAGACGGATGCCGATGCGCTGGCACGTGGCATCGTCGAGACCGAGGTCGGCGAGCGCCTGACACACGTCGAGATACGCCTTGCCGCCCGTCATGATGCCGAAGCGCGCATTGGGCGAGTCGACCGTCACGCGATCGAGCTTATTGGCGCGAATGTAGGAGAGGGCGGCGTACCACTTATAGTCGATCATCCGCGCTTCCTGCACCAGCGGCGGATCGGGCCAGCGGATGTTCAGGCCGTCGGGCGGCATGATGAAGTCGTTCGGCAGACGGATGTCGACGTTGTGCGGATCGATCATCACGGAGGCCGACGACTCGACCACGTCCGTCACGCACTTCATCGCGACCCACAGGCCCGAGTAGCGGCTCATCGCCCAGCCATGCAGACCGTAGTCGAGGTACTCCTGCACGTTCGACGGGAACAGCACCGGGATACCGGCCGCCTTGAAGACGTGTTCGGACTGGTGCGCGAGCGTGGAGGATTTGGCGGCGTGGTCGTCGCCTGCGAGCACCAGCACACCGCCGTGCTTCGACGAGCCCGCCGAGTTGCCGTGCTTGAGCACGTCCATCGAACGATCGACGCCCGGGCCCTTGCCGTACCACATGGAGAACACGCCATCGAACTTGGCGGGATACAGATTGACCTGCTGCGAGCCCCACACGGCGGTGGCCGCGAGGTCTTCGTTCAGACCCGGCTGGAAGACGATGTTATGACCGGCGAGGTGTTGCTTCGCTTTCCATAGCGAGAGGTCGAGACCGCCCAGCGGCGAGCCGCGATAGCCCGAGATGAAACCTGCGGTATTGAGCCCGGCAGCGGCGTCGCGCGCCTGCTGCAACATCGGTAGTCGAACCAGGGCCTGGATGCCGCTCATGTAAGCGCGACCGCGCTCGAGCGTGTATTTGTCGTCGAGCGTGACCGATTCTAGTGCGGCCAGCAAGCTCGGATTGACGGGGGCGTTCATGGGGTGTGCTCCTCACTCTCACTGATTTTGGGATCGCCAAAACTTCCTGCCCCTCCCGCTCTCGTGAAGCAGGACGGCAGCGTGAATGCCGGCCTTTTGGTTTTGCGCTTCCGAGGGCTCACATTCGTGATGTCACTCGTCGGGCGGGGCCTTTTTTCGTGATGCTGATGCCAGTCGGACTCATGGTAGCACCGGTGTCATGCCATTGCCTGACGACGGATGACGGTGGCGGTGACGTTCCATGGGTTGCCGATCGACGGCAGTATAACGAGGATTATGACGTTTACGTAAACGTAAGACGTCTGGCGTAAACCCTGTCTGGTCTTCTGGCCGGACACCCCCCATATAAGCGACAGGTGCGGCATTGAGCCGCTTCCTTGTTTTAGGATTCCTCCCCAAAATGGCGGCATTGTGTCGCGATTATGTCGGCAACCGTACGCTTGTCGGTGCCTTCTGACACGGGGGTAACAACGTGTAACGGTGCGGGGCGAACGGGAACGTAGCGGGCAGAATGCTCACTAATGCGTTACCCGATGCGTGACAAAACCGTTATCGTCACCCCGGGCACATTCATAGCGTGCTGTGAGAGCACGCAGCAACAACAAAGCGACACGTAAGAAGGAGTCACTGTGAATCAACGAAACATCGCCAAATTCCTGCTGGTTTCCGCTTCGTTCCTGACCCTGGAAGTGAGCGTCGCCCGCGCCGATGAACTGGCGCGCGACAAGACGGCCGAACCTACCCCCATTACGCAGCAGCGCACCACCCAAACGCCGCAGCGTTACGAAGGCCCGCTCGACCAGCGCACGATCGACCCGCGAGAATTCCAGCGCCGATAATCCCATCGGCCCGATCCACCCGAATCGACCGCCGAACGGCTACGTCGGCGATCCATTCAGAACCCTCAGTCGTTGAAAGACACAGGGCGCAGCCGGAAGCGGCGGGCGCCTTTTTCTTGCCCTCTTTCTCGATTCTCATCTGCTGTAATCTCCCGTAACTGGCTATTTTTGACACCAACTTCCTGATAAGTGGGTTTATGCGCAATAATATTGCGCATAAATACCAAAAACAGGGAGGGGGTATGTCAAAGCTGGAACTGGACAAGATCGACCGGCGGATTCTCGCCTTGCTGCAAAGCAACGGGCGTCTTTCCAATCTCGAAATCGCCGAGCAGGTGCGGCTCTCGCCGAGCCCTTGCCTGCGTCGTATTCGTCGCCTTGAAGAGGCGGGCGTGATTCGCGGCTACGTCGCCTTGCTGGAGCCTACACGGCTTGGGCTTGGACTGCTGGCCTATGTGAACGTGCGACTCGACAAGCGTCACCCCGGCGACGGGGAGGGCGGTTCGGTGATCGAACATTTCCGCAGCGTCGTCGATTCGTGGTCGGAAGTCGTCGGCTGCTACGCGATGGCGGGCGACATGGATTATCTCCTGCGCGTGCATGTGCGCGATATGGCGCATTTCTCGCGCTTCATGCAGACCCAACTGCTAGTGCACCCGAGCGTGGTGGACGTCAAAACCAGCTTCGTGCTCGATCAGTTGAAGGAAACGACGGCGCTGCCGTTGCCCTGAACTGCGTTCGACGAACGAAAGAAAAAAACCCGGCCGAGGCCGGGTTTTTTCATGGGCGACGCCGAAGCGTCAGGCCGGGATTCAGGCGGCGCGCTGATTCGGCAGCAGTGCACCGACCAGACGACGCGCGTTGCGCAGCTGACGCTTGAGCGCGTAATCGAACGCGGCGATCTGATCCTGCATCATTTCCGAGAGCATCGACTGCGTGTCGGCCGGGGGCAGGCTCAGGTAGCCGTCTGCCTCACCGTAGGCGAAGTTGATCTCCATGCCAGCCTTCTTCGCAATGCGCATCATGCGGGCGTTGCGCGAGAGGCAGTGCATGTACAACGTGTCGACGCGCTTGTTACGGCAATGGATCGCGGCGCGCTCGAACAGACGCGAGCCGATGCCCAGGCCACGGGCCGATTCGAGCACCGAGACGCCGAACTCCGCGACACGGCCGTTCTTGCCTTCCGGCAGTTGGGCGACGTGAGCGACGGCGACGAGCGCGAGATTGTCGTCATAGACGCCAAACACGCTGTCACGGGAGAAATCGAGGCTGGCGACGTAGCGCGTGATGATGTCGTCGGAGACGGCCTGACCGAAGCGCAGCAGGCGATCTTCTTCGCCGAGCGCCAGGAAATGGCGCTGGAGTCGATGGATGTCGCCGGACGTCAGCTCACGAATCAGCACGCTCGACCGCTCGTTGGCGGCAACCGTCGCGCGTGCGACGTCGGGCGTGTGGTTCGGGGCAGTCATGGCGTAATCCTTGGGTAATCTTTAGTGCGTCCACCTGATTGTGCGACGCAAAAGAATTATACCCGAAGGGCTAGGTAAAAACCCTAGGAAATTAAGTCCAGACCGTGGAGGGAAGTGTCTAAGTCTCTGAAGAATGGCGTCTTTTCTGGATTTCACACCGGGTGACTCCTCTATAAGAGTTGCTGCGCGGCAACAAAAAAGGGCGAAAATTCGCCCTTTTTGCGTAAGTGATCACTAACTCTGATTATGACTTCGCGGGCATCGCCGGGGCCGGAATGGCGGCTTCGATGCCGTCGGGCAACGGGGCCGCGAGGCCATGTTCGAGCACCGCAATGACTTCGTTGGCGAAGTCGCGATAACGCATGCGGCCGCCCGGCTTGAGCCACGTGAAGGTCCAGTTGATCATGCCGAACAGCATCATCGTCAGCGCGGTCTGATTGTGCTTGGCGACTCGGTCGGGGAACGCGCGCGTGAGTTGGCGCGCAAACGCGGCGACCACGTCGCGTTGACGGTTGAGCACGATCTCGCGTTGCTCGTCGTTCAGGAACTTGACGTCGTTGAGCAGGGCGATGTGACGCGTCTGCGACGTCTCGTACTCGTCGAGGAACGCACGGATCAGTTCGTGGAAGGTGTCACGCTCCGACAGACCGCGACGCTGGCCGAGCGCCTCGACCTCGGTGACGATCAGCATCAGGCGCTTGGTGTAGCGCTCAAGCAGATCGAAGAGGATGGCGTCCTTGCTGGCATAGTAGTGATACAGCCGGGCCTTGGACGTGCCGCAGGCGGCGGCCAGTTCGGACATCGACGTGCTCGGATAGCTCGCGCGGGCAAAGGCGTCGGCGGCGACGTCGAGAATCTGTTCGCGCTGCGATTCGTGATCGGGCGCTTTGGTACGTGCCATAAACGGGGGTTACTCCAGTCGTAAATCGCACGCGGCGGCGGCCGTGGTGTCACCGCGTAACGCGAGTCGGCCTGCCGCACCGAGTTCGCGGCAGCGCCACAAAAGAAAACTGTCGGTGGCGAAAAAACCTTCGACGCGCGGCATCATTTCACCGAGAAATGCCGCCATCGGTGTCCAGGTCACCGGGGCGCGGTTCAGAATCTGATCGTCGATCTCGGCGAACGTCGCGCCTTCGAACGTGTTGTGCACCCAGCGACGGACCTGCGTATTCACTTGCTTGAGCGCCCGCCATTCCAGCGACAGACGGCCAATGCGCAGCAGCGAAATCGGGGCAATGCGAACGAAGCGCTCGGCTAGCACCTCCGGGGCATACATGCCGACGCTGGTGCGGCGGTTGGCGTCGCTCCCGCTTACCGCACCTGTCAGGTCGCTGCCACGCAGCACGATCTCGTTCAGGCGGGCGGGCGTGCCGCGCAGCATGAAGGCCACGCGACGCAGCGTCAACTGATCGGACGCGCTGTCGCCGTGCCAGCACACCACCGCGTTGTCGCCTTCGACGAGGCGTTGCAGCGACGCCAGTTCCTCACGCAGCTCTCCGGCGTAGTCGCGACCGGCCGACGGGATGACGCGTTGCCAGAAAGCGGCACGCTGGCGTTCGTTCTCGTCGATCTCACGCAACGGGCCGATGGCCAGATCGTCGCGCAGAACCAGGACAGGGTCGGCGCGTTGCGCTTGCGCCATCGCCGCACGCAATTGCTGCGCGGCGATATCGCCACAGACGACATGGATGGTATTCATGCCCGGTAGTTTACGGTATTCCCGCTACCTCGGGTTGACGCTCCCGTAATGCCAGGAATAATCGACGCATTGGCGGGATTTCACGCAAGTTTCGCTCGCGTTGCCGTCGCGTTCGCACGCGACGGCAAACAGGCGTTCGATTAACGCTCGTCGTAGCTGACCACGACGCGCTCCGTGAGCGGACGCGCCTGACACGTCAGCACAAAGCCCTGTTCGACTTCGTAGTCTTCGAGCGTGTAGTTCTTTTCCATGGCGACTTCGCCTTCGAGCACCTTGGCGCGGCAGGTGCAGCACACGCCGCCCTTGCAGGCGTACGGCAGCGACAGACCGGCGGCGAGACCCGTATCCAGAATGCTCTGACCTTCATACGGCTGACGCAGGCGACGTTCCTTGCCGTCCATCACGACGACCAGCTCGGCCATCGGCGTGTCGTCGGTGATGACGACCGGCTTGACGCCCGCTTGCGGCGAGGGCACACCGAAACGCTCGACGTGGATCTTTTCCTTGGCGACACCGGCGGCGGCGAGGGCGGCTTCGGCGGCGTCCATCATCGGGCCGGGGCCGCAGATGAAGGCTTCGTCGATGCTCGCGGCCGGAATGAGCGTCTCCAGGAACGCGCTGCACTTGTCCTGATTGAGCAGACCGTTGAACAGTTCGACTTCCTGTGCTTCGTCCGACAGCACGTGATACAGACGCAGACGGCCCAGATAAGTGTTCTTCAGGTCTTCGAGCGACTCGGCGAACATGATCGCGGGCACCGAGCGGTTGCCGTAGACGAGCGTGAACTGGCTGTCCGGCTCCGTGGCGAGCGTGGTCTTGATGAGCGCCAGCATCGGCGTGATGCCCGAGCCACCGGCGAAGCCGACGTAATGCTTGGCGTTGGTGGCCGACAGACGCGTGAAGAAACGGCCGTCCGGCGTCATCACGTCGAGTTGCTGTCCCGGCTTGAGCTGATCGTTCGCGAAGTTCGAGAACTTGCCGCCGGGCACGCGCTTAATGCCCACGCGCAGTTCGCCCGTGGCTTCGTATTCGGGAACGCCTACGCAGATCGAGTAGGAGCGACGGGCTTCTTCACCGTCGATCTCGGTCTTGAGCGTGAGGAACTGGCCTTGCGTGAAGCGATAGGCGTCGCGCAGCGTGTCCGGCACCGTGAAGGCGATGGAGATGGCGTCGGCGGTTTCGGGCCGGATTTCGCGAATCGTCAGCGAATGGAATTGCGGGGTCGTCATTGTCAGCTTCCCAATTGGGTCAAACGCGGGGTCAACGCGAGGTCAATCTGGCCAATCAATATGGCTTGAAGTAGTCGAACGGCTCTTGGCACGTGCGGCAAACGTAATGCGCCTTGCAGGCGGTCGATCCGAAGGCGGAGACGACTTCGGTATGCGTCGAGCCGCAGTGCGGGCACGGCACGCCGTCTTTCGGACGGCCGTAGAACGTGATCTTGCGCGGCGCGTCGGCCGACACGGCTTGCGCCCCTGTGGGCGGCGCAATGCCGTAGCCGCGTAGCTTTTCACGGGCTTCCGGGCTGATCCAGTCCGTCGTCCACGCGGGGGCGAGCACGGTCTTGACGTGCCACGGGCCGAGGCCTGCGCGCGTCATGGCCGCAGCGATGTCCTCGGCGATCTGCTGCATCGCCGGGCAACCCGAGTACGTGGGTGTAATCACGATCTCGAACGCCGCGCGGCCTTCGTCGTTCGTCACGACGCGCACATCGCGCAGAATGCCGAGCTCCCGAATCGACACGACCGGAATCTCCGGATCGGGCACGGCTTCGAGCGTTTGCCAGGCGAGCGGCAGCGACGCCTCCGAGGCCGGCGTGAGCACGTCAGGCGCAACGGGAGGGGTGAGCGGCAGATTCGTCATCGCGTCGGCAAACAGGTTCGTCGTAGGCATGATGTGCGCGCGTGGCTTACCAGGTGGCGCCGGGATGCTGCCGGGCCAGACCCTGCATCTCGCCGAGCAGATAGCTCATGTGCTCGGAGTGATGGCCGAACTTGCCCGTGCTCTCGAACGCACCGCCGACCGGGGCGGTAAGCGTCGCTTCCGCGAGGGCGTCGCCCACGACGGCTTGCCATGCGTCCTTCAGATCGGCCATCGTCACGCCGGTACCGGTAGCGGCGACCGTGTCTTCGAGCGCGTCGCGCTTGAAGATCTCGTTCATGTACGGCACGAGATAGTCGAGCGCGGCCTGTGCGCGACGATGCGATTCTTCCGTGCCGTCGCCGAAGCGCACGAGCCAGTCGCGTGCGTGGTGCAGGTGGTAGTGCGCCTCCTTGACCGACTTGGCGGCGATGGCGGCGAGCGTTTCGTCTGCCGATTGCGCGAGTGCTTGCCACACTTCGACCATCAGGGCCGAGTAGAGGAAGTTGCGCACGATGGTGACGGCGTAATCGCGCTCGGCGGCCGTGGTACCGGCGGTCGGGCCGTAGTGGGGCAGCTCGACGAGCGTCCAGTTACGGAAGGCGAATTCGTCGCGCCAGAAGGCGTAGTCGTCTTCCTGCTTCGCAAAGCCGGTGAGTTCGGTTTCGAGCTGGGCGGCGTGCTGATACAGCATGCGTGCTTGGCCGATGAGATCGAGGCTCAGGTTGGTGAGCGCGATGTCTTCTTCCAGCACGGGGCCGTGACCACACCATTCCGCGTTGCGCTGACCGAGGATCAGCGCGTTGTCGGCGAGGCGCAGCAGATAGGACAGGTGTTCCTGCGTCGGTTTCATGTTCTGGGGTCTCGCTTGGGGCGCGCCATTGACGTGCGTTTCGTCACGTCGGCGCGCAGCCGCTTACATGTGGTTCACTTCTTCCGGCAGCTGGTAGAAGGTCGGGTGACGGTAGATCTTGTCGGCGGCCGGATCGAACAGCTCGGCCTTGTCTTCCGGTGCCGAGGCCGTGATGGCGACCGACGGCACGACCCAGATGCTCACGCCTTCCTGACGGCGCGTGTAGACGTCGCGCGCCATGCGCAGCGCCATCTCGGCGTCGGCGGCGTGCAGGCTGCCGCTGTGCTTGTGTTCGAGGCCCATCTTGCTGCGCACGAACACTTCCCAGAGGGGCCATTCCTTGTTGCTTGCTTGCGTCATGATCGTTCCTGATGTCTTGTGAGGGCGGCGCGCTCTTGCAACCGCTTATGCAGCTTGCTTATGCCGCTTGCTTCTCGGCGCGCTGGCGCTGTTTCGCGGCGTGGGCGAGGGCGGCATCGCGCACCCAGGCGCCTTTCTCGTGGGCGGCCACGCGGGTGCCGACACGTTCCTTGTTGCACGGGCCGTCACCGCCGACCACGCGCCAGAATTCGCTCCAGTCGATCTCGCCGTAGTCGTGCGCCTTGCGGTCTTCGTTCCACTTCAGATCCGGGTCGGGGAAGCTCACGCCGAGCACCTTGGCCTGTTCGATGGCGGCATCGACGAACTTCTGACGCAGGTCGTCGTTCGAGATGCGCTTGATGCCCCACTTCATGGTTTGGGTGCTGTGGATGGATTCCTTGTCGCTCGGGCCGAACATCATCAGCACCGGCCACCACCAGCGGTTCACGGCTTCTTGCACCATGTCGCGCTGGGATTGCGTGCCGCTCATCATGGCGAGCAGGGCGTCGAAGCCCTGACGCTGGTGGAACGACTCTTCCTTACAGACGCGGATCATGGCGCGCGCGTACGGACCGTACGAGCAGCGGCACAGGGGCACCTGGTTCATGATGGCGGCGCCATCGACGAGCCAGCCGATCACACCGACGTCGGCCCACGTGAGGGTCGGGTAATTGAAGATGCTGGAGTACTTGGCCTTGCCCGAGTGCAGGGCGTCGATCATCTGGTCGCGCGACGTGCCGAGCGTTTCGGCGGCGGAATAGAGATAGAGACCGTGACCGGCTTCGTCCTGAACTTTGGCGAGCAGGATGGCTTTGCGCTTGAGGCTGGGCGCGCGCGAGATCCAGTTGCCTTCCGGCAGCATGCCGACGACTTCCGAGTGCGCGTGCTGCGAGATCTGGCGAACGAGCGTCTTGCGATACTCGGCAGGCATGTAGTCCTGCGGCTCGATCTTCTGGTCGGCGGCGACGCGTGCGTCGAAGCGAGCTTGCTGCGTCTGCTCGGCCTCGCTCAGGGCTTGCACGCCCTTGGGGCTGTTGCCGGCCAGATCGATGGCTTGCGTATACATAGAGGAAGGCCTCCGCGGCATGTGGGGATATGGAACGCATTATAAACCGACCGGCCGGTCGGTCAATAAATGTTTTCCATTAGGCCGGGGAGGTGATTGGGGGCGACGATTCACTGTAGCCATTCATGCGAAGAAGCGCTGCCTATACTGAACTCCACTTACTTTTGAAGAACACGCTCCATGTCGAATCAATTCAGCAACTACATGCGCTCTCAAGTCTCGGTTCTGGCCGGAGGTGCTTCAGTGCCACGAGAGGTTTTGATGCAGGGGGTGCGGGCAGGCCTCGAGTGGGCCGTTCCGTCGTTTTTTGCGGTCATCGGCATTGCTTGCTTTGGTGAGCACTTGCCATCGCATTATCTGAATGGCGCCGTCTCCGAGGGCATTGGCCCGGCGCTGTGGAACGTTGTTGGTACCTTCGGCACGGTGCTCTTCGGGTTCGGTTTGATGTTTCCAGGCGTCCGGTGCATGACAAGTGCTGCGCGTGGGGCGCTTAATGGCACCTACGGCATTGGCAATCTGATGTTTGGCCTCTTGGCGGGCCTGCTTGTCACAAGCTTCCCTGAGGCTGCCGCCAAGGTCGAATTTTGGCGAGCGTTGGCGATGGCCGTTGGCGGAATTCTCTTGCTTTCACTGGCGTTGGCGTTGAATTTCGCGGTTTGGTGCTTGGGGGCCATGATGGCACCGAACGACGGCGATGGTGCATTTCTGCGTCGAGTGAAGCGAATGCACTGGCTTTCCAGACTGATTTTGTCCCTGCTCTTCATTGCCACGCCGCTGCTCTTCCTGCTCGCAGAGAAATGACGAGTTGGCGCCAGCCAGCCGAACGTCAGTCGAGTTTTCCCGAGTTTGTAGCTGGAAGACTCGACTTCGTCATCATTGCTCACCCCTGCGGCTGCCCGAAATTCTCGCGGTATTGCTGCGGCGACACGCCGAAGCGGCGCTGGAAGACCTTGCGCATGTTGTGCGGGTCGCCGAAGCCGCATTCCCAGGCAACCGTCTTGAGCGGCGCGTTGCCGTTCTCGAGCATCACGCGTGCGGCGTCGACACGGGCGGCGCTCACGAAGTCGGCGGGCGTCACACCCGCGTCGCGTGCGAATACCCGGGAGAAGTTGCGCACGCTCATCTTCGCCACTGCCGCCAGATCGCCGACCGACAACGGCTCGGCCAGATGCTCCAGCACGTAATGCTGAACCTGCGCGACGGGAGAGTTCGGCTCGGCGTAGGGCGTCAGGTACGGGCTGAACTGCGACTGACCACCCGCGCGCTGGGTGAAGACGACCAGCCGCTTCGCCACGTTCAGCGCCACCTCCTGCCCGTGATCCTGCGCCAGCAGATGCAACGACAGATCGATCCCGGCCGTCACACCCGCCGAGGTGTACAAGCTCCCGTCCTGAATGAACAGCCGGTCGACTTCGATGTTCGCGCCGGGGGCACGCTCGGCCAGCACGTCGACGTCGTTCCAGTGCGTGGTCACGCGCTTGCCGTCGAGCAGGCCCGCCGCCGCCAGGATCAGCGCGCCGTTGCAGATCGAGCCGTAGCGTCGTGCGCGCGGGACCATGTCGTTCAGCCAGCGATAGACATTCGGCCCGAGATCGTCCGTCAGCAGCGACGGACCGCCCGCCACAAGCAGCAGATCGACGTGTCCGCCGACGTCCTGATAGTGACGTCGCGGCAGCAACGCCATGCCGTTCGAGCAGGCAATGGCCCCATGCTGCGTGCCGATGACCTCCGTCTGATACTGATCGCCGGGCAGCAGGAAGCGATTGGCTTCGGCGAAGACGTCCAGCGGGCCGCTTACATCGAGCGATTGCACGCCGGGAAACACCAGCAGGGTGACGTTACGGATCATGGCGATTCGGTGGAAGACGGTTCAGGTTGGCGGATTAGCGATGGCTAAGCGGCGGCTACGCGACGGAGAAACACTGGCGTTGATGCGACCCATTTTGGCAGAAAGCGGCCCATAGGGAAGATGTCGGCCGGACGCTGGCACGAAGATGCCGCTGGTTGGCCTGATCGTCCCGCTCGCGTTGCCCGGCGCGGCGTAGCAGCGATTCGAGAATGCTCTCAGCGACGGCAACCCCGTCGCATGCCCCCAGAACAACCACATCCACCGAGAGGTATTCGATGTCGAATCAAGTGACTTCCGCCGCCGTCCGTTACCCGGACGAAGCCTCACTGGCCGAGCGCGTCGGCCCCGCGTTCTCCGTCGCCGGAATGCTCGCCGCCCGCAACAAGACCCGCGCCGCGATTCGCGATATCGCAGCGAACGTGCGTCCCGGCATGGTCGAGGAAGACGCCGTCGTCATGGCCAAGGGCGTGCTGACTTCTGCCGGACTCGAACTGAGCTGGCACCCGACGCGCGTTCGCTTCGGCAAAAACACGCTGAAGCCGATGCGCCAGCCGTCCGAGCCGGGTGTCGTGCTCGGCGAGAACGATCTCTTCTTCATCGACATCGCACCGCGCTTCGAAGCGTGGGAAGGCGACGGCGGTGCGAGCTTCGTCGTCGGTCAACATGACGAATTCGAGCGCTGCGCCCGCGACGCAGAGGCGCTGTTTCACGACGTCCGTCAGAAGTGGCAGCGCGAAGGGTCGACCGGACAGGCGCTCTATGCCTACGCCGACGACGTCGCGCGCCGTATGGGCTGGACGCTGAACTTCGACCTGCCCGGGCACCGCGTCTCGGACTTCCCTCACGCCGCGATTCACACCGGCTCGCTGGCGGACTTCGAGACGACGCCGTCGGCCATGCGATGGATTCTGGAAATCCACCTGCGTGATCCGCAGCAGCGTTTCGGTGCGTTCTTCGAAGACATGCTGCTTGAGGACGCCTATTACTAAGCGCGTCGGCGGATGCCGCTGTCGCGTACGCGCCACGCGTAGCGACGGCGGTGCATGGTCCGTCCTATGCGAGTGAAACTTGTTTGCTATACTGCGAACGATTCTCATTTGCAAAACGGTGCCTGAGCCTTACGGCCACACCTGGCCCGGGGACAGGAGGGGCGTATGCCCGCCGACGACACGCTGCAGCGCGACACTTCGCTGAACACGCTGCAGGGACTCTACAACGATCATCACGGCTGGCTTCATGGCTGGCTGCATCGCAAGACCGGCTGCTCGCATCGCGCGGCCGATCTCGCGCATGACACTTTCGTTCGTCTGCTGGAGCGCGATCCGCCACGCCTGCTGGCGTCGCCGCGCGCGTTCCTGACGACCGTCGCGCAGCGCGTCCTCTATAACTACTGGCGACGCGAGCAGATCGAACGCGCCTATCTCGACGCCCTGGCGCAACAACCCGAAGCCCTTGCCCCGTCTCCCGAAGAGCGGGCTATCGTGCTGGAGACGCTGCTCGAAATCGACCGCTGTCTCGACGGTCTGCCGCCTCTCGTCAAGCGCGCCTTCCTGCTGGCGCAACTGGACGGCCTCACGCATCCCGAAATCGCCGCCGAACTCGGCATTTCACTGGCGACGGTGAAACGTCACCTCGTTCGCGCGGGCACGCAGTGTTTCTTCGCGATGGGGACGGTATGACGCGATCCGCGACGTTCGACACGACGATTGCCCAGCAAGCCGTCGAATGGTGGGTGACGCTGCAAAACACCGACGCTACCGAGACGCTGCGCGCCGCGTGCGCGCGCTGGCGGGCCGCCAATCCGGAGCATGACCGCGCGTGGCTTCACATCGAGAACGCCGACCGGCGCATGCGTCATGTGTCGGGCACGTTGGGGGCGGCCGTTGCGCAGGCGGCGCTGCGCGCACCTCGCTCGCGCGGACGCCGTATGGCGGTGAAGGCCGTCGTCGGTGCGCTGTTCGTCGGCACCGGCGCGTGGGTCGCCAGTGATCCGATGGCGGTGCAATGGCTGCGCGCCGATGCGCGCACCGGGGCGGGCGAGCGACGCACACTGCGTCTGGCCGACGGCACGACGCTCGTCCTCAATACCCGCAGCGCCGTGCGTTTGTCGATGGACGGCGACGTGCGACGCATCGGCCTCGTCGAAGGCGAAATCATGGTGACGACCGGCAAGGACGTGGCGCATGTGCCTCCCCGGCCGTTGATCGTCGCCACGGCACACGGCACGCTCCAACCGCTGGGAACGCGTTTCGTCGCGCGTCAGATCGATGGTGGTAGTGACGCTTCCGTCCAAGTTTTCGAAGGCGCCGTGCGCGTGACACCGCAAGGCGCACCCTCAGATGACAAAGCGAGCGTGCGAATCGTCCACGCGGGCGAACAGGCGACGTTCAGCGCACGGGGCGTCGAGGCGACCTTGCCACTTGCGGATGGCGACGGCGCATGGGCCGACGGCATGCTCGTCGCCGTCGACATGCGGCTCGACACGTTCCTCGCCGAACTGTCCCGCTATCGACGCGGCTATCTGCGGTGCGATCCGACGGTGGCGTCGCTGCGCGTCTCCGGTACGTATCCGCTGGCCGATATCGACGCCATTCTCGGCGTGCTGCCGCACGCATTGCCGGTATCGGTGTCGTCCGTCACGCGGTACTGGGTGACGGTCGGACCTCGCGGATGAGCGGTCGGATGCACTACGCCTGAGCACCCGTCGGCGGACGTCCCGCCATTTTTTTCAAATTTCTTTACGGTCAGTGAGCTGATTTGCCGGTCTCGCGTGACAAGGGAAGTGAAACCTTCTTTCCATTGCCTGAACGAGATCTCACATCATGGCCGTTGCTTCACCTGCTTTCCCTGAACTGCCGCGCTCTTCTGCCGGATTGCGTCGACGCCGCGTCTGCGCTGGTGTCGCGCTGACGTTTGCGTCGTTCGCTTCGACGTTTGGCGCGGGCGTCGCCCATGCGCAGACGCCCGATCAGGCGCCCGCGACGGCCAAAGTCGCTGCCGCTGCACGGGCTTATGACATCCCGGCGGGGTCGCTCGATGCCGTGCTCACACGCTTCGGACGCGAAGCGGGCATCTTGCTGACGTACACGCCTGCCCTGACGGCAGGGCGTCAGAGCCCCGGCGTGCAAGGCCGCTTCGATGTGCCGGGGGCGTTCGGTCAGATGCTGGCGGGCACCGGACTGACGGCGTCGCCACAGGGGGCCGGTTACACGCTCGTGCCGCAGGCAGCCCCGGCGGCCGCGACGCTGGCTGCCGGTGGCGGCTCGGGTGATGTGGCACTGCCGACGACGCACGTGCAGGGTCAGGCGTGGTCCGATGCCTACCGTCTGCCGGTGGACGCGAACGTCACACGCTCGGACACCCCGATCCTCGACATCCCCCAGGCCATTAACGTGGTGCCGCGTCAGGTGCTGGCTGACCAGCGCGCCCGCACGCTGGACGACGCGCTGATCAATGTCAGCGGCATCGTGCAGGGCAATACGCTGGCGAGTACGCAGGACACGCTGCTCAAGCGCGGCTTCGGCGGCAACCGAGACGGCTCGATCATGCACAATGGTATGCCGCTCGTGCAGGGTCGCGGGCTGAATGCGAACGCGGATTCGGTCGAAGTGCTCAAGGGGCCGACGTCGCTGCTCTACGGGATCATGGACCCCGGTGGTGTGATCAACGTGGTGAGCAAGCGTCCCCTGCTCAAGCCGTACACCGCAGTGAGCGTGGCGGGCACGACGTATGGGCACGGTAAGAACGGCGTCGAGGAGACGCTCGATACGACCGGTCCGATCGGTGATTCAGGGCTGGCTTACCGGCTGGTTGTCGATCAGAACAATCAGCAGTACTGGCGCGTCTTCGGTTCGCAGCGCGAGACGCTCGTCGCCCCGACGCTCGCCTATTACGGACGCGATACGCAGGTCGTCGCCTCCTACGAGTACCGTAATTTTCTGACGCCGTTCGACCGTGGCACCGCGCTGGACCCGAAGACTAACCGGCCGCTGGCGATTTCCACGCGGGAGCGTCTGGATGACGTCCACAACGAAATGGCCGGGCAGTCGCATCTGGCGCAGATCACCGTCGACCATCAGTTCAATCCGGACTGGAAGGCGCACTTCGGCTACAGCTACAACACCGAGACGTACGACGCGGGGCAGTTGCGCATTACCGGCGTGAATTCCACGACCGGGATCGTCTCGCGCAGTAACGACGGTACGCTCGGCTCGGACAGCACCGATAGCTTCGGTACCGCGTATCTCGACGGCAAGGTGATGCTCGCCGGGATGCGTCACGACCTGCAATTCGGCGGCGATTGGGAGTATCGACGCATCTATCGGCGCGATCTGCTGCGTCAGGCCGCGAAGTGCACGTTCTCTTATCTGAATCCGGTGTACGGCTGCGAGGTGATCCCGACTACGGTGTCCGCCGCCGATAGCGATCAGACCGATACGCTGCATGACGCGTCACTGTTCTTCCAGGACGCCATCCATCTGACCGATCGCTGGATTGTCGTCGGCGGTGTGCGGTTGCTGACGTATAGCCAGATCGCAGGCAAGGGACGACCGTTCAAGGAAAATACGAACATCAGCGACTCGAAGTGGCTGCCGCGTGCGGGTGTCGTCTACAAGGCACGGGAGTATCTGTCGTTCTACGGCAGCTATTCCGAGTCGCTCAAGCCGACGTCCACCATCGCGCCGTTGTCGACCGGCGTGGTCATCGACTCGAACGTTGCGCCTGAGCACGCGAAGTCGTATGAGGTCGGGGCGAAACTCGACATGCCGAACGGGCTGAGCGGCAACCTCGCGGTGTTCAATATCGACAAGCGCAACGTGCTGGTGTCGCAGGCGGTGCCCGGGAGCAGCACGCTGGACTGGCGCACGTCCGGGGCGGCGCGCTCGCGGGGCGTCGAGCTGGATGTGTCGGGACGCATCGGGCAGCGCTGGAACGTGATCGCGAGCTACGCGTTCATTGACGCGAAGATCACCGACGATCCGGTGTACACCGGCAACACGCTGGTCAATGCGGCCCGACATACGGCGTCGCTGGCCGGGGTGTATGACTGGGGCCCCGTGTTGGGCGATGGGAGCGGCAATCTTCGGCTTGGGGCCGTGGGTCGGTACATTGGGTCGCGTCCGGGCGATTCGGCGAACAGCTTTACGCTGCCTGCGTACTTCGTCGCCGATGTGTTCGCGACGTACGACACGAAGATCGGACGACATCCCGTCCACTATCAGCTCAACGTGAAGAACGTGTTCAACAAGACGTACTACCCTTCGAGCGTCAGCCAGACGGTCGTGGCCATCGGCGACGCACGCTCCGCGACGTTGTCGGCGACGTTCGAGTTCTGATCGACGGCGCAGGCTCGCTCTTCGTCGTCTCTATATAGAGAAACCGCCGCACCCGGGAGACCGGGGCGGCGGTTTTGCTTTTGGGGAGGGTCAGGTGGGTGGGGGCGGTCCATTCAGGCGGCTTGTTGTACCGCCTGATGTTGTGGCGTTGGTAGTGCCGTCGACCGGCGAGGCGTTCGTATCGGCGCGGCGTCGATGCAGGGATGCCGCGCGAGGGTGATGGCCGTGCGAATGGCGCGACGCAGGTGTCACGTTGCTCATGCCCAGAACATCGGCGAGGCGCAACGGGTGGATGAGTGTTGCGGATCAGAGCAAGTCGTCGCTCGGGAGCAGCGTGAACGCGCCAGCGACAGCGTTTCGTCCGAAGGTCGCATAGGGTTCTACGTCGAAGATGCGCGGCTTGCCGTTCTCCTCGCCGACCCAGCGAAGTGCGGGCATTGTTGGTGGCGTCGGCGTGGGCGGCGCTGTGCCCGGCGGTGCCAGTTCGACACGGAAGCTGCTGCGTGGTGACGTCGCCCGGTCGAAGATCCGCGCCATGCGCTCGGCGAATTCGGCGCTATGGATGACGATCGCCAGTTCGGTGTTCAGCCGTACCGAGCGAGGGTCGAGGTTGAACGAGCCGAGGACGACGTCGCGCCGGTCGATGACGTATGCCTTGCCATGCAGGCTAGCCTTCGAAGACCCGCCAAACGTGACGCGGCGCGTGGGGCGCTCGCCGTCGTCGGAACGGATCGGCTTGAACTCGTACAGTTCGATACCCGCTTGCAGCAGGGCCGGACGATAGCGCGCGTATCCCGCGTGGACGGGGACGACGTCGGTCGCCGCCAGCGAGTTCGTCAGCACGCGGACTTTGACGCCGCGTTGCGCCAGCGTCGACAGGAACCGGACGCCGCCGTCCAGCGGCACGAAGTAGGGCGAGATGATCAGCACCTCGCTTTGCGCCTTCGCGGCGAGCTGGCGGAGTTTGTCGGCTGGGGCGCTCTGGGTTTCGGTGGCGGGGGCGTCGAGTTTGTCCGGGGTGTCGGCGGCGAGTTCGGCGGGTGCCCAGAAGAGCGGAACGGAGCCGTCGCGCAATCCGGCGGCGAGGGGCGGCTGGTTCAGGGCTTCGTGCCCGGCGGGGACGTTGTCGGCGTCGTGCCAGTGTTGGGCGAGGGCGTCGCGCGTAGCGTCCAGCGTCTCCTTGTCGATCTTCGACTGGACTTGCTTGAGGGGGTAGGACTGCGGGCTCGTCCAGAAGTGGTCGAAGCTACGGGAGATGGCGTCGACCACGGGTCCGGCGCACAACAGGTCGAAGTCACGGAAGGAGAGGTCGGGATTGGCGTCGAAGTATTCGTCTCCCAGATTGCGGCCGCCGACGATCGCTAGTTGGTTGTCCGCGATCAGCGCCTTGTTATGCATGCGGCGGTTGAGCTGGTCGAACTGAGTGAGGAGGTTGCCCGCCCGTTCGAGTAGCGTGGTGTCACGGGTGCCGAATGGATTGAAGACCCGGATCTCGATGTTGCGATGCTGGTCCAGCGCGGCGAAGGCCGGGTCGGTGTGGCGACGGTTGATGTCGTCGACCAGCATGCGCACGCGCACGCCGCGGTCGGCGGCGTAGATCAGCGACTGGAGCAGCAGACGGCCGGTGACGTCCTCGCCCGCGCTGTAGTACTGCACGTCGAGACTGTGCTGGGCAGATTGAACGAGCGCGAGACGCGTGGTGAAGGCGGCGGACCCCGTCGCGAGTAACTGGAAGCCGGATTGGCCCGAATGCGTGCGAATGGCGGGGGCTAGGGCGGTGGCCAGTTCACCCGGCGTACCGGCTGGCGTGTGGGACGTCCACTGCGACGGTTCCGGCGGCGGACGTACCGACGTGCATGCCCCGGCCAGGATGGCGAGCGGAATGAGCATCCCGATGCGCCAACGGCGAACCGGCTGGACGACGCAAGACAGAAGGGCGTGCGTTAGGAACATCTCAAACGCTCTTATATAGAGGTAGGGGGCAGACTTCGACGCAGGCCTCGCCTTTCCATATAGGGAAGCTTCCAGGAAGCATATGCGATTTCATTCGTTGCGTCGCCGGGGCCGGGCCGGATACAGTGAATCCGTCTCCTCCATGTGTCCTGTCCCATGGATCTTGGCCCGCTCACGACGCGGGCCTTTTTTTGCCCTTTTCAAATTATTTTCACAAAGTGCTTGCCAGGGTTCCGGGTTTTCACTAATATTCCGTCTCTCGCAACGACAGCGACGCAGCGAAAGCAGCGAAGCGGTTGAAGCGACGGGCTGGAAAGCCCGGTGGTTAGTGGTTTTGGAGCTTGTGAGTCGCTACGGCGACGAACGAAGAAAGCGAAAAAAACTGTTGACGACGACGAGAAGCTGCGACATAATCTCACTTCTCTGCTGCTGATGCAGCGACGCAGAAAACGAAGCGACGGCGCGGTAATTAAGCGACGAAGTGAAGTCAGATGCGATTGATCTTTAAAAATTAAACAACCGATA